>CAZFLY010000035.1:0-28443 GCA_964519995.1 uncultured Pirellulales bacterium | reverse complement strand
CGGGAGAAAGTAAAAGTTTGCGAGCAAAAATAAACGAGATAGATTTTATGAACTCTGATGTTTTTGTGGATGAATTAGCTCCTGAAAACGAGCATGGAATAAAAAGGACAAAATAAAAATGATTGGCCAAACTCAAAAACTGATAGAGGAAATTCTCGAGTACTTAGAAGGTGAGGAAAAGGTTGTTCTCGTTGGGTGTGGGGGATGCGCTACAGTTTTTCACACAGGCGGCGAGACCGAAGTAAAAGAAATGGCGAAAGCGCTTACTGAAACAGGAAAACAGGTTTTAGCAGCAAACTGGGCGAGAAAGCTGCCAGTTCATGTAGTGTAGAAACTATCTGGTCACAGTGACTTTAGAACCACGCAGAAATACTATCTTAGCGTGCAAGACGAAGACATCCAGAAGGCCCAAAACGTGCAGACAGAACTGGTAGGAAGAATCCCCGAAGATGACCTGACTGATCCAAAAGTGATCCACTCGGCCCAAAAACGGGCTTTTCCGAGTAGAACGCCATTCCATGCAGAAACGTAAGATGTTTTTCGGAAAGAAGCTATAAAAACGCGCCCGGCAGGACTCGAACCTGCAACCTTCGGATTCGAAGTCCGCGACTCTATCCAATTGAGCTACGGGCGCGACTTTCTTTTAGATATAAACCATACGGCGTCACGATTAGCTTGATGCACAAAACCGGCTGTGGTAACCTTGTTTTTTTACTGTTAGCCTTTACAGTACCCTAAAGCGTTGTCTGCGTCAAATCTAAAAATGACTTGTCGATTTCGTCGGCCCATTACTGAGTAGCTGTGAGGTTCGTTTAAGGGACCTGTTATAGCGTCAAAAATTTTCCTAAAACTTGCCGGAGATGGTCCATTTAGTAGATTCGACTTCACTGGAGTTGGAATCCAACCATTGCTTCAGGGGCCTCCACGACACCTTACATAGCCAGTCGGCAAAACTTGTCTATAGTTTTGATAAACCTATTGCAATTTCCTGGCATTAGCCTATAATGCTCGATCGCCAAGAGGACGATAGGGCTAGTGAAATAGGAACGGCAGAACTCAAGGGAGTTGATTTATATGGAACATGCAACGGAGCGCCAAATCGATTTATTTGCTGACACGCTTCCATCTTTGGATGAGCTTAATGAGCTTTTGCATTTTGTTCACTCTAGCGAGGTCAATCAGTTAAAATTTACAGAACAATTTGAGGAGAATAAGGCCAGAACCTCGCCGGAAGCGAAAATAGCACAGGGCATCGGGCTTTACATCATGGGAAGATTTGAGGAGTCGGCTGAAAAACTGCAACAGTCCGAAGACTGTAAGGAGAAGTTCTTGTACTTGGCATTTGCGTTTCGCCGGATGCACAAGTTCAATGAGGCTATTGAGAACCTACAAAAGAGCCTAAATTGCGGCGCTGACACCTTAAGTATTACTCTGGAAAAGGCCGCTACATATCGTCATGCAGATGATTTTGATGCAGCTGCTAGGGAGCTCGATTCGTGTGCCAATTTTAAAAATGTCAGCGCTGAGTACCACTATCAGCTTGGCCGTCTCAAGGAAGCACAGGGACTTTACGAAGAGGCAATGGACAATTTCAAAACATCTTTGGAATTGTCACCTAATCACCACCGAGCACTTTTCCACTTGGCGTATCGTTGTGATTTATCCGGTGATGAAGAGGCCGCCATCGACTACTATAGGCAATGTGCTTCTACCAGTCCGACTTACGTTAGCGCTATGATGAACCTGGCTGTGCTTTATGAAGACACCGGACAATTTGACAGAGCAGCTCAGTGTGTCGATAAAGTTCTGGAGTTTCATCCCAACCACCAAAGGGCCATCCTTTTCAGGAAAGATATCGACAGCTCAACAACAATGTATTACGACGAGGAGACAGAAAAGAAAAAGACTCGCAAAAATCAAATTCTCGAGACCCCAATATCTGATTTTGAGTTATCTGTTCGCAGCAGAAACTGCCTCAGGAAAATGAACATTAATACAGTTGGTGATCTCTTAAACATTACTGAGCCGGAACTGCTATCTTATAAAAACTTTGGTGAGACTTCTCTTCGAGAAATCAAGTCCATTCTTGAAGTAAAAGGATTGAACCTTGGCATGGCTTTGGAAGAAAAGCAATTCGCCCATGCAGATACTTCCAGTCAGCAGGCTGGTATGGACCAGGGTCTTTTGAATAAGTTCGTGGAGGAGCTTCAACTTTCAGTGCGTGCTCGGAAATGCCTGCAGAAACTTAATATCCGCTCAATCGGCGAATTGACTCGTACAACCGAGGCCGAACTGCTCGGCTGCAAAAACTTCGGCGTGACAAGCTTGAACGAAATTAAAAAGTCTCTTACCGACCTTGGACTATCCCTTCGGAGCTTGGATTAATTAGCTGATTGCCTTTGATGTCTCTTCGAGCTATTGATAAACCGCCCTCAATAATTTGCTTCTGCATCTCTGCTTTGTGCAGGCATCTCGAATATCGGGTTCCCGGAGTCGCAGCCCTTTTGGGATTTTTGCTTATATTGATTGTAGCTACTGGCTGTAAACCAAGACAAATTGTGCGATCTACTCCTCAGATGGATGTGGAGCGGGAGTTTTGGGTCAGGGTTCTATTACTCGATAATGTTACGAATTGTTATTTCAGCACTATTTCGCCCTTTAGCATAAGCGGAGATGAAGTCGATTCGCAAACACAAAGCACACGTATTCGATTCGACAGGCCTGATGTTTCAGTGGCAATAGAGATATCCAACGGCCGGATTGTTGTCGCAGGCCAATCTTTTGTAGCGCAAAAAGTGACTATCTATCCTAATGACCCTCATATATTCAACCTTAATGGTGTTGATTATCGAGGCACACTGACAATCATAGCCAATCCAGATGGTCGTTCTTTTGATGTTGTAAATCGTGTCCCTCTCGAGCCGTATTTGGCGGGAGTAGTGGGCGCTGAGATGCCCGATTACTGGGAGCTGGAAGCGCTCAAGGCTCAAGCAGTTGTGGCCAGGACTTATTGCCTGTATATCAAGGAACATTTGGGCCGTAACCGATCTTGGGACCTCAGTAAAACGCAAGCCAACCAGGTTTATCGCGGCATTAGTGCTGAATCGGCTCAGATATGGAATGTGATTAATGAAACGTATGGGCGTGTTCTTGTTTGCGAGCATTTTGACGGCAGCGAAGGTATCTTCCCTACGTACTACAGTTCAATTTGTGGCGGCCATACCGAAAACAGTGAACGCGTATTTGGTGACTCTTTTACGCCGCTTGTGGGGGTTCCGTGTCCGTTTTGCAGGGACGTTGCGCGACTTAGCATCTTTTTCTGGCCCATGGCCCAGTTCGATATGGAGACGGTTACAGTGAGCCTACTGCAACGTTATCCAAAACTTGAGCAGCTCGGAGACATTACAAATATGACTGTTGCTCAGAAGAGCGACTATGGCAAGTTTTGCCGGTTGACGAAAATCAAGCTCGTCGGCTCAACCGGTAAAAGCGATTTTCTGCGAGCAGAGGATTTACGTCTTGCGATCGACCCCACAGGAAGCAAAATAAAAAGTACAATTTGCCATATTATTAAATGGGATAGCAAATGGACATTTTCAGCCGGCAGGGGGTGGGGTCATGGTGTAGGAATGTGCCAGTGTGGTGCAGAGGGTATGGCAAGAAAAGGATATACTTCGGACGAGATTCTTTCTTATTATTATCCCGGCTCTAAAATCGCAAGCATCTACTGAGATGTCACCATCATCTGGGGATCAGAATGACCGAACGACCATGCACTACATTGTGGTTGCGATTCGTAACGTGTGTTTGAAATGAGTTACTTCGAAGTTCACAGCAATGATCCGGGTTCTGCGGCAAGGCAGGGCGTATTGACTACGTCGCATGGTGTGGTCGAGACGCCGGCTTTTATGCCTGTTGGTACCGCAGGCGCAGTAAAGGGCATCACACCTCAGCAGCTAAAAGATATCGGCACTGAAATTATTCTGGGAAATACCTACCATTTATTGTTACGGCCAGGCGTAGATGCGATTGAGAAGGTTGGTGGATTGCATAAATTTATGGCCTGGAATTATCCAATACTTACAGATAGTGGAGGATATCAGATTTTCTCTTTAAGCTCATTGACGAAGATTGATGATAATGGTGTTGAGTTTGCAAGTCATGTGGATGGGACAAAAGTATTTTTGAATGCCGAAATCGTAACGGAGCTTCAGAATCGACTGGGTGCCGACATAATAGTGTGTCTTGACCAGTGTGCGTCCTTCCCTGCCGATGTGGCGTTGCTTAGAACATCTGTTGAGAGAACCATACATTGGGCCAAACGCGCCAGAGCAGCACATGCCAATCCGAGGCAGTTGTTGTTTGCTGTTGTCCAGGGAGGAATAGATCTGCAGTTGCGATCGTATTGCGCTTTGGAACTTATCGGAATCGGTTTTGATGGCTATGCAATTGGTGGACTAAGCGTAGGCGAAGGTCATGATAATATGATAGAAACTGTCACACACACAGCACAGTTGTTACCTGAGGATAAACCTCGCTACCTAATGGGTGTCGGCACACCTTCTGATATTATTGCCGCGGTTAAGGCTGGTGTCGATATGTTTGATTGCGTTCTGCCTACCAGAAATGGCAGAAACGCCTTTGCCTTTACCAAAGATGGTCCTGTGAGGTTGAGAAACAGCGAACACATAAGCGCAATCGAGCCGATTGAACAAGACTGTGATTGTTATTGTTGCATGAATTTCACGCGATCTGCCATCAGACATTTCTTCAATTGTGGAGAGATGCTCGGCCCGGTGCTGTTGTCTCTGCACAATCTAAGGTTTTACCAGAGACTCATGGCTGAAATCAGGCATAGCCTGGAAAGAAACGAGTTTGCCGACTGGGCAGCCAGGAAGCTGAGGAAAATGCAATCGCGGTAGTATCCGGGCTGTGCGATCAAGCCGGTTACAGTTTTATGATTTCCATTTGCAGTTTGACAATCTCGGTTATTTTATATAGTCTATTTTGAATTTCCGATACTAAGTGAAAGGAAAACGGTAATGAAAAACGTATGGATATTAGCTCAAGGGGATACCAGCGAGGCACCTTCACGCATCGTCTCGGAACCGATGACCGATGAAGGTAAAGCCGTTACAGTCGTACCGGACTCAAATGCTCCCCGAACCTCAACTAATACGCGGAGAACTCCCGGCTATTTCAACCTCGTTTTGATAGCCTTGATGTTTGTTGTTATGTACCTTCTGCTTTTCAGAGGGCCTCAGAAAAAGCGGCAGCAGCATAAACAGATGGTACAGACACTCGATAAAAACGACCGGGTCCGGACTATTGGTGGCATTATTGGGACTATCGTGGATGTCAAGGGAGATGAAATCACACTGAAAATAGATGAGTCGAATAATACGAAAATAAAGATCGCCTCTTCAGCAATCGGTAAGAACTTATCGAAAGAGAAGAGTTAATGTTTAGCTCTCAATTTGTGCTGGGTTTTTTCTTTTTTATTGCTGACTATGTAACCACTGGTTGATACCATCGAAAGTATGATAAACGAGGAAGAGTATGAATAAAAGTATACTGCCGAAGGCTGCTCTAATTATCGTTTTAGTGATACTTGCTGTTGTTACTCTGTATCCTCCCAACAAGACCTTAAAGCCTGGCATTGACCTGGCGGGGGGAACGAGCCTTATTTATGAAATCGACACGCAAGACCTTGAAGAGGCTGAGCGGAAAGACCTGGCCCAAAGGATGATAACCATCCTGCGTCGGCGAATAGACCCTGCCAACATACAAAACCTTATTTGGAGACCGCAGGGTAATACTCGGTTTGAGATACAGATGCCGCTTGCCAGCGCAGAAACTCGCGAAAAACGCGAGGATTATGAAAAGGCCCTGACCGATCTGCTGGCAAAAAATATAAGTCCAGCAAGAATCCTGCGCTCACTTCAAAAGCCCGTCGACGAACGAACTGAAGATTTCAATGACTTCGCACAGGATGATCCGAACCGATTGGAAATTCTTGAAACTCTCGCCAGTGCTTATGACCAGCGCAAGGAACTGCAAAATAAAAGAGATCGGCTCAGTGCAGAGCTCAAGTCCGCGGAGGAAAAGATATTGTCGGCTGAACTCGACATCGAAAAAGTAAAGTCAAATAGAGCCGGCTGGTCCAAGCTAAGCCCAGAGCAATTAGAACAATCCCTGAAAGAATTTCTCGCTTCTGAAGGTAATCTTGAATTGCTGACCGATTACGTCAAGACGTATTCAGACTGGGCCGGCATAGTTGAGCAATTGACCGATCCCGAAACCGGTAAAAACGTCCAATACGAGCAGGCAAGGCGGGCCATTGACAAGCTGAATTTGACTGCGGACCAGATCGACTTCGTGTTAGAAATGTCACCTAAGTCACCCAAAAGAGCCAAGGAGATTGATGGGCTTAAGGCCAAATTTGTCGACCGGGCAAATGAAATTGACAGGACGGTTGCGGCCTTCGACGAGTACAGGCCGTTCAAGGGTAGACTCGACGATCCCAAAGACCTTCAGCGAATGCTAAAAGGTGCCGGCATACTCGAGTTTAGAATACTGCCGACTCTGGGACACCCAGCAGTCGACGAAGGTGAAACGAACAGATACGTTGAGACTTTACGGGAAAAGGGACCGAAATACGCTTCTGATAACAGATATCGTTGGTGCGAGATAGAAGAAGCTGATACATGGTCAGCAGGGGATGCCGAGAATCGTCCACCGGTCGTGGCAGCCTTTGGTGAAAAGAAATACGTCTTGGCGAGTAACAAGCAGAATGAAGCCATGGTGCACAGTGTCGCAGGTAGAACCTGGAAACTCGTGAAAGCACAGCCCGGCACTGAATATCGTACAGGTCGCAGAGCTATCGATTTCTTTCTGGATGAAAAAGGCGGCAGATTCTTTGGAATTGTCACTGAGAAGAGTATCGGAAGGCCGCTTTGTATTTTGCTTGACGGTATTGCCATCTCGGCTCCGACGATTAGGGATAAGATAACGACACGTGGTCAGATAACCGGCAGCTTCACACAAACGGAAATTGCCGACATGGTTAATAAGCTGAACGCCGGCTCTCTGCCCGCCAGGTTGATAGAGCAGCCGATTTCGGCAAAGACGATCGGCCCATCCATTGGTGCCGACAACCGAAACCAGGGCATTGAAGCTGGCTTCATAGGGCTTATCGCTGTGATGTGCTGTATGCTCGTTTATTATATGCTTGCCGGTTCAATTGCCGATGTTGCCTTACTGATGAACATCCTGTTTGTTCTGGCGATAATGGCCGGTGTTAGAGCAACCTTCACGTTGCCCGGCATAGCAGGAATCATACTGACCATCGGCATGAGTGTTGATGCCAACGTCTTGATCTTTGAGCGAATCCGCGAAGAGCAACAGAAAGGCTCGGCTCTGCTGATCGCCGTCAAGAATGGTTACCAACGGGCTTTTAGAGCCATTCTGGATGCCAACATTACTACTTTCATCACCGCTGCTATTCTTTACTGGGTTGCCTCGGAGGAAATAAAAGGATTCGCTATTGTGCTTATGCTTGGCATCGTATCAAGTATGTTCACGGCATTATTTGTGACACGGATAATTTTTGAATTTCTTCTGTCGAAGCGAATCATTAAAGACCGTCTGCTTATGCTTCGCCTTATACATGAGCCAAGGATAAACTGGATGGGTTTAAGACCGGTTTTCTTTTGCATCTCAATTTTGCTCATTGCAGTAAGCCTGTTCGTCTTTTTCACAAGGGACGATACAAAGAACAACAAATACGACATCGAATTCACCGGTGGAACAAGCGTCCAGGTTAACCTTAAAGAGCAAAACAAACTGTCTCGACAGGATGTCGAGGACAGAATCAAAAAGGTCGCAGCCGATATGGGTAACCCAGCACTGGCGGCAGCGAACATTTACAGCATCGGAAAATCGGGCAGACAATATGAAATCGCAACGACGGAAACAAATAGAACTAAAGCAACGATAACCTTTCCTGAATCCGGGCAAACGACTCAGCCTACAGTTGAGACCGTGACGTCAGCCATAGAAAAGGCCCAGGCACATTTCCGTGGCAGACTCAGCAACCTACGTGTCGTGCAACATGGTCAGAGTAGTATCTCATTTGTCGTGGAAACAAACCAGGTCAATCCCTCTCTCGTCACGAACATTTTAACCGCAGCTTTCCCGACCGCCGCTATCTCGGAACCCGTGGTTAACGAAGTTGTCAATGATGCTATTACAACAGCGCTTGGCGAGCAGTTGGAAATCCAACGGAACCTTCAGCCGGAAATAATCTCAACCGAAAAGGTGACGGCAGCGCTCATAGATTCACATCCGGAATTTGCCGATTTTATGGGCGGAATCAAAATCGAATGTAAAATCGAAAGGGATGCCACACCTCAGCAAATCGACCAAAGATTAAAGCTTTTACGGTTCAAACCTGACATGCAAGCCCTTGATTGGAATTTATATAAAATCATGAGCACAAATCTAACAACACTGGATCCAAACCAGCCTGTAGATTCTTTTGCTTATCTCAGTGTTGAGGAGGAGGCTGGATTGCGCGAACTAACCGAGAGCGAATGGACGCGCTTCGTTGAAAACGAAAAGACAAAGGTTTTAGCGGCCACGACCATGGAGACTTCCCTGCCGCGAGTTACGCAGATAGATCCTTCGGTTGGAGCAGAGCAGAAAACGCGAGCGCTGGTTGCCATTGTCTTGTCGTTGTTCGCAATTGTCGCCTACATCTGGATTCGATTTGGAACCGTTCGCTACGGTCTTGCAGCTATCGTAGCTCTAGTCCATGATGTATGTATTACACTCGGTGCCGTCACAGCCTGCACCTATATCGCGGCAACACCTATCGGTGAAAAACTTCTGATTGGAGATTTCAAAATCAACTTGGCAATGATAGCTGCTTTCTTAACGCTTATCGGTTATTCGCTCAACGACACCATAGTTGTCTTCGACCGCATTCGCGAGAATCGTCGCAAAGCTCAACTAACCGTCCAAACGATTGCCAACAGCATCAACCAGACCATTTCCAGAACTGTTTTAACATCTTTTACGACATTTATAGTCGTGTTGATAATGTATATATTCGGCGGCCAGGGCTTAAGAGGTTTTACATTTGCGATCGGTTTTGGCATTATCATAGGTACTTATTCGTCCATTGCGATAGCGGCACCGCTGTTGCTGCTCGGCGCACGGTCGAAAACCAAAAAAAACAAATAGGATTTAGCATTTGGTGTTGTTATTTATGTGCCACGACGGCACTAACATTGTCAAATGCAAAGGGACTACAAAATAGGAATGTCGTTGGGTCTGCTGCTTGTTGTAGCTGCGATATTATGGCTCTGCACGCGTCCGAGTCTAAGCCCTGAAGCGAGAATGAGTGAGCCGCAAGAAATCTCTGTTCAGCGGGAAATTTCTGTTGCCCCCGTACAAACACAAGATATTGCCGAGGTGGCTAATAATCAATTATCGATAATCAATAATCAATCTAAGCCGACTGACTATACTCTGTACGAACAGCCGGAGAGAATAGCCACCCAGAGATTTCACATTGTTCGTAGAGGCGAAACGCTTTCTGCTATTTCGCAGAAATACTACGGCTCAGCTGGAAAATGGCGTAAGATTTTCCAGGCCAACCGCCAGCTTATAGACGATGCGGACAAAATCCAGCCGGGAACAAAATTAGTTATCCCCGATTGAACTACCCCAGTTGTGGATTTCATCACTGCCTAAATATTCCTTCATAGATTCCTGTATTTAGCCCCCATTCTTGCTTTCGCCTGCCCCCGATTCTGTCTTCGCCTGCCTCTGCGTCTCTCGACGCAAGTCGAGGCAGCAGGACAGAAGACTCGGGGGAGGCACGCAAGAAAGCATGGGGGTTACGATCGGCAAATATTCGTCGCTCGTGTCTCGTGACTCGTCGCTCGAAACTCATTTTGTTTTACGAGTCACGGGCAACTGGCGACGAGCGACGAACCGTCTGGGTAGCAGCGTATATGCTTTTTATGATTGGTCTCAGATCGCTTTTGCTGCATCGCGATCGACGAGCCACGTAACCTTATCAAGGACAGGCCAGAGAACATGGATCGGATAGCGCACTTCGTCCGGCTCGCTGGTTAAAACTTCCTTCAAGATGTTAGCCTTTTCCTGACCGGAGACAAGCACCGTCAAACGAGACGCGGCAACCAAAACCGGATGTGTCATGGTTATTCGGTTGAGTTTTTCGTCTAAGGCGTAAACAACACATGCTAGGTCATCGGTGTCAAAAGGTGCGTAAGAATTGGGAAACAGCGAACCTGTATGTCCCTCAACGCCCATACCAAGCACAATCAGATCGAATACCGGGACCTGGTTTTCTTTCAAACCGAAAACCTCTCGAATTATATCCTCATAATGACGCGCTGCAATTTTAATGTCATCGTACTCGGTTGGAATCCGATGGATGTTCTCTTGAGGAATGCCAACCTGAGCCAGGAAAGTATCGGACGCAAGCTTATAATTGCTCCAGGGCGAGGTAGGTGGGACATACCGCTCATCGACCCAGAATAACTCGATGTTATTCCATGGTAGTGCTACCGCCTCCGGTATTTCTCCAAGCAACTCAAAAAACCTTTTAGGTGTATGTCCACCTGATATGGCGACGTAAAAGGTATTTTTAGCTTCTATCGACTTCTGTGCCTCGTCAATAAAAAAATCAACGCTTCTTTTTGCAAGACTTTCAGGATTTGGAACAACTTCAATATTTGATTTGTTTTTTGCCACAGTCCCCATGATCTTACCTACTTTCAATGACGAGAAAGTAGACCATCAATAATCGTCAGATATGCGAAAAGCCAACAAACACGTAGTAAGCACTTTTTAACCTCGAATCTGCGATTTGACCTTAAAAGAAATGCTCTACGATTTTGAGCCATACTCCCACCTCTTACTTCGCCCAGATGCAAATCAACAATATTATCCATTCTCTGGCAGTCTATATCCAGAAAAATCGCTAAAAAATAAGAAATTCTTTACCACCGTGCTGGTGTATGTTGATCGTTTTGCTCTACGATTACTCAAAAATCCGGCAATAAACCCTTTTGCCAGGCTATTTACGTAATATCTTCAATCTCCCACTTAAAGGCCTTTATACCTTCTGAGGCGAGTTTTTCTCGTAACTTTCTGACGTTTTCCATTGCTTTATTGGCTTCTGCCTCATCGACAACGATAAAGGTTCCATAATTAATTCCAGGCCAAACGTTGCTATCTAGGTGCGGTTTACTAATCTCGCCTTTACCGAGGGTATTGGTGAATTTAGTATAACACTTAATCCCGGCAGACTCCAAAGCTTCGTTGACTTCTTCGTCTATCGCCGCATTATGTACGATTAAAACAGCTTTCATATCTTTTAACTTATCTTTTTTTACTTTTACTTTTTTACTTTTTGTTACCTCTGCCTTCAAACACGCTATAGAGAGTAGGCATCAGAACCAATGTAATTACTGTTGCCAGGAACAATCCTCCGATTACTGTTACGGCAAATGGCATCCATACTTCGGAACCCTCTGCTCTTGAAAAGGCCAGAGGTATCATTGCCAGTATTGTTGTGGCGCTGGTACATATAACAGGTCGCAATCTGCTTCGTCCGCCTTCGGTAATCGCTGAATATACATCGTAACCGCGTCGCCGCAGTATCCCGATGTAACTGATAAGAACGATTCCGTCATTGACTACTATGCCGACAAGCATAATAAGGCCGATGAAGGTAACAATACTCAGACTCTGACCGGTCAACGTCAGCGCAATGATTACGCCTACAATGCCAAACGGTATCGACAGGAAGATAATGAATGGGTCACGGAACGACTCGAACTGCGATGCCATTACCATATACACCAGCACCATACCCAGTCCTACAGCTATCATCAGCAGTTTGAACGCTTCTTTTCGTTGTTTCTCAGCGCCCGCGAATTTATAGCTAAAGCCCGGAGGCGCAGGAATCTTATCAAGAGCTTTCTGGACATCCTTTGCCGCCGACCCCAGGTCCCTGCCGGCAACATCAGCAGATACTGTGATAAACCGGGCCTGGTCCTTGCGCTCGATCCTTGTTGGGCCAAGCCCTTCTGTTATTTCCGCAATATTTGCCAGACTTACGTGGCCGCCGCCGAGAACATTTACAGGCGCATCTCGAAGGTCTTCTAACCTGTCACGATAAATGCTCTGAAGTCGAACTCTAATATCGTATTCATCTCCTTCTTCGCGATACCTCGTCGCAGTACTGCCGGCAAAGAGCGTTTCTATTGTCTTGCCGATAGCTTGTGCGTGAAGACCCAGATTTGAAGCTTTTTCACGATCGACAAGAATCTTAAGCTCAGGTTTTTCTTCTTGACGACTGATTCTGATGTCCTCCACACCTTTAATGGTCTGCATCGCTGATTTGACAGCCTCTGCATACTGCTTGGCCTCGTCTATATTATGCCCATAAAGCTCAATAGCAAATCTACCTGATGTACCAAATATCAGCTCTTCGAGCGGGTCCCGCGCATTATAGCGAACTATAGTACCCGGTAGCCGCTCAGTTATTTTGCGAAGTCGATTTATGATGTCGCGTGGAGAGGCGTCACGCAGTTTTTTCGAGATTAAACTAAGAAATACAAAACCTTTGTATGTCTCCGAACCACCCGAAAGTTGCTCCAACTCAGCTGTGCCGAGAACTCCCCACCGGACATAACTATCACGTTTTTCCGGTACGTGATTGTCGATGATCTCATGAATTTGTTTGGCCACTATACCCGTTCGCTCGTATCGTGTACCGACTGGAAGCTCAAATTCCGCCACCAATTGATTCTGGTCCTGTTGTGGGAAAAACTCCGTGCCTATTAGCTTGGCAAGTGCAATACTCCAGACAAAAAGAAGCAAGCAAGAGATAAGTACTGCCTTACGATTGTTGAGCGACCAATCCAGAAATCTCACATACAATTGCTCCATCTGTGTCAGGACCTTCTCTCCCAGACGGTAGAAACGGTCAAGCATTGACTTGGTGTTTTCTGGCTTATGAACCTTTAAAAGCACCGAACCGAGCATCGGCACGAGCATAAGGGCGGTAAACAACGAGGTTACCAAAGCCATAGTGATAATTGCCGCAAACTGACCAAATACGATCGCTGTGATTCCCCCGACAAACATAATAGGTGCGAAGATTGAAACCGTTGTAAGCGTTGAGGCGATTACCGCAACACCAACTTCATTTGCTCCGTATATTGCCCCTTCTTTTTTTCTCTGACCTCTGCTGTGGTGTCGATTGATGTTATCAACAACGACAATAGCGTTATCCACAACAAGACCGACGGAGACCGCCAGGCTCGCTAATGAAATATCGTTAATCGTGTAATCGGCTAACCACATTAGTAGAAACGTAATGATCAAGGACGTCGGAATCGCAGTAGCGACTATGATGCTTGCTCGCAGGTCTCTCAGAAAGAAAAGAAGAACCACAAACACACAAAATATCGCCCAGAAAACCGTAACACGCAGGTTATTTAGCGAGGAGAGGATAAACTCGGAGTAATCAACAATGATTTTGACCTTGACGTCTGGGGGCAGCGTTTTCTTTATTTGCTCCAATTTAGCCCTTGCCGCGCGGGCTACATCGACGGTATTGCCGCCGCTTTGCTTTTGAACGAAGACAGCCATTGCCCTTTCGCCGTTGAGCAGAACATCGTACGTCCGCTCTTTGAAGTAGTCCCTCACCTGTGCAACATCTTTTAGCTTTACAGGTATGCCGTTATATTGGGCAACAACAACTTCGCCGATCTCGTCCGGACTGGAGAATTCCTCCGGTGTACGGAGCAGATAGTCTTTATAACCTGTCTTTATATTGCCGCCTGGGGTGCTGATGTTCTGGGTGGCAAGAGCAAGGTTTATCTGGTTAATCGACAGGTTCATAGCAACAAGCTTGTCCCGGTCGATATCCACTCGAATCTGTCGTTCAAGTCCCCCGCGTGCCGCAGCCGCAGCGACTCCCTTAACTCGTTTAAGGGGGTTGGCTATTTCATCTTCGACGATGTCCTGTAAATCCGCGTAGCTTTCCTCGGCTGTTATTGCTACAATCAGAATCGGAAACATATCGATGTCGTACTTGAAGATAACCGGGTCTTCGGCTTCATCCGGCAGATATTCCTTAACCATATCGAGTTTTTCACGCACATCGTTGATTGACTCGTCGATCTTTTCGCCCCATTCGAATTTCAGTGTCACAGCCGATATTCCCTCCTTTGAGACCGAGACAAGCTCATCCAGCCCGGAAATCGTACTTAAAACATCTTCTATGGGCTCAGTAATCAGTGTCTCTATTTCTTCCGATCCCGCTCCCTCATATACTGTGACAACCGAAATTGCCGGTATTTCGATATCCGGCATCAAATCCAGTCCCAACAGCGACAGTGATACTAGTCCCAAAACTACCATCGCAATAAATATCATTAACGTTGTGACTGGCCTGTTTACAGAAAACTGAGCAAGTTTCATTTGATATCCTCTATCCGCACAACTTCTACCTCGGTGTCGTCGGTTAGATAATGCATCCCGTTAACCACAAGTGTCTCACCTTTTTTCAAGCCGTTTACTATTTCACATCTTGCAGATTCAGTTATGCCGATTTCAACAAAGCGTTTTTTCGCGATTCCATCTTCAACAACATACACATAATGTTCGTTAATCTTGCCTCCGAGAATGACATCACGGTCAATAATTACAACATCATTCTTTTGCTGTGTTACAAGAGTAACCCGCGCAAACATGCCGGGTTTCAGTAATAGTTCATCGTTGTTGAATCTTATCTCTGCCTGTACTGTATGGGTCTGTGGGTCAAGTGCCGGGTACACCGAATATACTTGGGCATCGAATTCGCGCTGTTCGTAGGCATCGACTCTGAGTTTTACCGGCATTTTCGCTTTTATCTCATCGGCATACCTTTCTGCAAGTGCCAACATCACTTTGATTGTCTTTATGTTTGCTACCGTTACAATAGGCTGACCCTGACCTATCATGTTGCCCGCATCAATATGTTTTGCAATAATTATGCCGTCGATAGGACTGACAATTGTCGATTCACGGAGATTGATTTGGGCGAGCTCAAGATTGGCCTTGGCCATGCTCAAACTCGCAGCGGCCAGTTCAGAGGCTGTGACAACCTTGTCTTTGTTCTGTTCCGTTACCGATCCACTTTCGTACAAAGATACGACACGCTTTTTCTCTCGCTCGGCGTCGGCAAGTTCGACCTCCCTAGCCCTAACACTAGCTTGTGCCGCGGCTAATTGCGCCAGATAAACATCGTGGTCTATCACGGCGATTTGTTGGCCTTTCTTAACCTCCAATCCTTCTTCTGCTGGGACGGTTTTATTGCCCTGAAGCACAAGCTCTAAAGACTCAACTCTTCCAGCGACTTTGCTTGTCACAGCCACGACATTATTTGCCCTTACCCAGCCGGTCAACTCCATTGTCTCTTCTATGGAGCCGTGGGTAACAACATCGACTTCAACAGGCACCTTAGCTCTTTTGACCTTTGTTTCATCGTAGCTGTGTGCGTATGCATACCAGAACGTAAAAAGTACAAATGTAAACGCCGTCACCCAATACAAAGTCCTTCGTTGTATTTTCATTTCAGTTGCCCTTGTAGCTTGCAGTTGTTTTACTGTTTATTTCTCTTCTTCATTTTCTCACGGTGATTCGTGAAGCTCGGCATCGGCCTTATGGTTCGTAATAGTGCCCATTGCCTTGTGGAGGTCCAGTTTTGCAACTACATGAGAATATATTGCCTGGTAGTAATTCGCTCTTGCTGTTGTCAGCGCAGCCTGCGCATCTATCATTTCAACCTGTGTATTTGTTCCCTCTGTGTAGCCTGCTTCAGAGAGGCGCAGTCCTTCTTTAGCCCGGGTAAGGTTCAGTCGCTGAGA
This sequence comes from uncultured Pirellulales bacterium, assembly GCA_964519995.1. GTDB lineage: Bacteria > Planctomycetota > Phycisphaerae > Sedimentisphaerales > Anaerobacaceae > CAZFLY01. Next base: position 12,484 of record CAZFLY010000035.1, on the reverse strand, counting down.
CTCGACAAATTCCTCTGCATCCTGAATGCTTAATAGTGCCTTGGTTAATTCAAACAGAGCAGTCTCCTCAGTATCGATCAAGTCTATCTGCGACTGTTTAAGCCGGGCCTTCTGTTTAACTATCTCTCCCTTACGGCCAAAACCGTCAAAAATTGGAAGTGTCGCTGTTACGCCGATCTGCATGAGGTGACCTACATCAACAGATGTCGTATAGTCCGGGGCAATCTTCGACCATGAACTATCGACGTAAGCACCGACTGTCGGCAGGTAACGACTACGCGCTATCTTCAACAACTCCTTTTGGTATTTAACGTCAAACTCCTGAGCAAACAAATCCGGGCGATTCTTAAATGCTGTTTCAACTGCCTGCTCCATCGTGATTTTCGACGGAATATAGACCAGCTCATCTGACAAAACAAAGTTACTGTCTTGAGAGACACCCATAACCTTAACAAGGTTAGCCTTTGCTATATTGATTACATTTCGATTCCTTATCAGCTCAGCTTGGAAGTTCGACAGCTCTACCTCTGCTCTTAGCACATCAAAATCAGATGCCATCCCACCCTGACGTTTTTGTTTGACATTGTCGAGATGCGCCTTGGCCGAGCGCACGGCATCGGCGCTTATTTCGACCAAGTGCTGACTAAGTACCATATCGTAGTAAGCATGCTGTGCTGCATAAACCACATTCTGAATTGCTGCCTGTACTGTCTGATCGGCAAGTAACGTCCCCAGCTTGGCGGCGTTCAACGTTGCTGGTATTGAACCACCTGCGTAGATTGGCTGAATAACTCTTAGAGATGTCGAATAGGCGTCTAAATCACCAAGATTGATGCTTACTATCTCTGAACCAGTATTGACGTCGTACGTTGTTCCGCCCTTGAATTTCCTAAACTCGCCAGAAAGATCTACTGAAGGCACTGCAACAGAATAGGACTTCAGCCGGTCTCCTCTGGCGACCTCTTTTTCTTCCAGGACACGCTGTAAAACCTTGTTATGTACCAAAGATAATTTCAGACAGTCCTTTACGCTGAGCGTACCGCTTATAGCAGGCCGTGACTGTTCTTGGCGTTCCTTGCGACTCTTCCACTGCCTGTATGCCGCTCCTCGTGATAAACTGACTTCTTTGTAGAAATGCTCGCTACTGACACATCCACCCGATATCAATATTGCAGTGACCCCAAGGACAATCCAGGTAATCGCTTCCCTACTCATTTTTCAAATCTCCAATCCATTCATCCCCAAGGGATTAAAACACAATATTTATTTTGAATACTCCTACTTTTTTATTGCGAATACCCTACTCTCAGAAGAGCTTCTGTGCAACTATAATTACCACCCCATCCTCTTAAAAAGAATATGTCATGCCGGTACTTGTGCCTTAGGTACTGCTGCTACTTTCTCTTCGGCTCTGCGGGCGATCTTTGCCTTAACATCTTCCAGGATCATATAAAGCGAAGGCACCAAGAGGAGCGTTATGCTCGTCGCAAACATAACCCCGAACGCAAGGCTTATGGCCATCGGCACAAGAAAGCGCGCTTGCAGGCTCCTCTCAGTGATCATGGGGAGCAAACCGCAAAAGGTTGTCAAAGTTGTCAGCTTGATGGGATGAAATCTCCGAGTCTCCCGCTTTAAGTAACGTCCTTTATCTCCCAAATGAAAGCCTTTATACCTTCCGAACCCAGCTTCTCTCGCATCTTCCGGATATCTTTGAGAACAGCATCAGCAGTATCTTCAGAAACGACGGTAGCTAAGACGTTGTTCGCTTTGGGCCAGACGTGGCTGTACAAATGTGGGCCGCTGGATTTGCCTTTCCCCAGAACTTTTGTCCACTTGGTATAGCCACTCACTTGAGCCTTATTAAGAACCTCGATAACTTCGTCATCGATTGCCTCATTAAAGCAAATCAACACAAACTTCATCTGTTTGCCCTTCAAAGAGAAGTTCTCTTGACCCGTGCTTCAAGAATACTATACATTGTAGGAACCAGAACCAGCGTTACCAAGGTCGAAACTAAAAGTCCGCCCATGATGGTTAAGCCCAACGGATTCCATACCTCAGAACCTTGGCCTTTGCCAAAGGCCATTGGCATCAAGGCAAAAATCGTGGTAAATGCCGTCATCAGAACCGGCCTTAATCTGGTTTGCCCCGCCCGTCGTACAGCCTCCTTCAACTCCAAGCCTCTGGCACGAAGAATGTTGATATAATCTATGAGTACAATCGCGTTATTTACTACAATACCTGTTAACATTAACAAACCGAGAAAGATTACGATGCTTATATGATGTCCGCCCAGAAATATGGCCACAATAGCTCCGCTGAATGCAAACGGGATCGAAAACATTACGACGAATGGATGAAGCAGTGACTCGAACTGAGAAGCCATAACCATATATACTAAGGCCGACCCCACAATCAACGCCAATGTCAGCCAGAAGAAAGACTCCCGCTGTTCTTCTGCCTGGCCTGCCATGTACACTTCCACCCCAGCGGGGATGTCCATTTTTTCTATTTCAGCTTCTACGTCACTGACAACTTCTCCGAGCGAGCGCTTGTAAATATTACCTTCCACGTTAACAATTCGTCCCTGGTCTTTGCGTTGGATCTCGACCGGCCCATATTCAATTTTGGTCTGAGCCACGTTGTCTACACGGACCAACTGTCCACCAGGCAAACGAACAGTAGTCGCCTGAACTTCACGTATATCCTGGCGGTCTTTTTCTTGCAAGCGAACGAATATGTCATATTCATCTCCCTTAACTCGATACATGCTTGCCTGACGTCCATAAAAGGATGCTCGGATTGTATCACCAATATCCGATACGTTCAGCCCCATAGCTGAAGCCTTGGCACGGTCCACGTTAACCCAAATTTCCGGCCTTCCCTTAACTCGGGACACGCCAACGTCCACCGTTCCAGGAGTATCCTCTGCAATCTTTTTGATCCTGGCGGCAATCTCATCCGTTACCTCCATATCATCGCCGATGATGTCGATTGTCAATGGTTGTCCACCACCTAATATCATGCTTTCCATCGGGTCACCCGTACTTATAGAATATTTTTCGATTTGCAGTATGCCTTGGGACTCATTGAGACGCTGCCTGATAACTGCAGCAATATCTGCAACAACGCGATTGCGCTGCACTTTGGGCACTAATTTTACGCCGAAAGTGCCGATATGAGCACCCTCACCGCCTGACGAGGGGCCACGACCACCTCCACTAACTCCACATCTTGTAAATATGGTGATTCTGTCACTCTCTGGTATTTCATCTTTCAAAATATCTTCGAGAGCTTCCATGGCACGAGCAGTCTCCTCTACGCGGGTGCCGACGGGTAGCTCTACCGTTCCCTGAATGAAGCCTGTGTCTTCTTTGGGCATAAACTCACTTCCGAGTAAAGGCACCAAAGACAAACTCCCAATAAACAAAACAAGGGCAGCCATAATAACTATCATACGATGACCAAGCACCCAGGAAAGAACATCGGAGTACCTATTTTCCAGCACTTTAAACATCTGCTCCGTTTTAGAAAAGAACCTGCCGCGCCTGCCTTTTTGCATGGACGCATGCATCAGTGTGGATGAAAGCATAGGAGTAAGGGTAATAGCCGAAAACAGAGATGCAAGCAAAACAACACTTATAACGACTGCAAACTCGGTGAAGATGATCTTGGTGATTCCCTTAACAAAAAGGATTGGAAAAAAAATACATATCGTCGTTAGCGTGGAAGCGGTTATAGCCATCGCCACTTCAGAAGCTCCGTACACGGCTCCTTCTTTCGGACGCTCTCCTTGTTCTCGATGCCGTGTAATATTTTCCAGGATCACAATGGCATTATCCACAACCATACCAATAGCGATTATCATGGCAAACATACTCATCATATTGATTGTATAATCGAGAAAATAAATCAGTATGATGGCTACTATAAGTGAGAAAGGTATCGTAAGTGCAATTACAATAGTCGCCCGCCATTGACGAAGAAAAACAAGAACAACCGACATGGCCAGCAATCCGCCTATCAGCAAAGTGCTGGAAAGGTCGTGAATTGTCCGCTCAATGTCTTCGGATGAGTCCATAACATTTATCACTTTGACGTCAGGCGGCAGGTGTTTCTTTAGCTCTTCCATTCTTCTGCGAACCAGCCGGGCCACCTGCACCGTATTCGCCCCGGATTGTTTTTGAACAATTACTATGGCCCCTCGCTGGCCGTTGATTCTGATGTATAGCTCGATCTCCTCGAACCCGTCTTCGACCGTTCCGATATCAGAGAGCTTAACGATGGAACCGTTTCGCGAGGTCAATACAATCTCGCGCATGGGCTCAACCTGCTTGAATTCACCGGGTACACGAATCAGGTAATCGGTCAGACCCATTTTGACATTTCCAGCAGAAGTATCTTTATTCTCGTTCATAATGGCCCAAATAACGTCCTGCGGCGTGAGCGCATAACTGGCGAGCCTTTCTCTGTCAAATTCAACATTAATCTGACGATGCAAAGGTATGTAAGCAGCGGCGGTACCGACTCCGGGCAGCCGTTTAAGAGGGTCTGCAATCTCATCTTCCAGGATATCTTCGAGTAGAGGATAGCTTTCCTCAGCCATTATTCCATAAACCATAATTGGGAATTGTGATATATCAAATTTCATAACGCGAGGTTCTTCTACTTCGTCAGGAAGCTCCCTCTTTGCCATTCCCACGGCATCTCGGACTTCATTTGCCCTCGTATCTAAGTCCGTATCCCAATCAAATGACAGCGCGATTGTGGACATATCCTCCATCGAGGTGGAGGTTATATGGTCTAATTCCGGGACGGTAGAAAGATATCGCTCAAGTATCTCGGTTACTTTGCTCTCTACTTCCTCCGGCGCAGCTCCCGGATATTGTGTTATAACAGTGATAGCGGGCAAATCCATCTCCGGCAGTGAGTCAATAGGCAGTAAGGCCAGACAAAGAGCACCAACCATCAAAGCACCGAGAAATATCATAAAAACCGTAACAGGCTTTTTAACTGAAAATTCAGGAATATTCATTTTTTCAGCTCCTGAATGACCTCAATTACCTGGCCGTCCTCTATTTGTCTGCGGCCGCGCGTAACAACCAGCTCACCAACCGACAGTCCTTCCAGCACCTCATAATATTCGCTTTGCAATAATCCAAGTTTCACCTCTCGTCGATGTGCTTTACCGCCATTGGCAACAAAGACATACACATTTCCTTGCTCTCTGATCAGAGCCGAATCGGGAACAACTACGGCGTTCTCTCTCTCTTGCAAAACTATCGTCATTCTTGCAAACATCCCAGGCTTTAACCTCATTTCCGAATTGGGAATACGAATCTCTACCTTAGCGGTGCGTGTTGCGGGGTCGACAGCCACGCCAATCCTATAGACGGTTCCCTCAAATACATCCTGCGGATAGGCATCTGCGTTAACATACACCGGTGTCTTACCCGGTACCAACTGGGGCAGATAACGTTCGCCCACACCACCCAGGACCTTCAACGTCTTCATCTGGACGATTCTTATCAGCGGTGTCGACGGCCCGACCATATCGGCTTCGTCAACATATTTGTCTGACACAACTGCCGTGATAGGGGCTTTTATGGTGGCCTTACCAAGAGTGATCTTGGCCGTAGTCAACGCTGCTTCTGCTTGCTTGACGTTTGCCTTGACGACCTCTAAGCCGGCCTTCGCCCTGTCGTACGCCGTACAGGCAGCATCATATTGCTGCTCGGGTATGGCTCCACCTTCACGAAGTCCCTCCATGCGTTTCTTTTCACGCTCGGCATCAGCAAGAGTGACCCGAGCTGTTTCCAAGTTGGCCTGGGCCGTTACAAGTGCTGCCTGGGCCTGCTGAACCGCTGCTTCAAGCACCGAATGCTCAATAACAGCGATAGCCTGACCAGCTTGGATGGAAGTGCCCACATCAATTAGCGTCCCATCCGGCAGACGTAGTTGCTCTAATCGGCCTGCGATTTCGGGTATGATTTCAACGCTCGCCAGAGCCTCGAAAGTCCCGGTAACAGGTATCGTCTCAAAGATATTCGAGGTTCCAATAGGCTCGGCCGCCACTTTTAAAGGGGCCTCCTCCTTGTTGAGACTCTCTGACAAGGTCAAGTCCTTTTGAACTACGCGCATGTACACAAACCAGCCAGCTAAAGACACACAAATTACGATGATCAGAATAACCAATATCGTTTGCAACAGCCCCTTGCCTTGAGCTCTTGACGTTAGGCCTGTGATTTGTCTTTTTCGTGTTCTTTTTCCGGTCATTTTGTCACCGCTTTCTCTTGTTCTTGATAGTCCCAGTCACCGCCAAGCGCCAGGAAAAGATTCACTCTCGTCGTCCAGAGTTGTCCTTTTAAAACTGCCACTTGTTCCTCAGCCATTCTTCGCCGCCGTTCTGATTCGAGAACAGATAGTATCCCCTCCACGCCCCACTGATAACGTTGTCTTGAAAGCTCCTCCGCTGCCAAAACTTCCTTGAGCTGGCGCTCAGTATGCTCAAGCTGTTGTTGCAACATCTGCTCGCTTACCAGCGCATCTTCTACCTCACGCATAGCGGTCAAAACAATTGACGCGTAATTTGCAGCAAGCTCTTCATATCTTGCCTTAGAAGCCTTTATTCCTGCTCGAATCTGACCACCCCTAAATATGGGCTGGGCAAGACTGATGATTCCCGAGTACGTCTCTGAATATTTGTGCCAGACATCATCCCAACGGTCGGCATTTCTGCCGAGATTACCCGTCAACGTCAGATTGGGGAATAACTCTGCTATGCTCGCCCCTATGCGTTCGTTAGCTGCACGCAAGGAAAATTCTGCGGCACTGACATCAGGCCGACGGTCCAGCAGTGCTGCTGGCACGCCCACAGGTACTGGTTCCAAATCCGGCAACTCCCCTAAGGTATGCGGCAGTGGTTGTGATGTTCCAGGCTGTCGTCCTAATAAAACGTCCAATGCGTGATAGGCCATAGCAAGTGACATTTCTATGCTCGGCTCGACTGCTTTAGCCGCCTCAAGGTTCTCGCGTGCAAGTCTCACATCAACAGGTCCAACAAGACCATTGCTGTACCTGCGCTCTACAATCTTCAGTGTCTTTTCGCGACTAACTATGTTTGCCTTTGCTATCTCCAGTTGCTTTTGAAGAGTCGCGATGTTCGTCCTGGCGTTAACCACCGTGGCAATTATTGAATTGATCAGTGCCTGCCCGCTTGCCTCGGCGCTTAGCATATCCGCCCATGCTGCTCTTTCCGAACGCCGGAGCTTGCCCCACAAGTCCAGCACGTACACAACAGAAATGCCTTGTGTCCATGTCGTGTTGATAAAGCTGAACCTGCCGCCTCCGAAGTTGAATGAACGTTTGCTGCGGTCCCTGCTGATGCTATATGAAACATCGGGCCATAGTGGACCGTGACTTTGCGCCAGCGCCGCTTCTGCCTGCAGAACCCGCGCCGCAGCAGCCTTAATGTCATAGTTGTTTTCCAATACCTGTATTACTAGTTGGGCTGTCACCGGGTCGGCAAATCGTTCCCACCATCTGTCAACGCTTGCAAGGTCGTTTACATCCTGGTTATGCTGCCCCGCTCGAACGAAGCTGTCCGCTGCGTCCGCAGCAGTTTCCGGTCGTTTATACTTCGGTCCGACCATACAGCCTGCAAACATGACAAGGCCTGATGCAGACAAAGCAAAACAGAATTTAAATATCTGTCCTTTCATACTGTTTTCTCCCCGGCGTATGCTCTGATTCCTACTGCGGAGAATTTAACGATGTGATCAATCGCTTCAGCAAGATCAAACTGCAATATTTCCGGCTTGCTGGTCTGTCCAAACATGGCTTTGATATGCAACGTTTGCATTAGCTGCCCGACAAAAGACAGAATTATCAACAGAATTTTTGATTCATCCAGACCCGGGCAAATCGATAACAACGCTCCTCGCAGAGCTGTAAATGTCGGTACAACAAACTCTTGTACGAACATGTCTTCAGGCAACCGCCGATCTATCATCTCTCGAGCCATAAGCTTGCCAATCTGAATGCCTTTGTTCTTATCCAAAAGTGGCTGAATAAACGCATTAGCAAAGGATCTCAGAAGCTGCTCTAATTGAGGCTCACCACCCTGGGACATTACTTTCTCGATACTGGCAAGCCGAATGTCACGCATTACGCCGAGTTGACGACGCCAGACCTCCAGATATAGCTTCTCTTTACCGCCAAAATAGTAATTTATCGCTGCGATGTTACAGCCCGCAACTGTTGCAATATCACGGACATGCGTGCCCTCAAAGCCGTGCTCGCAGAAAAGCTCCTCCGCAGCGTCGAGCAGCCTTTCCTGAACGCCCTTTTCAGTATTGTTATTGCTGTTTCCTTCTGTATTGCCTTGCATATCACATCCCTCAAACATCCGTTTTATACAAGAGCTTCATACGATAGTTTAAAACACTTGTTTGAAGTGTCAAGTGAATTTTAAGATTTTTTTTGTCAGCCCTGATTGGACAGTTAGTTTTTTGGGACTCACGTGTAAAAATTTTATAAGTGTATAAGTTATAAGAACATAAGTGCATAAGAGCAAAAGCGCAAAAATCAGCAAAAAATGAGCAGAAACATGCAGAAATGAGCAAAAGTTAGCAAGATATGAGCAAAAATGCGCACTTTTTGAGCAGACATGAAATAGCCGACTTGACTTTGAAAATTTGTGCGTTGGCATGGCATCAAATTTGCTAATGAAAAAATGAAAAGATGTTAAAATGGGCAAGCAATAGCCTTATCGGACGTTGCATTTTGTAGCAGTTTCAATATAAGTTATGGCAGGTTTATTAACCGGGCAGGACCACTCTGATTTAGGGGCGATTGAAAAAACCGGTGAGAGGATAGATGAGAAGTATGAAAGTGGAATACAGAGGGCAGAAGACGGACGGCAGACGACAGAGGGCAGAAGACAGAAGGAACAAATGGTTGAGGAAGACAGAAAAATTTGGCTTTTGTTGGTCGGCTTTGGGTGATACAATTATGCGGTTAGATCAGCAGCGAGTGATATTTGTAGCCGTATTGAAAGTTATCTGTGTATGAAAAAGTGTATAGTAAAAATATGGACTTTTCTAATATTAATTATTTGATAATCAACAGTCAGATACGTTTTTTGTTACTTTTCTGAATGTTTTTCAAAGAATACCTAAGTATCTTAGGTAATATATATAAAACATAAAATAAATGTGTTGGCTTTTTGATGGATTAGAGATGGCATGATGCCTAAGTAACTTAGGTATGGATTTATATATACAAAACTGGTTTAAATAAAACTTGTTTATATTGAACTGGTTTGTATTGAATAATTATAATGAATTAAAGATGGAGGCTTGCTTTTTCAGTATATCCAGATAAACGCTTCGGTCGGATTTTGGTGATACAATTATGAGGTTAAATAAGCAGCGAGTAATGTTTTTCAGCCGTATTAAATCTGAGAGTCGATAGTATATCGTATTGCGTATTGTGTTTTGTTGAGGCTGACTATGTCAGAATTTAATTAAGTTCTTTACTAAAGATATTAAGGTAAATAAGATTCTGAAATCGGTCAGTCCACAGTCCTTGAGACTCCTTTTGGAGGATGGCTTACGCCGTTTGAGTAATAAAAAGTCCGCCAAATAAGCGGCGGATAAATGTTGTATATTATTATATTAGTTTCCAAACAAGAGTAGACACAAGATCAGCCTTCAGGAGGTATCTACAATGGACGCATGGTCGAAATTCTTGAGTGATATTGACAAGGAGACCAAGAAATGCGGTGACATGCCTTTCTTTCGGGGACATACCAACAGCAAGTGGAAACTGCTCCCGAGTCTGTTTCGGAGAAAGTTCTATAAGGTCAACGAATGTGATATGTTCTACGACTACTTGTCATACTCTGGACCCCTTTACGAATCAAATAGGCCTTCTTGGCAGGTCCTATTTGACATGCGTCACTGTGGAATACCCACTCGCTTGCTTGATTGGACGGAGACTCTTGCTGTAGCTCTCTACTTTGCAATCCGCGGCCGAGTCCTGCAGCCAGCGATTTGGATATTGAATCCGTACGAATTGAATGACCGCGTGGCGGGGCTGGGTCTGATCAACCCAATCTCTGACTTGGACTATGATTATTTCTCAGCGTACATCACGCAAAGTGACAACCCGCCGAACGGTCCCCTTGCCATGATCCCACCAAAGCAGAACAAGAGGCAATTTGCCCAGAGGGGTGTGTTTACTCTTAACGGTCGAATACCTGATCCACTGGAGAAGCAATTTCCTGATTGTGTCCGGATGGTCAAAGTTCCGAAGTCGCTCATTCCTAGAATCAAGAGATTCCTGAAGTACTCAGGAGTCAACGAATACTCCATGTTTCCCGATTTTGACGGTCTTGGGAGGTATATCGTTGAAAAGTTCACGGCATGAAACCTGAAAAAAGCAGTGCAGAGCGACATAGGGTTCCGCGCGCCGCGCGGACACGTCCTTCACTTGCGCCCACGCTGGTCGTTATACAGCATGTATAAACTTGAGTGTGCGATCGGCGAAAATGTAGAAAAGATTGATCTGAAAGAAGTTAGAATATGTAACGAGAAGAGGCGGCAATTTACTATACAGAAAGAGACAGTCTGTGCTTGTCGTTTTATGCAGACTGTATAATCATTGTTAGGCGCTTAGAAACATATTGAGGTTATTCAATGACAGTAAATACATGGCCGCGAGATCAATATACAGGGCCAGGGGGTGGGCTCTATACAGGGCCCGGAGGAGGGATGTATACGGGACCTGGTGGGGGAGCATATACCGGACAGGGAGGTGGTATGTATACTGGTCCTGGAGGTGGAATGTACACAGGGCCTGGTGGTGGTCTATACACTGGTCCAGGAGGTGGACTCTATACGGGGCCTGGAGGAGGATTGTACACAGGTCCTGGCGGTGGGCTCTATACAGGGCCAGGCGGCGGCTTATATTCTGGCCCGGGTGGCGGTATGTATACCGGCCCTTGTGAGAATCCTTACCGCAGCAACATTCCGCCATGGTCAGTGTTCATTGAATATCTTGCTATACATGGCATGGCCGATTTAGCTGAACTTATTAGAGAGAATATGCCTTAAATCGTTGATAACCACCTAACAATTCTCTCAAGCGGAAACACCATTGGGCTCTCACATTTGCTCGAGCCCTACGACGCGCCCCTGATGCCAAGCGTTTCTTTCATTCCTTGCCTTCTGGCAATTTCTGGTCAGGGGGCCTTAAAATCCGCCTTGCGGTGAGGTGGTTCATCGGCATTGATTAATGATTATTGATGATTGATTATTGCGGTAGATATCCTTCGACTGCGCTCAGGACAGGTATTGATTAGTTCATAGTTCGTTGTTCGGAGTTCGTAGTTTGTTGTTTGGTGATATAGTATGGGCAATTGCCCTCGCCGCGAGCGGCGAGGCTAAACAAAAACCCCGCGTAAAACGCGGGGCTAAATATAAAGACGAACCCTGCCATAGTGATGGCGGGGCTAAATACAATCCGCACCACAGAATTGAAATTAGTATAATGGTTGTATAAATCCACCGCAGGTGGATAAAATCAGAAATAAATTATTTCAACGTGATATGATAAAAATCGTAACCATCCTTTTTCTTCTTGTCTGCTTGTATATTGTCACAATAAGCGTTGTCAAAAGAAAAAAATCTATACCATGCCCTTGGTGGCTTTCTTTTCTATTAGAAAATCCTTATATGGAATGGATTGCTGGGAGTTCTTTATTAATAAAAAGAGCTGGACTTAAAACAGGAATGTCCGTTCTTGATGTTGGTTGTGGGCCTGGTCGGTTAACAATCCCCTTTGCAAGATATGTTGGCTCCACCGGCAAAGTGATTGCGTTAGATATTCAGGAAAAAATGCTGCAAAAGTTAGAGAAGCGCATCAAGGATAATAATCTAACAAATATTGAAACTATATTAGGCGGTGCTGGTGAAGGAAAAATCCAAGGTGAATATAGTATTGATTGTGCCTTTTTAGTTACAGTGCTTGGAGAAATTTCAGATAAAGAAAAAGCATTAGAAGAAATATACAATGTATTAAAGCCAGGGGGTGTTTTGTCTATAACAGAAGTTTTGCCGGATCCTGATTATCAAAGTTCTAAAACTGTGATGCATCTTGCTGATAAAGCAGGATTTGATATAGCAAAAAAATATGGCAATATAATGTCATTCACGATGATTTTTACTAAATTAGTTCGGTGATATAGAAGGTGGACCTCGACTAAACAGAAAAATTCCAAATCCTAATATCTAAATTAAAATTGTCAAATGCTCAAAACAAAACCCCGCGTAAAAGGAGGGGCTAAATATAAAGACGAACCCTGCCATAGTGATGGCAGGGCTAAATATAACGGCAACCCCGCCATCCATCTTCGGTGAGAGTGCCGGGGCTACGCCGACCCAATGCAGCTTCCAGACCCTCTTCAACGAATCTTTTGCGG
>CAZFLY010000034.1:0-29229 GCA_964519995.1 uncultured Pirellulales bacterium | reverse complement strand
CGTTATTAAGACCATCAAGCGTCCCGATGTAAGTACCATCGACATAGATGTCATCATATTCCCAGCTGCCGCCGCCATTGTCAACGTCGAATGCACTAATCGCTAATGTGGCCGAATTTATAGCAAGTGCCTTTACCGGTGGATCAAAGGTGTGCGTCCATCCCCAGTCTTCGCCCCCATAGCGGAAATATGGGTTGGCGTACGGGTCGGTCCCACCCGAGCCATTATAGAAATACGTATCGCTTTGACCATCAGTGGCATCAACTACATCTACCGACACATCTGCATAAGAGCTACTGCTGATAGCCAGAACAAAAGCTGCTACTGCACAAAATGTTAATAATTTATTCATTTTCTTACTCCTCCTGCATTCCATTGGCAATTCGCTCCTTTTTCTATTTCTATAGTTAAAAATTTCAATGTTGTAATAAAAAACACGTCACTTTCTCTTTAAGGGTCCTGCGCGCATCGACCCTACAAACTTGAGAAGGTTGCCAATCAACGAACGTTTCAGGCCAAGTTAGGCGGCCCACGAGCCAGTTGTGCAAGAATTAGCTCCGGTGATAGACAGAAATACTGTCTGGCTCCCGGAGCCAAATAGTTGATTGACAACTCTTGATGATAAAATTCCGATATTATTGCTGTCTGTGAGATGTGTATCTTTCTGTGGATAAAATCACGAGACATAATTGGGCGTTTTTCCAAACGCCACATGTCAACGAAATTTTGAGTAAAGCTGGTTTGAAACGATTTCTTGCTTCGCAGATGATCAGTAAATTGCGGTAGAGAAGATAATCCTACCTGACCAAGCCACATTAAGAAGGCCAGACATGCCAGCCAGGCTCTGCGATCTCTAACCAGAGAAATGCAAATAAATCCTGCCAGAACCATGAAGAACGGTCTTGGGATAGGTGGTAGAGTTCTTACGGTAATAGAAGATGGGGGTGCTGTTAAGCTCTTAAGATTCGGATGTAATGCAAAAACTCCGCCTGGAATACCGGCGGTGTTAGAACCGACAAGGTTAATCGGCAGCGCCTGCTTTTGTATAGAAAGACTGTAAGCATCTGCCTTATACACAGCGAAACTGCCACTCTCGTCGATACTCGTCGACGCTGCATTTGCCGCTGCCAGCGGACATAACAAAACCGCAACAAGCAACCTTCTACATAATATATTTATCACCGCTCCTCCTTATGATCCTAACAGGGTGCCTGTCCGATCTAACTATACAAAGGACAATTACCCACGCGCAATGTTAGGATGCAAAAACTCATCTCCATCTACTGCGGTGTAGCCCTCCTCCGTGGAGAACCCTTCCAAAGCTCGCATTTTACCCAATTGATATGCCTTACGTCAAGCAAAAATATTCTAAATCCTATATATTTACAAAAAATTCCAAAAAAATATGACTGTATCTGGCTTTGCACCATCATAGTGCTATATTTTGCATCTTTTCCAAACCGGCTAAATGACTACGCAAAAAATTGGAATGGCATTCAAATACCCCTTTTGGGATACCTTAAAAGGCGTAGAGTTACAACAAAAAAACCAGTTTATTGATCATCATCTTATCCACAAAAATAGGCCGCTATGGCCATAAAAAATCTCCTCGGTCAGCTGTTTTGTGGATGAAGATGAAATGGGTGGGGGGAATTTTAGAGAGGATGCAACTGAGAGGCAAGTAGAAGACTTGAAAATACTTTAGCAGGCTCTAATTATTCCACAGTGTGAACAGCGACTGTGGCCCCATATTGACTCGAAAGTTCCTGAGCATCCATGACAAATCGTAAAAGCATGGCAATTTTGCTTTTGACCTGGACCTTCCGATAAATGTTCCGTATATGGGTCTTGACAGTACCTGGTTTTATCCGCAGATTCTTAGCTATGCTGCCATTTCTCATGCCCTGGCAGATAAGTTCAGCTATTTCACACTCTCGAGGCGTTAAATTGTATCGGTTCTGCACATACAGCCACTGTTTTCTGTCAAGAAGAACGACCTTATGGCGCTGCTCATCTTCACTTGTACTGGTAATGCGCTTGGTCGTAGGATTGAATGTTCCGGACATGACTAACTACCTTTCTGTAACTGTTCAAGTAAACGCCGTGCCTCAGCTACCTCCACTATCGATAGACCACCGATCTGACGCTGTAAGTCCAAGGCTTGCGTGAGTTGTTCAATCGCGTTGTCTTGCTGTCCGAGTTCAACTAAAACTCTCGCTAAGTGAAAACGTGAACCCACAGACGCCGGTGCAGAAAGTGGATAAAGCTCGACGCACCGAGTCAAATCCTCAATCGCTTTTTCGAATTGTCCTAAGCGGTAATATATGACACCACGGGTGTCGATAATATCAATATAATTTATAGGAGCTATTTTCAGCCCTCTTTGAATAAGTTCTAGCGCCTCTTGACATTTACCCAGTTTTTCACAGAGTACCCATGCAAGATTATTAATAGTGATCACATTGTTAGGGTCGATCTCAAGGATCTGCTGATAAAATCTGGCCGCTTCGTCCACGCGGTCAAGCAATTGTAGTGTGATAGCCAAGGACCTCAGTGCTGGTAAATTCTCTGGATGACGGTCCAACGCTTTGTGAAGTATGTCTTCAGCTATCTTTTTTGCCTGGTCGCCCTCAGCAGATAAAAGTTCCTGGGCAATAGCAACAGGAGTGAAGACATCCTCCGGATGTTCCTGATACCAGTGGATGGCCTTTTGGCTAAGCTGATCCCAGACCTTGTCATCCCTAAGCAGTTGGATCTGTGCCAGCAAGGGACTTGGATCATCCGGTACAGAACTCATCAACGCATCAAATTGTTCTTGAGCAGCTTCTTTATCACCGTTCCTATATAAGGCGACAGCCAGAGCGATGTTGCACCTCCTGCAACTTTCGCCATTGCAATTGTCCAACTGATTTCTCAGAAGTTCCACAGCTTTTTTAGACTCACCTACCGTAACGTAAGTTTTAGCCAACTGCACTGCTATTTCGACATTGTTCGGGTCCATCTCTCTAAGCTGCTTTAATGTAGGAACCGCTAAAATGGGCGAGCGTATCGCCTCTGCATGGGCCTTAAGCATAAGTAACTCTTTGTTATTTGGTCTATAGGCAAGACCTCGCAAGGCAACATCTATAGCCTTGCCAGGTTGTCCTTGACTCAAATGAGTCTGACCCAACAACACCCATGCCCGACCGGTTTGAGGGTAGTTTTGGGCTACTTCCTGGAGGATCTGCGTGGCGCTGTTAATTGCAGGAGCTGTTCCTTCAGCGAGTAGCGATCTTACTTTGAACAATCGCAGCTCGACATCTTCAGGATTCGATTCTAATGCTTTGTCGAGAATCTTTTTTCCTTGACGAACGTGTTCCGAGTTAGGCGATACCAAATAAAGCGATATACAGCGTTTTTGGATTCGGTCGTTATCGGGAGCCAAAGATAGCGCCGTTTCCGCATCCGAAAGTGCTTGCGCCGGACGCCCCATTGATCGATAGAAATCGCTCCTGGCCAACCATATCCCAGCGTTCTTCGGTTCCATAGCCAAAGCTCGTCCGAAGTCTTCAACTGTCTTGTCAAATTGTCCCAATGCAGCGTATGTCCTAGCGCGCAGAATATAGGCAGGTACACTGTTAACATCGTGTACTATTTGTTCGCAGAGTTGCAGTGCTTGTTGGGATTTATTCTGCCGAACGTTAAGCTGCGCCAAAGCGGAGACTACGGGTAACGAGTTGGGTTCTTGCTTTCGTAGTCTCTCTAACAATTCGCTTGCCACATCAAACTCACTCTGTCGCATCTTAAGCAAGGCAAGAGAGAGACAGATGGCTTGATTGTTTGGATCATTACTGAGCAGATCCTGTAGAACGTCTGAAGCTGAACTCAACTCACCGCGTCTGAGGTGGCTTTGCAGTTGTATTTGTTGAAGCTGTGGGTGATACAGTTTTTCTTCGGCAGCACGCGCCAAAATTTCCTCAGCTTCATCATATTCTTCGGTTTTGTAGAGCAAGGCAACGGTGGGAACAATAATGCGAACATCGTCGGGTGACCGACTCAAGGCCTCACGGTAAGTCGATATCGCCAGTTGCAGTTCACCAGATCTTTCGTATGTTGCTGCAAGCAAAACACGGCTCGGCAGGTCATCTGGATTCGCCAGCAAATTCTTTTCCATAAGACTTAGTATCTGGACAGACCTAGCGGTAAAACCATCACCGTTGAACCAAATTCTTGCCTGCTCATACCGCCACTGCCATCCGTCTTCACCTTCAAGTTCCTTGATGGCATCGACTATTGACTGTGCTGTTTCAGGGTCGTCCATGACCTGCCCACATGATAAGAGTTGGCGTTTGACAGGGATGTCATTCGGAAGCTTCTGCGTAAGTGCATTGAGGAAAGCGTATGCCTTGTTCTCTTGTCCCCAACGTCTATAGAACTGCGCAAGCAATAAACCCAACTCATGCTGAGCGAATGATTGCTCAACACGCTTGAGCGCAGCTTGTATGACCTGCTCACATTTGTCGTAGTTGTTCTGCTGAGCGTACAAGATGGCAAGGTATCTCACAAGTACTACATTCTGAGGAAACTGCTCTATGGCTCTCTGCAACACTGTTGTAGCTTCACTGCTCTTACCCTCAGCGGTAAGTAGTTCAGCCTCAGCCAAGACAGTTTCTGCTTGTGAAGGATAGGCTTGTATTAGCTGGTCAAGTAGAGATCTGGCCTCGGTGAGCTTACCCTGCTGCATGGCTACTCGCAGTTGAAGGAGTCGTATCTTTGCTGCGCCATCAGTCGCTTTTTCCAACGTTTCCAACTTTTCTTCCAAGTCATGCCAGACCTGAATGTTGTTCACATCCACTGATCGCGATGCCAGCAACCGCATTTGAGCCTGGATATCAAGTAAAGTTACCTCAAGATTTTCTGGTGAGAGCTGCTTGGCTTTTACAGTGTATTCTACAGACTCGGCCCAGTTTCCCATTTGGGCTGTCAACCGCGCTATTGTGATAAGACCATCCAAAGAATCAGGAAACTCGGAAACCAGAATACGCAACTGCCGCAATGCCGACTGCAAATCACCTAAATTGGAAAAAGCAGATGCCAGTGCTAACCGAACGCGTGGTGATTTATCACCTAATTCAACTGCTCGTGACCAGTACTTGATGGCTCTGTAAGTATGCCCCTTTCTATTCGCCACAAGACCTCGCAGAAAAGCGACTTTTTCAGGATGTATATCCTTTTCGTGCATTTTGGAGATACAGTCCTCAGCCTGGTCGAGCTGGCCTGCCCGAATAAACAGTTCTGCTGCTACATGTATAAAATCCCACATGTCGGAACCAAGCTCTCGTAAGCCCATCTCGGCTACTTCTTGCATCTTTTCTTGTGAAGCGGATCTTAATGCTAGTTCCGCCCAGATAAGCCAGAGCGTCCGATCTGTCGGGTTATCGGCCTGGACAATCTTTAGGTGCTGCTCCGCTTGATCCAAGATACCTACGACGGTAAATTCTCTTGCCAGACGTAGGCGAACAAGGGGGTCAGACAAGTCTTGCACTTCAGCTTGTTCCAGATCCGCTAAGGCCTTAGATCTGTCCCCACTTCGCAGATAGAACGCCGCCCGGACGATGTAAGCCAATGCCGAGGATGGGTTTTTCTCCACAGCCTCATCATACCACCGCTTCGGCTGGTCGGTAAAATCTTGTGGTCGTTGTTCCATTAACTGACCCAAAGTTTCATAAGCTAATATCTCGTCGGAGTGTTTTTCTATGATTGTTTTCAACTGGGTTACAGCTTCGTCGAACCTGCGCTGTCTGGCTAGCGCCACAGCCAGCATCCGGCTAATTTCAGGATTGTCATTTGTTTGAAGATACCGTTCCGCGATTAACTCAGCCTCGCCTGGAGCGTTTATCCCAAGATAGATCTCAGTAAGCTTGGTAGCAGCTTCGGATTCGTTTTTATCCAACCTTAAAACGGTTCGGTATGCCGCTATCGCCTGCTGAATGTTGCTGTTTCTAATAGGCCTTCTTTTGATCTGCGCATCGGCGTACTTAAGCAGTGCCTGCACATCATTTCGCTCAACGCTAAGATAACGTCCCAGGTTAGCCGCTGCCTCGTCCCACTTGCGCTGCTCATAAGCCTCATTGCCAAGAATAAGCCCTCGTTCCGCTCGGTTGCCCCTTTGCCAACTTCGTAGCGCAAAAGCGGTTACGCAAAGAACAACAAGACTGATTACGAAAACGATTGCTAATTTCCAATTAAAGTATCTTTTTGCCATTTTCCTATCCTTCCTAAAAGTGCTTGAGTGGGTCAGCGCAAAAAGTCTTTGCACGTGCAAAAGTTGAGAATCGTCGTTATTGTCCTCCGCTGTTACCCACTGAATCAGAACTGATTTATGAAGTTATCTATCAACTTTTTAACTGTCTGCCGGCATATCCACAGGTCCATCCTGGGTGAGAGCTCTCTTACATATCTGGTATCGTAATGAATCCATTCTTGAAAGTCCTTCAGTGGCTGACGCGTCCGACAAACCTGCCAAAGGCCTGTAATCCCCGGCCGAACCGACAGGCGAGCGTCATGCCAGAAAGGACACAAAGTGTTCTCTTGTTCAGGAGAAGGCCTTGGACCGACAACGCTCATCTGGCCAAGCAAAACATTAATGAATTGAGGTATCTCATCAATATGTGTCTCTCGCAAGAATCTGCCAATCATGTTAATTCGAGGGTCATCCGCCATCTTGAACTGTGGACCATCTACCTCACTGACAACCCTCAGTTTCTCCTGCATCTTATCAGCTCCTACGGTCATTGTCCTGAACTTGAAACAGTTGAATTTTCTACCGTGAAAACCTTGACGTCTGTCTTTGAAGAATAACGGACCCGTCGAACTCATTTTGACTGCTAAGGCAATAAACGGCATGACAGGAGCGAATAGAATCAGCACTATTATCGCAGTCAAGCAATCGGCAAACCGCTTGAAAAATCGCGGATAAGAGAATTTTGGCCAGGTGCGAAAAGCATTACCAATTCTTACCCAGGAGCTTGTTCTACGCATTGCATAGCCAATCTGTTTTGCACCATCCCCATTGGATCGAAGTACATGCTTCCCATCGAATCCCATATCTTGTAAAACGCGGTTATTAACAAATTGATTCGCACCTACCGTTATGTTGGAGCCGATGATAGATGAATATATTGTAGCGCCCTGTCCGATCTTAACGTTATCAGCAATAATCGTTGGACCTACAATAGTCGCTTGCTCACCGATTTGGACATTTCTTCCTAACAGCACTTTCCTAATAATACGTGAACCTCGAGAAATCCCATGATTGCTTGTGACAATTATGGCGCCAACGCCCTCAACCGTACTCTGAACGCCACGTATTGACGCACTATCAAGAAAAGCTTTATAGAAATCCAATAACCCACCTTCTGTTTGCAGATCGAGCACGGTACCAGCTACTTTGAACGAGTGAATAACCAACTGCTTTGATCGGCACCTTTCTGCAAAAGCATAAAAGTCCATTGACAAAACTTGATCGGTCAGGACCAAGTCAAGGGCACCACTTTTTATAAAAAGATAATGAGGCCAATCCGCAATGGCACTGGCCGGTTCAATAGAGTCGGAATGTAGTCGACGAAATCCCACTACTTTGTTCTTGGTTGTCAAACGTACTTTTTCTCGATAAGCCAACAGTTCTGGTGTGACATCGACTGCCACCACATTCCCATTAGCCCCAGACAATACTTGTTCCAGCAACACGTTGCTAATCTGCGTGGCAAATCGTCCGTCACAAACAACGAACCAACCTGTTCGCTTGGCCTGGCTAATGAACTCAGCATAAATCGGTACCTTATCCTTGTACGTTATTATTCTTGGACCACCCGGACGGATTTTAACACCCCATTCCTTTGGGAGAACATAAACAGCATTACTATGACGCAATTTCAGACAACCCACGATCGGAACCCGGTTGCAGCTATGTGGTAGACCTTTCTTTAAACCAGCGAAAATCACGCTCGCAGTAGGCTCATCAGACAAAGCAAGTCGAAGCAGATTTTCGCCACTACCAATCGTAGTGTCCTTCTTCCCGTGTAAGATAACCAGTTTCATAAAAAGGCTTGTATCTAACGTCCGACTCGCAGTTTCCGGCATCAATTCTCCTGAGAGTCAGAATTGTCAACGTTATGTGGCTGATCTTCCGTAAACAGTAACGGTTTTTTCCCACGTTGTCGCCTGGTAGCTTTTACTGACTGTGCCTTCTGCGAATAGTAGTCGTAACCATAACGGTAATAGCCATGATCGACCTCGACGTTGCTCAAAATTGTACCTAGTACTTTTGTTTTTACTTCTGTTAGCCTTTCCTTTGCTTTTTTTAGATCGGGTGCAGTAGTCTGCCCAGCAAAGCTAATCAACACAACCGCACCTGCAATCTTAGCCCAAACCAAAGCATCAGGAAAGGCCAATACAGGCGGAGTATCGATGATCACATGGTCATAGTTGAAGCCCAGCTTGTCTATTTGCTGTGCTGCTACCGGTGATGCCAACAGCTCATAAATATCACTTGTGTTGTGGGAATCCGCCGCCAGCACATCCAGCCCGCTTGAAGAAATAGAGTAAACAGCCCCATCGACAGCTTTTCCAGCAAGCACATTATAGAGGCTCTTTTTGTCTTTGGAAATTTTCAACAAGTACCCGACATCGGGTTTCCTTAAGTCACCATCTATTAACAGGACTTTTTTGCCTGATTTAGCCAAACTTGTTGCCAAATTGATCGCAAAAGTAGTTTTTCCCTCTCTCATGCCGGGACTTGTAACAGCCAACTTTTTTGGTATGCCCTCGCTATCAAGTAGCCCTAAATTCGCACGTATAGTTTGGTAGTCTCCGGAGATTTGCTCATGCAGGAGAGCGGGTTTTATCCCTCGTGAATTTGTGGTAGTACCAATTATTCGAATGCCTATGCGCTTAACAACATCATCGGGCGTATGCAAACTCTTATCTGCCTTATCCCTCAGAAACGCTAGTACTACGCCACAGAAAAACGCGCCGAAAACCAAGGCAGCCGAGTATTTTACGCGCTTATCTTCAACAAAAGCGACATCAGCAGGATAAGCAAAGGAAATCCTCGCAGGACGCTTGCGTTCCATCTCCATTTCTTTTATGCGTCGGCAGATCCTGTCGTATATATCCTTTTCAAGTTCTAATTGAAATTGCATATCTTGAATATCCAGTTGCGTTCGCCCTACCTCAATGGTTTGGCTATCTTGCTCGCTCAGCACTTCACGAAGTCGCTTTTCATGCACTTTGATCTGCTCTATCTCTGCCTGCGAGTGCAACAACCGTTCATGAGCGGTTTCTTTGGCGCGCTCGTCTAATCCTTCATCAAAACTCTTAGCCAATTCCTGGCGTTTTTCTTCCAAGCGTGTCCTAAATGCATCCAAGAGCTCCCACTTTTGCTTTATAGCGGGATTTCCGGGTGCCAATACTTGTTCAGTGACAATCAGGTCCCGATCTAACTGGACGATATTTCGGATTATTTCCCGAATAGTCGGATCAGAATTGATATACTCGCTGCGCCTCGCCATTAGTTCGTGTGGCGATATAGAGACCTGCTCAACTTGCTCGAACAACTCCACGTTGGCCTCGAGGCTAATTCTACGTGCCTCCAATCTGGTAAGCTCGCCCAGCAAGGTCGTAACGCGCCGCAACATCATATCCTGGCGTCCATCCAAGGTTGTCGTCCCATATTCGTCAGCCAACTGACGAATTGTCTGGCGCTGCCTCTGCAGCCTTTCAGTTAAGACTTTGCGCTCATTCTCTAACACAGCCAGTTGTTGGTCTTCCTCTTGGGCAGAACCGGAAACGTAGACAGCCATATAATTCCGGATGAAAGAATCTACAATCTGTTTGGCTTCGCTCGGTCTCATGCTTTTCATCCTCACCGCGATCAACTCGGTGCGGTGTCGAGCTACAGCCCTTATGTCTCCCCTTGCGATCGCACGCTTCAGTGTGTTTACAGGCTCAGGCTCTGCTTTTATGCCTCTTAGTCTTTCCAGTTTCCGCTTCAGTTTGCCAACTCGGCTAATAGGTTCATCCTTGAAGAACTCCAGGTCTTTGTCAACCAACTCATCTGCGACTCTTTGCACCACTCTGTCACCGGTGATCATTATTGCCTGCGTATTCACAAAGGTTGTATAATTTGATATCTCTCCTCTTTCCGGCTGGCCGGTCAAAATGTTCGGTATGATAGGGGCAACCATAATCCCACCAGTCACAATGTGCTGAGTCTCAATCAAGAACCATATTGCGGGCAATCCTATCACAGTCACGACCAGGAATGTGAGCAGCACAATATACCAACGACGAAGTATTGCGGCTAAGAGATCGTGTGTTGGCTCGCCGCCAGGTCTGGAAGGAGGCTCAGGAGGCGCTTCAAAAGCTGCAGGCTTCTGTTCAATTACACGATCGAGATATCTCTCCAGGGTATCCATCTTTTCGATTCTCCTTTGTCCAGTTTCACAGTAC
This sequence comes from uncultured Pirellulales bacterium, assembly GCA_964519995.1. Taxonomy (GTDB): domain Bacteria; phylum Planctomycetota; class Phycisphaerae; order Sedimentisphaerales; family Anaerobacaceae; genus CAZFLY01. The sequence continues at coordinate 18,738 of CAZFLY010000034.1, read as the reverse complement.
TGACTGCCTTTCTTGTCTTGTTATTACTATTGGCTGCTGTTCTGATGGAAGTACAATCAATCTTGTCAAGAGCCACAACTCAGCGACCACTGCAGCCAGTGCTAAAGGCATCATAGCGTACCCACCGAAATCATGAAATAACTTTTCCCAGTACTCGCCGCTAACAACCGTAAAGGCCATCGCGGTCAACGTCAATCGGATCGTATTACATAACAACGCGATTGGTAGGCTCGAGGCGAGAACAATAAGCTTCTCCCACCACCGGCGTTTGACCAACAAGACCACCAATCCGCTAATAACAAAGAAGGCCGTGACCATTCTCAGGCCATTGCACGCCTCTGCAACTGCGACGCTTGACTCGCCGATATGGATAATGTTGCCTTCCTGCACGACTTCATAGCCAACCACTTCAAGGCAAAATACCGCTGACGACGTAGCCCAGCGCTGCAGTGGTACCATCACCGCAGCCTGGATACGGTTCGGCCAAGGTAACATCAAGCACAGAAACAATAGTACCGTTGATACCCTCCGCAAAAGCTTCCAGCTAGACAACAATAATACAAGCGCAGCAATACTTAAAACAATAGACAACCTCTCCGCCGAGTCATATAAAAAGTATAATCCGAACAATCTGACAGCCTGAGCTCCAATAAATGCAAATACTCCCCATATAGAAGGACTTATCGGGCACTGAGTAATATCACCACGTCTCGACCATAGAACATATACAGCTAAAAACGGAACCAACAGGCCCGACGAGTACTCGTCACTTCGCTGCCATGCATTCCAAAGACGTACAAGGTTAGGCCAATAAGACCAAATAAATGCAGATAGAACTAAAATCACACCAAACCAAGAAATATACTGTGCCTTATTCAATTGAATCCAGCCGGGAAGCCTTTTATCAATTCTGGTGAGCCCAGATTGTAATACAAGCTTTAACCTGTCCACCTTAGTTTCCACAACTCTAAGCCCGCCATCGAGAAAGCCTCGAAACATCCCTTCTGCTCTGGAAGGTATGGACTTCTCTCGTACAACAGTTTTGGACCTTACTACGGCACCATAGTCAACAATACATCGTTGAACTTCGCAGTCTCTGCCAACCTGTGCTCCATCCCACACAATAGAATTTGCCACCACGCTTCGTTTTTCAACACAAACGTTTCTTCCAACCACAGTCGGGCCGATGATAACAACATCCTCACAAATACGTGCTCCGTTCAATATGATACACGGCCCGAACATTTTGGCGCTTGGATCAATCTGAACATCGGCAGAGACCCAAAGAAGATGCGAATCCTTTTTATCATAGAGTCTAAGCTCGGCACCGAACTGCGGACTATCTTCGAGGTAATTACTTATAGCCCGTAGATACTCTCGCCAATCCCGATAATTTCCTACGTGCATCGGCAGGGTCGCAGCGTTAACAGTTTTTCCGAGATGGAGCATTTCGGGAATCAATCCTTCCTTGACATCGCAGTAGCCCTGCTGAGGGATATATGCCAGTATATCAGGGCGGCAGACATATATACCTGCCGCTTCACCTATCGGCTTAGCAGAACCCTTAATTTCAACAGGATTGAATACTACGGTCAAGTCCGATCCACTCTGGATGTGTGTGTCTATTAGCACATCAAGTTTCGGGAGGTGAACTATGTTTGCAGGACATACCAATAGTAGCATATCCTTTCCATCCTGATCATGGACAGCATCACGAATGCAACCTGCTGTGCCAACAGGTAGTGGCTCATATGTATACTCAACTTTCAAACGATTGTCTGTTTGAATCAACTGCTGTAATAGAGAACCTTCATCGCAGGAACAGACTGTTACATGCTGGACTCCTTGATCCAAAAAGGCTGCTAAGAGATGTTCCAGAGCGGGTCTATCCACAATTGGCCACAAGGCCGCAGGCAGACGCGACGCGATCGGGCAACGGCCAAAATCACGACAACCCGCAAGCACAACAGCTTGAACATTCGCCATATTAACTGATAGACGATTCGACATTGTATAAGACCAACACGTGCTCAAACATGCAGCAGACTATATAACATCTAAAAACGCAACCTCCGGCCCTATCGCATGATCATGGGGCATTGAGCTACTTCTATTCGTTCGCCATTTTAGCGAGAGTTGCGAGCAACTGCTCCGCTTTTTCCTCTGCCAATTGGATTCAGATGCCCGCCATCGTGGGCGTATCCGGGGAACATTATATAGACTCTTTCCCGACCCTTCGTTCCATAACACCTTAATCCATCTAGACTTATTGACTCCGCGAAAGCAAGTTCAAAAACCTTCTCTGCTTCAGCGTATCTTTGATTTAATAAACTATTATACCGCTGGCGCTTCAGATTATCATCTAAAACTCCGGGCTTACCTATGAGAAATCTAACTGACTCTTTCAGTACTCTTTCTGCCGTCCTTGGCGTCGAGCAAACTGGAACCGTTACGTGCAGAAATGCTACTTCCGGATACCTAAGTACTTTGCAGAAAAAGTTGCAGCAATGAATAAAGATATGCTGATATTCCTTCTGAAAGAAGTTAATTTTGGAAGGATATATTATGCAAGAGCCGTTGTTAGTTCGGAAATTAAAGCTGCACGAACGCCACTTCCTGGCAAAACTTGCAGCACACTCCAACGACGGCAAGCAAACACGAAAAGCTCTGGCGATTCGGCTATCAGATGAAGGCAAGAGACCCAGCCAAATCGCTGCGATTGTGGGCATACATTCTACAACCGTTCAGCGTTGGCTCAATGCCTTCAACAAGCAGGGTCTGGATTCTTTGAAGCCGAGAAAAAGTCCGGGCCAACCACGCAAAGCAGACGAGGAGTTCGAGACAGCAGCCAAACAAGCATTGTTACAATCTCCTCGTCAGCTGGGCTACAATGCCACAGTTTGGAGCGCTCATCTTTTACGTGGCCATCTCAGGTAACCCACCAAGAAGTTTGCTTGCGAACCATCTACAATCTCATTCATCGCCTCGATTTTCGCTACAAGCGTCCCAAGCTTTCTTTGAAGCACAAGCAAGATCCAGCCGATGTTGCCCGTGCCAAGCGGGCAAAACGCCGTGCTCAAAAAAAGTCAAGGCCATCGCCGGCCGTTGTGCTTTCGCGTTTCTCGACGAAGCTGAATTCCATCTGAATCCTCAATTGACGCGTATGTGGATGCTGCGTGGCGAACAGGTGAAGGTTCCTTCCGCAGGTCAAAACCGACGCGTCTGTACGTTTGGTGCACTTGATTGGACTACTGAAGGGCTATCAGTTATGGCGACCGAGAAGAAACGAAGTGTTGAGTTTGTAGATTCCCACGTCTTTACAGACGTGGCACTTACTATTTCAGGCTTTGCCTGTCCAGCAATTGCATTGCTGGAAATGGCTCTCACCCCCGCCTTCACAGGCGGGGAACTCTCGCGAAATTAGAATTTATCAAATGGCTGGTCGATAGTGTCTATGTTGATTACGAACACGTTTACCTTTTCCTTGATAATTGCGCTATTCATAAGACCAAAGCGGTTGGCAGCCATAATAAAAAGAAAAGGAAACAGTATAGGTTAATGCTGCATAATTTATTGCAAGCTGCTTAGGCCTTTTTGTCTAATTCCTGTAAGAACCGTTTGATCCTTTCTGCCACTTCTGCTCGATGTACGTGACGCTCGCAAGGCTTGAATGACTTCAGCTCTTTTATCTTGCGAGGTAGCTCTTGCTCGTCGTACGCTACCAGTATGTGGCTAAGCTGCTCAAATTTTTTTGCCAAAACAACTTGGTGATCGTTGACCACTTCACCATGCCTTTTCAATCTCGGCATCACTAAGAGCGGCCTTCTATACTCAAGGGCCGTTGTGATTGTGCCTATTCCAGCGTGACCAATCACACAAGAGGCCTCACGCATATGCCTGTCATATTCGCTTTTGTCCATAAATGCAACTGCTCGAAAGTTGCGGGGCTGATATAAGCTGTCACCTATCTGCCCAAAAATATCCTCTTGCACCACACTGCCACTGACAATCTCATCAATGGACTTCGTCAGCCGATCAAAGGGAAATTGCGTACCTACCGTTAGGAAAATCATATCACGGCACCGACAAACTCAACCTTTCTATATCGCTCGGCGAGCTCAGGCCATTGCACAAGGAAAAGATCGGTGATATTTAGGACGATTCTGCCAGATAATGATACACGCTCTATGTTTGTAATACTGTCAATCCAAACCACCTTGGCTCCAAACAATTTGCCCAGGAGACATGCGATACAACCAACTGCAGCACCAGTGCTTATAACAATATGAGGTTTATTATTCAAAATTACATGAATACATCTTATTAAAACACGAACCACTTTGATAGGATGCTCACGGTTGCATTCTCCAACTATGCAAACACGACCAAATTCTCTAAGTTTTTCTCTAACAACTTCGGTTGTAGTAATGCAAATTGTCTCGTGCTCATTCCAACATTCCGAGAGTTTTAGAAGTTGACTGAAATGCCCGCCGGCCGATGCTGCTAAACAAATCTTCAACCGTTTTTCCATTTGGTATTTAGAGAATTTGAAGAATCTTAAATGTGGTTAAGCTAATAATAGTGTTATCCTCTATTTTCAAATACGCTGGCTCCATCCGTAACAAGTTGAGTTAGATATGGTAGAATCTCAAACGATGGAATCGTACTTATCACTGCCTTGAATTGATAAACTTGTGGTGTGAACATCTTGCCAGTTAAGCTGCTGAACAGCCTTGGCTGCATCATATTTAATATTACGAATGCCGGTAAATATCTGGTAATCAATACTGCTCATTCCGACCTGTTGACCCAAAGCTTTTTTAAGTATTCGCACTGCTTTATTCATCATACGTAATACACACGGTGGAATTCTTAAAATCCTGACAGACTTGTCATATCTTTCAGCCCACCTTTTCAGAAAGTATCTCGCCGACAGGTGTATTGTAGGCACGCAGTTATAAACGGCGTATTTTGGCGCCGTATTAAGGAGAATTAGGATCATCTCAGCTACATCATTTACGTGAATATACGGCAAATGATTTTTTGCATTCCCTACAAGCAACCCATATTTTCCCCCTCTTAAACTAATAACCTTTTTTGCAGGTGCTTTAGTATCGCTAAACAACAATCCCGGTCTTATTATCACAAGATTCATCCTTATGTTATCTTTTAGGCGTTCACATTCCTTCTCAATTAGTACTTTCACCCAAGGATAGGAATTCATTGACCGCTCTTCAGTAACAAATGGGTACTCTTCATCTACAAGCTTATTCCATAATGAGCGATTTAGCCCATAAACAGCCACGCTGGATATATGTATAAAGGCCTTAACATTGTTGCTGTTAGCAGCTTCTATAAGCTTCGTAGTTCCATATAGATTAACATTTTCAAATTTCGCATCGAATGCACCACGTCCATCCCATGCACAATGAACGACTACGTCGATTTTACTAGTAAGTTGATTAAATATACTTGTCTGTGACAAACTACCCCAGAAAATTTCTACACCCGGATCAAGTTCTTGAGGTTTAATCGCGGCACCATGAAATAAGACACGCAATTGATGCCCATTTTCAAGTAACGATTTAGCAACAGCAGTTCCTAGTGTGCCTGAATATCCAGTTAATAATACCTTCATGATTCACCAAATGTGCAATTTAGATAACTCAGCGACTCTGTATTATTTATCAATTGTGCTAATTTTGTGACACAAATCTTTGGATTTAGATTTCTGATCACGAGCTACAAGCACTTTTTCATAAATAGTAGCTACACCAATAGCGTTATCTCTGCTTACCGGTGCAGGTAAACCATTGCGAACGGCTTTGTAAAACTGTTCAACAAGATTCCTTGTACCCGGGTTTCTTTTCATTTTCTTTGAAGCAACCTTATAAACAACACTAAGTGTTCCTTTAATAAATGAAACACCTTGAGAAATTCCACTGAAAGCTTTAGAAATAAATCCCAAACGGCCTTTGTGAAATCGAACAATTAACAATTGACGCGCAAAGTCCACAAAGATGCCACCCTTTTCACATTCGATATTTGCATAGCGAGAAGAACTTCCATGAGCCATACTGATAGTAAACGAACCATAACCTTTCTCGGTGCGAATTGAAACATCCAAGAGGTCTGAAAAACCATAAGGCATCATATTTCTGGCGTCTGCAATAACATTTATGGAATCCGGCATACCCAATAACTCCACAACCACACTAGCAGGATGCGAGATGATATTCATCAAAGGTCCGGCTGGCAAATTATACGACCAGTGACTGACGCCACCGTATGGAATCGTTTTTTTTCGTTCAGAATGACCGAAAAAACAGTGAACAGCTATAATTTTTCCTAAAACACCTTTATTAAGTACTTCCATTGCCTCTCTGAAACAATCCATATATAATAGACTATGGTCAACACAAATCATTCTACCCCTTCTCTCAGATACAAAATACAAATCCTCAGTTTCCCTGAGAGTTAATGCCATTGGCTTTTCTACCAAAACATTAGCGTGATTCTGAATCGCATGCTTAGCTATATCATAGTGGGAATCTGGGGGTGTTAAAACGTGAACAACATCAAATTGTTGCTCAGAAATTAACTTGTATGAATCCAAATAAGTCTGGACGTTATCGTCAACCAGTGCCTGACATCTTTTTATGGCTTTGGGATTTTTATCACAAAGATGTACTTCCACACGCCCGCATTTGGATTTTACAGCTCCTAAATGATCCAAAGCTACAGTTCCACAACCGATTATTGCTACGCGCAGCTTTCTACCGAGCTCCATTTAGTAAAGCCTTTCAGTTTCAGCTTTTGATGCCCAACGGTATAAAGATGCCCAAGCCGTGGTCCATTGATGTTTTCTGATTAACTTGCGAAGCGATGGGTCGGGAAGTCGTTGAGCTCGCCTGAAAAAATTGTATAAGTAACCATACACAAGCCCAAACGACTGGATAATATCCCCCGTCATCACCAATCTGAAAAATGCCCGAAGAACTAATCTTAATGGTGACATGCCAATATAATAGGCCATATAACCATTTCTTGCCCAACCATAAAACCGGCCGTCTCTCGATGCAGTCCGCCGAAGATGAGTAAGATGCACATAGTCAAAACTTTTTACGTTCCATCCATTAACGATTGCAAGGATTTCGTCGATTACATCCCATCCAAAGACAGGTAGTACACCGCCGATGTCTTGATAGCAACTCCAACGATAGACTTTGGTCGCGCCACGAACATGAGCACTACTTACCTTCTCACGAATAAGATCAGCACCTTTATATTCGTAGACAGTCCCCCCAACAATACCAAGTTTTGGATCACTTGCTAACCCTTCAAATAGATCCAAAAAATAATTGGAGTCGAACGTCACATCTCCGTCAAGTTTGACCACAAAGTCAGGACTGGGGCAAGTAGCTAAAGCCATCCGATAACCTTCAAGGAATGCTTTAGCTTCAGAGGCATTTAATAATCCATCTTCAGGTTGATGTCGACATTTAGTACGCCTATGTGCTACAATCCACGGATAAGCCTCTGCTATTGCACTTACAATTGGCCATGTTCCATCGGAAGAACCGTCATCAACAATGACCCATACATTTGGTGCGGCTTTTTGCAAAAGCATGCTGGTAATTGTTTCACTTATATATTTCTCTTCATTATAAGCTGGCGTAACAACAATGTAATTAATATTGTTAGGAAACGGTTTTCCTTTATGCATCGCTTCGGGGCCGAGGTGATCTTCAACACACATAACAACTTCTATAAAATGCGATCAGACAATTTACCTGCACATATGCTTCTTATCAATCACGAGTAGCTACAGACCTGTGATAGTAGAATTTTACCAACACCAGAGGTATAAGCTCGAAGTTTCAAAGCTGATACATCTCTCCTTTTGGTAATTAAAAGCCATATAATGAACCACACAGGTATGCGAACTAAGAAAAACAACACAACCAAAAAGCATGCAATACTATATCTCAAACTACCATAGTGTTTGTGTATAAATTTCAATATACTCAACCGTACCTGGACGTTCATAGCGGTAGGATTCTTCGAGGCACTCTGCCCCCCTAAGTGAATAATTTCACTTACTGACGTAAAGAGAACTTTCCATCCTGCCTTTTTGAAGCGATAGCACCAATCTGTTTCCTCTCCATACATAAAGAACCGCTCATCCATAATACCAACATGCTTAATAGCCTCGCGTCTCACTAACATAAAGCAACCGGTGGCCACATCAATCTCACGTATATCGTCTCTATCCCACCAAGTCATACGCTCCCGTCCAAAGAACTTGTTCCAGGGAAAAAGCTTATATAAATACGTACTCGACAAAAGCATATTCAGCAATGATGGAAACATAAAGCAGGTCTTTTGTACAGTACGATCCGGATTTAGTACTCTGCAAGCGACGACTGCCGCCTCTGGATGAGTATCAGCGAATTTAACCGTTTTGGCGATTGCGTTATTAAGGACTATTGTATCACTATTAAGAAGCAGAACATAGCGACCTTTGGCAATAGCCATTCCCTGGTTGTTCGCTGCTGCAAAACCAACATTCCTTTTATTCTTAATCAACATTATATCCTTGAAGTTTTCTTCAACCATTTTCACTGATCCATCAGTTGAACCGTTGTCTACGACGATAACCTCGAAGTTGATCTGCTTAGTCCCGACGTATACCGACTCAAGGCAATCTCGAAGTATCTTTTCCGTATTCCAATTGACAATAATGATGGATATGTCCATTCGTTATCCAATTAAGGGAACCAAATCAGGCACTACTTCTATATTAGACCTCAAAGAAACATCATAAATAAAACCGACGAAAGCAAATGTTAAAAAAAGCAGCATCATAATCTGGCCAAAGTAAGAAACGCCGATAAATGAAATACTGTGCCCCACTATTGCAACACAAATTCCCCAGGCAAGCCGTTGTTCGGTTTTGGGAACCGGAAAAAGGGAAAAAGCAATTGTTTGCTTGACAGCCAAAAAAAGAACCATAATAAATATTACTAATGTCACAAGTCCTCCACGGACACCTTCCAGAACGTACTGATTTGTGATATCCTGTAACCCCCAGCCCCAATGTTGAGTCGAACGACACCCGAGAATTGCCCACTCGCTGAAATGATTAATCGCCTCATTTATAAGATTATATCTATGCCATCCTGTTGAACCTCCCACCAAGTTAATTCGAGAAATCAGATGCCATATTGGAGCTTTCATAACTATGTGCAAAGCCACAGTAAGACAACATACAGCCCAGACAATTTGCCGGCCATAGCACCGGTACCGAAACAAAGGCAGCAATAAACCTACAGCTATCAGGGTACCCAAGGGTGTGCTTGAAGCGGTCGCAAAAACAATAAAGACACTTGCAGCGGTTGCAGCCCAGTAAAGCATTTTCTTTTTTTCTGTCATCGCTAGACCAACAAATAACGGTACCAAGGTGGCCCAGAATAAACCAAGCATGATTGAGTGTGGGAACGATGCCTGACACCTATAACGCCCTTCCCTGACATAGGTTATGACTCGACCGAGAACCACGAAGGGATTGTTGCCCGTTGCCCATTCAAACGCTACAAAAGGTGCCAGAAGTAAGGCACAGAGAGCCATAACTTTAAAGACAAAGATAATTTCATGCCATGAGCGAATACTTTGTCGAAATAGCCAGTATAAACCAATAACGTCAAACAGCACTCCACACTTGTAGACCAGCGCTCGCATATCGAGCCATTGCACGATGTATATGACAGATCCCGCCACTGCCCATAATAATATCAGTCGGTCAAATCGATTCCAACTCATGCTCCTGATTTCTCCCCGTAGCCACAGCCGTAACATACCTGCAACAACCAGTATGCGCAATACGGTAAAATCCAGATCAAAGATGATTATCCTTTGATCCGCTGGCAGAAAGCAAGCTCCCAAAATAAACGGCAGCAGGAAATACTTCCTGGAAACAACAAAAGTCAGAATTCCGAGAAAGACCGTAATTATGACTGTTGACGGGTTAATCATCCGCTCTTGACCTTTCTGGAGCGATAGGACTTGATAAGCGTAAGTGGTGCCAGTGCATAAGCCAATGGTTTATAGTAGTAAAGATTACAGGGATGCAGATGTAAGCAGAACAAGGCAGTTTTCAATGCTTGTAGGTTTTGGCTTGCGGAGCGGAGGTCAAATACGCTCTCCATGAAGTGCGGAACCACACCGGCTTCACGTTCTCTAAACAGATATCTATCTGACGGAGATAACTCGGGCTTGCAAAGAGGGTATTTGCTGGGGTCAAGCTTTCGCCGTTGGCACGCACGTCTCGCAACCTCCAAGATCATTCGGTTTCTCTGTTCTATGTTTTGTCTAGTTGTCGAGTCAAAGTGAATGCGGTAAGAATACAGACACTCACCGAGCACCGCAATGGGATAGCATTCTCCAATCCTTAAAATATAATCTATTCCCTGTCCAACCTTCAAAGAAGGTTCATACCATATATCACGCACCATGGAGACCCGGAACATTCCATTTGGGTCGTGTGTTGGAGTTCGCAACTGTTCAATATCCCTGCGACATTGTTGTATAGTCTTCGCAGAAAACCTTGGCGCTATGCGTCGTCCATTAATAATTACGTCATAACCTGTAAATACAACTGCCAAACTTGGGTTTTCGAGCATGTACTGCACCTGACGTTCAATGCGTTGTGGATAGCTGAGATCGTCGGCATCCTGAATAGCGTAAAATGTTCCGGACAACTCCTGTAGAGCGTGGTTAAGGGCTGCGGATTTTCCGGCATTTTTCTGAGTTATAATACGAATGCGAGAATCGTCAAGGTCGGCTATGGAATCCATGCAGCCGTCTGTACTGCCATCATCCATAATCAGTACTTCGAGATGCGAATAGGTCTGAGAAAGTATACTTTCTACAGCAGGACGCAAATATTCACCTGCATTGTAAACAGGTATCAAGATAGAAGCCAATGGATCAGCCATGGAAACGATTAGCTTATTTTTTTACTGGCACTTCCAGCGATGAATTCTCGCATTAGGCTTTTGAGCCTTCTAAACTTTCTCCTCCAACCAACGTAATAATGAGGATCGTAAGGGTCATTAAGAAGGTTTCTAATTATCTCTTGCCTCCACCGAAGTCTTCCCATGGGGTCATTGTAGCGACCTGCCTGTAATCCTGCAGTTGTACTGATAGCACAATCGAAACTCTCTTTATCTTTAATCACGCAGTAAGAGCTTTTAGGATCATCCATATGCTCTTGAAATATCAGAGGATAGTAGAAACCGTTAATATATCCCCCTAATGCCACCCGGATCCAGAAGCCAGACAGATATTCATCCACGTGACATGGGCCAAAACGCTCGTAGACACTTCGTTTAACCAATAGAGATGAACCATCTATCCAAGGATGCCGGAAAATACAGTGTTTACCGAATTGCTGTATCTTGTGTCGTGCACGGTCATAATCGAAATCTTTAGGGAAAAAATGCCAGCATCCTACCACCCCAAGATTGTCGATGTCCTCATGTGCTCTGGTTAACGTTCTCGTCCATCCTGGTGTCACTAAGCAATCATTATCAACTTTGCCCAGAAGGTCTGCTGTGGATTCACTCCATACTTTGTTTGTGACGTAGGCTTGACCCCTGTTAGTTGGGGACAACACAATATCTACAATCCGCTGGTCCCGAACCGTACGCAGATAATCCTGGGTTCCATCGGTGGAGCCATTATCCCATATTGTGAGACTAAACTCTTCGCTGGGATCAGCTAAAAGCCTGGGCAATGAAAACATAGTATAACCCAAACGATTATAAGTCATCATTACTAAATGAATATTGCAAGTCACGGCAGTCATCTCCTGTATTCTCTGCAAGACTTAACGCCGAACAGCTTTATTCCAGCGTGTCTTGTATATATGGGTTGTAAATTGCGGCCAGAGCCATATTGCAAGACTCCTCATATATGTCTTGAGGTCGTTGCCAAAGTATAATGCGTCTTTGGCAAAACGCCTGGCATCGCTGTATTGTTTGTCTATAGCAGCAATCTCGGCTCTGCGAGACAATGCATAACCTAATCTATGGCGAATCCCAGTAATGGCAGCCGCACTTTTTTTGCCAGATCTAAAATATGCTTCTGAAAGAATGGATATTTGAATTTCAGTGCGTAGCTTTTCAGGCCTTGCCTTCATCAAGCCCTGACGGCTTTCCGCGCGGTTAATTTCTACCTGCACCGAATAAATGAATATGAAGGGGGCTTCGAAAGCGAGGTTAAAAATCAAACGAGTATCCCCCCCTATTCTAAGATTTTCATCAAAACATCCTATTTTCTCCAAAAGACTCTTTTCCGCCAACATCGTCGGAAGATACAATGGTGGTCCTCCGACAACGAATAACTCAAATGGATCGTTAAGTACTTTTTCCTTAATAGATGGTTCTGGGGGCCGGGGGTAGTTTCGTTGTAGTAACTGTTTACCGTCAAAAAATACAGAATTTGTAAAGCAAACTTTAATGCCGGTTCTTTGAACGCATTCCATTTGACACGCCAGGTTCTCCGGCAGCCACTGGTCGTCTGAATCCAAAAATGCCACCCACTTTCCCTCGGCCGCCCGAATACCAGTATTGCGTGCTGCACTGACACCTGCATTTTCTTGGTATATGTATCTTATTTTGTCCATATACGGCTTCAGGATTTCCTTTGTATTGTCGCTGGAGCCATCATCAACCACAATTATTTCGTAGTCTGTATAAGTCTGGGCCAGCACACTATCAACCGCCTTCGTGACAAACTGTGCCCGATTATACGTCGGAATTATCACACTAACTAAAGACATGGAATTAGGAGAGTTTTCTTTCTTTGGTCATTCTCATTGACTCGATGTTATAGCCAAGTCCTTGCATTGCCCAAATCATCTTTTCTGGTTTGGTAAAAAACAGCACTAATATTGAAATTATCAGATAAACACTTAACCGGATAATTGCCGCTATGCGTATCAAATACCAAAAACCCGGGTGTTTATTAAATAAACCTAAACGACAGAGTGGTCGCATATACGCTATTCCCCTGCCGTGTCGATATGCCCTCCTTGAGATACTCGGTATGGATACATCTTCCGCTCCGATCCGATGCCCGACAACCGCAAAGGGTGAATATACAACTTCATATCCTTCTTCTGTGAGCTGCTTGAGTAAAGAAGTCTCACTGCCCATTATCCTATTCTTTGGATGCGGCCCAATAGCTTCGTTGAACCGCCGTTTATCAGCGAAAACCTCACGTCGAACCCAAAAATTCGCCCCGAATGGAAAAATATTTGGCGCGTATAGCTTTTCCTTATCACCATAGTAATGCCAGCCAAAAACAAACTCCATAACGGATCTACTTGAAGCCCACTTTGGAATCTCAACATCAGGATAAATCAGAAATTGTTTGCCACCGAACACACTGTACTGAGGCCAGCGATGGCTGACCGATACAATTGTCTGCAACCAGTTTTGTTTTGGTTCCACATCATCGTCGGTAAACACAACAAGTTTGCCGAGTGAAGTTTCGTTCAACGCCTTGTTCAGCGCACAGTTTTTACCCGGCTGGGCTTCAAAAAGATAGCGAATCGACAATTTACCCGCGAAAGACTCAATGGCTTCTTTGGTATTATCTGCACTATTATTATCAACCACGACAAACTCGACCAATAATCCGTCTCTATCCAGGCGCGTCATACTTTCGAGAGTCTGGCGAAGGGTCTCCACCCGGTTATACGTTGCAATTAGAACTGATATATCAAGATCGTTTTTGCTCTCGTCCACTAATAGTCTCCGCTTCTTATCTATTGGAGCTTATTTTACATCTAATAATTCTTGATAAATTTCAACAAGGCGGTCGTTTAATTTGTTAATATCGTAATTAGCTTCGACATAGGCACGGCCGGCTCGGCCCATCTTAGGCCAGACCTTAGGATGCTCGATCAAGTAGGTAAGCTTTTCAGCCAAGGTATAAACGTCTCTCTCGGGGACTAAAAATCCAGAGATGCCATCTTGGACAAGTTCTGGTATTCCGCTGTGTCGAGTGCTTATAATAGGCAAACCCGCCGCCATCGCCTCCATTAATGCTACTGGAATACCTTCCTGGTCGCCGTTAGTACTTGTCACACTTGGACATAGGAAAATGTGTGAGTTTGCGATTAGGCTATATACTTGCTCTTGGTCTTTCCAGCCTAACAAGTGAATTATGTCACCCATTCTCAATTCTGCAATCAGACGATCACAACGATCTCGTAAGGGACCATTCCCAATAATATTATACTGGACATTCTTGTATTTTCTACTTAGTTTGGCAACCGCACGAATTCCATATTCCACACCTTTCTTTTCTACCAGTCGAGCGATTGTCAAAATCCTAACTTGCTTGCCATTTTCAAATTCAGGTATACTCAAACTTAGTTTTCGGCAGTCAACCCCCATGTGGTGTACAGATATCTTTTTTTCATCGCAGCCCAGTTCGACAAGTTTGGTTTTCCAACATTCGCTTATAGGTAGGAATAAGTCACCTCTCTCGAAAAGAAGGTTATATACTCCATTACCTTGGTTTCTTAAGTATACAGATATGTCATATCCATGAAAGGCTGTGACTAATTTGCCCTGGATTGCTCCAAGCTCACGCAACCTTAACCCGCGGAGTCCATTTCCCCCAAAATGGCAGTGGATTATGTCATATGGTTTTCTGCCGATATACAGTAACGCTGTGTACAGTAGGGTTAAAGAAAGCGCTTGTCTCTTATACTTGAAGATATTTAGAGAACGCGAAATCATAAGAGGGTTTTTATGAAAATTAACGAAAATAAGCCATACAGCTTTAAGAGCACGCCAGAATTTGTTGGTGGGAATTTTCGGGTAATATGTTCGATCTAATAGGTTGTACTTCTTTACGTCTGGGTGTATCTTCAAAGCTTTGCTTTTTCCCTGCGCAAAGATATCAACTTCGTGCCCTCGGTCAATGAGGCCAGTTATCTGATTCAATATGAACGTCTCGGGTAGGGTTGGAAATACGGCTACGATAAATGCAATTCGCATCTTTTTCACCTTAGCTCAACTGTTTTTCGATTTCAACCAATGGTCATAGGCTTCCTTAACTCTCTTACCGAAATCAATCGCTATCTACCTTTCTTTTCCCACCCTGCCAAAAACAGACTCTGTATTTCTCAGCACGTTCTCATTGTATTCGGCCACAAATTGCTGCGCCTTCTTTTTGAGAGCAGTACGCTTATCTTTGTTTAATAATAATGAAACAATAGCATGGGCAAACGCTCCAGCATCATCTGCCAGTAGAAAAGCATTTCCAGCTCCGTGCAATAGTCCAGAAGCCCCGGCGGATGTGGTTACAACAGCTTGGCTGTAAGCAAGCGCCTCAATGGTCTTGATTCTGAGTCCCGTCCCACACAATGCAGGATTCACAACTACGCTTGTATTTGCATAGAGACTTTCAAGATTTGCATTGGGAATCAATTTAATTAATTCCGGCTGAACCCACTCTGGATCAATATCATTTGTTACTCCCCCGGCAATCTGAAAACCAACATCCGGTGCTTTTTGATAAACCAAAGGCATTACTTCATTTAACATGAACTTTACAGCAGACAAGTTGATCGCATTTTGAGCACCAATAAAAGTTATCACTTTTCCAACATCCTTATGAGATTGTGGAGATGGATGCATTTTTACATTGTGACCAATCACTACAACAGGTTTTTTTGTAATCTGCCTAAAATATATGGCTTCTTCCTCTGTTATAGCAATCACATAGTCTGCTCGATTCAGTCCTATGGCCTCCGCTTCTTGCGACGCTGAAATCCATTCCGGGTTCAAACCCATCTTTGAATACAGGGCATGGCGATCTGCAAGCTTATCATGTGTATCAAGCACCTTGCATATTGATGAAGGGATATACTCAAATATTTTAGATTTATACGTATACTCTACCAACACAATATCCGGATTCAAATGGTTTACAACATCAACAATTGGCTTTACTATTGTCATATCAAACCAAGAATCGATATTTTTTGGATTTACCGGCTTCGTTTTTAGCCGTTTTAACAACAAGTATAGGCCTAAGGGACATATTGATTTTAGGGAAGTTAGAAGAAACTTTCTTACTTTATGTTTATGTCTAAGCCCAGCTCTTTTCTTCTCTGGAAAGACAGGATGAAAGTAGTCACCACCCCAGAATAAAGCGCTTTCAACATAGTCCTGTGTTGTCCCTTCATAGAGTAAAAAGTGTATATCGTGACCAAATTGCTGCAAGTTATTTGCCATTTGAAGCACTCTTGCCCGATTCCCACGATTAGTGGGATGAGTGGGAACTCTCGATATGATTAGCACTTTTGACATCTTCAGAATTAATTAAACCTTGCAGATATCGATTCTGTTGCCTCTTTTTCCAGAAGACAAAACGTCGAGCCAGCCTTCTGACTTTTGCTTTGAGAGCACTCCTAATCTCGTCATTCAAGGAAGGCCTCTCGAACCAATGCACAAGTCGCCTCATTGCTATTTCCTGGTAACCGTGCCTGATTTGGATTACAGCAATCTCAGCGTGCATATGTGTAACCTGCACCTGAGTTTTCGCACCGCTATGGATGGTTGCTGCAGATATAATCTTGGGAATGATCATGAAATCACCAACGGTCGCTAACTTTAACCACAAGTCTAAATCGAAAGCAAAGTGTAAGTTATCATCTAAAGAGCCAACCTTATGCCATGCCTGTACCGCAAAGAAACATGACGGTTGAAAGAACCATCCCTGACGCCCCCAATCGGCCATATTGTCTCGGTCGAGCTCTCTGGGAATAACAGTGCTCAAGATTCGCCAATCAGGGTCAATGCGATGACAACCACCAACCCAGGCGACTGCAGATGGATTCTCTCGATATGCCGTGACAACATGACTAAGTGCACCAGGTAGCAGAAAATCATCAGAATTCAACCAACTTAAAATCTCGCCGTGCGCCCTTTCAAAACCCTTGTTAATTGCATGGCTTTGTCCGCGATCGGGTTCGGAAACCCAATATGTGAGCCAAGGCTCGTATTCTTTAATAATTTCTACCGAGTTATCTGTGCTACTGCCATCGATGATTACGTATTCAAGATTCGGATAGCCCTGAAGCAAAACCGAACGAATTGTCTCTTCGATGAATTGGCCCTGATTATACGATGGTGTAACAATACTTATCTTCGGCCAGGGCTTGCCATCGGACATATTCTCCGGCAGCCCGTCACTTTCTTCAGTCCAAGGCCAACCGGTTTTACCTTTAAGGGGAGTTGGTAGTTCTTTTAAGTCAGGGCAACGCACAAAAGGCTCCTTATGTACTTAATATCGAGCTATAGAGTTCTTGATAACGCTTAGCTTGGATTTCAAGAGTGTACTCTTGTTCCACTACTTTCCGGGCATTAAGACCCATTTGCTCGCGCTGCTTGGGATGATCTATCATCCATTTTATCTGCTCAGCCAATTCTTCGGCATTTCTTGTTGTTGCCAGAAGGCCGTTTTCCCCATGCCTTACTATATCCAGCAGGCCTCCGATATTGAAACCAACAACTGGAGTTTCACAGGCAAACGATTCTAAAACAGTGTTTGGGCAATTATCCTCCAAAGAGGGAAGTACAAAAATATCTGCCGCACTATACACACACGAAAGCAGCGATTTATCTTTTATATATCCTAATGAATATACAGGGAAACCAACATCTTTCAAAAAATAATCTTCTGAGAGTTGAGGGCCAAAAACTACCAAAGCTATTTTGGACGCATCTGTTATTCTTTCTTTAATTAGCCTAAGGGCATCTATTAAGTATCTAAACCCTTTTCTTTCTGTCTTGTAATGAGCACCAAAAAGAATAAGTGCTTTATCTTGTGGTAGATTTAAGAGGTCTCTTACAAACCGTTTGTCTTGTTTTTTAAATACTTTCGTTGGTATACCATTTGGGATAACTTCTATCTTAAAGTCCTTAAACATGGAACCTGTTTGGGCACAATTTCTGAGCCATTTACTTGGCACCACAACATGGATATTATGTCTTTTATATGCTTTCTCTTTTTTCTTAAAGATTTTTTTCGATAAGTCATTTGGGTCATTTGAACCTAATTGGGGACATGCGCCGCAGCCAGTCTCGTATTTTGTGCAGCCTTGGGAATAATGGCATCCTCCTGTGAAAGGATTCATATCGGATAAACGCCAAACGATAGGTTTATGATGTATGTTAGAGAAGAATTCTCTGTAATCAACCATTCTTGCTATCCACCGCAAGTTAATAATATCCGCTTCTTTGACGAGAGGGTGTCCACTTATATTATATGTCGTTCTGTCATCGCTAAACAGCTCTAATCCTTTTGGACGAGTGTCTTTATAAGCTTTGAACTCCGATGAGACTAATGTGCTACGCAATCTATTCCATTGCCGCCGTAGAATGTTATTATTTTGTAC
The DNA here is from genome assembly GCA_964519995.1 of uncultured Pirellulales bacterium. Lineage (GTDB taxonomy): Bacteria > Planctomycetota > Phycisphaerae > Sedimentisphaerales > Anaerobacaceae > CAZFLY01. Next base: position 254 of record CAZFLY010000034.1, on the reverse strand, counting down.
AAATCGCACAACATCACTATCTAGTGATTGTTTGTACAGAACTAACATTTTAGAGTTTATACCGATCGATTTCAAACCAATGTGTAGTCGATAGGCAGCTATGCCCGCACCGTCGAAATCCTGCGTACAAATGTGCAGTATTTTTATACTTTTCATTTTCAGTTTCTCTAAGTCAATCAATATTAATGGTAACTGCTTTCTAGTTAGCTTTCGCACTTTTGACAGTTAGTTACGCAGCGTGAGCTAATGCCTCG
>CAZFLY010000033.1:0-30450 GCA_964519995.1 uncultured Pirellulales bacterium | reverse complement strand
ATCCAGACTTTGATTCCAATAGTCCCATAGGTTGTTTTTGCCGTAGCCACAGCATAGTCGACATTGGCGTCCAAAGTGTGCAGCGGGATACTGCCAAGTTTTTGCGTTTCCCTGCGAGCCATTTCCGAGCCTGCCAACCGTCCGGCGCATATGATCTTTACTCCTTTGGCACCGGAGTTCATCGCCGATTCGCAGAATTGCTTCATTGTACGCCTAAAGGAGGCTCGTTTAGAGAGCTGTTCGGCGATCGCCTCTGCGACCAACGTAGCATTCAGATCGGGCTCTTTGATCTCAATTACATTAACGGCTACCTTGCGGCCGGTTATTTCTTCAAGCTCCTCACGCAATCTGTCAACCTCGCCTCCTCTTGGACCAATGACCACGCCCGGGCGAGCACTGTGCAAGGTCACATTGACTTCATTGCGAGTCCGAACTATTTCAATTTTAGCCACCGCGCCCTTTGGCATCTGACGGTTGAAACGTCTGTCAATGTAATTGCGAATTCTCTGATCTTCGACGAGAAAATCACCATAATTAGCCTTAGGAGCAAACCAAGTACTCTGCCATCCAAGGGTTATCCCTGTTCTAAAACCTATTGGTGACGTTTTTTGGCCCATAATCAGACCTCTCGTCCCGTACTTTGCAGTTTCTTTTCCATCATGTCTGGGCAACCGTGATATGTATGTGACAGGCCTTTTTGCGGATAGGATGGGCTCTGCCCCTGTCCTTTGGCATCCATCGCTTAGTACCGATACGTATGCCCGCGTCATCGACGCGAGCCTCACTGATGTAGAGATTTTCAACATCCGCCCGCTGCTCGTCAGCGTCTGCTACGGCAGTCCTTAACACTTTGTCAATCATCGTCGCGGCGCGTTTTCTGGTGAACTTCAGAGTATCCATTGCATCCTGAACACTTCTGCCGACTATTAATTGCGTGACTAACCTGGCTTTGTTAGCCGAAATCGGAGCGAAGCGATAAGACGAATGCCAAGTAGATAGGTCATTCATTTCAACAGATAAAGCATCAGCAAGACGGTTGATGTCGTCTCTGCCAGGCTTGGGCCTGAGAAGACCTCTTCGCCAGTTTTTAATAGCTGCTACTGCTTTGTCTCGGTTGAAACCTCCCCGAACAAGAGCACCGGCCAATTCATCCAAGCTTACGCGCCGCTGATTACACAACTCATTTAACTTGCTGACACCCAACATATACTACATCTCACAAATCACGCTGCGACTCACAAAACGATATCTACGTTTTATTATTTGATCTTCTTACTTGAATGTCCCTTGAACGTTCGCGTGGGTGAAAACTCACCCAGCTTATGCCCCACCATATCTTCCGTAACAAATACTTTGTTAAATATCTTGCCGTTATGAACCATAAAAGTAAAGCCTACGAATTCCGGAATTATTGTACATCTTCGCGCCCACGTCTTTATTTGTGTGTGAGAGCCGGAACTAACCTGCCTGCTGACTTTATTGAACAACTTTTCATCTACGTAAGGTCCTTTTTTTAGGGATCTTCCCATTTTCCTATCTCACACTACGTATCTCGACTACCAAACATACGGATCAGTGGGCACGCCGAGATACAACTTATATCTCTACAATGTTAGTTGCTTCTGTCTTTTGCTCTTGCGCCTTCTAATTATCCTACTATTACTGGTTTTGCGAGGGTTTCTGGTTTTTCCACCCTTTGCAAGCACGCCTGTAGGTGAACAAGGATGCCGACCACCATTTGACCTACCTTCTCCGCCGCCCATAGGATGAGCGACAGGGTTCATAGCTTTGCCTCTGACATGCGGCCTGCGGCCCATGTGGCGTTTTCGACCTGCCTTGCCGATATCTACGTTCTGATGGTCAGGATTGCTAAGTCGGCCAATAGTTGCTCGACACTCCTTTCGCACCATGCGCATTTCTCCACTGGGCAAAACAATAGTGACCCAATTACCTTCTTTGGCCACAATCTTCGCAGCGTTGCCTGCGCCTCTGACAAGCTTTCCACCTTGGCCGGCAGTCATTTCAATGTTATGAATTTCCAAGCCCGCAGGTATCATCTCAAGCGGCATAGCATTTCCAATTTTCGGTTCACAAACCGAACCGCTCTCTACCATATCACCGATCTGTATTCCGTTGGGTAACAATATATATCTTTTTTCACCGTCAACATAGTGCAGTAAAGAGATGAAACAGTCTCTGTTTGGATCATACTCAACCGTAGCTACCTTTGCAGGCACACCATCCTTATTCCGCTTAAAATCGATCATGCGGTAAATCTTCTTGGCCCCGCCACCTCTAAAGCGTGCGGTTGTGATGCCGTAGTGGTTCCTGCCGCCGTTCTTCTTCATCCGTACACAAAGCGATTTCTCCGGCCGGTCGGTCGTTAACTCGGAGTAGTCAATAACCGAACTATTACGACGTCCTGCACTTGTTGGCTTATAAACACGAATGCCCATATTTTTGTCCTATACTCAATAGCCAGATATTAGAACAAATCTATATGATAATCCGACTCCAGATATACAACAGCCTTCTTCCAATTTGATGTCATACCCATTATCCCACCCCTGCGACGATGCTTACCTTTTCGGTTGGCCGTTCTGACCGTCCGAACTTTAACACCGTATGTATTTTCCACAGCATTCCTTATCTGGACCTTGTTGGATCTTTTGTCTACCTCAAATGAATACGCACCTTTCGCATTGGCCAAGTGCATACTTTGCTCAGTAATCAAGGGCCGAATTATCACACTATAATCGTTCATACTCACAATAACCATGTCATATGTTTCATACTTCCAACGAGTTTACGATTCCTACTGTTCGCTGCTGCGTATCTCTACTTAAGAAAGACAACAGCGCATCCTTGGTAAAAAGCATCTTATGGTAGCTGCATATTGCTCCAGCATTCAGCTCTGCCACCGGCATAACATCAACCTTCGGAATGTTTTTAGCTGACTGATAGATATTTCTGCTGTAATCGCTAATCGTCACAAGGCAGCTACGCTCGACTTTCAAATTCTTTAAAATATCTACAAAATCCCTGGTCTTGGCCGTCTTAAAGACCAACTTGTCAACAACAACAATATTGTCACTTAAAAGTTTGGCTAGGACCGCAGAATCTCTAGCCAATCTCCTTTGTTTTTTGGGCATGCGCTTGCTAAAGTCTCTGGCGACTTTTATAAAGGTAACTCCACCGCCAACACGTTTGCCCGTTCTACTGGTACCGGCTCTGGCGAAACCTGTACCCTTTTGCCTGTAGAGCTTTCTTTTCGAGCCTGCTACCAGAGCCCTGTTCTTAGTGGCGGCTGTACCAACGCGTCTATTGGCGTGGTACATAACAATCGCCTGCTTGAGCAGTGAGTATCTAACCAAGCGGCCCAACGTTGACTCATCAACACTCAGACTATCAATTTCCTGCCCTTCAGTGCTGTAAACAGGCAACTTTATCATTTCAAAATCCGCGCTCCAGGGCCGTTCAACCTTTTTTAGCAGTTCTGATAAAACAATAGCTACCAGCCGGACCAGGTGTAGAACCCTTCACGACTAGTAGATTCTCATGCTCGTCTATTGCAAGTAGGCTGTGGTTTTTCGTTGTAGCCCGGCCGTGTCCCATGTGGCCTGCCATTTTCTTGCCCTTCTTCGGGCTGCCACCATGTCCTGCGTCACTGGAATAACTGGACAAAGAACCAGGCGCTCTGTGCTTCCGTTCTGTGCCGTGAGAGGCCGGAAAACCACTGAAACCGTGGCGTTTCATCACACCTGCAAAACCTTTGCCTTTGCTCGTACCAACAACATCAACAAATTTGTCCTCGGCGAAAACCAAAACGGTAAGAGAATCGCCTACTTTACACTCAGGCTTAACGTCATCCAGGAGTCGCATTTCCTTTACTAATTTCTTCGGTTCGGTATTAGCCTTGTGTGCATGCCCTATCTGTGGCTTCTTCCGCCGAGAAGGCTTCACATTATCGTAACCCAATTGGACAGCATTGTAGCCATCAGTTTCAACGGTTTTAACCTGAGTGACAACGCATGGTCCAGCCTGTATGACTGTGACAGGCAGTAATTTGCCTTCTTGGTCATATATCCGAGTCATACCAACTTTCTTTCCAAGCAACATTGCCATACTATGGTCGCCAATTACAGTAGTCACGCTTTTATCTTCACAAAGACACCGGCTGGTACTACCAAGCGATTCAATACCTCAGCCGTCCTTGCGTTGGCCTCGTGAATATCGATAAGGCGCTTGTGGGTTCGCAACTCAAACTGCTCACGCGATTTTTTGTCAATATGTGGACTTCGCAAAACGGTGTATCTTTCAATGCGTGTAGGCAGGGGAACTGGACCGTTCACACGGGCATTGGTTCTTCGGGCATGTTCCACTATCTCCTTGGCGGATGCATCTAATGCCCTATGGTCATAGGCCTCCATTCTAATTCTTATTCTTTCGCTCTCAGCAGCCATGGTTTTCCTTTGAGTTGCGATTTATGCGTTATAACGTTTACAGCTCGATATCCACACGTTAAAACACTTTACCTTACCATGAATATACCAAAACAGAGATTAATTAGCTACTCTACAGAAAGTTCCATTCTAATATCAGAACATGCAAAACCACATTCGATTAATGTATAAAACCATCTCTCAGTATATAGCCTTTCCGTTGTCTGCTAAATGTACCTCATTTGTTTATGGCAGGTAAGGCTTATGTTGACAATTGGCTGTTATTTATCGTTAACAGCCAAGCATCAAAACCACCTTCCTTAAGAGATCCGAGTAGGAGTCGTTTGTTCAATCCTACCGAAGCAAATCTTCAGCTTCGGTGAACCCCTAACTACAAACCAGAGTTTTCAGTATGACATCCTTGATGGCCAAAATGTAGATATGCCACAGCCTAACTCTTTTTCGCAATGCCATCCGTGGCAGTGCTCGCTACAGCCGAAAAGTAACAAATCTATTGTACTAATAGCTCTCTGTCAACAAAATGTCGGCATAATTCTTCGATAAAATGTGAAAAAGTAATAATAATGTCAAAGAATAATCTCCGCCGCAATCTGCTCCGGGACCTTTTCATATGTTAACGGCTCCATAGTAAAGCTTCCGCGCCCTGCGGTAAGACTCCTAATTTCGCTAGAATACCCAAACATTTCAACCAGGGGCACTTTGGCATCAATGACACGCATATTCCCATTAACTCGGCAGTTCTTGATCAGGCCTCTTTTAGATAGCAAATTGGCTTGAACCGCTCCAAAAGCTGGCTCAGGTACTACAACCTGTAGCCGCATTACCGGCTCAAGCAGAACAGGAGTTGCTTCTTTGAGTGCCTTCTCAACAGCAATCGCGGCCGCTTGTTCAAACGCAAGATCAGATGAATCCACAGAATGGAATGAGCCACCTACCAATGTAACTTTAACTCCCACAAGGGGATAGCCAGCCAAAACCCCACCATTTAATGCCTCTCGGGCGCCTCTTTCCACGGCTGTGATGTACTCTTTTGGCACCGCGTCAAATGCTACATGGGCCTTGAATTCAATATCACGGTTCCAGTGACCGTCCTCAGACAAGAGGGGCTCAAGCTCAAGAACTACATGGCCATACTGACCATGGCCACCGCTTTGCCGTATGAATCTACCTTCTGCCTGAGCAAATTCTGTAATCGCCTCCTTGTATGCAACTCTTGGTTTGCTAATCCTGACGTCAAGTTTTCTGTCCTTTATGAGCTTTTGTTGAAGTATTTCCAGATGTAATTCACCCATTCCGCTGATGATTGTCTGACCCGTTTCGCTATCCATTTTACACTCAAAAGTTGGATCCTCACGCCTCAAAACATTCAGGGCCTCTGCCAGCTTGGCTTTTTCAGCGACAGTTCTGGGTTCAATCGACATATTTATGACCGTCTGAGGAAATGTAATACTCGGCAGGCAGACAGGTTTTTTGGGGTCACAAATCGTATCACCAGTGAGAGTTTGTTTCAAGCCGACAACAGCAACAATGTCACCGGCGGAAGCTGAGTCTAAAATCTTTCTCTCGTCGGCGTGCATTTCAAATATCCTGGTTATGTTTTCACGTTTGTTACGATTCGCATTTAAAACTCTGCTGCCCGGCTTTAATGTACCTTGATAGATTCTTAGAAAGGTCAAATCACCGTGTACATCACTGGTAATCTTAAAGGCGAGCGAGATAAAACTCCCATTGCGATCGCACTTGACCGGCACCTCCTTGCGCTCATCGCCAGGTTTATGTCCCATTATAACGGCCTTGCCAGATGGAGACGGCAAATACTCCGTTACAGCATCAAGTAGCCGTTGCACTCCGATATACTTCAAGGCAGAGCCGACAAAGACGGGGTGAAGCTTATTATTCAGTGTTCCTTTCCTTATGGCTCTCTTCATAATCTCTGCATCAAGCGGCTTGTCGTGAATATACCTGTCCATAAGTTCTTCATCGTGTTCAGCAGCGAGTTCTATCAACCGGCTTCTCTGTTGCCCAGCAGCCTGCTGCATTTCAGAAGGGATATCTGTCTCTTCAAAAGCTGCTCCCATTTGCTCAGTACTATAGAAAACTGCTACCAGCTTAATCAGGTCTATTATGCCGGCAAAAGAGCCACCAGCACCTATAGGAATTTGCAACGGGACCGGATTAGCAATGAGTTTGTCACGGATGCTCTCCACGCTCAGTTCAAAATCAGCACCTATCTTGTCCATCTTGTTGACAAAGCAGAGACAGGGCAAATCGTATTTTTGCCCCTGCCTCCAGACAGTCTCGCTCTGAGCCTGCACGCCTTCACTACCGTCAAAAACAGCAACAGCTCCGTCAAGAACCCGTAAGGACCTCTCAACTTCAGCGGTGAAATCAATGTGTCCAGGCGTATCGATCAGATTAATTTCAAAACCTTTCCAAGGACACTTCGTGGCTGCGGATGTAATGGTAATACCTCTTTTCTGTTCCTGCTCCAGGTAATCCATAACCGTAGTGCCATCGTGCACTTCCCCCATTTTGTAGGTCTTGCCGGTATAATATAATATGCGCTCGGTTATAGTCGTCTTGCCGGCGTCGATATGAGCCATTATTCCAATATTACGCAGCTTTTCTAAAGCGCTCGCCATAACTGGTTCCTACGCATAATATCGTATTGCGTATATCGTATTATTTGACGTTTTAGATCTTTTACGCAATACGCATCACGCACGACGCAATACGAGATTTCATAAGGGCTGTTTACCACTGTCTTGCTTACAAATAAAAATTGCCACGGTCATTACTTTTGACTCGTGGCTGGTGCCTCGTGACTCGTGCATCTGGACACGGGTCACGAGCAACTACTATTACCAGGCAAAGTGAGCAAAGGCCTTATTTGCGTCAGCCATTCTATGAATATTCTCTCGTGTAGTCATTGCTCCGCCATGCCTGTTATATGCATCAATCAATTCGGCGGCAAGACGTTCAGACATGGATTTCCCAGCCTTGGCCCTAGCCGATTGTAATATCCAACGAAAGGCCAACGACTGCTGGCGTTTTGCAGGTACCTGCATAGGAACCTGATAGCTGGCTCCACCAATACGTTTGCTTCGAACTTCCAGCAGTGGTTTGACATTGTTTACGGAGGTTTCAAATACCTCAAGAGGCGGCACATCCTTTATTTTCTTAGATATGATCTGCATAGCATCATAAAAAACCCCCTGCGATGTGCTCTTCTGGCCGTCCCACATCATACAACTGATAAACTTAGAGACAAGCTTGCTATTGTACTTGGCATCAGGTTTTAACTGTTCACTTGATACGGTGAACTTCTTAGCCATAATACCCTCTTATATCGTACTGTGTATATCGTATTATTTGACGTGTTGATTTTTTACGCAATACGCATCACGCACGACGCAATACGAGATTTCATTTGCCTTGTTTTGCACCATATTTGCTTCTGCCCTGCCTACGGCCGGCTACGCCGGCACAATCAAGAACGCCACGGATGATGTGATAACGAACGCCCGGCAGGTCCCTCACCCGACCGCCACGAATCAGCACCGTACTATGTTCTTGAAGGTTATGATCAATACCCGGTATGTAAGCGGTAACCTCCTTCCCATTGGTGAGTCTGACACGAGCGATTTTTCTCAGGGCAGAGTTGGGCTTCTTTGGTGTCTGAGTACGTACGATCAAACACACTCCTCGCTTCTGTGGTGAACCACTGATGTCGGATACACGTTTATGTCCTTTTGACTTTGCCCGTGGGCGTCTAACTAACTGATTTACGGTAGGCATAATTCATTTCTCTGTTCAGAACCATCTAATTCCCACTAATCAATTCCCAAGACCTCTCTAATTCTCGATTCTGCTACTGCTTCTTCGTCTTTCTCTACCTTGACTTCCCGAAGCTCCTTCGGTATTGGAGCTTCTACAAGATGCTTAACTCTCATTTCAAGATGCGGCTTGAAAGCTGTACCGGCTGGTATCAAGTGACCAAGTATCACATTCTCCTTCAAGCCGTATAATTCATCTAACTTACCTGCTAAGGAAGCCTCCGTCAAGACTTTTGTTGTTTCTTGGAAACTGGCTGCTGCAATGAAGCTGTCGGACCAAAGAGAAGCCTTGGTTATTCCAAGAAGCAATGTATTAGCTGTTGCGGGTTTGGGCTTTCTGCCTTTTGCCGGTGTACCACCGATTACCTCAACCTTTTCATTAATTCGTGCAAGCTCCTTCTTATCGATAATTTGACCTTCTTCTAAATCAGGTGCATCGCCGAGATTTGTTATTCTTATACTATTTGTCAACCTCTCATTTTCTCTGCGGAAAGCAAACCTATCCACTATCTCGCCTGGCAAAAAAGAGCTATCACCAACAAATTCAATTTCAACCTTTCGCATCATCTGCGAAATGGTAATCTCTATATGTTTATCATTTATATTGACATTTTGCGACCTATAGACATTCTGAATCTCTGCAATTAAATACTGCTGTAATGATTCTTCGCCTTTAATCCTCAGAATATCATGTGGAACAAGTGGGCCATCTGTAATCGCATCTCCGGCTTCGACGATATCGCCGGCATGGACGTTGAGGTGCCTATCTCGCGGAACATGATGCTCTTTTTCCATACCACTTTCACTGCGAATGATAATAGTCATTTTACCTTTGCGCTTATCACTTCGCAGCTCGATCCGACCTGATATCTCGGCCATTGCTGCGGGGTCCTTAGGCTTGCGTGCTTCAAATACTTCGGTAACCCTGGGTAGGCCGCCGGTGATATCCTGTGTGCCACCGGTGGCTCTGGGTTGGTGAGCAAGCAACTGACCAGCCTGCACCTGTTGGCCCTCGGTCACCTCGATCCTAGCTCCAGCCGGCAGATAGTGGACATCAAGTATTTTACCATCAGCATCCTCAATAATAATCTGCGGATGCTTGTCGCCCTTGTGCTCTATCACAACAGGCCTTTCGATAATCTTTGGCTCTGTGGTGGCAGCAGAGCCAGTATCTGAATCCTCAACTTCGACTTTTAATCTTGAACCTCTGATCTTCAATTCCTCAGTCTGGGTAGTTTCGCCTTCGACAATATCGACAAAACGTATAAAGCCAGGAACCTCAGCTAATATTGGCGTACGGTGGGGGTCCCATTTAAACAGAGTCAGACCAGCTTTAACTTTCTGGTCATCAGTCACAAGGATAATTCCCCCATAAGGCACCTTGAATCTGTCAAGCTCACGGTCCTTTTCATCAAGCAGCACTATTTCGCCGTTCCTCTTAAGTGCAATTATCTGGATCGTACCATCGTCCCGCTTGAAGGAAACAGCGCTCATGTCACGATACTGAACCTTTCCCGCATAGGTGGCATTTTGTTCACGCTCAAGAATAGCCCTTGATGCAACGCCTCCGGTATGGAATGTACGCAGCGTCAACTGCGTTCCAGGTTCGCCGATTGATTGTGCTGCAATAATACCAACCGCTGAACCTTCTTCGACCAAGTAGCCGGTACTCAAATCCCAACCATAACACTTCGCGCAAATCCCAAACGGACAGTCACATGTCAGCGGACTTCTGACTCTTATTGAATCAAGACCGAGAGCTTCAATTTTCGCTGCTGCCTCTGGTGTTATAACCTCATTCTCACGAGCGATCATTTCATCATTTATCGGATTGCGAATGTTATCCCTAGCAGTTCTGCCGATAATCAACTGAGAAAGTGGAATGTCAACTTCCTCGCCTCTACTGACACTGCTTTTTGTAATTCCTTGGAGTGTTCCGCAATCACGCTCAATGATAATTACATTTTGAGCCACATCGATAAGCTTGCGGGTAAGATAACCTGAGTTAGCTGTTTTCAAGGCAGTATCAGCCAATCCCTTACGTGCTCCATGCGTGGAGCTGAAGTATTCCAGAACAGTCAGTCCTTCGCGGAAATTTGATTTTATCGGTGTTTCGATAATTTCACCGCTCGGTTTAGCCATCAGCGCACGCATCCCCGCAAGCTGCTGAATCTGGTCGATACTTCCTCTCGCTCCTGAATCTGTCATAAGATATATCGGATTCAAATATGGAGTGCCGTCCTCTTTGGTGTCTTCTCTAAGACCACGTATCATTTCGTTAGTAACTGCTACGCGAGCATTAGTCCAAGCATCAATAACCTGATTATACCTTTCGCGGTCAGTCAAGACGCCTTCGCTATAGTTTTTCTGGATTTTGGCGACCTTCTTCTCCGTCTCGCTGATAATTTCCGCCTTTTTTGCCGGCACCTTTAGGTCCGTAATGCCAAAGCTAAGGCCTGCAAGCGTAGCGTACCTGAATCCAAGGTCTTTGATTCTATCGAGCAGATCCACCGTTTGAGCACTACCGGAAAATTCAAAGCAGTTACTAATAACCTGGCTCAATTTTCTCTGGGACATCGTCATATTGTAGAACGGCATCCCCTCAGGCAGAATGTCGTTGAATATACATCTACCTGCGGTCGTCTCAATTGCAAGGGGTCGATCATCTTCGGACTTAGTATCTCCTTGGGCGTGTTTCACTAATTTATGAGTAAGCCGAACAACTATCCTGTCATGCAGGCCGATTTTCTTCATTTCATAAGCCATGATGGCCTCAAATGGACCCCTGAAAAACGGCGGTTTTTTCTTATCGCTTTCTGATTGAAAATCTCGGGTCTCCAAAAGCGACTCGTCAAGCCCTATAGTCAAATAGTAATTACCCATAACCATATCCTGGGATGGCCCAACCATCGGAGAACCATTGGCAGGCGAGAATATATTATTAGTCGTCATCATCAGGATATGAGTTTCAGCCTGAGCTTCAACGCTCAGAGGCAAATGCACCGCCATTTGATCTCCATCGAAGTCAGCGTTGAATCCTTTGCAGGCCAGTGGGTGCAGCATAATCGCATTACCTTCTACAAGGACCGGCTCAAAAGCCTGAACGCCCATCCGGTGAAGTGTAGGGGCGCGATTCAGCAAGACAGGATGCTGATGAATCACCTCTTCCAGAATATCCCAAACCTGCTCGTCACGGCGTTCAATCATGCGCTTGGCACTTTTAATTGTATCGGCAAAACCGTGTTGCTTAAGCTTGCGAATGATAAAAGGTTGGTATAATTCCAGAGCTATTTTCTTGGGTAAGCCGCATTGATATAGCTTCAAATTGGGCCCTACGACAATCACAGAACGGGCTGAGTAGTCTACTCTCTTACCAAGTAAGTTCTCCCTGAATCGGCCTTGTTTGCCCTTGATCATGTCGGTTAGCGACTTAAGCGGGCGATTGTTGCTGCCCAGAACAGGTCTGCGACATCGTCCATTGTCCAGTAACGAATCGACCGCCTGCTGAAGCATGCGTTTTTCATTGCGTATAATAACTTCCGGCGCATTAAGATCGATGAGTTTCTTTAAACGGTTATTTCGGTTGATGATTCTCCTGTATAGGTCATTTAGGTCGCTCGTGGCGAAATTGTCCCTTTCCAGAAGAACCAAGGGACGCAGATCGGGGGGGATAACAGGAATAGCATCAAGTACCATCCAACTGGCCTTATTGCTGCTATTTTTAAGCTCGTTAATAGTCTTTAAGCGTTTCGTGAGGTCTTTGATTTTCTGTTTGCTGCTGGTCTTGGTTATAGCCCGTCTCAACTGCATACTGATTTCATCCAGGTCAAGATTTTCCAATAGTGCCTTAATGGCTTCTGCGCCCATAGAGGACTTGAATGCACTACCGTACTTGGTCGTAGCCTCGCGGTATTCTTCTTCGCTAAGCAACTGACCTACTTTTAAAGGGCTCTGACCGGGATTTGTAACCACATAATCCTGGAAATATATAATCTTTTCCAAGTCCGTAGTTTTCATCCCTAAAATATTCCCGAGTCGATTGGGGATGGACTTAAAGAACCAAATATGCACAACCGGAGCAGCAAGATTAATGTGTCCCATTCGCTTGCGGCGAACCCTGCTATGTGTAACTTTAACTCCACATCGATCGCAAATTATTCCCTTAAACTTGGTGCCCTTATACTTGCCACAAGAGCACTCCCAGTCCCGTTCCGGACCAAAAATCCGCTCACAGAACAGCCCGTCTTTTTCCGGACGATAAGTACGATAGTTAATGGTCTCCGGCTTGCGAACTTCACCAAAAGACCAACTACGAATGTCGTTTGGACTAGCCAATGAAATCTTGACCGAACCATAATCGTTGATACGATCGTAAATGCTTCCTAACATTCAAGAACCCTCATATTAAGATTGAAAATAGATAATATGTCCATCCTATAAAGCAGTGCTTCCAAGCCGTTTCTTCTCAAGTTGAATGTTCAATCCTAAGCCTCTTATTTCATTACATAACACGTCGAATGACAAAGGCGTTCCAGCCTCAAGGCTGTTTTCTCCCTTGACCATAGACTCATAGATTTTTGTTCGACCCTCCACATCGTCACTTTTGACCGTCAGCATCTCTTGCAGCGCATAAGCAGCTCCATATCCTTCAAGAGCCCAAACTTCCATCTCTCCAAATCTTTGTCCGCCGGTCCTTGCTTTGCCTCCAAGAGGCTGTTGCGTGATAAGACTATACGGGCCGGTTGCTCTGGCGTGAATCTTATCATCGACAAGGTGATGCAATTTCATCATATAGATGTATCCAATGGTGGCCTGTTGGTCAAATGGCTCTCCGGTCCTCCCGTCGTACAACTGTGTCTTTAAAGTCTTTGGGATATTAATGAAAAACTCAGAATCGGGCGGTGGCTGATCACCTTGCTCAAGCTCCTTTTTCCTTTGCTGCATGAGTTTGTTCGCCTCCTCGGTCAGTCTCTTGATATCAACTTCGGAAGCACCATCGAAGACAGGTGTAAAAGCCTGAAATCCCAGCACTTTTGCCGCCCAGCCAAGATGCGTTTCAAGTATCTGGCCCACATTCATTCGACTCGGCACCCCAAGCGGATTCAGCAATATGTCAAGAGGTGTGCCATCCTCGAGAAAAGGCATATCTTCTTCAGGCATGATCTTGGCGATAACACCTTTGTTACCATGGCGACCAGCTATCTTATCGCCGATTGATAAAGTCCTTTTTATGGCAACGTAGATTTTCGCCATCTGCAATACACCACTAGGCAGCTCATCGCCATGCTTCATTCTTTCTGTTTTTCGTTTTCTATCCTCCTGGACCTCTGTAATTTTTCTCCAGAATCTATCGATGATTTTCTGCACTTCTTCACGAACAGAAGCAGGTTTGACCCACTTAATATCAAAATTCTCTATCTGTTCATATACAACCTCATCGTCATCGCTAACGCCGACCTTTTGTCGCGTAGATGGGTCTACAATATTAACGTCGAATTTCTTGTGAATAGATTCAACCATCTGCCTGAATATGGCACATTCTCTGGACTTCATTTGCCTTTCATATCTTTTTATTTCATTCACCAGTGCCTTCTTTTGTTCATCGCTTCCAGCCCCTCTTCTGGTGAACAGTTCTGTTTTCATTACGACCCCTTCATATCCGCTCGGCAGTTCAAGCGAGTCATTCTTGACATCCTCACCTGCTCGACCGAAAATGGCATGTAGCAGCTTCTCTTCAGGCGTTAACTCGACTTTACTCTTAGGTACCACCTTGCCCACAAGGATATCGCCGGGACAAACTCTTGTGCCTTCACGAACTATTCCACGCTCGTCAAGATTGCGCAGAGCCTTCTCACTAACGTTGGGAATATCACGAGTAAATTCTTCCTTTCCCAGGCGGGTTTCGCGAACTTCCGCTGTAAACTCATCGATGTGAATGCTGGTGAAGCTGTCGCTTTTGCAAAACCTTTCACTGACAATAATCGCGTCCTCAAAATTGAAGCCGTCAAAGGAGACAAATCCAACAAGAACATTTTTGCCCAATGCCAAGACGCTCTGGCTTGTGCCGCCGCCATCGGCTATTATTTGGCCAGCTTTGACCTTGTCACCCAGCCCGACTATAGGCTTCTGATTAAGACACGTTCTCTCGTTCAGACCAACAAATTTAGCGAGCTCATATTCGTCAGTATAATTAATTACTATCTTGGTGACATCCACCGCCGTTACAGTTCCAGCGTTCTTGGCATGTACCACCATGCTGGAGTTTTGGCCAACAACAGCTTCCATACCAGTGCAAACCAAAGGCGGTTCCGTCTTCAACAGTGGCACGGCTTGTCGTTGCATATTCGAACCCATTAAAGCTCGATTTGCATCGTCGTGCTCAAGGAACGGTATAAGCGAAGCTGAGACACCTACAATCTGCTTAGGCGATATATCAACATATTCAACCTCGTCGCTTAATACATGAGTCAACTCTCCACCCTTTCTGGCGAGGACCATTCCTTTTTTAACTTTACCCGTCTCCGGTTCCACCGCACTCGGGGGTACGAATATCGCCCTCATCTCTTCATCAGCACGCAGATAAGCTACTTCGTCGGTGACTTTGGCATTCTTGACTCTCCTATAAGGCGTGAGCAAAAATCCATATTCATCGACAGATGTGAATATTGCCAAGGAAGAGATCAAGCCAATATTTGTTCCCTCCGGAGTTTCGATCGGACAGATTCTGCCATAATGGCTTATGTGAACATCTCGAACTTCAAAACCCGCACGCCTTCTATTCAAGCCGCCTGGACCAAGAGCAGACAGACGCCTTTCATGAGTCAACTGGCTAAGAGCATTCGTCTGGTCAACTACCTGGCTCAACTCTCCTCGACCAAAGAAGTAGTTGATGCTGCTCGCTACACTCTTAGAATTAACCAGATCTCCGATGCGCAATGGCTCCTCACTCTGGCTTTTGATGCTCATTCGTTCCTGGACAGTTTTACGCAACTTTAACAGCCCCTTCCTAATCTCGTCAGCTGCAAGCTCATCGATCGTCCGCAACCTTCTATTGCCCAGATGGTCGATATCGTCAATTTCACCTTGATTATTACGCAGGGCTACTATGTACTTGACCGCGTTGAGAAAATCCTCGGGGCGAATCGTCATCTCATCTTCGTCAACCGTCTGGTTGAACTTGCGATTTAATCTGAATCTGCCGACCTTACCGAGACGATAACGATTTGAATCAAAAAATTTCTCTGAAAAGAAAGCCTTTGCTTTTTCCTGGTTGGGCGGATTGCCTGGTCTTAATCTCACATAGAATTTC
Organism: uncultured Pirellulales bacterium; assembly: GCA_964519995.1. GTDB lineage: Bacteria > Planctomycetota > Phycisphaerae > Sedimentisphaerales > Anaerobacaceae > CAZFLY01. The sequence goes on along the minus strand of CAZFLY010000033.1, from coordinate 14,842 downwards.
AGCAAGGCCTGTTCATGGTTTTGACAATCATCCTCAGCGAGTGTATTCAAAATCAGAGCATCACGGACTTCATCAATAACTTCGACTTTTTTGATGCTACTTTCTTGGATCATGGAGACCTTGTCGCCGATTTGAGAGCCAGCCTTGACTATAATCTCGCCCGTCTTTGTATCAACAATTGGCCCCACCGACCACATGGTAGGTGTGAGGTTGTTCGTAGCAATAGTCTTGGTTGGATAAAACAATCGTAAAATATCTTCAGTAGCACCGTAAGATGACTCTATCGCCCGTAGAAAAACAGTTGCTGGTATTTTGCTGGACTGGTCGATCTTGACAATCAGGACGTCTTTTTGCGTGACAGCTATCTCCATCCAACTGCCTCTTTCTGGAATGATCCTACCGCCGTGTAGTACTCTATCACCTTCCTTGCTTTCGATAAGAAAATCAACTCCAGGACTGCGGTGCAACTGGTTTACTATGACCCTGATGGCACCATTGATGATGAACTCACCACCGCCAATCATGACCGGCATTTCACCAAGGTATATTGCTTGCTCGGATAAATCTTCAGAACCCTCACCGCGCAACCTGCAGTAGACTTTTAGAGGATAAGCATGACTCAACCGTAGCTGCCTACACTCAGTCGGTGTATAATGTGGTTTTTCCAACTCATAGTACAAATACTCGAGAGTCAATTTCTTATCGTAGCTTTCGATAGGAAATATCTCTCTGAACAGAGCTTCGAGCCCGATACATTTTCTTTTAGTCGGTGCCACATCATACTGCAGAAGAAGTTCGTAGCTATTTCTCTGTATTGCTACAAGGTCCGGAATTTCAACGGCATCATGGACTTTGCCAAAATTACGAACGACTTGTGAAACCATTTGATACTCCCAGGCTTAGATCATCAAAATTCATTCACACTACATATCGTAAGTACGTTCGAATCCGTTTGTTCTTAGATTAATAGAATCAGCCAACGGCTTACGTTATCTCCACGACTGCCCCTGCTGTTTCAAGCTGGCCTTTGGCCGCCTCGGCTTCTTCCTTGCTTACTCCTTCTTTGACCGGCTTGGGTACACCATCAACGAGGTCCTTCGCCTCTTTCAGTCCCAATCCTGTCAAAGCTCTTACTTCCTTTATGACCTGGATCTTCTTATCGCCAAACTCTTTGAGAACCACGTTGAAACTGGTTTTCTCTTCGGCCTGCTCGGCCGGAGCACCAGCTAACTGTGCCGGACCTGCTACCATAACAGGGCCGCCCGCGGCCGGCTCTATGCCATATTCGGCCTTGAGATAATCAGCAAGCTCTTTCGCCTGCATTAATGTCAGGCCGACTATTTTGTCTCCGAATTTCTTGATTTCGCTACTCCACTTCTTGGCCTCTGTGTCACTCTTTGATTCTGCTGCAGCCTCCTTTGTCTTGGTTGCCTCGCCAGCCTTTTTGGCCTGCTTAGCCGGCTGCTCAATTACTTTTTCTTGCTTGGTTTCATTTGCTTGTTCGTCTGCCATTTCTATGTAACTCCTATTAACTAATGCTTGGTGGTAGCCGAAACTCCGCCGTCTCGTTTAACCCACCTCATGGGGACAACCACACAAGCAGTCTGCAATTTTCTCAAAACTGATTCTGGCAGCTAAACTTATACAGCCCTAAGCTGCCTGTTTTTCTCCCTGTTCAATGATAATCTTTATACAACCAGCCACAATCTGCGCAGGTGAACCGAAGGTTCCAACCAAAGCCGACGCTGGTGACTGCACCGTTGCTGCAATTTTGCTTCGCAGTTCGCCGCGAGTAGGCAATTTCGAAAGCTGTTTGGCTGAACTAGCATCCAAAACTGAGCCATCGAGAAAGGCACCTTTGACTTCTATGACCGGCAGCTTCTTGGTCCACTCAGATAGCTCTTTTACAGTATCGACAAGGCTGTCACCACCGTAAACGATAGCACACGGACCGCTAAACAGCACCATTGCTGGTTCCATCTGCTGACTGCACAACGCCTTTTTAAATAGTGAATTCTTGACAATAGACAATCTGATGCCTTTTTCTTTAAGCTGGCCACGCATGACGTTGTTGTCGACGCCATTGATACCCTTGGCACTAACGACCAAGAAATCTCTAATTTCCTCATCGACAATCTTTTTTTCAAGTTCGACCCGTAGCAGCCCTTTTACGTATTTGCTCATAGCGTCACCTGCAGTATTCAGTGGATAGCGGTCTTCGTCGCTCCAAACGCTTTCAATAATCTTTCACAGTTCTTCATCCGTACGGAAGAAGAACCGGCTGATTTCAAACACCCACAACAACATTGGGACTCATTGTTGCGGAAATCGAAACCTTCTTAATGTACGTTCCTTTTGCCGTTGCCGGTTTGATTTTCTTTATATGTGTAATGAATGCCTCTATGTTACCGATTAGCTTCTGGTTTTCGAAACTCTGCTTACCAACAACAACATGAACGTTACCACCGGCATCGTTCCTGAATTCGATTTTGCCTGCCACGAATTCGGCTACCGCTGTGGGGACATCGTCCGTGACCGTACCATTCTTAGGCGATGGCATCTTTCCCTGTGGTCCGAGGACTCTTCCAAGCTTGCCTACCTTACTCATAACCTTCGTCGATGCTACAGAGACATCGAAATCCATCCAGCCGTCCGAGATTTTCTTGATCAGCTCGTCACATCCAGCCTCGACGGCACCGGCTTTTTTGGCCGCTTCAATATCTGAATTCTCACAAAAAGCAATAACCTTTTTCTGCTTGCCTATGCCGTGAGGTAGAGAAATCGAACCGCGAATCGTTTGGTCAGCCTGCTTGGGATCAATGCCCAAGTGCATTACGCATTCTATGCTCTGATCAAACTTCGTAGACTCGAAAGATTTGACCTTTTCGACCGCCTCAATCAAGCTAACAGGCTCTCTGCTGAATTGCTGAGCTGCCCTCTTGTACCTATTGCTTTTGAACCTCATAGATAGTATCTCATAATTTGTAAAGATTGTTGCTTACACAATTCTATTCGTTGTCAATTATTTCGATGCCCATACTACGGGCAGTACCTCTGATAATCTTTTCGGCCTGGATTTTATCATAAGCATTCAGGTCTTTGTACTTTGTCTCGGTAATTTGTTGCAGTTGTGCGGTGGTGATTCTTCCAACTTTCTCCTTGTTTGGATTACCACTACCCTTTGCGATTTGAGCTACCTGTTTCAACAAGACCGCTGCAGGAGGGCTCTTGACTTCGAAAGTGAAACTCTTGTCGCTAAAGACAGTAATCACAACCGGTACTATCGTACCATTAAGGTTTTTCGTTCGCTCGTTAAACTGCGAGACGAACTGACCGATATTGACGCCATGCTGACCCAGAGCCGGTCCTATCGGCGGTGCCGGTGTTGCCTGTCCACCAGATGCCTGCAACTTGATCTTTACTGCAACTTCTTTCGCCATTTTTTATCCTTTAATGTGCGACTGTCCTACGCACATATCCGCGGCACTGCAAACAACTGACAGAACTATATTTTTTCAATCTGCCAATATTCTATATCCAACGGTGTGCTTCGGCCGAATATCGTGACGATGACTTTAACAATGCCTCGCTCAGAGTCGATTGAGTCAACCGTGCCCTCAAAATTTTCAAACGCACCTTCGCGGATCTTGATCTGGTCACCTTTCTTGAACTCGACTTTGATACTCGGTGCTTCCTCAGGTTTTTCCGCCTCCAAAAGCATCTTGGCCACATCGGTATCTCGCATAGGAGTGGGGATTCCTTCTGTGCCGATAAAATCACCCACCCCGGCGGTTGCCTTGATCATAAACCAAGCCTTTTCCGGAACCCGTCTATCATCGGTCGGCTCCATCTCCATAAAAATATAGCCTGGATACAATTTCCGCTTATGGACGGTCTGCTTGCCCCCACGGATGCGTTTAATCTGCTCAGTGGGAACCTCTATTCTGCCGATAATATTAGTTAAATCCTCCTGTTCAACCTTTTGTGCAAGGGCATCTCTGACCTGCATTTCTTTGTTTGCCGCAACTCTTAATACGTACCAATACATAATGCTGCTTACGGTCCAAAACTCCCGTGTGATTACCAATGCCACAACATAGATAACAATCTGTATAAATTACTGTTGGCCTGGCCTCGCCAATACGCTCACATCCAACTCAGCGTAACAGTTGGTTAAAGAATAATCGAAAAGCAATGTCCGTAGCTCCAAGTAACGCAGCCATAATAATCACAACCACAATAACTATGAACGTAGAGACCGCTATTTCTTTTCTACTCGACCAGTTTACCTTTTTCATCTCACCCTCAGCAGCAATCATAAAATTGGCTACCGAAGGTACGTTAGACAACCAATAGATCAAAATAGCTAAGGTAACAAACAAACCAGCAGGAACCATCGTCTCAATCCATAATCCCAGATCATTGGCCTGCAAACTACTGTAAAGGCGGAAACAACCCAATCCGGCGATTATTGCCGTGACGAAACTACTGCAGAGCCTCGTATACTTGCCCTGTCCTTGCTTGTAAATTCCGAAAATCAAGTTAAACCAATCCTCAGCCTACCTATAAAGACTATAGACAGTTATTTCTTATTAAGAGCAGGCCAGGAGGGAATCGAACCCCCAACCTTCGGTTTTGGAGACCGATGCTCTGCCGAATTGAGCTACTGGCCTGTTCATTAGTTCGCCTCGTCCATTACGCCGCACGGGGGAGGGGCAATTGGTCCTACTTACGCCGTAATTTATGAACAGTGCGCTGACGCTCGGTCTTGCAGAACTTCTTGAGCTCTAATTTCGGCGTACCCTCTGCTAAACTGACGCTTGTGCGATAGTTCATTTGGCTACACTGTCTGCACTCGAGCCAAACATATTCCCGCTTGCTCTTTTTTTTCTTAGCCATACAAGGTTAATCCCCACAAAATAGTCCTGCCAACCTGAGAAAAATGCCATCACAGGTACACTTCCACTGTCAGCATGAACCATAGTGAGGCTCGTTGAGTCCAACAGTTTCCTGGGACACTATTAGGCAAGAATCTTAGTTACTACACCGGCACCAACCGTTCGTCCGCCCTCGCGAACAGCAAATCGAAGTCCTTCCTCCATAGCGATCGGGGAAATAATCTCCACCTCCATTGTAATGTTGTCGCCCGGCATACACATTTCGGCCTTCTTTCCATCGGGGGCCATTAATGCGAGCACCGAGCCTGTAACATCGGTAGTTCTGAAATAGAACTGGGGCTTATAGCCGGCGAAGAAGGGCGTGTGCCGACCGCCTTCTCCCTTGGTTAACACATAAACTTCGGCAAGAAACTTTGTATGCGGAGTAATACTGCCAGGTGCTGCGACGACCTGTCCTCTCTGCAGTTCTTTCTTTTCAACTCCCCGCAGTAGTACGCCAATGTTGTCACCGGCCAGGCCCTCGTCGAGTGTTTTATTGAACATCTCTACGCCGGTAACAACGGTCTTGCGGGTCTCCTTTGACAAGCCGACGATTTCAATCTCCTCACCGACACGCACCTTACCGCGTTCGGCTCGACCGGTACCAACCGTGCCGCGACCTTTGATTCTAAAGACATCCTCAACCGGCATAAGAAACGGCTTATCAATATCGCGAGGCGGAATTGGGATGTAGTTATCCATCGCTTCGAGGAGTTCCACAATCGACTTGCAAGCAGGGTCATCAAGGCTCTCAGCCTTCATTGCCTGGATTGCGGACCCGCGGATCAACGGCGTCTCATCGCCCGGGAATTTATATTTATTCAGCAGTTCTCTTATCTCCAATTCGACCAAATCGAGTAGTTCGGGGTCATCAACCAAGTCCACCTTGTTGAGAAATACCACTATGCTTGGCACATTAACCTGGCGAGCAAGAAGGATATGCTCGCGAGTCTGAGGCATTGGGCCGTCAGCTGCGCTGACCACCAAGATCGCGCCGTCCATCTGTGCCGCACCTGTGATCATGTTCTTGACATAGTCCGCATGGCCCGGACAATCTATATGGGCGTAGTGGCGATTCTCCGTCACGTACTCCACGTGCGCCGTTGAGATCGTCAGAATCTTGGTTGGATCACGCCGGCCTTGAGCCTCGGATGCCTTCGCGATTTCGTCATAAGACTTGAACTTCGACAGGCCTTTGAATTCCATCACCTTCGTCATTGCGGCCGTCAAAGTTGTTTTACCATGATCCACATGACCGATCGTTCCAACATTGATATGTGGTTTTGTCCGCTCAAATACCGCCTTAGCCATCTTAATTTGAACCTCCAATGTGCCAGGTTAGTACTTACACCATACTAATAATGAATATCTTATTCCTGTAAAACCATTCCCAAATCTTACCTTCTCTATAATTAACTCGCCCCCAGGATTGCCAGCATCCCACCCTAAAATCGTTTATACCCAAGCTACCCTTAGGTGCGGGACAAGCCATCCTGGCTTGATTCGCTTTCATTCAGCTGCTGATGGGACTCGAACCCATGACCTCGTCCTTACCAAGGACGCGCTCTACCAACTGAGCTACAGCAGCAATATCAAATACTATGCACCACTGACTTGAAGATGAAAACACGGTGCGTAAAAGCAAATTTCGCCCTCTATGCTTACACAGATAAATTTATCCAGTTACCAGAACAACAATCATTTCATTGGTATTTTCAGTATAAACATAGTAAGTTACAGCAACAGGCCTCCGAGTACAAATACAAAAAAGTGAAAAAAATGCAAAAAATTAAAAAAAACCCCCCATGACATTTCCTGGTAAAACTCTATTTGGCAGGAAATCTAACAAAACTCTATATGCGCCCTAATTTCCTTCTTCATGTCCCGGGACTGTCCGTATCCTGACTTTCAGCAAGATGCTCAGTCCAACGATTCAGTTGTTCTTTCCACATCGGTCTCGTCTCCAGCCCACCGACGTTGATTTTTTTTAATGCCGCTAACAAGACATTTCCATCAGCAGGTGCACTTAGCTTGCCAAGATACTCATCAATCGAGCGTACAATCATACTATCAGAACCTAAGTCCCTGTCCAACAAGCACTTCTTCACAATCGTAGCTGCTTCCTGAATCTTAGCCAACTGAAGATACAGGATTAGCAAGTCTGATAAAGCCGCCTCTTTCTCATCCCTTGTCTGGGCATCTTCACATACCGATTGTAAATACTCCATTGCCTGCTCAAATTCGCCTCTTTCAGCGTAAAGACGAGCTAATCTGGCTCTGATACTTCCGAGCATATCCTTGATATTCTCGTTGACCGCCTTTTGCCTTACTATCTCAAGAAAAGAGATTAGCTGATCGTTGGATAGCCGGTTTTGGGCAGATTCTGAGTCGAATCTGGCCATCCATTCTTTTAGTGCATCGATCTCGGAACGCTTGAATATCCTCAGCATCGCTTGCCACGCCGGTTCACCTTCTGAGTTTAAGCCAATTTTCTCCATTAGCCAATCCAGGTCCTCCCTGCCTCCGACTTCGCCGGCCAGCTCAATCAGCTTTTTTCTGACCATGATGGAGTGGTCATTAATTGACTCTATCCTCAATCTTTTCAGCGCGGCTGCTTTGTCAATGTAAACAAGCCCAACCACCGCAGCCTCACGAACCCGGTTTACATCCGCACTCAAAGCATTTTCAAACAAAGGTCCAAAAAGCTTCGCTGCCTTGGCTCTGCATGCGCTACCTGGTGCGCATAATCCAGCCATTGCACTAAGCAGTTCTCCACGAAGAGCCCCATCAGAAGGACTTTTGGCCTGGCTATATCTTGCTAAGAGCAAGTCAAGATATCTGTCAACTTCGGTTGATTCTAATCCATTCTGCTCAAGCAGTCTTTTCATAACCTCGGCGCCTTTTTGCGCTTTGCTGGAGTCTTGGTCGGCAAGGTATTCAGTTGCCCAATTCAAGGTCTCATTTCTCGCTTGCTCAGAGATTTTAACCGGCGAATTGGGCAAAAACGCAAAGTAGCAGGCCCAGCCAAGTGCGGCGAATAACTCCATTTTAACCTGTTCATCCTGCTCTACCTTAAGCTGAGCCAACAGTTGCTCAGCAGAGTTCAATTCTCCCATTATTGATAAAATCCGAGCCGTCCTTAGTCGTACTTCGGGATGTTGGTCTGAAATTAGGTTCACCAAGATAGGGCCAAGCTCAGTAGGCAGCTTGGGATTTGGTCTGGTACCTACGCGGTCTTGACGAATTTTCTCCAAGGCCCATAATTTTACAGATGATTCGGAACTACCCAGATGTTCTGTCAAAAACTTACTTTTGGCGGCATCATCGCCGATACTATCATATATCTTACCAAGTGCCGTCAGGTATCGCTCTTGCCATAGGTTGACCTTAGCACGCAGATTACGCACCTGTTCCTGCTGACGAATAAGCCAATCTCTAAGAAACTCATCATTGCTTTTGATCTCGAGTTCCATGATGATCCGTTCGCGGGTTTCAGAGTCTGTGCCTGCCGGTATACCAAGCCAAATTAGAGCTCGCTCTGCAGCGGCGGATACCTGCTTATCAGGGTCGTCAACCAATCTAATGAGTCTGATAACAGCCCTTTTATCCGGCTGGAGTCTCAGGGCGTATATGGCATTTAGCCTTGTTGATATCGGCGTTGAGATATCCGCTGCAATCTTGCTAAGTGATTCACCGACAACGTCATATCCGTAAATTAACATTGCCTCAGCGGCCATTTGAGCCTCAATGCTAACCTCACTGTAAACAACATCGAGCAGAGGCTGAACGAAGTCCTCCTTACTCGGGATGGATTCTTTCGCCGACCTTGCTTGAATCAATACCTTGCAGACAGCCATTCGCGCGTTGCCGTTCTCGGTCTGTTTCAAGGCATCAAGCAGAATTTCTCTGGCCACAGGGCTTTCATTGAAAAGGATTTCAGTAGCTGCTTCAACACGGATTTGCTCGCTTTTACCTTCAAACAAGGTGCTCTTGTAAATTTTTAACTGTCTTTCAAGTTCAACTTCAGCGGCTGGTTTATCGATAATATCATCTGATAACGCAGGATTATCCTGCCCTACACCTACCTGCTGGCATCCCATCGCTAAAAGCAGCACCGCTATGTAGAGCCGTTTCGCACTCATCCGGATAATCCTGTGTAGCTTTCCGATTGCCATGTCATGTAACATAATAACGGTGATATTGTGGCTAAGTCAATCATTTGACGGCAGATTCAGATACACACATAGCTAATGTAACTTATTTGCCTGTACTTCGCTATATAGCATTTCCTCTCATGGTCTTGGATGATACTTTTTGTGAATACTTCTCAATCTTTCCTGGTCAACATGGGTATATATCTGGGTTGTTGCAATATCAACATGTCCAAGCATTTCCTGAATGCTTCTTAGATCCGCTCCACCGCCGAGTAGGTGCGTTGCGAAACAGTGCCGAAGCGTGTGCACAGATAGATTCCGCGGCATACCTGCACGGATTGCGTATTTTTTTACCAATCTCCAAATTTCAATACGGCTGAGCGGACGGCCTGTTCGGGATAACAGCAGAAAATCACAGCTTTCAGTACTTGCGAGCTTGGGACGGAGATTTTGCAGGTAATCGGCAACTGCAGCGATGGCGGTTTTGCCGACGGGTATGACTCGCTCCCTGCTGCCTTTTCCGATGCATCGAAGATATCCGATGCTAATGTTCAAATCGGAGGTCTTAAGGTTTGCCAATTCCTCGGCACGAACTCCTGTGGCGTAGAGCAATTCGAGCATTGCCTTATCACGAAAGTAAAAAGGTTCGCTCTGACACGGAGCGTTCAGAAGGTTGACAACCTGTTTTTTGCTGCAAATAATGGGTAGTTTCTGCCAGGTTTTCGGGCTTTCAAGAATTGCTGTGAAATCATCCTCAATAAGGCCGGTTAATCTGGCAAATCGTAAGAACATCCTTGTCGCAGCGAGGGAACGCTTGATTGAGCTTTCGCTTCTTTGAGCTTCGGCGAGGATTCGAAGGTAACGTTGGATATAAATGGGCTTAATCTGCTTTAGCTGGCTTATGTTCTGCGATTTGCAATATTGAAGGAAGCTCTTTAGATCCCTGCCATAAGCCAAGACAGTATTATTGGACAGGCCCGCCTCAACGGTTAAATAGTCAAGAAACGTCTTGGTTTCCCGACTCAGCGGTAAAGACAGTAGTTTTTGCCCAATGGATTGAATTTGGACAGAAAGCATTTCTCGAGGCCCAATGCTCAATTTGCGCGCCCGGCAAGCAACTATTATTTATTGCCTGGCTTCCGATTAAAATATCGGTTTGATTAGAAGCTTTGCTTTAACTGCAGGTTCATGAAGTCGGATATTGTACTATCGACTGCTTTAGGACTATAGGCGCCAAAGGGCCGAGTTGAAGTGCCGTAATCGTCCCAGGAAATGTGGTTGAAAGTGATAGAAAACCGGCCTATTTGCCGATGAGAAATTGAAACCGTCGACAAGGATTGCAGACTTGTGTGATTTCCGAAAGGTCATCTAAGGCACAATAGTCGCCAAGACTTATGCCTCTGAAATTCTCCCACAATACTTGGAATGATTATCCAAAACCAGTCGTGTTGACTTTCCCCCGCACAAGACTACAATTTCTGGCTCGTTAAATGCAAATAATCCCAAGGTGCGTATTAATATGGAATTCAAACTCGCTCCACCGGATTCAAAATTGTTGTCTTTTTTTCTTGCAACCCGGCCAAAGTTCCTTATTGCCAGTGCTGCTCCTGTCTTGGTTGGCTCGACCCTGGGTTACGCCATGGTAGAAACCTTCCAGCTTGGCCTTTTCATCCTTGCACTTCTGGCGATTATGGCTCTTCACGCAGGTGCCAATATTACTAACGATTATTTCGATCACATTTCCGGAAACGACTGGGTCAACAAAAATCCAACGCCGTTTTCCGGAGGTCGCCGCTTCATCCAAGAAGGCATTCTCTCTCCTCAAGCAACAATACTCGCAGCGCTTGCTTGCCTTGCCATTGGGTCGGCGCTGGGCGTCATAATTGCTGTTCTGACAAAAAGTGTTTTTATTCTGCTGCTCGGCCTGGTAGGACTACTGGGCGGTTTCTTTTATACTGCGCGCCCTATCCAGTTGGGCTATCGAGGTATCGGCGAGTTTTTCATAGCACTTCTTTTCGGCTTGTTACCCGTCTATGGCTCATACTACCTACAAACACAAACAATTGACACCGTGCCTATTTTCCCCTCGCTGATTGTGAGCATACTCATCTTCCTGGTCATTCTCGTGAATGAATTTCCTGATCTTATCGCTGATGCCCAGGTGAACAAGCGAACACTTATCGTTTGGCTCGGCGTACCAACTTGTGCCTGGATTTACAGAGCAACGCTGACTGGAAGCTTCGCTCTGGCAGCACTTATGCTCACAGAGGATCGCATGTTTTTTGCGGGGCTGTTTTATCTGTTCACTCTGCCGATGGCGGTTTTTGCAATAAAGTTGGTGAACGCGAAGGATCTAACCGAACCCGGCTACTACCGTGCCAATCAAAACACGGTTCTTTTATATACGGTAGGCACTTTGTCTCTTACCGCCGGCTTTGTCGTGTGGCGCCTTGTCTAAGTCTATGCAGGATGTGAGTGCGTAGTCACACAGCACCAAATACCTCACTTAATCAGCTTTATGATTTCGTCAAGTTCATTGGGTGCTTCAATGAGTGGGTTGCTGAATTGACCGAGTTTGTCTTTGTGGTAATTGACGGTGATATTGGGGTCTTTTAGCGGGTGACCAGTCAGCACACATGCAACGCGGTCATCAGCGGCAATAATACTTTCAGCCCGCAGGTGGCGCAAACCTGCTATCGTCGCCGCTGAAGCAGGCTCGCAACCAAGTCCATATTTGCCAATTATCGCTTTTGCGTCGCAAATTTCCTCGTCGGTCACCGCAAGGACAACACCATCACATATATCAATCGCCCGCAGGCATTTCTTGAGATTAACAGGACGAGCAATCTCTATTGCTGAAGCGCAGGTATGCGGCGAAAAATTCCGCGCAGTCAATTCGGCGTAATAATCGTCGATGATTTTCTGCTCGACTCTGCCACCATTCCAGGTGAGTTTCTTTCCATTGACAAGGTCGGTGAGTGTGTCAGCACCGGTGGCGTTTATGATTGCCATTCGCGGTATTCGGTTAATCAGGCCGAGTTGTTTCAACTCGTGGAATGCTTTACCAAATGCGCTGGAATTGCCGAGGTTTCCGCCCGGCACGATTATCCAGTCTGGCACCTCCCAGCCGAGGCTTTCGATGATTCGGTACATTATGGTCTTCTGGCCCTCAAGCCGAAACGGATTTAATGAGTTCAGTAAATAAAGTTTCAGCTTTGAGCAAACCTCTTGGACTCGCCGCATACAATCGTCGAAGTCACCATTTATCTGGATAGTCTGCGCGCCATAATCCATTGCCTGGCTGAGTTTTCCAAAGGCGATTCGACCGGAGCCTATAAAAACGGTGCATTTTAGTCCGCAACTATGCGCATATAGTGCCACCGAAGCTGAGGTGTTTCCTGTCGAAGCGCACGCGCAGGATTTTGCCCCCACCATCATTGCATGGCTGAACGCCGCAGCCATGCCGTTGTCTTTGAACGAGCCGGACGGATTCAGTCCTTCGTATTGAAGGTAAAGACATCCTGTCTTCATATCGACGTATTTCGCTACGGCGTCGTTTCGCTGCAGGATTGTCTGTCCCTCGCCTATAGTTACTTTATATTTATCGGGGCAAAAATCCAGCATCTCACGAAATCGCCACACGCCGGAGAAATCCAGTGGTTTGTCTCTGTTTGCCCAGCGTTTGGCGAATTTATTAAGCTTATCGGGTACAGGGATCTTATCCCAATTGTACTGGGTGTCCAGAAGCTCTCCGCATTGCGGGCATTTGAACAAACTCTTTCCGCAGTCAAACTCGGCCCCGCAATCCGGATTGATGCACTTTTGAAAAGCAGCTTGTATTTTACTTGATACTAGCATCGTCAGAGCATATCACAAAAAGGAACTTTCACTACTTTAATTCGGCTCAAAAGGCCGTTTTCTTAACTGCTGCTACCAGATAATTATAAACGGCGATTCTGGTTTTTAGTACAGAAATTGGCTTTGATTGGGTTTGTTTTCCCGAAGCCGGAAGGCATAGTTGATTTTCATAATCCTTTTTAGAATAGAAGTTTAAGTTCATTTGGGATTTTCGGAAATTGGGTTTGTTTTGCATAATAGATCATTATTCGTCGCTCGTATCTCGTATTTCGTATCCTTCGATTACACTCCCCGAAGACAGCGAGGGGCAAGCAGGACAGTTCTTGTATATCATATTTCGTATTTCGTGGTACGTTGTGAGTGGTTAATTGGTTAATTGGCATTTCACATTACGGGTTCAGTTGTCTGATGAGTTTGAGTCTTTGAAGCTCGAATATCGTTTTGTACAGGCTGTGCTCTATTCGGCGTTCATACATCAATAGCCGTTCGAGCACCCTTGCATTTGAGAAGTCCTTTATGGCCATACGGCCGAGAGCAAGATGAGCAGCGGAGGTGGATGGGGCGGACTGCGATTGGTCCTGGTTTTTGAAAAACAGGGATTTGGTGAGTTTTGCTAATGGGGAGGAGGTTCCATCTGCTCTCAATGCGTCTATGGCCTGGTTCTGGATTCGTCCAGTGCGTTTGAGCCGCCATGAGAGAGTGACAATGCGTTCTGCAAGCATAGATTCCATGGGGCTGGCCGGTACCAGTTCGGCGAGCATCTGTTCGCGGTAGAGGTCAAAATCAGCCTGGCTTTCTGAGCTGATTATTGCCTGACGGGCCAACAGGCCGTGTTTGATGGCGTTTTGTGAGACGGCGGCCTTGCCCTCGCTGGTGCGTGGGCCGGTCGATTTTTGGGAGTTACGACGGTTGGCGAGTATTTGGGCTTCGGTGGTCATTATTCGTATCTCGTATATCGTATTTCGTATTTCGTATTTCGTGGTACGTTGTGATTGATTATTCCCCTAAGGGGTTTCCGCTTCGCTCCAAGATTAGTGGTTAGTGGTTAGTGATGCGTGATTCCAATGGAGCAGCGGCCTTTGCGAAATACGAACCACGAGTCACGAGCGACGAATCTGTATCTGCTGATACTAAGACGTGCGGTTCTCCGCGTGCTTCCCGCTCCTGGCGGGAGTTATTCCCACCCCAAATTCGTTGTTATTATACCAAATTCTACCCGTTTTTTCAATGAAAAAATGTCTCGATGCTGGATACTGGATACTCGTTGCTGGATACTCGATGCTCGATTCTGGATACTTCGTCATCGAGCTTTGCGTTTCGGCCGTTGCTCCGCAGGATGCCTTACGGCATTACAGAGAGAACACAGAGATTTTATCTTTTTTTATTAACTGCGAATTATCGCAGGTTTCTTCATTTTCTATGTTCTATATAATACCTAAGATACTTAGGTATTCCTATTATCATACGGCTTAATACTTAATTTTAGATACAGCCTATAAATATGGGAGTTTTGATACCTAAGATACTTTGGTATTGGAAACAAGCTTGTTCATGTTCTTTGAAAAAGCGAGCCATTCGGTTCGGTTTGCCAGAAGTAGCCTTTTGCCTTTTGTGGTTAAAGAATAATATTTTCGCTTTCTTGAAGGTCCAGCAGGTTTCCATCTGCCTTTAATCAGTCCCGCTTTTTCCATCTTGCGCAGGGCTGTATAAACGGCTGATTGACGCCATTGGAAAAAGCCTTTTGTTTTTTGATGAGCTGTCTGGATAAGTCCATAGCCGTACATCTGCTGCTTTTCGAGCATTGAAAGAATCACAAATTTGATACTCCCTTTTATAATTTGCTGGTAAAACATCTATCCTTTCCTTTCATTATATTTGAAGGACGAATACAAA
>CAZFLY010000032.1:0-30463 GCA_964519995.1 uncultured Pirellulales bacterium | reverse complement strand
CGAGGCATTAGCTCACGCTGCGTAACTAACTGTCAAAAGTGCGAAAGATAACTGAGGGCAAACAGCCTAAAATAGCAATTTCGGAGATAGAAGGTCCAAAGCTAATTGAAAACATTCGCAACGTGGTACGGGTGTAACCTTCGAGCCTCTTTGTTGTCACTGCGATATGCGACTTACACCAACGAAAGGAAGCCAAACTTCGTGACTTCCAAGACTTTACGATGAATTTAATATCGAGCAACAATTCTTATTTTATTTTGGTATTATATTCACAATAACCCGTTTATATCGTGACAAAGGAGGCTTGCCCTTATCAGTGACTTTCAAAATGAAATGAGCCGTTTCTTTTTTCTCGACCTCAGGAGCCGTCACATACACTTTATATAAATTCTCTGCCAAAGCGAATTTTATCAATTTCTTATAAGAACCGGCTTCCGGATAATGAAACCATAAATAACTTAGATTATCTCCGTCAGGATCGGTAGTACCGCTGGCATCCAAGCTAAATACTTCACCGGATTTTACAGTTAGTTTTTCAGGATGTCCTAATGCCGGAATAGGCGGATGGTTAGATTCCGGATATGACTTAGTGCACCAGTCCATGCGGGCTGCAAAATCAATTTGAAAATCATCTCTCCATCGCCACAAAGAAACTTTATTATTTGTGAAGGAAACAGTATCAATACGAATTGCCCGTCCATATTCATTAAATACAAAAGGTGCAAATTTATCAACTGCATTAGTCCATATTGCACGGGTCTCGGGCTCTGCAGGCACACCGCCTGTAAATCCAACTGTATCCAAAGAAGAATACTTGGGTTGATACAGTTCATAACGACCGCCCCAACCTCCCCAATCCGGATGCTCCGGCGCATTTAATCCATTCGGAATTAATGACAACCAGGATGGCGTATCTCCCTCCATTCCATAGGCTACATCAGGGTAAATGGCGCCGAGTGATCCATGGCCTTGCTGGATGTTTTGCGCCAACCATTTATTACTAATCACTTCATTATTAATCCCCGACACAAACTGGTTAATAGCTATCCATGTTGAACTGCCATAACCGCCAGGGCTAACGATATAAAACAAACCGGGAAAATTATTCCTAATCCATATACCACTGTCATCCTGGTCTGAGATTGTATAAACCCTTAGTTTAGCAATTAACTCCCGAACCTCTGTTTCAGTTCTTGTCTTTCTGATTTTATAAAGTGCCTGAGCAAGAGTATTGGCGCCTCCCCAAACAGATATCCATAACGGACGATCATCGTTTTCTCCCAGTACTTTTATAATCCAGTCGGAGCCTTGACTATCTTTCCCGTCACCGACTCCCTGCATTCCATATTCTGGTACGCCTTGCTTTACAAGCATTAACAGTGCTTCAGCGTCAGGAAAACCAGCTTCATGCTTCATCAGGTTAGCTTGTACCTTGCCATAAGCCTGAATCACTTTTCGAATGGATTCAGGGTGAACATTGGTTTTTTGATGAGTAGAGGTGGTGGCAATCAATCCTTTAATGTCTATAACATTGGAATACAAAAGTAAACGAATCAAGGATTGCGTGTCGTCAGGATCAGCTTCAATATCAGTTAGTATAATTACTCTATTATTTTGATCTGCCTGAGCACTTATAAGTCGACAAAATAAGCACACCGAAATTATGATGAATGTAAGAATAGTTTTCATATATATCCTAACCTTTTTTTATATTAAAAATTTACAACGGTTTTCTTACCGGAATATTTGATTATCTTGTCAATCGTTGAAGAAATTTCAACTCCAGTTCCTCTGTTTTCGTTAACCAACAGAATATTGAAAGTACGCTCCTTGAGCATACCAGGATATGCTCCTTTTCTCGCGTCGATGGTTAAAGTATTTTTCGCATCATCCCACTCAAATAGGATAATTGTATAATTCCCTTTCTCGTAGTTATAATTGTCACCTTCGTCTTCATATAAAACGAACCTGCCATTCGTCCCTTTATATATGCGTATTTCAAGCGTGTCGGCAGATTTTTGTCCGGCAAATTGAATAAACTCACACATTGGAATGATGGAGCCAGCTTTAACAAACAAGGGAATTTTATCCAAGGGGGCGGCTGCCTTAATTGTTCTGCCTCCATCAAAGAGTTTGCCGGTCCAGAAATCGTACCAGGCAGTCGATTCGGGTAAATATACATTCCACTCATTGACTTCAGGTTCGGTAATCGGAGCTACAAGAAGGGCTTTACCGAACATATATTCAAATTGCTGGTTCAATGCAACAGTATCTCCATTAAAGTCCATTACTAACGGCCGCATAATGGTAGAGCCGTTTTTTGTAATCTGCCATGCTTCAGAATATATATAAGGGAGTAAACGATAGCGTAGATTTAGCATCTTCCGCATGTTATCCTCAACTTGTTGTCCATATTTCCACGGTTCTGTTTCTGATCGGTATCCATGAATACGAAAAATCGGATTTAAAGCACCCCACTGGTACCACCGGATAAGTAACTCCTTGTATTTTTCGTCGGTATATTGTGAATTTCCAGGCCGAAAAAAACCGCCAATATCGGTTGTCCAATATGGCATGCCGGTAATGGTATAATCAAGTCCGGCAACAATCTGCCTTTTGTATGTATCCCAATTTCCACCTATATCTCCCGACCAAATTATGGTGCCATATCTCTGCTGTCCGGCAAAAGCCGAGCGCGTCAAAATACAAACCCTTTTATCGGAAGTGGTTTTGCGTTGCCCTTCGTAAACTGCCTGACTTACAAATAGCGGATAGGTTAGACGGTAAAAATCACCCAAGCCTAAATATGTCTTTTTGCCACGCAATGCATCGTTCTCTGGTTCGGTGGCATCCATCCACCATGAATCAACACCAAAAGCAAAGAGGTTTTGGTTTAAGGCATTCCAATGGGTCTGTCGGGCAAGCGGGTTAAAAACGTCTAACCACGGACTCTCCGGAATAAAAAGATTTTTTGCCACATAATCTTTGCCGATTTCAGAATTTTTATCCAAATTCTCCCAAACCGAAATGCTGAAATGTGCATTTAAATCGTGCAACTCTTTGATGAAACCTGCCGGATTGGGATAATGTGTTTCATCGAACTTCATAACACCCCAGCCATATTTCCCCCAGTATTGCCAATCCTGTACAATAACATCCATCGGGATGTTTCTTTTACGGAATTCCTTTACTGTTTCTACAAGATGCGTACCTGAAGTGTAGCGTTCACGACATTGCCAAAATCCATAAGCCCAAAGAGGAAGCATAGGAACGTTACCCGAGAGATTCCGATAAGTGGCTATTACGCTGTCGGCCGAAGGACCATAAAACACAACATAATCGAGTAACATGGCATTGGGAGAACGCAATGTGGTTAAGTTATCTTTAAGTTTCCACGACACCTTGGGTGTATTGTTTGATTTACAGACTAACTGTATCTGATGTTCTCCGGCCTTTAAATCCACCAGTGCACTTACAGTAGGCGGAAGCCAAAAATTACTCTGGTCAATACAAGGTTTCCTGTCGATAACAACATATTGACGGTTGCCCATGTCTCCCAAATCGAGAAATATGGAATATACTCCATCCTCCGGAACTTGAAACTTGCCAAGGTAAAGCGACTGGTTCTGCGATATTTTTTGCGTACCCGAGATTGTAGTAACTTCAGCTATCTGTTTGTTACCCGAAGCTGGTTGCTCTTGTTTTTCAAGTGTTATAAAATTGTCGGCCGGATTAAAATCTGTAAGGCCATACTGATGCCAAAGTAATCCGTACCCTTTACTCGAATAGATAAAAGGTATCGAAATCTGGGAGTTAACCTGTGTTAAACGACGGCTAACATTCCTTAAATTATAATGTCCATCCTGAAACTGCCCCAATCCAAAAAGATATTCGTCGGTTGGTGACTCAAAACTCTGCTCTGCCACGAAGCAAGGTTCGCCCATAACAGAATCGGGCACTAACTTCCGGGTTTCTGCTTTTTCGCTCAGGAATGTTTTGCCAGAATTATCTGCAAAAGACAATTTGCCGGTTTGCTTATCCAGTTCCACAATAATGTTTTTCCCTATTATCTCAAGCTTCGAATGTGTATCGGAAACTTGAAACCCGACAGTTGGAACACTTGAAGTAAAAACGAGCTCAGGTACCCGGACTTCGACATCTTTATAGAACTTGATTCTTACAGCATTTTCAGTTAAGGGACAAATGCTAAGTGTCCCCTCCGATAGAGTAATGTCTATTCTATCCGTTACCTGTTTAAAACCTTTCACAACTTGTCCCTGGCAAAGAGCAGGGAACAGACTGATTATTAAAAAGAATACAAGTTTCATTTTTGTATTAATTATATTTTGAAATATTGATTTCAAAAAAAGACATACCGATAAATGTCGTTTTTGTTGTGTCAGCAAATGTATGAATGCGAAAAACGATAAGACAGTATGCTTAATATAATTTCTTTTAAATTCCTCTTCAGTAACTTTACAAAGCATATAAATAGACTCCCTATTTTACTTGAATTATAACTTCTGTTGCCTGGAGGCCTTCAGATTCTGCGGAAAGACGGATTGCGCCTCGTTCGCGTTTCGATTGAACCACTGCTAAACACAGACCATGGAATGCCTTTCGCTCACAGGCCTTGAAATGCTCGTGACTGATGGGGTTGCCGTTGTCCACACCGGCGATGACGCCCTCGCCTTCAATTTTAAATTTCACCTGGTTTTCAGCGTTGGGGCAGACACGGCCTTCTTGGTCCACAATCTCGATTTTGACATACGAAAGGTCCTCCCCGTCCGCACTGATTTCGGTCCGGTCGGGCGTCAGCACTATTTTAGCCGGAGCGCCCGTGGTTTGGACTTCGTCCGAGCATGCTGCATTCCCGTTGTTTTTGGCAACGGCTTTTAACGTTCCTGCAGCGTACGGAACCTTCCATACCAGATGCAAGTCCTGTGTATCGCTGAATTTCTTTTCGCCCAAGGATTTTCCATTCAAAAACAGCTCCACCGACTCACAGTTACTGTAACACCAGACAGGTATTTCCTGATCCTCCAAACCTTGCCAGTTCCAGTGGGGAAGAATGTGAACCATGGATTTGTCCGTCCACTGACTCTGGTAAAGGAAGTAGCGGTCTTTGGGAAAACCGCACAAATCCACAATACCGAAATAAGAACTGACTGAGGGCCAGTCGAAAGGCGTGGGTTCGCCGATGTAATCGAATCCCGTCCACGCGAATTGCCCCGCAACCCACGGAGCGCTTTTGACTGCCTTGAGGGTCGATTCCGCTGTGCTGCCGTCGTAAGAAGTGCACTGATTGTTCAGCTCTTTTACGATTTTCAGCGTGCCGCTGTCCCGGACCAGATTGTATTCTCCCCGAGTGCTGACAGCCGACGCGGTTTCAGAGGCAATCAGCTTCTCCTTTCCCTTCAATTTCTGATAAAAGGGCATTTGATAATTGACGCCAAACACGTCGAGCGGTTTTGAAAAACCGTTTTTGACGGCTGAGGCCGGAGAATTGCAGGCCGAGGTGACCGGTCGCGTCGGGTCTTCCTTATGACAGATATCCACAAGCCGTTTTGACATTTCGTAAGCGTTGGCATTGTCCTGTTCAGGGATTTCGTTGCCGATGCTCCACAGAATGACGCTGGGATGATTCCTGTCACGTTGAATCATGTCTGTCATATCTCTCTCGCTCCACTCGTCAAAAAACCGACCGTATCCGTATAAAGTCTTTGCCCTTTTCCATTCGTCGAACGCCTCGTCCATGACCAGGAATCCCATGCTGTCGCACAAATCCAGCAGTTCAGGAGCAGGCGGATTGTGGCTCGTTCGTATAGCGTTGCATCCCATGCTTTTCATGATTTCCAATTGACGCTCAAAGGCCCGCGTGTGCACCGCAGCGCCCAAGCATCCCTGGTCATGGTGCAGGCACACGCCTTTGACGTCGACGTGTCGGCCGTTTAAGAAAAATCCCTTGTCTATGGTAAATTCAAACGTGCGGATGCCGAAAGGCGTGACACAGGCATCCGCGGTCCGGCCGTTCACGTGGACTTTGGATTCAATGCGGTAAAGGCGGGGATTTTCCAGCGACCACAATTTTGGCTTTGGAACTTTGAGGAACTGTTCGAATACGCTGATGCTGTCCGCCTCCACTGTTTGAATGACGCTGCTGTTGGCGGCTTCGCGTCCGGTATCATCCACAATGACGGTTTCAAGCATCACCTGCTGAGCCGAGGTGGATTGATTCCTGATCTTCGTCTCAACGCGAACCGTCGCCTCTTTTTCAGACACTTCCGGAGTGGTAACATACGTCCCCCACTTTGCGATGTGGACTGAATCCGTCACCGTCAGACGCACATGTCGGTAAATGCCTGCGCCCGAATACCAGCGCGAGCACGGCTGCTGCACCTTGGCCCGGACTGCCAGGACATTCTTCTCGTCGCCGAATTTCAGGTGCGGAGTCAGTTCATACTGAAAGCTGGAATAGCCGTACGGTCGGTTGCCGAGATGCACACCGTTGAGCCAGACGTCGCTGTTCATATACACGCCGTCGAACTCGATGAATACGCGCTTGCCTTGAATGGTTTTGGGCAGTTTGAACGCTTTCCTGTACCAGCCCGTGCCTGCGTTTATGTACCCCGCGCCGCTTCCGCCGGGGCAGGTCGATTCAAAAGGCCCCTCCGTCACTTTCGCTCCGTCATTATAGATGCCGCCTCTGCTTAGTCCGTCGTACACCCGAACGGCGATGCTGTTTTTGCCACCGTAACGGATGATTTCGTGGGGGACTTTATAATGCCGGCAGATGTCCCAGGCCGACACATAGTCGGGAGGGAATTGTCCCAAGCCGCCTACTTTCACGCCGTTGAAATAGGTTTCGTCGGAGTCGTCGATTTTGCCGACATTGATGAGGATGTCCTTCCCCTGTAAATCCGCAGGGATTGTTAGTTCGCGGCGGAACCAGCCGTACACGTTGTCCCGAGTGTAGTTCGATTGTTCCTCCCACGTCGAGGGTAGCTTCACGGTCTGCCATGAGTCGTCGTTAAAATCGGGGTCCTTCCAAAGTATATCGTCGCCTTTGCTGAATTTCCACTCTCCTCCCACGATATGCAACTCCGGCGCATCCTCGATTTTCGTTTCGGAGTGGGCAAGGCCTTCAATGCTCCAGTCGTGGGGCACATCCACTTTGTGCCACGAAGAGTCGTCATATTCCGACTTTTCGGCACCGTTGATTTCACCCGCGTAGAATCGCCAGTCCGAATCAAACGACTGGATTTGCCTGGTTTCACCGGCGCCCGCGCATACGCTGGTCAAGGTTGCGATTAGAGATGAGATGATCAAACAAGCGATTGGAATTTGTTTGAAGTTAAACATGAAAGAATTTCTTTTCTAATTTACAATATTATTATTCAAATTTCTAACAAGGTCTATTGGCTACACTAAAGGTCAATCACAATTTTCTTTCCCTTTACGGTCGTTGATGGTCAATTTTTTTTGCATCATTTCCATGTGAAAAATATCGTGGAGGATGCCCTTTCTCATAGTTATAATTGCAGTTTTCATCTTTATATAAAATGAACTCGCTATTGGTGACTTCATACACGTATCTTTTAGTCCCGATTTATTTGGCATTGAATTTCCACCAATCAAAGTTGAACAAATCACCCTCGCCTCCTTTGAAAACAAAGTACACATCGTGTATCCCTTTCACTTCATTTACTGTACACGATTGGACAGCCCAACTCTGCCAGCTTCCTGTGTTCTTAACAATACAGGTTCCCAGCAAAGTACCGGTAATGCTATCGAAGCGAATTTCAATACTCCCGCCGGAGGCCGAGGCTACGCTGGCTTCAAAGGATTTAGCGCCCTTGCCAAAATCGATGCTGCGAACTTTGATGTAATCTCCATTGTCGATATCGGTTACATAAACACCTGTTTTATTGTCCAAATCAGTTTCTATACCTTCTGCCCAGGACATCGTTTCGGCTTCAGTACGCTGATAAGGATTCAAATTTGCTACTCCATTAATGACTCCTTCTTTGGTATGTGGTATTTTTGATATGGTGCCATCGGGGTTAAATTCAAATGGTTGCACGTTGATACAACGGCGTTTATCAATGCCATTGGGTAAATCCTGATTCTGGTAAAATAAATACCAATTTCCTTTGTATTGAATAACCCCGGGATGATTGGACATACATCCCTGTGCCATAGCTTCCATCACTACGCCACCGTATTTCCACGGACCAAGGGGGGAACTGCTTGTGGCATAGTAAATAGCCTCGGGTATATGTGCGGCATAAAACAGGTAATATGTGCCGTTGCGTTTAAACAAC
Organism: uncultured Pirellulales bacterium; assembly: GCA_964519995.1. Taxonomy (GTDB): domain Bacteria; phylum Planctomycetota; class Phycisphaerae; order Sedimentisphaerales; family Anaerobacaceae; genus CAZFLY01. Next base: position 22,139 of record CAZFLY010000032.1, on the reverse strand, counting down.
CAGGGAGCTTCTTCAAAGTCAGGGCCAAACGCAGCCGTGTCTTTAATATCAAAAATGATGATATCACCGGAATAAGAAATCATATCTTCGTTCAATTTAACACAGTATAAAGCATTGTTGCCCCAATACAAATAAGCCTGGCCATCATCATCGATAAAAACTGTAGGATCAAGGTCATCCCAACTATGACGCGCATAGGTTGTCATATCATTTGTTACAAGGGCATGGCCGATAGCATCTTTGAAGGGGCCGAGAGGGCTATCGGAGACTGCAACCCCCAGAGCAACTCCGGGATGTGTCTTATCATGTACGCTTATATAATAGTAAAATTTGCCGTTACGGTAAATACATTGAGCTGCATTGGCATCGCCACCCGACCATTTAAATACGCTGTCGGCCTGGAGAACATTTCCATGGTGAGTCCAGTTCACCATGTCAGTGGTAGAAAAGCAATGATAATTTCTCATCACAAACCGATCATCAGGTGCATTATCTTCATCATGGCCGGTATAAAGATATAATCTATCTTTAAATACAAGCGGAGCTGGATCGGCTGTATAAATATTTTGGATAATCGGATTTTGGGCATTGCCGTCAAAAGGCATTATTATCGCTACAAAAAAGATTACTTCAAAAATTCTTAAATTTCTTTTCATCGTTCGTTTTTTTGTTTCTAATTCTAAAGACATCATTTTTAACCTCAATCCAAATTTATAACTTTCCCATTACAGCTTAACTACAACTTTCTTCCCCTTAAAGGTTACCTCTTCATTGAACTTTTCAACGACTTCCATTCCTGTGCCCTTATTTCTGGCCACGCTTATAATTTTGAATTTGTGTAACTTCAGTTATTTAAAGTTCGCTGGTAATTCTAATTGAGTTACCTGCTTGTATATTATAAGTTTTAATCTTTTCACCATATCGTACGACGCAAGATTTCCCCAGAATTGATTTAATATCACACGCTGTTAACTTCCCGTTTTCCCAGTTCATATTGACCACAAATCCACCTCTGGCTTTTAATCCTGTGACAGATCCATTGGTCCAGCTTTTGGGCAAAGCGGGTAATAAGTTTATCTCACCTGCATGACTTTGAAGCAGGCATTCAGCCACTGCAGCCGTGAATCCGAAGTTTGCATCCGATTGGTTATTACCTGTATTATGTAGATTAGGAGCCAATCTGCCGCCTACAAATCTACTGATCATCGTATCGGTTTTGGCCTTGTCCTCAAGACGTGCCCAATTACATATATCCCATGCAAAAGACCAGCCCCCTCTTCCACGCCTTGGTTCAAGCCATTTCCGGATGGCATCAGCCAGCTGTGGTTCGCCACGTAATGTTATTGAACTACCAGGGTAAAATGCGAAGTTTGCTGACATGTTATGTACTTCTTTTCCTCTCCCCCAGTCCTCCAACCAAACCTGAAGCCAGCCATTTTTCCCTATCTGATATGGTGGTATTTTTTTCAGAGCCTCTTCAAGTTCATCTCCGAATTTCTTATCAACATGAAGAATCTTCCCTGCTTCAATACAATGTGGGAAAAGTTCTCTTATGATTCCGATATCCATAGTAGTTGAAGGGGATAAGAAACATTCTTCTTTCTCGGGACCGATAAAGAAACCCTGCTCAGGTGACATGGAGAATGGAATTACTAACCATTTATACTTCGGATGCTCAACCATCAGATCCATTAAAAACTGAGCAGAGCCTTTCATGACCGGATAGTGCTCTTTAAGGAATTCTAAGTCGCCAGTATAAAGATAATGCTCCCAGATATGCTGGCATAGCCAGCTTCCGCCAATAGGCCACATACCGTAACGCGCAGCATCCACCGGCGCTGATCCCCTCCAAAGGTCGAAATTATGATGACACACCCATCCACGACAGTTATATTGTACTTTAGCCGTTTTTGCACCACTTACCGTAAGATCCTTAATCGCTTCGAATAATGGAAGATGACATTCACTCAGGTTGCAAACTTCAGCTGGCCAATAGTTCATCTCAACATTGATATTGGCGGTATATTTGCTGCCCCATGGAGGCGACTGCATCTCATTCCATATTGCTTGCAGGTTTGCAGGCTGACCTCCTTCCCTGCTGCTGGATACCAGCATATAACGGCCAAACTGAAACAATTTTGAAGCCAGATCAATATCTGTACCTCCCTCTCTAACAAGTCTGAGTCGTTCATCAGTAGGTTTTTCATTCATCAATGAATCACCGATTGTAAGATGAACACTATCCATTAAAGGATGAAAATCATTTTCATGATTTTTGCGCAATACATTGTAATCCTTACTTGCCAGGTTGCTGAAGATTTTCTCACAGATTAATCCGGGATCTCCAATAATATCCGTATAGTTCTTAAAGCTTGTAGCAGCAGTTAATATTAATGTGACAGAAGTGGCATTATCTATTATCAGACTGGTGTCGCTGACACTTTGCTGTCCCTTTACCGGAAGCGCCAGTAGTATAGTCTGAAATTTTAATCCGGTTCCTTCTACCTTGGCTATCAATACATTATTCGCATCAGGTGGTAGTGGACCTTTCCAGGTTCCATTCATTACAAGCTTGCCCGGTTCTGTAACAACATTATCCAGATATGGACTTTTAAATTTAGCTTCAAGTGAAATCCTGCGGGGTTTATTGCATGTAAGGTGAATTACCATAATACGATCGGGATATGACATGAAAATCTCCCTTGTAAATTCAGCCTCACCATCACTGTAAATTATTTTTGCAATTCCGATCTCCATATCAAGTTCCCGGTAATAATCCGTCACATTTTCGCTATTTTTAAAATCAAGTAACAGATCTCCGAGTGGTTGAAAAGCCTGTTGGTTAATGGGAATGCCGAAGAAATGTTCATTTGCCATCTTCTCGGCTTCCTTATATTTCCCTGCAAAAACCAGATCACGGATCAAAGGGAAATACTTATAACCATCAGGATTCGCATAATCGTTGGGGCGGCCTGACCATAATGTTGATTCATTGAGTGCAATTCTTTCATTCTGAATTCTGCCAAAGACCATAGCGCCCATATAACCGTTCCCGATGGGCAGCCCTTCAAGCCACTGCACCCCTGGCTGCTTATACCACAGTACCATATCTCTTTTTGAATTAGCTAAAGAGCTTTGTCTGTCTGATTTGCATGATGTTTGCACTGTAAAAAAGATTAGCAATGCAGTTATACATACGAATAGTTTAAATAGTGTTTTTTTATATGATTTTTTTAATGTCTTTTTATTCACGATATACAAAATAACCCATCAAGCACTTATATTGATAGGCGTTTTGTACAGCAGAAAAATTCTGAGCATTTACATAACTTGACTCCTTTCGTAAAGCTGAAAATTGGCTTTCCGTTTCAAATCGTCATGCTATCAAAAAAGCGCCACAACTACGCTATAGTTTAACCACAATTTTCTTCCCATTATAAGTTATTACTTTATCATACTTTTCAACGGTATCCATCCCGACACCCTTGTTTTTAGAAATCCTTACAATACTGAATTTCCGCTCATTGAGCATTCCGGGGAAAGAACCTTTTCGGTCGTTGATGGTCAATACTTTTTTCACATCATCCCATGTAAAAGTTATAGTAGAATAAATTCCTTTCTCATAATCATAATTGTCATTTTCGTCTTCGTATAATGTAAACTCACCATCGGCACCGGGATAAACCCGTATTTCAAGATTTTCCCATTTTTTCTCCGTGGCATATTGCACTTTAGGTCCAATAGGAAGCGTGGAACCTGTTTTCACATACAATGGAATGATGTCAATCGGTGTTTCTTTATTTAGAGTTCGTCCACCGGTATATTTTTCACCTGTCCAGAAATCATACCAATCAGTTCCTTTGGGCAAATAAACTTCTTCATTTTTTATCGTGCTGAAATCTTCAACACAGGTGGTATCCTTACCATGTATACTAATTTTTGAATACATCGGCTTGGTCACCGGGCAAACCAGCAGCGATTTGCCGAACATATACTGGTTGTTGATATCCAACACCTGTTTATCTTTTACAAAATCCATCATCAACGCACGCATCATGGTAGATTGATTGGCCGTTATATCCCACGATGCTGAATAGATGTAAGGTAGTAATGAGTAACGCAAATTTATTGATTTTTCAATTGCGTCATAAATCTTTTCACCTTTCTTTCCAAACTGGTAAATTTCACGAGGAGCATCTGTGCCATGTGAACGCATCATCGGGCAAAAACCGCCAAATTGAATCCAGCGTACATATAGTTCTCGATAATTTACATCATCAAGCTTTTTAGGAAAATTCCAAAGGAAGAAACCGCCTATATCGGAGTTCCAATATGGTATTCCGCAAAGTGAAAAATTAAGCCCAGCAGAAATTTGATTTCGTAATGCATCCCAAGATGCAACAACATCACCTGACCATGTATTTGCTCCATAGCGTTGTTGCCCTGCAAATGCCGAACGGGTAAGTATAAATACACGTTTGTCAGATGTTGCCGAACGTTGATGGTCGTAAACACCTCCTACAGTCATCAAAGGAAAGGCATTACAAACTTTTCGATATGATCCTAAATAAGTTTTGTCATCGAAATCGGAAGGTTTCGATTCATGATGATCCGGTTCTGTTGAATCAAGCCACCACCCGTCCATGCCGAGTGAAAATATACCTTTGTTAAGGTAATCCCAATAGATATCGCGAGCTTCAGGATTAAATGCATCATATACTTTTACTCCGGATGGATATTTGGGATCAGGAGGCCAGACATCTTTACTGCACAATGGCCATGTTTTAAAGTTCAGCAGCATGCCTTTTTCATTTAAAATTTCATATTGATTTGTTCTGGGTCCAAACGATGCCCATACTGAAATGATGATATGCGCATTCAAGGAATGTATGTCGTCGATCATTTTTCTCGGGTCGGGAAATTGAGGATTAAGAAACTCCATTGCATTCCAGTGAAAGTTGTCGCCCCAATATTGCCAGTCCTGAATAATACCATCCAATGGAACGCCTAACTCACGATATTTCTTTACCACGTCAACAGTTTCATTCTGACTTTTGTAACGCTCTTTGCTTTGCCAATAACCGTATGTCCACAGAGGAAACATAGGCACTTGCCCGGTAAGATTACGCATTTGCGCAATTACACCATCGGCAGTGCCGCCATACATAAAATAGTAATCGATACAATCACCCACTTCCGAATTGAAAGATGTTTCTTCGTCATTATCAGCAAAAGTGGTTGGCGAATAATTATCCCAAAATACTCCGTAACCTTTAATCGACTGAAAAAAAGGAACAAAGTCTTCCGTATTATTTTGCAACATATATAACTTTTGGTGACGTTGTATCATTTTACCTTTTTGCTGTTGTCCCAAACCATATATGGCTTCTTTTTTGTCAAGCAGAAAAGCTTGGCGCACCAAAAAACTTTCCTCTGTTGCGTCCATTGTTGGAGTGAATTGAGCTCCATTATCTTTTTCGTTTAATAATATATTACCTTTCGAATCGGAATAAGTAATCTTGCCGGTTTGCAGATTCAACGACACATTTAAATATTTACTGCCGAGCGTAACAATATTATTTGAATCGGTAATGGTCAGATCGGTTTTCCCCGGAGTTTTAATCACTGAAAGACTTAATTTTTCTCTGTTGCGAACCGTAGGAGTTTTTATTACTCTTACAATAGTGGGTGAATAAAACTCAATCTCCACAACCATCGATTCCAGGTTTGTTCTAATTCCGTTTTCTGTTTTTCCATACTGCTGCCCAAGTATTTGTCCGGGTAACAATATTAGGAAACTTAAAAATACCGTTGTTCTTTTCATCTTTTAATTCTTCCTTTAAAAAAGAATAACATATTCGAGTAAATTGTTTGATTAAACCTTTCTTATCATTTTTCAGGCATTATTCACAGTTACATATTTTTCATTCGTTATTGAATTGTAAGATTAATTGTTTTCAGATATTTACTATCTGAGCTTGTCCCGTACAACAATTCATACTCTCCGGCAGTTACAGCCATTTTACCGCTGGCCCTATCGAAAAACTCAAATGCAGTATGGGGCAGGTTGATGATTACCTGACGGGTTTTACCGTCGGCAACGTCAACTCGCTGAAAGCCCTTTAAGGTTTTAAGTGGGCCATCGGTGTCGTTTTCCTTGCGTACATAAACTTGAACAATTTCTGTTCCGTCGCGTTTGCCGGTATTTGATACAGATATAGTAAGTTCAACGCTTTCGTCGTTTTTGATCTCAGTTTTGCTGATTTGGGCATTACCAATAGAGAAGGTTGTATAACTCAACCCAAAACCAAACGGGAAAAGAGGATCGGACATGAAACGGTAAGTACGGCCTTTCATTGAATAATCTTCAAAATCGGGCAATTGTTGCATGTTCTTGTAAAAAGTAATCGGCAATTTACCCGATGGATTATAATCGCCAAAGAGCACGTCGGCAATGGCCTGACCGCCCGATTCCCCTGCATACCAAGCCTGAAGAATGGCATCGCAGCTTTCGATTTCAGGAACTAAACCAATAGCTGAGCCGGAACAATTTACGAAAACAATCTTCTTCCCGGCTTGTTTCAATGCTTTTAAGCACTTACGCTGTACGGAAGGAAGTTCAATATCAGTGCGGTCGCCGCCTTTGAAACCCGGGTATGATACAGGCATCTCCTCGCCTTCAAGCAGTGTCGAAAGACCGCCGGCAAATACTACAACATCAACTCCCTGAAGTTTCTTTAAAAGTTCAGTATAATCTACATCTACTTCTTTGCCAAAATTAAATTCAATGTTTGCCTGCCAATTGTACAACTGGGCATAGCGGATCTCTATTTTATATTTCTTACCGCTTTCAACCTTTAATGGAATTCTTGACGGAAGTGTCCGCCAATTTTGATATCTTGTAAGAGATTCACCATTTACTAACAATTCAAAGTGTCCTGTAGCTCCACATTTGAATACGATTTCTTCATTTTCAGATGGCATGAATTCAGTTTCATATTTAGCTGAAAAGCCTTCGAGCCGAACCCCGGGCGCAAATTCATGTTGCCCGGCAGTGGTTAATTTTATCGGGTTTACAATCTGTTGAGTTGCAACAATATCACCCTGATGGTCTTTATTGTTCCAGTAGGTGGCTTTAAAACCTTTCTTGCCATCAATCTTACATTTCGAAAAATAGCTTTCTGTCACTTTATCCTCAACCAGATCGCATCCCTTGTCATAAAGAATCTTATCAGCCGAAAGCTTTGAAGTAATACCGTCGAGAATTGTGATTGTCAGGATCGGTTTTCCATTATAATTGCCCCATAACATAGGTTCATCATCAGCGTTAGGACCAATGACAGCAATCTCTTTAATTGATTTCTTTAAGGGAAGGATATTGTTTTTATTCTGAAGAAGTGTCATTGATTCACGAGCCATATCCAAAGCAAGTTTTCTATGCTCTTCATTGTTCACAACCGACATGGGGATTTTTGGCCATGGAACGAGCGCATCGTCATCCATTTCACCCAAGTCGAAACGTCCAATCAGTACACGCATCAGACGTATGTCAATCTCATCTTCAGTTATCAATCCCTTTTCAACGGCTTCAGGCAATTTTTTATAATTATGGTTATTCCATTGGCATTCAACATCGGTTCCTGCCAGAACACCTTTGGCCGCAGCATGCACAGCATCGGAGGACACTTTATGGCTATGATAAAAATCGGAAATTGCGCCGCAGTCAGCAACAACAAGGTATTTGTAGCCCCATTCATCACGAAGGATTCGTTGTAGCAGCCTTGTGTTACCGCAGCAAGGTTCATCGTCTAATCGCTGATAGGCACACATCACCTGGCGGACATCGGCTTGCTGAACCAATGCTTTAAATGCAGGAAGATAGGTTTCCCATAAATCTCGAGGGTCGATATTGTTGAGGTTGATGGTATGGCGGCTCCATTCCGGGCCTGAGTGAACGGCATAGTGCTTGGCACAAGCTAAAAGCTTTTTATACCTTGAATCAGAAGGACCTTGCAGCCCTTTTACTACTGATATTCCCATCCGTGACATCAAATAAGGATCTTCGCCATAAGTTTCCTGACCGCGTCCCCAGCGTGGGTCGCGGAAAATGTTTACATTGGGGGTCCATACCGAAAGGCTTAAAAAACGCCGATTTTCTAAGCCATTATTTATCGCCTCATTATACTTGGCGCGGGTTTCATCTGAAACAGCGTTGAAAATACGATAAACCAACTCATCGTCGAATGAGGCAGCCATGCCTATCGGCTCAGGGAAAACAGTAACATTATCGTTATTTGCAAGGCCATGCAATGCTTCGCTCCACCAGTTGAATTTTTTTATACCCAGACGAGGAATGGCATCCGATACATCGCACATCAAGGCTGCTTTTTCATTTAATGTCAAACGGGATATTAAATCTTTAGCTCTCTCTTCCGAACTTAAATTAGGATTCTGAAAGGGCAGTGTTTGCCCAAAAGAGTTTATCACAAAAAAAGGCTCACAATAAACACTAATTCTTTTCTCATATTATCACCTTGTGATTTTGTTAACTGAAGTAATCTATTTATTTACATCAGTTTTATCTCCTTCTAAAATGGTTTTAATGACAAATCCTCCATAAGGATACATCGTAATTTCGATTGATACCGAAAAATCCACATCACTTTCTGAAAAGTCTTTTGCACCAACCACATCGGTGGTGAGAATGCCTTTGGATTTATTACTAATGAAAGGAACATTCAGCGTTACAGTGCGTTCAGAATTTTCTCCATTAATACCTGCTATGTACCATCTTTCCCCTTTTTTTCTTGCCAATACAACAAATTTCCCGGGGAAACCATCGATAAATTTCACATCATCCCAACTTTCGGGTAAAAAGCTCATATATTCCTTAACAAAATCTTTTTGAGATGCCATCCCGGTTGGTGTTTCGGCAATATGCTGTATACCTGAAGTAAAAATAACAGATAAAGCTATTTCAAAACCGCCGGTAGTTCTGCGTGTTACGTGCGGTGTGCCGGAGAAGTTCACTGGAGTTAAATCCATCGGATCAAAAAGGTTTCTTGTAAACGGAATGACCGTGCAATGAGAAGGTTGTTGATCTGCAAAGATCTGTCCAAAAGTTACATATTCTTCTCCTTTAATTGCCTCCATACTCACTAAATTAGGATAGGTTCTATACCATCCCCTTGGAAAAGTTGAGCCATGAAAATTCATAGCGAGATTATACTTCGCGGCATCTTTTAATATGTCTATATAATATTTCATCATGGGCTGTCCATCGCCGCCGATTATTTTTCCGAACGTCGTGCTCTCGACTGCATAGATTTTACCGTTCTCGTGCTGCCAGAATTCCTTTATCGTCTTCATGTCTTGTTTTTTTTCTCCTTTTATAGCTGCTCGTTATGGTCGGTCTGATCGGTTTCGGTTCCTTGTTCCTCCGATTTTTCTTCAGCGGGGAAATGCCCAGCAGGCCCGCCACCTGTAAATAGTACTGCGAAACGCGTTACAAGAGCAGCAAGTAGAACATACCCCAAAAGCACCTGGACCATAAGGAGCAGATGTCCGAAGAAGCTCTGGCTCTTAGCATACATATCCCCAAAGCCAAGCGTTGTCATCGTAACGATTGAAAAGTAAAGAGTCCTTAAAGGAACCAGCCACCATTGTACGATTACCTGCTCGCCTGTAGCTTGCGTTTCTACAAATAGGTCACTAATAATCCCCGGAGGAGCTATGCGTCCCCAACAGTAATAGACGTTAGCGAAGATAAGAGCCAAGCCGAAGAAGGTCACTATTATCCGCCCTGTAGACAATCCATAATCACTCATCCACCAAAAAGGCTTCACCACCGATTTTAGCTTCGGATGTTCCTTATACCACTGTTCCCATCTCATGCGTCTGATGTTGTATTCCAGCAATTGCTTTGTACCTGGTTCCACGCGTGCGTTATTAAGGCCGACACCTGTGAAGTTAGTGAATCGGTCGAATGCCCATGGCTTAATTAGTGTAGAACCATCCACAATTGCTAACTCGAAATTCGTGCCTTGCAGATTAGCTCGCTGAAGGTCGGCCTTTTGCAGATTGGCTTCCCCAAGGTCGGCCTCTTGCAGATTGGCTTCCTGAAGTTTGGCCTCTTGTAGATTAGTTACCCAAAGTTTGGCCTCTTGCAGATTGGCTCTCAAAAGTTTGGCCTCTTGCAGATTGGCTCCCCCAAGGTCGGCTTTTTGTAGATTGGCTTCCACAAGGTCGGCCTTTTGCAGATTGGCTACAACAAGGTCGGCACCTTCAAGCAGAATCTCTTCGTCAAAATGCTTTGTACGCCACTGGTTCCATTCGGTTATGTTCTTCTTTGCTGAGCAACGTTTGAGAATATCGTACTGCTTTTGGCTGAACATGCGTGTAGGCGTGGCCTGTTCCTTTTCGGATCTCGATTGCTTTTCGTTTTCTCCGCTCATACCAAACTCCGTTTGAAAAACTGTATTGTATGAGACTGCCTCACCTAACGGCCCTTGCCTCGCTAGTTGTCATTCGCAATTCTCTTGGACTCATTTTATGCCACATCTGGCTAAACACGCACTTCGCAGGGATGACACAAGGGATCGGTCAGTTTGAGTATTTTAAAAAAATGAAAAACAATTATTGAAAGTAGGAGTAAATACTATATAGTAATAGCTCCTACAAGCTATAGTTGCTGAGGATTTTTTGAGGTATGAGTTCATTAATCATATAAGTCAGATTTACGATTGGCTGTGAGGTTTTTGATGGTTAAGATGGCGAAGAAGATTGGCCGCAGGCAATTGCAGCAAAAGCTCGATGAATTCAAGCGGTTGTGCAGGCGAATGGGACTGCGGGTAACGCCACAGAGGATGGCCATATATGAATTGCTTGTACAATCCAAAGAGCACCCCTCTGCGGAAACGGTGTATAGAGAAGTGAGGCAAGTTATGCCTAACATATCACTGGATACTGTTAATCGGACATTATTGACGCTGAGCGATATAGGAGCGGCATTTATTGTTGAAGGATCGGGAGATGTCAGGAGATATGACGCAGACCAGAACAACCACCAGCATTTTAAGTGCGTAAAGTGTAAAAGAATTGTTGATTTTCACTGCAGGGAGTTTGACAATATCTCAGTTCCACGAGAGATTGGCAGGAAATTCACTATTCTCAGAAAAGCTGTGTATTTTGAAGGCATCTGCGATGTTTGCAGAAAGAATAAAACATGAAAGAATTGAGCACTGTATGCAAATATAAGGAATTTGAATAAGGGAGGTAATGTATGAGTGTTATAGGCACAGAAACTGAGAAGAATTTGCTAACTGCATTTGCAGGAGAATCGCAGGCGAGGAATCGATATACATATTTTGCCAGCCAAGCGAGAAAAGAGGGCTACGAGCAAATAGCGGCGATTTTTGAGGAGACGGCGAACCAGGAAAAAGAGCACGCCAAGCGGGAGTTCAAGTTCCTTGAAGGCGGCGAGGTTGAGATTACAGCAGCGTTTCCAGCTGGCGTGATTGGAACGACACTGGAAAATCTAAAGGCAGCCGCGGCTGGTGAACATTATGAGAATACTGAGATGTATCCGCAGTTTGCAGAGGTTGCGGACAAGGAAGGATTTGCTGAGATTGCAGCGGTTTTTAGAAAGATCGCTGTTGCTGAGAAGAGGCATGAGCAAAGATACCTCGCATTAGTGAAGAATATCAATGATGGTAAGGTATTCAAGCGTGAAAAGCCAACGCGATGGGTATGCAGAAACTGCGGGTATGTCCACGAAGGGACAGAGCCACCTAATGTCTGCCCGGCGTGCGCGCATCCGCAGGCTCATTTTGAACTCGAGGCGACCAATTACTAATAGTCGAATAAGGGGGTGGAAAATGAGAGCACAGATGTCGACAAATACTGTCGTGTATGCAGTCATTTTGGGAGTGTTATGTGCCGGTCCAGCTGCGTTTGGACACTGCCAGATACCATGCGGTATCTATGACGACCAGATGCGGTTCGATATGCTCAGCGAGCATATAACCACGATAGAGAAATCCAGAAAAGCCATTATTGAGCTCTCGGCACAGTCAAAGTCCGACATGAACCAGCTCATCCGCTGGGTGCAGAATAAAGACTACCATGCGGACCAGTTCAGCGACATTGTGACATACTACTTCATGTCTCAGCGGATAAAGTTACCGGCTGAAAACAATGCCGAGGCCCGTCATGAGTACCTGGATAAGCTATCCGTGTTGCATGAGATGCTTATCTATGCGATGAAAACCAAGCAGACAACAGATGCCGCAAACGTGGAGAAGCTCAGGGTCTTGTTAGATAAGTTCCGGGGTTTGTATTTTAATGAGGCTGAGCACGAACACAGTTACGGCACAGACGTAGGCGTAGAGAGAAAGGGGCCGATTATGGATAAGCACAGACAAGTTACGATGAAGGGTGAGGCCGTGACGCTGGTCGGCAAGCAGGTTAATGTTGGCGAGCCGGCACCGGATGCTGAGGTGATTGCCAATGATATGTCGCCGGTGAAGCTATCGGCTTTTCGCGGTAAAGTGCTCATTATCAGCTCTGTGCCCTCTTTGGATACGTCGGTGTGTGATACCGAGACTCGCAGGTTCAACGAAGAGTCCCAACGGCTTGGTGATAATGTGGCGGTGCTCACGATAAGCATGGATTTACCATTTGCTCAAAAGCGATGGTGCGGCGCGGCAGGCGTCGAGAATGTGCAGACACTGTCGGACTATCGAGCCGCAACCTTTGGCAAGGCTTACGGAGTGTTAATAGACGAACTGCGTTTGCTTGCACGCGCAATCTTTGTCGTGGACAAACAGGGAATCGTCAGGTACATCCAGATCGTAGAGGAAATCGCACACGAACCTGACTACGAAGCTGTACTCAAAGCCGTTAAAGAATTGACGTCATAAAATTGCATCGCGTCTGAACCTGATGATGCAGGAGATGGTAACGATGCGAAAGATTAAAGAAAACATCTTGACTGTAGGAGCAATAGACTGGGACAGACGGCTGTTCGATGAACTTATTCCGCTGCCGGATGGAACGAGCTATAATGCTTATCTGATAAAAGGCAGTGAGAAGATAGCGTTGCTTGATACTGTCGATCCAACAAAGGCCGAGGTCTTGATTGGCAATCTTTTCTCGCTGGGCATCGACAAGATTGATTATGTCGTCGCTCATCATGCCGAGCAGGACCATTCGGGTGCGATACCGGATGTACTGGCGCTGTATCCGGACGCCAAGGTTGTAACCAATCCAAAGTGCAGGGCGATGCTAATAGACCTTTTAGGTATCGAAGATGACGATTTCATTACTGTAGAAGATGGCCAGACACTGTCACTGGGAGACAAGACATTGCAGTTTATATATCTGCCTTGGGTGCACTGGCCTGAGACGTTTGGCACGTATCTAAAGGAGGACAGAATTCTATTTCCGTGTGATTTCTTCGGCTCGCATCTTGCTACGAGCAGCCTGTTTGTAGATGATGAAGCACGCGTTTATGAGTCGGCGAAGAGATACTACGCCGAGATAATGATGCCTTTTCGCACGCCTATTCAGAAGAACCTGGAAAAGATAAAGCCATTGGATATCGATATGATTGCGCCGAGTCATGGGCCCATTTATGATAAGCCTCAGTTTATCATCAATGCGTATAAGGACTGGGTTAGTGACAAGGTTAAAAATGAGGTGGTAGTTGCGTATGTGTCGATGCACGACAGCACGCGAAAGATGGTGGAACACTTTGTTGATGCGCTGATTGGGCGGAGTATAGGCGTCAGGCAGTTCGACCTTACGGTAAGTGATATTGGGGAACTGGCTATGTCACTGGTTGACGCGGCGACGATTGTGATAGGTTCGCCCACAGTGCTGACTGGCGCTCATCCGAACGCTGCTTACGCAGCGATGCTTGCAAACGCGCTTAGGCCAAAGACCAAATTTGCATCGATCATCGGCTCGTATGGCTGGGGCGGCAAAATGGTCGAGCAATTGACAGGACTGATACCAAATCTTAAAGTTGAGGTTCTTGAGCCGGTAATTGCGAAAGGTTATCCGAAGGACGAAGACTTTTCTGCGCTTGATAAATTGGCTAATAGTATTTTGGCCAAGCATAAGGAGCTTGGAATAATCAAATAGTGAATAAGTTGTTGCAGGTTCTTGCTGTTAAGCGAGAATTAAAGGGTTTGAAAGGAGGCTGTTATGGCTAAGCAATTGGAAGTTTATAAGTGTGAAGTGTGTGGCAACATTGTGGAGGTTCTTCATGGTGGGGTCGGTGAGCTGGTCTGCTGCAATCAGCCGATGGTGAATCTACAAGCAAAAACAGCAGACGAAGGCAAGGAAAAACATGTGCCGGTAATCGAGAAGGTTAATGGCGGTATCAAAGTGAAAATCGGCAGTGTCCCGCACCCGATGGAAGAGAAGCACTATATTGAGTGGATTGAGGTAATCGCCGACGGCAAGGCGTACAGACAGTTCTTAAAGCCGGGCCAGGTGCCGGAGGCCGTGTTTAACATTTCGGGCGCCGCAATCACAGCTCGCGAGCACTGCAACGTGCACGGTCTGTGGGAGGGCAAGTAGCATGATCAGCAAAAAAATGGAGACGGCGTTGAACGGCCAGATTAATGCTGAGCTTTATTCGGCATATCTGTACCTTTCCATGGAGGCATACTTTGAGTCGGAGAACCTGCCTGGCTTTGCCAAGTGGATGAGGGCACAGACGCAGGAAGAAGTAACGCATGCGATGAAGATATATGACTTTGTGAACGAGCGCGGCGACAGAGTGACGCTCAAGTCAATAGAGCAGCCGCCCACAAAGTGGAAATCGCCGTTGGATGCTTTTGAAGCTGTTTATAGACATGAGCAGAAAGTGACCGGGCTGATCAACAAGCTTATGGACCTGGCGATAAAGGGAAAGGACCACGCTGCAAACACGTTTTTGCAGTGGTTCGTCAACGAGCAGGTAGAAGAGGAAAGCTCTGTCGATACCGTTTTGCAGGAGCTAAAAAGAGCTGAGGGTGCGGCAGGTGCGATGTTTATGATAGATCGAGAACTTGGCCAGCGGGTCTTTACTCCGCCGGCAACTGCGGGAGAAGAATAATGCCTATGCCTTTTAATGCAGATGAAATTTTCGAGATGGCAGAACAGATAGAACGCAATGGTGCACAGTTTTACCGTGAAGGTGCCAAAAAGTTTCCGGCGGTGAAGGATGTGCTGCTTGATCTTGCAGCGATGGAAGACGACCACCTCAAGACTTTTCAGGCGATGCGAGCAGAGCTTTCGATTACTGAGCAGGACCCGCCGGTGTTTGATCCAGACGGTGAGGCACAAATGTATTTGCGAGTGATGGCAGACGGAAACGTGTTCAATATAAACGCTGGTCCGGCGGAGCTCTTGGCTGGTCAGAACTCGGCTGAAGATGTGCTGAATACTGCCATTGGGATAGAAAGAGATTCGATTGCGTTTTATGTAGGTCTGAAGGAGTCGGTCTCGCGCAAAGCAGGCAAAGACAAGGTCGACGCGATTATCAAACAGGAAATTGGGCACATCGCGACGCTGAACAATAAGCTTGCCTCGCTCTGAAACCCTATGCGGAGGACTGTTGTGTGACAAGGCAGAATGGACGGGAGCCAATGCTTGATGTACAGTCACTTTTCAAGCTGACCTATCCAATGTGCATTACCAGCTCAGTTAAGGATGGGAAATACAACGGCTGCATAGTCAATACTACGTTTCAGATAGTGCCTGAGCCGGTCATTATGGCGATGAGCGTCAATCGGCAGTGCCTTACCCACGAATACATAACAGCAAGCGGTGTCTTTGCGGTGGCGGTACTTGCGCAGGAAGCACCGATGCCTTTTATCGGCAGGTGGGGATTCAGGTCCGGCAGAGATATTGACAAATTCAAGCACACGGACTATCGAATAGGACAAACCGGTGCACCGATAGTGCTCAACTATGCGGTGGCTGTACTCGAGGCTGAAGTGATCGATGCAAGGGACTTTGGAACGCACAAGCTGTTTGTCGGCAAAGTTGTGACGTGTGAGTCGGTCAGTGATTCCGAGCCTATGACATACGCGTACTACCGTGACATCAAGCACGGCAGAACGCCGAAGACAGCTGCAACCTATGTTCAGATTGAACCAGAGAAGAAAACAACGACAGGAGCCAAAGAGATGAAAAAGTACAAATGCCTGGTATGTGGCTACATTTACGACCCAGCGGCGAGCGACCCGGAAAACAGTGTACAGCCCGGCACAGCTTTCGAGGATTTGCCGGACGATTGGGTCTGTCCGGAATGTGGTGCAGGCAAGGATGAATTTGAGCCGGTCGAAGAGTAACCATTCCGGTTGTTAAAGGCGTTGATTACAGATATCAATCCTAATCGACTTGGCAGGATTGGTATACATTTGCTAAGACTCGCTGAATATGGTTGAAACTCATAACATTAAACCCTCTCTGACAGCACAGGATATAGTCTGCGCAGAAACGCCGGCTCCACCATGTGCTATGGTTGTTTTCGGAGCCTCGGGAGACCTAACCGGCAGGAAGTTACTTGTCAGTTTGGCACGATTGTTCGCTCAAGACTTGCTCAATGAACATTTTTTTCTTCTGGGTTGTGGTAGAACGAACTATTCGGATAAAGAGTTTCGCAGCATAGCACAGCAGTCATTACGTGAAAATGTTGGTGGATTATCGATAAGTGCAATTCAAGGCTTTATTAGAAAGCTTTATTATGTAAGTGGTGACTATAGTGACCCGGCATTTTATAAAAATATCGGGTCAAAGATTGCCGAATTGGGAAAGGTTAATAAGGTTGAGGGAAATACAGTTTTTTACCTCGCTGTGCCACCATTTCTTTATGGCATAATAGTAGAGCAGCTTGGTTTGGCAGGATTGTCTTGTGCAGGAGAAAATAATTCAAGACAGCAGATTAAGTTGGTGGTTGAGAAGCCATTCGGTAGAGATTTACAAAGTGCCGCTGAGTTGAATAATATTATTAATAAATGCTTCGATGAATCACAGATTTATCGAATTGATCATTACCTCGGCAAGGAGACCGTTCAGAATATCTTGATATTTCGCTTTGCTAACACCATTTTTGAGCCTGTCTGGAATCGTAATTATATAGACAGTGTGCAAATTACAATAGCTGAGACGCTCGGTGTCGAACACCGCGCAAGCTACTACGATCGAACCGGTGCGCTTCGGGACATACTTCAGAACCATGCACTGCAGTTGTTGACACTTGTAGCCATGGAGCCGCCGGTCACATTCGAGGCTGAGCCGATTCGCGACGAGAAGGTCAAGCTCCTGCGATCAATCAGGCCATTTAATCTTGACAGGCTGAATGAGTTTATCGTACGGGGACAGTATGGTCCGGGACAAGTGAATAGACAAAAGGTGGTCAGCTATCGGCAGGAGCAAGGCGTTGCCGAGCATTCAAAGACAGAGACGTTTGTGGCAGCGAAGGTCTTTATAGACAACTGGCGATGGAAGGGTGTGCCATTCTATCTGCGAACAGGCAAGCGGCTTGCTGCGAAGGACACTGAGATTGCGGTGACATTCAATGATGTGCCGCATTCAATGTTTGTATCGGCTGGGCTTGAGGCTATGACTGCCAATGTGCTCGTTCTGCAGATTCAGCCGGAGGAAGGGCTTTCGCTTGGCTTTCAGGCAAAAAGACCTGGCTCAAAATTATGCATGGGCACGCTAAATATGAGCTTTAAGTATGAAAGTATCTTCCACATTCAGATGCCTGAAGCTTATGAAAGGCTGCTTCTTGATTGTATGGCTGGTGACCAGACACTGTTTATGCGGTTTGACAGTGTGGAGACGGCATGGCGGTTACTGACGCCGGTGCTTGAGGCGTGGCAGAAGGATGCGTCTGTGCCTTGTGAGTATCCTGCGGGAAGTTACAGTTTTCCCGAGGCTGACGTGCTTATTGAGTCGGAAGGCAGGAAGTGGCGAAAGTTGTCTGAGATTTAATCAAGAGCGGTCGAAGATTTTCAGGTGGAGGCAGTTCTCACAGCATTCAATACAGCGGTGACATTTTCACTGGGAACTTCTGGGGGCACTCCGCCGCCGGATGATACTATGAGGTGAGATTTGTCCGACACTGATTCAAGCATTGACCTTACGGCGGAGGCTACGTCATCGGCTGAGCCTGCAGCGAGGATGTCGCGAGGCGGAATATTGCCAAGCAGTGTCACTGTATCGCCACAAAGTTGTTTCATCTCCGACAACGGATGCTCGTGACTGAAGTTGAATAGATTGACACCGATCTCGGCAAGATGCGGTGCGCAAACCAGGCCACTTGCGTCATTGTGAAAGAATTTCACAGATACATCAAATGAGCCGAAGATTTGTTTCAAATATGGCGAAGCAAACTGCTCGAAGTCATTCGGGCCGAGAAACCCAACAATATCATCGAGAACAAATACACCATCAATAGAAGAGAAAGTTCGCTTTTGAAGGCTGAGCCAGTCTATTAGAAAATCGGTAATTATATCAAGCAGATGCCGAGTTCTATCGGGATCTGTGTGAATGGCCATAAGGAATTCGGTGGTTCCCATCAGAAAACTGGCAATGTTGAGTGGACCACGTGCCATGGCAAAGCGGATTTTATGGCCAGATTTTGCGATCTGTGTTTGGTAGTTTTTCAGGCGCGAGATGACAAAAGGCAGTAAACCATCTGTCTCGGGATCTGGTTTTTCAAGGGAATCAATGTTTTCAATGTCGCGAATAATTTTTTCTGCAAAGGGAAGGTCCTTTTCTTTCCAGCAACATTTTGTGCCAAATGCCGATGGCTCCGTGCACATGCCGAACTCTGCCCAGAATCCAGGCAGAAATATAACTTCTGGAAAGGTGTTAATAGCCTTTAGATTTGTATCGAACCACTTGCTGTCACTGCTGAAATAGTCGATCGTCGAGATGCCTGCCCAGCCCGGCAGCCAGGGACTATCGATGATAAAGCCGACGGGTAGCGGCTCAAGGACCTTGCCGTTGATTACATTCAGCAGAATTTGCCATTGTTTGTCGTTCATATCTTGCTCAGTGTATCATTTCTCAAAAAGTTTTAACAGAAATTTCCTTGCCGGCTTTTTGTGCCGAGACGTATGCGCTATAAATGGTTGAAATACAGTCTGCCGCGAGGTGACTGTCACTTTCTACCGGTTCGCCGTATGCCACCGTGCGATAAAAGGCGTCGATCTCCTGCGGATAGCCGGTGAACCAGTCTTCATCAGGCGAAGGATTCGACCAGCCTTGTTTGGTGCCGATTTTTTCGACGACGTAAATGTCCTTGAAGTTTTCATCTACAGGGTTATAGGTTTGCATGGTGGTGTTTGGGTTTATGTTGCATATAGTGCGGTGATTGTTTGCCGCAACTTCCAGCCAGTTATGGATACCACCCAGAATAATATCGGATGCAAAAATAGTAGCGATTGTGTCATCATCAAAGAGTACATGCATTACTGAGAAGTCATCGATATCGTGGTAGTTGCAGCGAATGTGACCTTCGTCTTTGAAGTTTGGTAGGCGAGTTAGAGCGTGAGTTCGTGCAGTGACTGTTTTAGGTTTGATGGGTTTGCCATTGTGGGTCTTTCCTTCCACTTGCTTGAGGTACAGCGCTGCGGTAAGAAAGTGGCAGCCCTTTCCAATCATGACGCCACCACCTGAGTATTTCCAATAAGCGTAGGTTTTAGCATGTGAGCCTGAGTGCGCTTCTTCGCCGTATATCCATAGAATCTGGGCGCCGATCTTTTCGATGATTTCACGCTCCTTCTGAATGGCGGGTGCGTAGACCCAGTTCTCAGCATAGAGGATTTTACCTTTACTTTTTGCCTCAGCATCGAGCATTCGCTGGACACTTGCCAGACCCTCCTTTTGAGCGCCACAAAGTTGCTTCGTGAGGCGTTGCCTTTCATCCGGCCTCGCTGACTCTTGCGATGCTTGATTCTCTTAGGCATCATTGCCATTTACCAGACCCTCATATAAGCTTCTTGAGAATTATCTTTCGTGAATGACCTTATTCTCAGCTACTTTCTTTTCTATCCGGTTGATCAGCATCTGATTCAACCGGCGCAGTCTTGGCATTAGGTCCAGCAGTGCTACGGTCGTCCTTACTCTGTACAGTGCCACCGGACGAGATGCTAACGGGCTTAGCACCGACCCTACTCGGTGGACGACGCCGACGGCGCCGAACCTGCCGTTCGACCTGCTCACCAAACTTGCCTTTGTAAATCCAGACTTTGATTCCAATAGTCCCATAGGTTGTTTTTGCCGTAGCCACAGCATGGTTGATTATGAGACTTATAACGAACGACGAAGCTTACTGTCGGCAATGGAATGCGTCGAATGTATCAAGCGGTGTTTATTTTTATCGGTTGCAGTCTGGTTCATTTGTAGAGACAAAGAAACTTGTATTATTGCGATAAGGAAAATATACTTGCAGTACGAGTCAAAAAATGAAGGTAAAAACTTGCGCTGGTATGCAGATAATCAATAATCGAGGAACATTTATGAAAACTTTTGTAATATTTTTTACGGCTCTCTTTATCGGGATTAATTGCCTTGCACAGCAAATGCATAGCGATAACGGAGATGGAACTTTTACCAACCCGGTTATAAGTGCAGATTTCCCGGACCCGGATGTAATTCTGGTGGACTCTACCTTTTACATGGTTACTACTACCATGTTTGTTTTCCCGGGTGTTCCTATTCTGAAATCACACGACCTAGTTAATTGGGTGTATTGCAGCAATGCGGTGCCGCGATTCGATTTTGATAAATGCTATGACCTTGATGGATGTAATAGGTATTCACATGGTCAATGGGCGACTAGTTTAAAGTATAATAATGGCAAATATTATTTACTCTTCATTACGCTCGATGAAGGTGGATTTCTTTGTACAGCTTTAAAACCTGAGGGACCCTGGCAAATAAAAAAATTACCCAAGGGATTTTATGATCCCGGGTTATTCTTTGATGATGATGGAAGAATTTATGTGGCACATGGATATAGTACTATATATGTAACTGAGCTTGATACAAACTTTGCCCCTAAAGGAGATGATGTTTTAGTTTACACGGGTGATATCCGCCGTGGACTTGAAGGGACTCACGTTTATAAAATTAATGGCTATTACTATTTGTATTGCACTTATGGGGGTGTAGATGGAATACAGGTAGCGCTGCGCTCAAAAAATATTTACGGACCTTATGAACAAAAGGTAGTTATAAGGGATAGCACCAAAGGAGTAAGTTTTGGTGTACATCAGGGGGCGCTTATAAAAACAAAAACTGGAGAATGGTGGACCATGCTCTTTGTAGACCAGGGTGCATTCGGTCGCTTTCCTTCTTTACAACCAGTAACCTGGATAGATGATTGGCCCATGGTTGGTGTTAACGGAAAAGGTGTTATCACGTACAAAAAGCCAAATGTTGGAAAAGAATATCCAATAAGAGTGCTGCCTACCTCAGATGAATTTGATAGTACAACATTGGGTATGCAATGGGGATGGAATCACAATCCTGATTCAACAAAATGGTCGCTGAGTAAAATGCCAGGATACTTAAGATTAACAACAGCAAAGGTTGTTTCTACTTTACGCGAAGCACGTAACACTCTCACGCAAAGAATGTTTGCTTATTATTCCAAAACTATACCTACAACTGCGGTTACAAAGATTGAGGTTGACAGCATGAAAGATGGCGATATAGCTGGCTTAGCTGTCTTTCAGGATCCGTATGCTTATATAGCAGTTAAACAAAATAATGGTTCCAAATACATTATAATGGTAAACAATGGGAAGACCATTGATTCTGTGGCAGTGAATAGCTCTACCATATACTTGCGTGCCCTTGCTTATTATGGTACCAGCCTGGCTTCCTTCTCATACAGCTTTGATAATAAGACATTCACTTCACTCGGCAATGAATTGTCAATGAGATTTAATCTTTCCGTATTTACCGGAAACAAATTTTGCCTCTTTAATTATGCAACAAAAACAACCGGCGGATATGTTGATTTTGACTGGTTTAGAACAGATGTAAGTTTATAATCTTCTTATGATAACAAGGAGATGGTACGATAAAAGTTCTTTGACAATTTATGACGCCGGTAGTGAATG
>CAZFLY010000031.1:0-30540 GCA_964519995.1 uncultured Pirellulales bacterium | reverse complement strand
CAGCTATCAGCACTTTTGATTGAAATTAGGGGATAGGCGACAGGATCAAACGATTGCTATTTTCTGGCCCGTCTTGAGCCGCAACTTGTCGTTTGCGCTGGCGTTCTTGAGGCTAATCTCCAACGTCCTGTTCGAGCCTTCTATCAAAAATAGCTCGTTGTCTTTCGCGGCGCTATAGATGGTATAATAGGCCAACCGATACTCTTTGTCGCTTATCCGTACCGAGTAGGTTTTCCTGCCGGTACTGGGAAGGTTGGTAACAACATTGCCGAATCGATCGATTCTGACGATCATCCCTTCCCGTCCATTCTGATAAAGCTCAAGTCTTTCAATCTGCTGTGTTTCAGGACCCAGACCATCGAATTCCCCCTGCTCGATTTTAACCGACGCTTTTGCAAATACGTCTCTGCCGTGAAATGTTCGGCTGGCATCTTTGGGGATAGGAATCCGTCGTACTGCAAACATGTTTTGCTCATCAAGTGTTTCCCACAACAGGCCATTATCGGGCGCGACAAAATAGTATTTGTCTGTTTTGACCGCCAAAGCTTTTCTATCTGTCCCTACACCAGGATCAACTACGCAACAAAATGTCGAACCCATCGGAAAGTATTTATAGCTGTTTTTCAAAACCCATGAAGCTTCAATGATATTCTGTGGCGAGATACTGTGGCACAAATCAACTATTATTGCTTTGGGATTGATGCTGTAGATGACAGCCTTCATCACACCTACATATTCACTCCAGCCGAAGTCCGTCAGTAGAGCAATCATATCAAACCTTAGGCGGTCTCAGGACACATAAACTCAGGGATTCGCTGAAGTTTGCCGTCAGCATCGACGCAGGCAAGAATACTACTGCCTTCAGCTAAAATGGCCCCATCAGAACATCTGGTCAATTTATAGATATGCTCAATCTTACTTGCCGTAACCGATGAGCAGATAGTTTCCAACTGCAATTCTTCGTCGTATTCTGCGGACCGACGATATTTAATGTGCAGCTCCACAACAACAAAAAATATGCCTTCTTTTTCAAGCTCCTTGTAAACCAGACCGTTGGCACGTAAAAGTTCCGTACGTCCCATCTCAAACCAGACTGGATAAACGCTATGATGAACGACGCATCCTTTATCGGTCTCGGCGTATCGCGGCACCACGGTTATAGTATGACTCTGGACTGTGATTCGTTTCGGAACGCTCATAATACCTTGACCGCTAAGCATATCAGAAAACCACGCTTCTGCAAAGGTGTTATCTTATAAGGCAATCGCCCGGATTACTATTTTCTCGAACTTGACAGCGATTTCACCGGTGTTATAGTAATAGCCAATCTCGTTCATTCCAGGGATGAAACCGAACAAGACTCGAAAGGATAGCGAAATGAAGAAACACATTTACAACGCTCTTTTTTTAATGATTGCCCTTATCATCATTATTTCGGGCACAAGCTGTCAGGAAGAGCAACTACAGAGCGAAAGAAAAACCAGACTTATTGCAGATGAGAACATTCAGCTAAAAAGACAACTGGTTGAACGCGATGAGGCAATCGAAAGACTAAAGCGCCAAAATGCAGAGCAAATTAAGCAGAAAGATGATCTGCTGAAAAACTGCGAGCAGCAAAAAAAGGCTCTGAAAGAGCAGGTGATACGAACCATCGACGAGCAGGTATCCAGCGTCTTGGCTGAGGTTCTTGACGAAAACGCAAAATCACGCGATGAAATTAACAACCTCAAGGAGAAGATAGAAAAACTCAAAGAACAAATCGAGGCCAAAGCGATGCTGCCGAAAGCACCTTAGTTCTTGCGACCGCTTTTAGCTGGTAGTACGCATAACTTTTCGATTAGCCTCGACGGGATCCGGAATTTTTTCCTGCCCGTAACGCCTCTGCATAGCTGCTGCAACAAGTCCAACGAACATCGGTTGTGGTCTTAGCGGCCGAGAAGTCAAACACGGATGTGACTGTGTTCCAATGAAAAAGGGGTGCTGTGGAAGCTCCAATATCTGCATAATAGGCTGCTGCGGCGCCTTGCCTGAGAATACAAGCCCGCCTTTTTCCAGAGTCTCAATATAGCGGGGGTCAACCTCGTAGCGATGCCTAAACCTCATTCTTACGGTCTTAGCTTTGCCGAAAAGCTCCCATGCTATTGTGTCCGGTTTTAGCTCGATGTCTCTTCCGCCAAGCCGCATATTTCCCCCGAGGCCTTCTATCTTTTTTTGCTCAGGCAGAATGTCTATAACCGGCTCGGAACAATCTGGCTCAATCTCGGTGCTATTTGCTTTTACCAAGCCGCAAATGTTGCGAGCAAATTCGATAACCGCCATTTGAAAGCCGAAACACAAGCCAAGATAAGGCAGGTTATTTTCTCTGGCATATTTTATGCAGGCGATTTTGCCTTCCGCACCGCGAGTTCCAAAACCTCCCGGCACGATAATGCCATCAACATCACTGAGGCCCTCGACGGCGGTTTCGTCGATGATGTTGGTTGTTTCGATCCACTTTATCTTCACTTCACAGCCCAGCGCAATGCCGGCATGTTCAAGGGCGTTAATTATCGAGGCGTAACTATCGCGGACAGAAGTATATTTGCCGGTGATGCCGATAGTAACCTCGCGATTAACGGCTCCCATTTTGTCGGTGAAGTCACACCATCGGCCCCAGGTCTTGCGCTCGTGACGCAGATTGATTCTGTCTTCGATTTTGAGCAGCCGAATAACCTCAAAATCCAGACTGTTTTCTCTGAGCATGGCAGGTATCATGTAGATACTTGCCGAATCCGGCAGGCTGACAACTCTTTTGAGAGGGACACTGCTGTAGACGCTGATCTTTTGCCGGGCCTTTTCACTAACGGGATTGCTCGCTCTGCAGGCGATGATGTCCGGCTGAATGCCGCACTGCATAAGCTGTTTGATTCCGAGTTGGGCGGCCTTTGATTTTTGCTCTCCGAGCGTCGACGGCTCAAGTATATAAGTAAGCGCCACGAAGCAACTGCTGTTGGGACCTTCTTCGTATGCCAGCTCGCGCATCGCCTCGATGAAGTATGCGTTTTCCAAATCGCCTACGGTGCCGCCGATTTCGACAAATACAATATCGGCATCGCTTTGTACCGCAAGCTGGCGCAGTTTCAATTTGACCTCGCCGGTTACGTGCGGAATCATCTGCACATCTCTTCCGAGATAATCGCCGTGGCGCTCCTTATTGAGGACGGAACTGAATATCTGGCCGCTGGTGGCAAAATTCACATGGGTCAAATCCATATCGAGCATCCGTTCGTAGGTGCCTAAGTCCATATCGCATTCCATGCCATCATCGAGCACGAATACTTCACCGTGACGGAATGGATTTAGCGTGCCGGAATCTATGTTAAGGTATCCTTCGAGTTTTATAGGCGCGACTTTCAGGCCCTTATCCTGCATCAGTTTTGCAAGGCACGATGAGAATATTCCCTTACCGAGCCCGCTCATTACCGTCCCCGTCACAAACACATAGCGTGTCTTTCCTTTCTTGTACCCATCCGGCACAGGCGAGAAAAACTCACTCTCAGTTGAAATGTCACTAACCGAAGCTAACAAATCATTTTCTTTCGACATTGATACTCCTCTATGTCATACCCGCGAAGGCGGGTATCCACTTTTTGAATTTATATATTCATTAATTGAACGAATTCATCCTGAACCTGCTGAGTCCCATTCAGAGTTTCTTCATGCCATTTTTTATTGTTTCATCAATTTCCATTTTCCACTTACTGCTGTTTTCCACATTAAAACCTGCGGTGAAACCGCAGTCTAAATATTTTTGGATTCCCGCCTGCGCGGGAATGACACAATCGCTGGAATGACACAACCGCGGGAATGACACAATCGCGGGAATGACACAACCGCGAGATTGACACAACCGCGGGAACGACAATGTTATCGCCCCAATCCTTTGCGGTAAGGACAAACTTATATCTTTCATAAACAGGAATGACATTAAAAACACTCTACGCAAAACGGTTTTGTCATTCCGCACTTGTTGCGGAATCCAAACTCTTACCAGTTGATCCAACGCCAACTGTATGTAATCCATTATACAAATCCTTCCTATCAGGGTTGACCGACTCGATTAGATTAATTTTCCATTTTCGGTTCCATTTCTTCAGCCGCTTTTCTCTTTTGATTGCGCTATAGATGTCGGAATACTTCTCATAATAAACAAGCATATGAACGTTATACTTACGAGTGAAACCTGGCACTAATCGTTCCTTATACTGATATACCCTTTGTAAGAGGTTATTAGTTATACCGGTATACAAAGTCCCGTTTCTTCTGCTTGCCAGGATATATACGAAATAGTCCTTCGTCATCTTTCTGGATTCCCGTTTTCACGGGAATGACAACCCCGCAATAAATTGCGGGGCTAAACATAAATATTTTCTGTGCCCTCGGCGGTTTTTTTATATCTTTTGACAAACTCGGCGTATTGCTGCGGTGTGTCGATTCCGTCGCAGGTGTGGTTTACCTTTCCAACTAAAATATCAAAGCCATTTTCAATCGCACGCAATTGCTCAAGTTTCTCAATTTTTTCCAAAGGCGTCTGCGGCAAGGAAGTTATCTTGAGCAGAAACTCCTTGCGATAAGCGTAAATTCCAATGTGCCGTAAGTGTTGCTCCACTTTTCTGATGCCGGATTTTCCTCTGTCGTACGGGATCGGACAACGCGAAAAGTAAATCGCTCGACCGAACTCGTGGCTCGTGGCTCGTGACTTGTGACTCGTATCATCAGCAAAATAGGATATTATCACTTTTACAATATTAGGATCTGCGATCTGTTCTGCGGTTTGAAAGGGTGCAGCAAGCGTTGACATTTGGAAGTTTTGATTCGTCAGTAAAAGCTCAGCTACACGGTCGATGTTATTCGGATCAATCTCAGGCTCATCGGCCTGTAAGTTCACGACAATCTCAACATCCATATCAACGACTGCCTCTGCGATGCGGTCGGTGCCGCTTTGGTGCTCATGCGAGGTGAGAATGCACTCAGCTCCAAATGTTCTAACGGCATCTACAATCCGTTGGTCGTCCGCTGCGATAATGACTTTTTCCGGCAATTTGGCGCGGCAGGCCTGCTCGTAGGTATGCTGGATAAGGAATTTGCCTGTATCTTTAGCGAGAACTTTGCCGGCAAATCTGGTCGAACCGTAACGAGCTGGTATAGCTACTAAAACCCTCACTGCTGCCTCAAATCTGGGCCGACAAAGCCGTATACAAATTAAGACCGAAACTAATTGTCAAAAAGGGAAAACTCCACTGCAAGGCAGGATTACCCGGCAGTGCAATATCCAACCGGGCCCATATACTAAGCCAACCTCGCCTCCACGTCAACAGCTACACTGTGCTTTCTCCAGAAAAAAACAAAATTCTCGGCTTAGTTACGCCAACAAATGCATTGTACCGGCCACGCCTTGTAATCCACGTTCCAGTTGGTATACTCTAGCCGGTATCAAATTTCCGCTATCGTCGAAGAGCCGTAAATTGGCCGGCCTATGCCGATAAGAACAAATATTCACAGTATAGATCCGGCGTTAATCATTAACTGACGGAGTACAAATTATGAAAAAGGCCTTAGGAGTAATTGCTCTTGTTGTTGTAGCGATAGTTTTTATTTCGATGGGGATTGCACGGAAAGGTAGAAGTGAGGGCGAACGTCGAATTGCTGTGATTCCCAAAGGAACGACACATATTTTCTGGCAGTCGGTCCGTGCCGGTGCGGAGAAGGCCGGTGAAGAGACTGGCGTTAAGATCTTCTGGAACGGCCCGAAGCTTGAAACCGACCGCGAGGAACAGATACAAATCATAGAAGACTTTATTGTGCAGAGAGTGTCGGGTATTGTTCTTGCACCGCTCGATAGAAAAGCACTGGTTCCTTCAGTGGTAAAAATGTTTGAAAACAATATACCCTGTGTGATTATTGACTCGGCTATCGATACGGACAAGATAGTTTCATTTGTGGCCACGGATAATTACAAAGGTGGCGTGATTGCAGCAAGACGAATGGGAAGAATTCTTAACAACAAAGGCAGAGTGACAGTTGTCAGATATGTGCCTAACTCAGCCTCGACAACTAATCGGGAAAATGGTTTTATCGATACCATTAAAGAAGAGTTTCCTGATATCGACATTGTGGATGACCAATATGGAATGGCTACAGTTGAGACAGCGCTTCAAGCTACAGAGGATATGCTTACAAAGAATACCGAGCTTGACGGTCTCTATGCGTGTAATGCGTCAACCGCGGTTGGGGCAATGCAAGCGCTGCAAAGCCAGGGACGCAAAGAGATAAAGATGGTTGGCTTTGACGCAGAAGAGGCACTGGTTAATGGTCTCAAGGCAGGGATTATTGATTCACTTGTAGTGCAAAATCCATTCAAAATGGGTTATGAGGGAGTTAAAACCATAATCGCAAAGCTCGATGGCAAAGAGGTTCCCAAACGCATCGATACTGGTGTTGAACTGGTAACAAGAGAGCGTTTGGAGCAACCTGAGATCAAGGAACTGCTTAATCTGCGATGACACAGGCAAGTCGGAAAAACAAATCCCTTCATAGCAGTATCACTTTGCAGATGACAGGGATATCAAAAAGATTCGGTACCGTTCAGGCGCTTTCAGATGTCAGTTTTACTGTTCGGTCCGGGACGGTACATGCGCTTGTTGGTGAAAATGGGGCTGGCAAATCAACATTAATGAAAATCCTTTCCGGTGTGTATAAGCAGGACACCGGTTCAATTGAAATTCACGGCCGACCCTGCACATTTGACAAGCCGGAACAGGCCCTAACGGCCGGCGTCTCGATGATCTACCAGGAGCTCGACCTTGCTGAGCATTTGACCGTGGCAGAGAATGTCTTTCTCGGTAATGAACCAGCGGGACCGCTGCCATTTACTGTTGACTACAAAGCCATGGTCAGTAAAACCGTGGAATTGGCCAAAAGATTAAATTTTGAGATTGACCCAAAGGCTGCTGTTGAGAATCTTTCGATTGGGGACTGCCAGATTGTAGAAATTCTCAAGGCCCTGATACGTAATGCCTCAATTATTGTGATGGACGAGCCGACTTCAACCCTTTCTGAGAGTGGTGCCGAGCGTCTCTTCGAGGTGGTAAGACACCTGCGTGATCAGGGCATTTCTATCATTTATATATCGCATCGGCTGGAAGAGATAATTGGTTTAGCTGACGAAGTAACCGTTTTGCGTGACGGCAGGGTCGTTCATTCCGAGTTAGTTACAAAGCTGGACATTGCTCAAATAATCAGCTACATGGTTGGTCGCGAACTGAAGGAATTCTTTCCGGCCCGTGACGTTAAAATCGGTGAGGTTTGTGTGAAGGTCGAGCATCTGTCATCAGATGGACGAATCAACGACATTTCTTTTGATATTCGTTCCGGCGAAATTGTCGGTATGGCCGGCCTGGTGGGTGCAGGCAGAACCGATGTTGCCGGTGCAATATTCGGCGTACAAAAGAAAACATCAGGAACGATCACCATCGACAACGAGTTGCGGAACATTACTTCGCCGACT
The DNA here is from genome assembly GCA_964519995.1 of uncultured Pirellulales bacterium. Taxonomy (GTDB): domain Bacteria; phylum Planctomycetota; class Phycisphaerae; order Sedimentisphaerales; family Anaerobacaceae; genus CAZFLY01. Next base: position 22,994 of record CAZFLY010000031.1, on the reverse strand, counting down.
GATGCCATAGCTAATAACATCGCGTTTCTTACTGAAGACCGTAAACGAACCGGGTTGTGTTTACAGCTTCCTTGCACCTGGAATATTACGCTGCCGAACCTTGCCGCGATCGGAATGAAGAACATAATTAGGCCGACCAGGGAAAACAAAATCGCGGAGGATATGGCAGAACGCATCGGAATCAAGTGGTTGGGGCCACAGGCGCCCGTGGACTCTTTATCCGGCGGCAATCAGCAGAAGATTCTCATCGCCCGCTGGTTGTTGGCCAATTCTAAATTTATGATTTTTGACGAACCCACACGTGGCATCGACGTGGGGGCGAAAAAGGAAGTATACACACTTCTTAATCAACTCGCCGAGCAGGGTAAAGCCATATTGTTTATTTCTTCCGAGCTGCCCGAATTGTTCGGGATAGCGGACCGGATATTAGTAATGCGTCGGGGGCAACTTGTCGGGAATCTAAAGACCAGCAAGACTACACAAGAGCAAGTTATGCATCTGGCAGCGGTGGAGGTAAATTAAATGAGCAGGTTTATGAGGCAGTTGTTGCCCTTCGGTAGTCTGATACTGATAATCTGTTTTCTGTCGGCTTATGAGCCGGATACATTCCTGACATTAAATAACTTCATGAACGTACTTCGTCGCTCAAGTGTCAATGGCATCATCGCCTTGGGTATGACATCAGTCATCATATCAGCCGGAATAGATCTTTCGGTAGGGTCGATGCTGGCTCTTTCGGGTATGACGGGCGCGTACGCAATGATTGCCATCGGTGGAATGGTTCCGCAGGAAGGGGCTCTTGTCTTTGGTACCCTTGTTGGGATTGTGGCTGGATTAGTTTGCGGTTTGTTAAATGGAGTACTCATCACAAAACTCAAGCTGCCGCCGTTCATAGTTACACTGGGTACTATGAGTGCTTTTCGCGGCATATCCTATGTGATGAATGCCGGTCAGCCATACAATGTGCCGAGTTATAAATATCTTGGCAGCGGGGTGGTTATGGGCATCCCTGTCTCTGTGGTGATATTTGCCGTTATTGTGGCAATAGCAAGTTTTCTTCTGAGATATACTCGATTTGGACGGTATACTTACGCTATTGGCTCGAATCGCGAGGCGGCTTTCCATGCCGGTGTAAATGTTGACCGCAATCTTATCTACATCTATACCCTAACGGGACTTTTTGTAGGTATAGCGGCGATGATTGCGACCAGCCGAACTGTCTCGGCTCAGCCAACAGCCGGCATCGCTCTTGAGCTTGATATTATCGCATCGGTTGTAATTGGAGGCGCCAGTCTCGCTGGGGGCAGAGGCAGCATAACCGGCACTATAATTGGGACTCTACTGATAAGCTTTTTGCGAAACGGCTGTACATTACTGGGCATATCAACGAATGTTCAGCTAATAGTGATTGGAGCAATTATCATCGCAGCGGTCGCGGTAGACCAATTGGCACGGGCCAAGGCTGAAGCCGGCCAAACCGGATAGATTCCTGTATTTAGCCCCCATTCTTGCTTTCGCCTGCCCCCGATTCTGTCTTCGACTGCCTCTGCGTCTCTCGACGCAAGTCGAGGCAGCAGGACAGAAGACTCGGGGGAGGCACGCAAGAAAGCATGGGGGTTACCTGTCGTTGGATTATGCCAATTGTGATTAAAATTTGCGCTTATGTCCTTTCGACCGAAGTCCCTGTTCTTGCTTTCGCAAGAAAGCACTGGGGCGTAGTGGAGAAATCTATTCAAATAGATTTCTCGACTCGCCCTTCGACTACGCTCAGGGCAGGCTCTTACGGCTCGCTCGAAATGACACGAATAAGCACATATACTTTTTATGATTGGTATGAGTACAAATTTTCTTTGATTTTACTTGACTAAATTGAGCAAAGATGGTTTAATATCTGTTCTATGAGGCAAATTAACCGTATAAATACCGTTAACTGGTGGTGGCCTGCAGGATAATACCAGCAGGCAGCGGTGATTTGCTGTAAAAGAATTCGGTAGAGTTTTTAGAAAACGCAGCCTGTTGAAAAGCAGCAGGCTGCGTTTTTTGTTTGTGTTTTGAGCAATTTACGATTAGAAATTTCCGATAAGGATAAGAGTATGGAAGATTACAGGCAGATAATTCATAATGCTGAACCGGGGCAGATTGTGCCGATAGTCAAGCAAATCGATATGGGCGATCCCGTCGATTTCTTCGCAAAATTAAGCGATTACGGCCGGGCGAAAAACTGCTGCCTGTTCGAGTCCAGAGAATATCTTGCAGGAACGCATCCGCTTACTTTCGGAACCACCAGACCAGCTCTGTATCTGACCGGCACAGGTTCAGACTTTACCATAAAAGCCCTGAGCAGTACCGGTAAACGTATCCTGCAATATCTGGCCGAGCAGCAAGACAGATTTGCCTTCTGTGAATCCGTCGATTTCGGACCCGAGTCAATAACTGGGCGGATAAAACAACAAGCCCATCTTGTTGACGAGCAGACTCGCCTGAAAACTACAAACCAGATGGACGTACTGCGAGCAGTCGCTTTTACCTTTCGCCTGGCGAGCAAGCCCTTTCGCATAACATGTGGACTGCTGGGTGCATTGAGCTACGATTTCATTGACCAGTTTGAAAAGCTGCCTCCGAACAAAGAGGATTTGTTAGGCAATCCCGATTACGAGTTGTATTTTGCCGATAATATCTTTCTGATGGACCATGAGCACGGCAAAGGTTATGTGATTGTCAATTGCGTTATTACAGACGGCGACCGTGAGGCCGCAATCGCCGAAGCGCAGAGCTGCTTTGATTATTATTTTAATATCGCAAGGTTTGATGCCCCGAAAAGACGAAGCTTTACTCCCTCATCAGCGCCGGACTCCACGGATACCGACCAGCCGGAGTACGAGCAAATGGTCAGAACCGCCAAGCAGCACATCGTAGATGGCGACATTTTCCAGGTTGTCCTAAGCAGAACAAAGGTCGTTCCATGTCAGGACGGGCCACTTGATATTTACAAGAGGTTGCGCAAGCTAAATCCATCACCATACATGTTCTATCTTAATACGCCGAATACGATACTTATGGGTTCGAGCCCTGAGCTGAATCTACGTGTAAGCGGTACCGAGAAACGCAACGTTGAGATAAGGCCGATTGCCGGCACAAAACCAAGGGGCAAAGTGGCTGGTAAAATTGACGTGGACGTTGACTTTAGATACGAGGCTGAGCTAAAGCTCGACCGAAAAGAATTGGCTGAGCACATGATGTTAGTGGACCTAGCCAGAAACGACATCGCACGCGTTGCTGAACCCGGTACTCGAATCGTCACAGAATTACTGATAGCTGAGAAATATGAATCGGTCCAGCATTTAGTAAGCAACGTAAAAGGTACACTTGCAAGTGGACTTGATGCGCTAAGCGCATATCTGGCTACAATGAATATGGGCACGCTTACGGGCGCTCCGAAGATAGAGGCGATGAAGATTATCCGGCAATTAGAGAAGAACAAACGCGGCTACTACGGCGGCGCAGTTATGTACCTTACCATTGACGGCCAATTCGATAGTTGTATCACGATACGGAGCCTGCAGGTCAAAGATCACACAGCTTATATTCGTGTCGGCGCAGGCATCGTACACGATAGTGTTCCTAAAACAGAATTTGAAGAAACCGAGCACAAAGCCGGCTCGTGTATGCGGGCAATTCGTGGAACGTAAAAGCGGAGGATAAAGCTTATGGAAGATAAGAAGGTTCTGTTCATCGACAATTTTGATTCGTTTACCTATAATCTCGTTGACGACTTCTGCAAGCGTAATTGCCGGGCCAAAGTTTACCGAGCCGATACCGAGATTGAAGAACTAAAAACAGTAGCTGAGCAATTTGACCCGGATTTGCTTGTGATTTCACCGGGACCCGGCACGCCGGACACTGCAGGTGTCTCGCTCGAAGCCGTCGGCTACTTTAAGGATAAACTACCAACGCTTGGCGTGTGCCTGGGTCATCAGGTAATTATTCAATATTTCGGCGGCAAAATTAGGCACGCCCCGGAACCGATGCATGGAAAGCCATCCAGGGTCACACATAACGAAAAGGGAATCTTTGTCGGCATCGAAAATCCTCTACAGGCTGGTCGCTATCACAGCCTGGTTGCAGTTGAAATACCGGACTGTCTTGAAAAGACTGCCGAATTTGAAGGAATCGTAATGGGCGTTCAGCACAAGAACCTGCCGATATTCGGTGTGCAGTTTCATCCTGAAAGTATCCTGACACCGGCAGGTGGAAAGATAATCGAAAATATTCTGTCAATTGCCTTAGAAAACAAACAAAAAGTAGGGAGATAATCTATGGCAACGATAACTGAATACCTGGAAATAATATTGGATGGCAAAGACCTGACATTCGAGCAGGCAAAGGCCCTACAGGATACGATATTTGAGGGTCAAGTTTCCGATGTTCAGATTGCCGCATTTCTGGCAATGATGCGAATGAAGCGTGCAACGCCCTCGGAGATAGCAGGCCTTGCTCAGTCACTACGGCAGCACGCTGTGCCGGTAAAGGTCAACGTCAAAAATCTTATTGATACATGTGGTACAGGCGGAGCGACCGTCAAGACTTTTAACGTTTCGACTGCCGCAGCATTTGTGGCAGCCGGTGCCGGTGCCTATGTGGCCAAACATGGCAATCGCGGCATTACCAGCAAGTGCGGCTCGGCAGATGTGCTCGAAGAACTTGGCGTAAATATCGACCCGGGCCCTGACGTTGTGGCAGAGTGCATCCGGCAGGCTCATATCGGCTTTATGTTTGCGCCGAAGTTTCATCCCGCGATGAAATTCGTACAGCCGATCAGAAAGAGTCTTGATTTTAGAACAGCTTTTAACATCCTCGGCCCTTTGGCTAATCCCGCCGGCGTCAATGCACAGGTTATGGGGGTAGCAGAGGAAGGCCTTATGGATAGAATTGCCGAGGCCCTTAAAATGCTCGGCGTAAAAAAGGCAATGGTAGTTCACGGTCAAGGCATGGATGAGATAAGTACACTGGGGACCACAAAAATCAGACAACTGAGTAATGGCAAGATCATATCCACCGAACTTGACCCTGCCGATTACGGTATTTCCAGCACCTCTATTGACGAATTGAAAACTGGTGACGTGATAACTAATGCCGGTATTATTCGTGACATACTTTCCGGCAAAGAAACAGGGCCAAAAAGAGACATTGTCGTTCTAAACGCCGCCGCTGCGATAATTGTGGCTGATATGGCGGATGACTTCGAAACAGCAATTAAAATGGCTGAGACTTCGGTCAGTGACGGTACAGCTATGGTCTGCCTAAAAAAGCTGATTGACGTCTCGAATAAAGCATAAGTAACGCAAATGCTGATAGTGAAGGTCAAAATATGCGGCATTACTAACTATGACGACGCTGCAGCAGCCATTGATATGGGTGCTGATCTGCTGGGCTTTAATTTCTACCCGAAAAGCTCGCGATTTGTAACTCTTCAACAGACAACGCAGATAATAAGCAAATTGCCGGCTTTTATAGATGTTGTCGGCGTATTTGTAAATGCTTCGCTCGATGAAATCCGCGGGACAATAGGTCAGTGTCCTTTGAACTGGGTGCAGCTACACGGCGATGAAAGTCCGGAATTTTGCCGATCGCTTACTTCCGACAATGTTAAAACCATGAAGGCTCTGAGGGTAAAGAACGAGGCAGATATCGAAAAAGCGGAATATTATTTTACTGATGCGATTCTGCTGGATGCGTTTGACCCCCACAAATATGGTGGCACGGGCCTTACCTTTGATTGGAATATTATAGGTCACATCGGCAAACGTGTTTTTCTTGCAGGCGGTATAAATCCGGATAACGCCCCAAAAGCAGTCGAATTGGGTGTCTATGGAATTGATGTCTGCAGCGGTATCGAGGCTGAGCCTGGTAAAAAAGACCATAAGAAAATGAAAAAATTATTTGAGAGCATACGACATTTAAGAGGTTAATAATTGCTTGATACTCGATTCTTGATGTTCGATTTTCGACGAGTAGCAAGTATCCAGTATCGAGAAACGAGGAACATATGAAATACAAAGGAAGATTCGGAGACTATGGCGGCTTCTATGTTCCGGAAGTTTTAATACCGGTGTTGGAGGAATTAGAAGAAGCCTTTTATCGCTTTTATCAGGATGAGCGTTTTGTAACTGAATTGGCGCAGCTTTCCAAAGACTACAATGGCAGGCCAACTCCGCTATATTATGCAAGAAGATTCAGCGAATATGTCGGTTTTAAAGTGTACCTAAAACGCGAAGACCTCCTGCACGGTGGTGCTCACAAAGGCAATAATACACTCGGACAAGGGCTCTTAGCTAAATTTATGGGCAAAACCAAGCTCATAGCAGAGACCGGTGCGGGCCAGCACGGCTTGGCTACCGCAATGATTGGCGCCTTTTTCGGCATGGAAACAAAAATCTTTATGGGCGTCACCGACATCGAACGCCAAAGCGTCAACGTTCACAAAATGAAACTTTGCGGTGCCGAGGTCATACCTGTCGAAGGCGGAACCGGAACATTAAAAGACGCCATCAACGATGCTCTTCGTTATTGGACGGCTCATGTGACGGATACATTTTATCTTTTCGGCTCGGCCTGCGGACCTCACCCCTATCCCACGATTGTCAAACACTTTCAAAGCTGTATCGGAAGGGAAACCAAGCAACAATGTCTTGAACAGTTTGGCAGGTTCCCGGATATCGTAATAGCTTGCGTTGGTGGCGGCAGCAATGCGATTGGTATATTCGCAGAATTTTTGGATGATAAAGATGTCAGACTAATTGGTGTTGAAGCGGGCGGTAGAAGTTTGAGCAGCGGCAAACACGCTGCGAGCCTTGTCGCCGGTAGAATCGGCATCCTCCACGGCGCCAAGGCGTATCTATTGCAGGACAATGAGGGCCAAGTCTATGAAACGGAATCCGTAAGTGCCGGCCTTGACTACCCCGCTGTGGGTCCGGAACACTGCCTGCTCAAAGATACCAAAAGAGCAGAATATGTTGCCGTCGAAGATGACGAAGTTCTCGACGCTTTCGAGTTGCTTAGTAAAACCGAGGGAATACTACCGGCGTTGGAAAGCGCGCACGCTTTGGCTTATCTGATGAGCCTTAAGGGCAAACTCGATCCTGAAACAATAACGGTTGTAAATCTCTCCGGACGAGGTGACAAAGATGTCGGAATTGTCGAAAAACGCAGACCATTAACACATTAATGGCTACTGTTAAGCAACGCAGAGGAATTATGAGAACATACAAAGAAGTTTTTTCCGAATTGGCAGAAAAGAAGCGTACTGCACTGATACCTTTCTTTGTAATCGGCGACCCGGATTTCGATATGAGTTTGCGGATCGTAAAAACCGCCATCGATGCAGGCGCCGATGTTCTGGAGTTGGGAATTCCTTTTTCTGACCCTATTGCAGATGGTCCGACCATCCAAAAAGCGGATATTCGCTCGCTTAGAAGTGGGATGAATGTGAAAATGGCATTGGAGTTTATTCGCAAGGTCAAGGACTATAAGGATATTCCTATTGGCCTTTTGATGTACTACAACCTTGTTTACCAGTACCCAATCGAAAAGTTTTTTCTTGATTTTCATCAGGCCGGTGTCAATAGCGTGTTGATAGCAGATCTTAGCATTGACGACGCAGAAGAAATTACCGGCCCTGCAGCATCAGCAGGTCTTGATACTGTATTTATGGTCACGCCCAACACGGCAGACGAACGCATGAAGCTTATAGCATCAAAAACGACTGGCTTTATTTACGCTGTCTCGCTGCTCGGTGTCACCGGCAGCAGAGATGAACTTTCCGATATGGTTGGAGGGATGGTCGGCCAATTGAAGCGGCTAACAAATATTCCTGTCTGTGTGGGTTTTGGAATTAGCAAACCTGAGCATGCTGTCACAGTTGCTCAAGCAGGAGCGGACGGCGTGATAATCGGTTCAAGGCTTGTAGAGTTAATTGAGAATAATCTGGGCAACAAAGAAAAAATGCTTGAGGAAATCTCTGACTTCCTGATGGAAGTCAGACGTGCCCTTGATAATCACAATCCATGATATGAGCGAAAGCTCATTCTGAAGGCCCTGTATATTACTTGTGATTATTGAACATTTTTGGGCTCATACAGTAAAAGCTTATGTATTTACGTGCACGTTCGGCAGATTTAACTGTGAAGATTTAGCTTTTCAGGAGGATAGCATTATGAAACGATACCTAACCTCAGCAACCATTATCTTGATGGTTCTTTCTGCATGCCTGACTGTTTTCGGCCAGGATGCTGATTTTGAGACTCAACAAAGATGGCAATCTTTATCTGAGCAGGAACGCCAGGCTTTTAGAATCTGGCTGCGTGAGAGATATGGAGCCAGAGACCGTGGTAGGGATACCGAGCAGCAACTCAAAATGCTCGAAGCTGAAATCGAAAAACTGAAGGCAGAACGTGGGCAATTCATGGTTGAGCTTACAGTTATTCGTGAGCTGGCAAAGAAAGACGGTGCCATTAAGACCATCGAGGGCATAGAATACCTTATCAGTAAGTACCAGCAAGCTTTTGAAGATAAACTGCAGATACTTCAGCAAAGACTCCAAAGGCTGCAAAAGTCGTACGAACAGCGGGTAATAAGAAATGCAGAAGCTGTAAAACCCACCCGCAAAGCACCGGATTTTACTCTTAAAACGTTTGATGACAAAACCGTTAGTCTTTCTGACTACAAGGGCAAGGTTGTTGTTCTTGAGTGGTTTAATCTTGAGTGTCCATTTTCAAGATACCACTATGATAAGGCCAGCACGATGGTCAACCTTGCAAACAAGTATAAGAATAAAAAGGTTGTCTGGCTTGCCATAAATAGTACGAGCCATACAACGCCGGAGCAGAACTTGGAATTTGCCCGAGAGCACAGCTTGCCCTTCCCGATACTTGATGACAGGTCTGGCAAGGTGGGCCGGGAATACCGTGCACGAACAACACCACATGTATTCATCATAGATCGCAACGGTTATATCGCTTACGATGGGGCTATAGACGATTCCCCTCTGGGTAGGAAAAAGAATGGCGTAATGAATTATGTGAATGAGGCTCTAGCGGAACTGACCACAGGAAAACCCGTCAGTCTTCCGAAGATAGAACCTTATGGCTGCTCTGTGAAATATGAGCGCTAATTTGACAGGTTAAGCCATAGTAGGGCAGATATGTTTAGTCTGGTGCTTTTATGGCGGAAGGATAAAGCCAAGAGTATTTTGAATGTGGGATTGTTTAGGTTCTCACTGCTATACTGCGTCCAGCTTGACAATGTGTAAGACGGCACCATATAATACAATCGATAGAGGTTTTTCTCGGTAAATCCTTGGGATTAAAACCCAAAGCAGTAAAAGCCAGCTTGCGGAGACGTAGCTGGTTTATAGATTTTGGAGTCACCAAAGATTATGGTCCCGGAGCAACCTGTTGACACAAACACAAACTTTGATCCTGAACCCCAGTTAAACAGGTTCTTCAGGGCTTCCATTAAAACTAATGCAAATGACCTGCACCTGAAGGTCGGACAGCCTCCCAAACTGCGTCTCTTCGGCCAGTTGAAGAACACCACCGGAGAAGCGCTCACCGCAGAAAAAATGGAAGAAATGGTCTTTGAGATATTAAGTCCAGCTCAAAAAGAGTCATTTCTCAAAAACGGCACTCTGGACTTTGCCTACGAAATTGAGCAAGAGCATCGTTTCAGAGTAAACATATTTCGACAACGAGGCTCGATCAGCCTTTCAGCAAGAAGGGTCAGTACATACGTACCATCATTTGAAAGCCTTCACCTGCCACCAGTGCTCGAAAAGATAGCAGATAGTAATCAAGGACTCGTACTCGTAGTAGGGCCAACTGGTTGCGGTAAAACTACTACAATAGCATCAATGATAGACCACGTAACACGAACGCGGTCCTGTCACATTATTACAATCGAGGACCCTATCGAGTACCTGTACAAGGACAACGAGGCCATGGTGTCTCAGAGAGAGGTAGGCATTGACGTGCCGGATTATGAACAGGCCTTGACGTATCTGATGCGGCAGGATCCCGACGTTGTTTTCATTGGCGAGATGAGAGACACAAAGACTGTTGCAGCAGGGATGAGAGCCGCTGAGACCGGACATCTTGTCTTTGGAACAATGCACTCTGCAAACGCCTCCCAAGCTATACACAGGCTATTGGATCTGTTCCCACAAGATGAACGTGACCTTGTCAGACAGACACTAAGTATCGCAATCAGAGCTATTATAAGCCAGGTATTACTGCCGAGTATAAAAGAGGGTGTTGACAGGATACCTGCGGTGGAGATTCTTCTTGCAAATCCATCCGTTAGAAAACTGATATCCGAAGGCCGCGAGTCCGATCTTCCCAGTGTCATACGCAGTTCTCAGCGAGAAGGCATGCAGAATCTTACCGATAACCTTTGTGAGCTGGTCAAAAATGGTTCTGTGGACCCCAAGGATGCATATAAATATGCACCAAACATGGAAGAGCTTAAAATGGCACTAAAGGGCATAAGAACGACCGCCGAAGGTATTTTATAAGGATTCTTTGAGTTTCGTAACGGAGCACCTTATGCCGAATCCAATTCTAATGACCATCGAATACGGCGGCTATGTTTCTATAGTCAAATTTGTGGTCTTCTTGATATTGTTTCTCTCATGGTTGCCGATACTAAACTGGGTTTATAGCGACTCCAAGGCGACAGAAACAAAAGTAACGTTTTGGACCGGTCTTATTCTCGGCGCAGGGGCAGCAGCGCTGATTATTTGGCTGCTCATTCCAATTTTCATCGTCGGTATGCTGCTTTACGCGATAGCAGTGGGTGTAACTTCATTGGCTTATGTGAAACACCGCAACACCAGGGTTCTGGATTTTGACCGAGTTTTAACCACCGAGCATATCAAAGGAATGTTCAGTAAGACAAAGAAGCTTGATGCCCTCAAGGATTTTCTTTTTATCACGTCCAACAACAACGAAGTGCCTTTACCGGAACCCAGAACGACTGATTTCTTCGGCTATAGGATAGCTTACGAGGTTTTAACCGATGCAATATGGCGAAGAGCAAGCTCCATTATCTTTTCCCCGACACCACAGAATTATGATGTCGCCTACTATGTTGATGGAGCAGCACTGAAACAGCCGGTAATGCCAAAGGACCAAATGGAGTATTTGATTCGCTTTTTGAAGCAGCTTGCTAATTTGGACATCGAGGAAAAACGGAAACCCCAAAAAGGTAAGTTCAGGACCAGCCAAAATAAGGAGAATACCGACTGGGAAGTAATCACTGCTGGCTCAACTGCCGGAGAGCAGGTTAAGCTAAAACAAATAACGAAACAGAGTATAGTTCGGCTTAATGATCTGGGCTTAACGCCCAATCAATACGAGCAGCTAAATGGATTTCGTCAGACCAAACAGGGTCTGTTCATTATAGCCGGCCCAAAGAAAAGCGGTGTTACCACGACGTTTTATGCGTTGCTCCGAAATCACGACGCTTTTCTTAATAGTATAAATACGCTTGAGAAGCGACCATCGGCTGAACTGCAGAACATAACTCAAAACATCTTCACTCTCAGTGACACCGGCACAACTACTTATGCCAAGAAGCTGGCAGCAGTAGTGAGAATGGGATCGGATATAGTCGGTGTTGCCGACTGCGAGGATAGTGAGTCTGCCAAGATTGCCTGTGCAGCCGCTAAAGACAGCAAAACTGTATATCTGACACTCGAAGCGAATAGTGTGATACAGGCACTCGGCAGATGGATAAAATTAGTCGGAGATAGAGAAATTATCGCTGAGACCCTTTTGGGAATAAGTTGCCAAAGGTTGCTTCGAAAGCTCTGCAACGAATGCAAACAAGCATACTCGCCAAATAAGGAGCTCCTGAGAAAATTCAACCTTCCTGCGGATAAAGCAAAGGTGCTTTATCGACCTGGAAAAGTCGTATATGACAAACGTGGTAAGGCCTCAACTTGTACCCACTGCCAGGGAACAGGCTTTGTCGGCAGGACCGGTGTCTTTGAAATGATCATAATAGATAATGAGTTGAGAGAAGCTATAAAGACGTCGAAGTCATTGCCGGAAATCGGCACGCAATTCAGACGCACTAAAATGCGTTATTTGCAGGAACAGGCTCTTAGAAAAGTCATTGCGGGAACAACCGCAATAAATGAAATGCTCAGGGTGCTTTCATCATCGAAAAGACGAAGCGAAAGTAAAGTGTCAGAAGAATAAGGTGCTCTTGTCCTCCATGTGGCTACCTGGGCTTTTTTCTAAATCGGAGACATTACAATGGCCAACTTGTTTGTAGCGATTGTTATTCTGGGCTGTGCCGCCTATCAGTACCTGAAAGGTACACTTGTTAAGGCGTTTACCACAATAATAATTGTTGTTTGTGCGATTGTGGTTGGATTTGGATATTTTGAAGCCTTGGCAAGATTGCTTATCAGGTACTCTCCCTCCCTGGCAACCTGGGCTCAATCGTTGTGTTTTATACTGTTGTTCGTTTTAACTTTTGCTGTTCTGCAGACGATTGCTGCCCAGCTAAATCGTCAAAAGGTGTACCTTGGACTTATGCCCGAGCGCATCGGCCGTGTCGGCTTTGGAATTATCTTAGGACTGCTCACGTCGGGCGTTCTGCTTGTAGCTGCTGACATAGCGCCACTGCCGAATAAATACCCTTACCAACGCTTTGACCAGAGAAACCCGGATGCCGAAAAGCCCAGCAAGGTCCTGCTCAATACTGACGGCTTTGTGACCGGATGGTTCAATATAATAAGCAGCGGCAGCCTAAGCGGTAAAAAGAGCTTTGCAGCTTTACATCCGAGATTTCTGGACCAAATCTATTTGAATCGCCACACTATCTCCGACGACATAACAATAATGACAAGCTCTGAAGCAATAGAGGTACCGAATAAAAATGCCTCCTGGTTTGCTCCGGAAAACATAAAGGACTCTGAGGGCAAACCTTTACCGCTTAAAGCTGGCTATAACCTTGTCATCGTACGCGTTGGAATAAGTAAAAAAGCGATACGGGATGCCGGCAAGTTTTCGCTGTCTCAGTTACGATTAATTTGTAAGCCAACAGGCTATGCCAAAAACCCACTTACCGGGAAAGGATATAGTGTCTATCCAATTGGGTACATCAAGGCAGCAGGTCGATTGCAGCAAAAAAAATTAAATGACAAGATAACAATTCCAAGCGATTCCTTTAATGACAGGGTAAAATGGATAGATTTTGCGTTTTATGTCCCCAGCGATATGATTCCCACACTTGTAGGGTTCAAGTTGAACAATATCACTGCTGTGACGGCGCCTGTTTCCACAGATCAGGCGCCGGCTCCGGTGTTCTTCTCAGAGTCATCGGGTGACCAAAGCCGGCCGCCAAGGCCGCAGCAGTCTTCCGAGCCGGCTGAGTCATTGGCACCTCAAGAGGAGGACTCGACCCCTTCTGAAACTGAAAGGCGCAGTGGTCTTAGCGATTTGAGTAGATCTATTGTCGGTGGACAGCTTGACGAAGGCGAATGAGCTTTTTGATACGCTTGCTACTCTGGGAAGCACAAGCACACAGAGGATGCCAAGCTAAGGCAAGATAAAGGTGTAAGCTGCGTTACACGTCTGGTTCATGAGGTGACAGATTTATTTTATCACCTGCGACGTAGCATACTGCGATCTGAGCGGATGGATATTTGCGCTTAGTTTGGATTTTTTGTTGATATATACTTAGCTGCAGATGGCCAATTCTTCCAGATCCAACTCCATCAGATGCTCAAGGTACGCTTTCAGCTCTTCGTCGGAGAAGTTTGTGAGAAACTCCGGTTTGGCTCCTTTGTTGATTTCGCAAATGCATTCTATCAACTCGTTTTTATCCATACGCACACACCCTTACAAACTATTATCTACCCAGTAGAAGTCCTCCTTAACCTGACCAATATCGACCGGTAATACATTTTTTCTTTAGTGAACCGGTCAATAGCTGAAATGACGCCCTATAACATAAACTACCATATAGCGGAAGATCTTTCGGGCGAGCCACAATATGTAGCCTACACGGAAAGAGTGGTTTTCTGAGAGATCTAACTGTCCAATAAAAACATTTTCGTAGCAGGCTAATTAAAGGTAAAAAATCTTCGCATATTTTTGTTTTTTGTTCTGAGCTTAATACCGGCGGCCAAAAGAAGGATTGTTGTCAGCTCCGGGACTGGAGTACTATTCTCTTACACCAGGCCATCTGAAAGCCAGCCATCAGGTTGACAGCAAAAACACATTCGCTACAATCATAACATTAATAATGAGCAAGTCCGGCGCTGTCACAGTACCTAAGACAGAACACAATTTATGAGGGCGCACCATGAAGCCAAGCAGAATCAGCCGACTTATTGAAATCCTGACAACGTTACAGGCAGGGAAAAGCTATGCTGTCAGTGATCTATCCACGCTCTTTGGAACCAGCCGACGTACTATCTTTCGGGATCTGAAAGAGCTGCGAGCTATCGGCGTGCCCTGTCATTACGATACCCAGACAGGTCGTTATATGATCGAGCCTGAATTCTTTTTGCCCCCGTTAGATTTGAATCTGCAGGAGGCGCTCAGTTTACTTTTGCTGGCCCACGAGGCAAGTAAACAAATACAACTGCCGTTTAGAAAGGCAGCGCTACTGGCAGCCTTGAAAATCGAGAACAATCTGCCGACCAAGATCAGACACTACTGCAATTCAACCATACAAAATATTTCCACCAAGTGCGCTGCCCAAGCGCCAACGCATCTGCTGGATAGTATCTTTGCTCCGCTACAACAGGCCATCCTCAAAAAACGTAAGGCCTATATCAGTTACAACTCTCTGTTCGATGGACAAATGATCGATGTTGAATTATCACCCTATCATCTATTCTATAACTGCCGGGCGTGGTATGTAGTCGGCCATTCCAGTCTGCACAAGAGTGTACGAACTTTCAAGCTCAACCGTATAAAGGAACTGAATATTTCAGAAAAATGCTTTGTGGAAGATGAAAGCTTCGTCCTGGACAACTACCTCGGTAGAGCCTGGTCGATGATACCGGAAGGTCAACTCTATAATATCAAGCTGAGGTTCCTGCCAAAGGTCGCTACAAACGTCGCAGAGGTACGCTGGCACAGCACGCAAAAGGTTACATATAATAACGACGGCTCAGCTATAGTAGATTTCCGCGTCGATGGTCTAGGCGAAATAACCTGGTGGATACTTGGCTATGGCGATCAAGTCCAGGTGCTTACACCAAAAGCCCTACGAGACAGAGTCCTAAACGTGGCGAAAAAAATGATCAAACTCAACGAAGAAGCCTGATGGACGCTGAGCCGGTCTTGTGCTGCACAGGGGGTTTAGTTATAATTCGACGACAGTTACAGTAAATTAACTTTCATATCTCAATTATAAGGGTACGGGAAATTACACTGCATTAACTTGTGCCAACGTAGCTCAACGGTAGAGCTCTGGTTTTGTAAACCAGGGGTTGTCGGTTCGAATCCGACCGTTGGCTTTGCCGCCTTTATGAAGACCGAAGACAAAAAATAGCTGATCTTTCAGAGAGCGGCCCTGTCGTTCATCTGCAAATCACTCAGAAAGTGTACCTCACACTCAAGGTAGCCCAGAATTCATCCTCGTCGGGATTAACCGATCTATCCATCGTTATCTGATACCATAGTGCTGGCGTGAATGTAACACTGTTGCCGAGGTCGAAATCGGTTGAAGCACCAAAAACAGCGTTTGTCCAATCATGTTCCACATATTGCCCGCCAGGACCGACGCCGTCGTTGAACACCAGCTCGGAGTGCAGATTCACACGCTGCTCCGAAGTGTCAACCGTTACACCCGGAACGTTAAAACCATAATCGAGCATAAATATATGCGCAAAGCCGGAAGCAGTGCCGCCAAACGGGGACCTCATCCCGACAAACGAGTTACTATTGGACGGCCATAGCTTGACGAGAACATAGCTGGGAACTAAGCCCTTTACCGCCAAGATATTAGGCAAGGAGACCACCCCATGCAGTTCCTGCAGATCAAAATCCTCGGGATTGTGGTCAGAGTAGTTGTAATAGACCCAGCCAAGTCTGTAGTTAGTGGCATAAGGCTCACCGGCAAACAGCTTATTCTGGTAGTACAATGTGTAGTCCCAACGTTTCATCTCTTCGAATTCGCTTGAAATCGCCCTGTGACCTTGAGCACTAAGTCCAAAGCCCGTCGCAAATAAATCCAGGTCGATAGTGAGCTGGATCGCGCCGGTGTCCGCATAGACGTCGAAACCTCGCCAAACATACTGACTCTGATATGTCAGATCGATCATCCCATGGAGCTCACCGTCCACAGCTTGTGCAAGACTTGCCGCTGGCAATAACAATACAATAGCAAACACCCCTACTCGCTTCATTTCAGTATCTCCTTAAAATGCTCAACAAATTCCGTTTTGTAATACTCTCCACAAACGCTATATCTCCGCCCCCAAAAGAAATTACCACTTACCGGTTTTTCTTGCTTGGGCTTCTGGCAACTTTTCAATATCCTTGGTGGATTTTGCCAATTCCTCGTCGGGAAGCTCGTAATCCTGGAGTTTTCCTGACAGATACGCATCGTAGCCCGTAAGATCCATAAGCCCGTGCCCACTATAGTTCATCAGAATCACTTTTTCTTTGCCTTGCTCTCTTGCCTTTATGGCCTCGTCGATAACAGCGGCAATCGCGTGACTGGTCTCCGGAGCACAGATTGCCCCCTCTGTCTTGACCCAGGTTAAAGCCGACTCGTAACATTTGTTCTGGTGGTATGACCGCGGCTTAAAAAGGCCTTCGATAATACACTGGCAAACAAGAGGAGCCATACCATGATAACGCAGACCGCCAGCGTGAATCGGCGGCGGAATAAAAGCGTGACCAAGTGTGTACATCGCCAATAGCGGCGTCGTACAAGCAGTATCCCCAAAGTCATAATGGAAAGGGGCACGTGTCATAGTCGGACAGGCAGTAGGTTCCACAGGTATTATATCTATGTCAGCCCCATTGATTTTATCGGCCGTAAATGGAAACGCCAGACCCGCGAAATTGCTCCCCCCACCGGCACAGCCGATGACCACATCGGGCAGTTTCTCACCGATAATCTTAAGCTGCTTTTTGGCCTCGAGCCCGATTATTGTCTGATGCAATAACACATGATTGAGCACACTTCCCAAGGAATAACGTGTTTTGCCTGATTTGTCGGTTACTGCTTCTTCAATTGCCTCGCTTATTGCGATTCCCAGGCTGCCGGGCGTATCAGGAATTTCCGCAAGCACCTTTCGGCCGGCACTGGTCTCCTCGCTCGGGCTGGCAACGCAGTTTGCTCCCCAGACCTGCATCATAATCTTGCGAAACGGTTTCTGATCGAAGCTAATCCTTACCATGAATACCTTGCACTCAAGCCCTAATAGACAACAGGCAAAGGCCAAGGCGCTTCCCCACTGACCGGCGCCGGTCTCGGTGGTCAGTTTCTTGATGCCGAATTCTTTATTGTACCAGGCCTGGGCAACAGCCGTATTAGGCTTGTGGCTTCCCGGCGGGCTGTAGCTCTCATCTTTGTAGTAAATTCGTGCCGGCGTCTTTAGGTGCCTCTCAAGGTAGACAGCTCTTTTCAAAGGTGAGGGCCGCCACCGATATAGGATATCAAGCACTTCTTCAGGGATATCTATCCAACGCTCGGCGCTCACCTCTTGCTCTATCAGATTCATAGGAAACACCGGCGCCAACATATCCGGCGTAACCGGCTTGCCATCCGGGCCAAGAGGCGGAAGCAAAGGCGTCGGCAGGTCCGCTGCTATGTTGTACCATTGACGTGGAATGTCACTTTCCTTAAGTTGGATTTTTTGCTCCATCATTCAGACTCCAAATAAGCCAACTCTGCACACAGAAAAAACTTGTAAACATGCTGTTTACAGCATTGATAGTACAAACACAATGTATTGTCAAAAAAATTTCTGCCCCAATTTTTTGATATATCGTCTAACACAAAAAAGAATTAAAAGACTATGGCCGCATAGCCGACACTGTCCCGGCTTGCGCTTCCCATCTTTTGCAACATTACTTCATTGCTATTGGTTTGAGCAAGAAGCAAACCTTTTGTTTTGCCAAGAGCCTTGGCAGCTGCAACTGTCGCGGCAGCAGCTCCGGCACCACAGGCATTGCAGTTTTCCGCAGCGCTTTTCAATAAACCTTCCGCGTCAAGTTTCAAAGCCAAATCAATAAACTTCTGATCGTTTACTTTGCCCGCCCATTCCACTCCGCCAGGACCGAC
Organism: uncultured Pirellulales bacterium; assembly: GCA_964519995.1. GTDB lineage: Bacteria > Planctomycetota > Phycisphaerae > Sedimentisphaerales > Anaerobacaceae > CAZFLY01. Next base: position 4,676 of record CAZFLY010000031.1, on the reverse strand, counting down.
ACCCATTGGAACAAAGCCGTAGCTCGGTCCATAATGCGTCAAATCAGTTGAACCGATGCAAACAACTCTCTTGTCCTTCTGCTGGCTGATTATCTGGCCGATGCTCTCACCCAACGTCACAACTTGCTCACGGGGTGGAGTTAAAATCGGTACTATCTTCGCATCCGGAAAAAGATACTGTATGAACGGAACCTGCACCTCAATACTGTGCTCGGAATGATGAGCGTGTGCATCACTAATTGCTGCGCCGGTTTCTATAACCGCTTTTGCCAATTCCTGATCGACGTCAATTTCACCAAGCGGTGTTTCCCAGGCACCGGTCTCATAAACTGCTGGTGCGTTTCCGAAATAGCCGTGGGCTGCGCCAAATATTACGAATGTGTGAATCTCATCCTGCTGCTGCTTGACCGCAGAAAAAACCATTGCTGCAAGGTCACCACTGAATGTCCAGCCTGCGTGCGGGACAATTCCTGCTACTATCGTTTCGGGCAATGGCTGCTGCGGTGTCCTTGCCTCAAGACAGTCCTTAATCTCCGACACGCATAAACTCTTTTGGCCCGGATAGAACTGACCCGCTACAATCGGCCTCCTTACCTGCATCTGTTACACCTATATACTTGAACTGACGGCATGAAACGATTACTATTGTAAATCTTATCAGAAATTATGGAATATTCTAATCTGCCAGGGGCAAAAAACAAATGGTATCTGAAAAAACCTCCACAGTGGCCGTTGTGATGGGCTCGGAAAGTGATATGGCCGTAATGCAAAGCTGCATCGAGCAATTACATGACTTTGGCATCGAGCCGATTGTACAGATAATCTCAGCGCACCGCACACCGCAAATAGCTGCTGAATTCGCAGATAGCGCTGCCGCCAAAGGAATAAAGGTCATTATTGCTGCTGCAGGCATGGCTGCACACCTGGCTGGTGCTTTGGCCGCACGCACAATGCTGCCGGTTATAGGCGTGCCACTAATCTCTTCCAGCGGATTAGAAGGAATTGATGCGCTATTGAGCACCATACAGATGCCCCCCGGCGTACCCGTCGCGACGATGGCTATTGGAAAAGCCGGCGCTAAAAATGCTGCAATTCTTGCTTTGCAAATTCTCGCGCTTACCGACAAGAGCCTGCAAGAAAAGTTAGTCGCATTTCGAAAGACACAGAAAGAAAACGTAATCAAAAAAGATTCGTCTCTGCAGTAAATTTACATACCCAGATTAACACGGTTAAAATTTAAATTATCCGGAATTTTAAAAAATAGGTGTTTTTTAGCAATTTTTCGGAGGTCATAATCAACATCAATTCAAAAATGCAGTTCATGGTTCATGCTGTGGGGCTTAGGCAATATAGTCAATAATAACCAGGTCAAAAAGTGTGCAAAAATGAGTGGAAATTTACAAAAAGTGACCGAAAATTTACAAAAGCGCGCGCTTTTTTAGCTGAAATTGACAAAAATTTATCACTTTTTAAAAATTAACATTTTATTAAGGTGGGGGGCTTAGATAATTCCTTTTTGACTGCTTGTGAACGATGTTCAATGCTGTATTCTCGTGGTTCATAGTTCGTGGTTTCCTTTGGACATGGATTAATAAACGCAGAAGTCAGAAGTCTATTTATACAGGATTTACAGGACAAGATGAATAAGTTAAACTAAAAGTCGCTGATTTGGCATTATAGCGGGGTCATAATGAAAAACAATAGACTAATATTATGGTTAGGCGTGGCCTTGATCATTTTGCTATATGGTTCTTTCTTGACATATTTCTGCATGGCCAAGCCGAGAGAACCGAATAATATAGCAATAGCGCAAGAAAAAACGACCGGACAGAACACAAGCACAGCAAAAACCGTTGGCCCGGAAGTTTATTTGTGCGAAATAACAGCTTTTTATCAACAGATAATAACAATCCTGTTTGGTGTTATAGGTATTTTACTGGTGCTTAGTTTTGCTTATGTGTATTTCACCTCAAAAAGACAGACAGAAGAAATGGCAAGAGAAGCATTAAAAGAACAATCTTTTGGTATAATACTTGATAAGAAGATCAGTGATATGTTTATTGAGTCTAAAAACACAGGCGATATATCCGAACTCTTTGAGGAGTTAGAAGAAATTCAAGAAAGAATAAAATATCTTGAAGAGCAGATCAATATTAAGAGCTATGGTGAGCGTGGCGATGAAAATCAAAGCGAGGCAAGATAATGGCGATAATTAGAAGAATACGTTTTACACCATCCGGCGATTTAGACCCTAATGATATTGCGTTAATTGATACGCCGGAGAAATTGTTGACGTTTGCGAAACTCCAGGGATTTGACCCTGTTCCGTTGGATGTGGCGGCAGTGGCTGAAAAGTTTGGAATTCGCATAGAATATGTTTCCCTAAAAGACGATCTATCCGGCATCTTTTATAAAGACGAAGAAAATAATTGCTGGGTGTTGCATGTTAACAAAGAACATCACCCAAATCGACAAAGATATACGATTGCTCATGAATTGGGACATTTCTGCCTTCACAGACATCTTAAACAAATTTTCGAAGACCAGATATTTTTCAGAGGCGGAGAATCCTCCAAAGAAGAATGGCAAGCCAATGAGTTTGCCTGTGCGATACTGATGCCCGAAAAAGAGTTTAGAGATGAAGTGCGGTCAGGGAAAAGGAAAGTTGATGAGTTAGCGAAAGTATTTCAAGTCTCTACTCTGGCTTTAAGGATAAGAGCTAAAAATCTGGGTATGTCAGGACATGGAATATGAGTGATATTGTTTATGTACCTATAATTAAAACTGGCGACGCAGAAATCAGAGGTCTTGAAAATCTCAGCGATGATGTGAAAAACGACATCACTCCTCTGTTCGAGTTGACCAGGTCAAGAAAATCAAAAAAAATAAAACACGGAGATATATTCCGTCGTCTGGACCGGTTGGAAGAAGCATACGGCGCCAGACAATTTGTTTTAGATTTAACTGGCGAGCCAAATTTGTCCAACGAACAGATAGAGTCTTTACATGATAATCGTGATGGATATAAAAATTGGATTAAATTTTTGGTTTCGCAAAAGGAAAATTTCCCTGAGATAATTCCAGCAATTCAAATTTCCGATGAAGGCGTTGATAGTGCAGAAGAATTTTATAAAAGGATCAGGAAACAAGCAGAATCGCTGGGCAAAAACTTTGACAATATCGCTTACCGTTTCCCCTTAGAGTATGAGGATTTTAAGGAGGATCTTGATGCTATTTGCCAGGCAGTATCCGGTGATAAAATCATTTGTGTCATCGATGCAGGGTTTATTACACAACAGAAATCTAACATATATTCTGAAAAAGCTATAAGTGTGATAAGCAACTTGGATAGTTTATCACTGTGCAAGATAGTTTTATCGGCAACATCGTTTCCTAAAAATCCAACGGAGTTTGGCGAGGAGGAAGAAGGAAATTTGGGGCTTGAAGAGGATTTCTTGTATAAAAAAGTAGATGATGCGATAGATTCAACATTGATTTACGGGGATTATGCAACAATAAATCCCATAAGAAGTCTGCAAGCCGGTGGCCGGGGATGGGTCCCTAGAATTGATATGCCAACAGAAAATATTATTTTCTACTACAGATCAAGGAGGAGCCGGCTCGAAGCAAGCTATGCTGCGGCTTATACGAGAGTTGCCAAACGGATGATTAAAGATCAAAGATATAAAGAAGTAAAGAATAAGATCGGTAATTGCTGGGGGATTGAGCAGATAGAGTTGGCAGCGCAAGGCTACCCACAGGGCCTATCGCCTTCTTTCTGGATTTCAGTAAGAATGAATATTCACATTACGCTTAGAATATCTCTTCTAATATAGTTCATCAATCCGGCCGCAAAGGCCCTTTAGCTCATCCCATATAATATTACCACCGGTGTCATTCAGGAAGAGTCTGAAAAGTTCACCATAACGACCCTTGAGAGAAGAATAGGCAGCTTCGCGAATCTCTTTTGTGCTTAGCCTCTTGGCGATCAGCATTCTTGTCTCATCCGTTGAAAAATCGTTGCTGTTTTTTGCCTTTGATAAGCTGTTCAGTTCATTTTTGCTTAAAAACATCAACAATGAATATTTATCCAGTCTTTTTCGCTGTTTGGCAAGTCTTATAACTTTAAATGTATCACCGTCAAATAAAATCAATCCTGTATGAGGTTTGATGATTTTGGTAATTCCGCTGAGATGTTTCGGAGTTGTTATAACCGATACCTTATCGAAAGTTTTATGATAATCATCTAATTGCCCTTCGAGCTTTCTCGGGTCATCACGATACCCTTTGATCTCCAATGCATGAAATTTTTGTGAAAGGATAAGCAGGTCAACCCGTCTTCTATTGGCTGAAAAAAGAACTTCGGCACCAATAGCATCTTGTGAGGCATCGAAGGACAAGTTGCTATCAAGAAGCCATTTTATTACCCTTGTTTTTATGTATTCAGCATCACCCATTGTAAATCAATTACTAATTTTGATTGTTATGATACCTCAGATAATAAATGGCAAGCAAGTAAATAAACCCTTCGGCACTGATTTTCTGTTAGAAGAAAATAGAAATTGACTGTTGATTCCGCCATAGGCGGATCTTCGATATTGATTATTGGGGGAGATTGCCTCGTCGGCATGTGGCATCAAGAACCCCTTGCAATGCATAACATCATAAACCCCTTG
>CAZFLY010000030.1:0-32854 GCA_964519995.1 uncultured Pirellulales bacterium | reverse complement strand
AGATCGGCAGAAAAGGGGGCTGAAAAATGAGCGGTAGGACAGTTCTTGAGACCTGGGTGGTAATAATGACGTTTTTACTGGTGATGGCTGGCTTGACACAGGGCCGGACGATTACCGTGGGGCACGGGTCCAGCTACGATTTCAATACGATCCAGTCGGCTATAGATGAAGCTAACGATGACGATACCGTAATTGTAGCTGACGGCACTTACACTGGCGATGGAAATCGCAACATAGATTTTCTTGGAAAAGCTATTACGCTACGCAGTGAAAATGGCCCACAGAACTGCATCATCGACTGCAACGGATCAGAGGCCGAACCACACCGCGGTTTTTATTTCCACTCTGGTGAAGATGCAAATTCTGTGTTGGGTGGTTTCACTATCATTAACGGCTACGGTCCTGAAGAAGACTTCTATGGCTACATATGGTCTTTGGGAGGTGCAATTTACTGCACCGGTTCGAGTCCAACAGTTATAAACAGCATTATCTGCAGCAATTCAGCCACTATCGCTGGTGGGGGGATTTTATCGTGGGGAATTGGGCCAACACTGAAGTACTGTAAGTTTAATAGGAATTCAGCATATCTTGGCGGAGCTTTGTGTTCTTCCGGTGGTTTAATCAGCAACTGCATATTTAACAGCAACAAGGCTGAACAAGGTGGCGGAGTTTTCTGCCATTCCAGTCACGCAATCAGCATTCCGGATTCCATAATAGGCTGTTCTTCAACTGATGGCAGGATTATATCTTCGGGTGACAGCTTCAGCAAGTTTAGTCATAAAATCATTAACTCCACTTTCACTGATAACACCGCTACATCGGAAGGCGGCGGAATTTACTGTGGTGAATTGACTCGGGTATTAGTGTCGAATTGCATCTTTTGGGCAGATCATGCTTTTGAAGGTTCTGAGATCGCGATGTTTCCAACAGCTCTGCGTTCGGTTTTATCCATCAGCTACAGCGACGTAAAGGGTGGCGAGATGGAAGCTCACAACCCATCTGGAGGACTGATTTGGGGCGACGGCAACATTGATGCCGACCCATGCTTCGCAAATCCTAACGCCGGTGATTTTCACTTGAAATCTCAAGCGGACAGATGGTATCCGTCTGTGGCGGACTGGACCATCGACGATGCCACAAGTCCGTGCATTGATGCGGGCGATCCAATGTCTCCAATTGGTCTCGAGCCATTTCCAAATGGAGGCCGAGTCAATATGGGAGCCTATGGAGGTACAGCCGAGGCCAGCAAATCATACTTTGGTGAACCTCCTTGCGGGGTTATTGTTGCCGGCGATATAAACGGCGATTGCAAGGTAGATTTCAGGGACTTTGCGATTATCGCGTTTCACTGGCTGGAATGGACACCTTCAGAGCCTGAGACGATTGTTGAGGTCAGTGCTACAACGGATAAGTCAACGTATGTCTTAGGCGAAGATGTTACAGTATTTGTAACCGCGTACAACCCAAATCCAGAAGCTGTGACGTTGACTTTTGGCGATACACTTCAAGCTTCATATTTGATGGATTGGGTTTTCGATTGGAGTGAGGGTAAGGGTTTCGTTCAAAAGCTGACGTATGTAACAATTGAGCCGCACGACTCTCATACATGGAAGCGTACGCACGGTCCCGATGAAAGGGCAATGTATCCGTTGAATGTTGGCAAGCATATTGTAATAGGAAGGGTTGTGGGATACGCACAGAGCGCACCAGTAGAATTCAAAGTTGTTTCAGAATAACCAAGGAAGGGATTTCGAGATGTATAAAGCATATTCATACAAGTGGACTTGTGTAATAGTTGTAGTGGTTGGCAGTTTTTGCCAGCCACAGAAGACCAATGGGGCTCGCCTTAAGGATTACAACTTCGAGTTACCGGCCGCGATACGTTATGCGCCAGGTGAGTTACTTGTGCGTTTTGCGCCCAGAGCCGATGGTATGCAGCGGAGACCAGCAGAGAAAAACCAGATTTTAATATCTCTCGGAGGCGGAACCATAAAACACAGCTATAGAATCGTGCAGGGCTTGAGCCTGGTGAAACTTCCGCCAAGGCTGACAGTTAGAGCTGCTCTGAAACCATTCAACCAGGCAGGGGCAATTCTCTACGCAGAACCCAACTATGAGATCAGGGTGATATCGACAGTACCCAACGATCCTATGTTTGATGACCTTTGGGGCATGCAGAAGATTCGCGCACCGGAGGCGTGGGATTTTAAGACCAGCGCAAACGACATCATCGTTGCTGTAATCGACTCCGGGGTCGATTATACGCACCCAGATCTATCAGCTAATATCTGGATTAATGCCGGAGAGGACCATGAGCCATTCGGCGTCATAGGGCCGGAAGATTGGGACGGCATTGACGACGACGGTAATGATTATGTGGATGATATTTGTGGTTATGATTTTTGCAAAAGAGGTCAGGTGGAAGATTCTGACCCGATGGATGAGAACGGCCACGGTACTCATGTTTCTGGAACGATCGGTGCAGTTGGCAATAACGGAGTAGGTGTTACTGGTGTGTGCTGGAATGTAAGAATAATGGCAGTGAAATGTTCCGATCCCAACGGCGTTGGCTACATAGCCGATGCGATTGAGTGTATAGAATACGCCCAGTTGATGGGAGCACACATTATGAATAACTCGTGGGCTGTATATGGATTTGAGCCGGAAGGGATTAGGGACGCAGTATGTGACGTGGGAGAGGCAGGTATATTGTTTGTGGCGGCAGCCGGAAATGAAGGTGGCAATAATGATACTCTCGAGTGGACGCCTGAAGGGTTCAAAGCGCCAGCGTGGCCAGCCAGGTGTAACGTCAGCTGCGACAATGTCATCGCTGTATTGGCCACTAACTCCAGTGATATAAAGCCATCTTTCTCCAACTATGGTCGGACAAGTGTCGAACTTGGCGCTCCTGGTGTTGGTATTCTGAGCTGCACGATAGGGGACGAATATGAATCTTGGAATGGTACGTCAATGGCAACACCGCATGTGTCTGGGGCATGCGCCCTTATCTGGTCGGAGAAGCCGGAACTGAGCCTTCTGGAAGTGAAACAGATTATTATGGATTCGGTTGATGAGATTGCTGCCCTTAATGGGCTTTGTGTAACTGGCGGAAGGCTGAATCTCGACAAAGCCATGGCCCTTGCAACTGAGTCTTGTTTCCCTATCTGCCATGATGATTATGCTGAGTGGATTTATGTTGGCATGCCGGAGTGCTGGTGCTATCCGAGGCAGTGCCACGGCGATGCCGACGACGACTACCAGGGCAAGAAGAAGTACTGGGTATCAACCAACGATTTGGATATTCTGGTAGCCGCCTGGAATAAGCCTCTCGATGACCTGGTAGGCAATCAGATTTGCGCCGACTTCGACCACGCAGCTCAGGGTAAGAAAAAATATCGCGTCTCGACTAATGATCTTGATATCCTTATCGACAACTGGAACCAGGCAAATCTGCCTCTGCCCGACTGCTTCGATGGCGGGCGAGCACAGCAGGCTAAAGGCGGCGAACTTGACGTCGAAAGGATATTCGAATGGATTGCGAAAGTCTGGCTCGACCCAGAGGTACGAAAAGTCATAGGCAAAAAAAGATGGCTGGAGTTCATAGAATCACTTAAGTCAGAGCTCCAGTAGAAACACCCGGCATGTTAATGTAAAGGGCCGGCCCCAAATGGTCGGCTCTTTTTCATTTGATGATCAATCCTGCAATGATGACAATAAAAGCTCAAAGCTCTATTAGCGTAGGAATATTTTGGGGGTATTGTGACATTTACTTCTCTAAAGCCAAAAATTTGGCTTGGCACGAGAATTTGATTACTACCTACATGTTCGCGAGGCTAATCTGTCGCCATCGCGGTCACAGCTATTCCAGCCGACCATACCCCCAGAGAAAGAAGCTCGCTTATCAGTAAGAGTAAGTCGGTGTATAGCCCAATCTACCCCAGGTAGATTTCTGCAATCTATACAAATCCCGATGGCCCTCGGGGGTTTCAGGCGGAATGTTGTTAGCCGGGTGAGTTCTGTCGGCGGCTCGGCCACGCTTAATCGTATCGACGCCCGACCACTTCCAGTATTCGCTGTGGCCGTCCGCAAAAGAGCAATTCGTCCCATCACCATGCCGTATAGGCGCATCGTCCCACCACTGCTCCATCGTATAATGAACTGCAAAACTATCAGGGGTTACATAGCCCTCGTCAATAAATACCATTCTGTAGTACGCCGTTGGCTGCATAATATCGCTTATTTTCTTGATCCAAAGAACAGTATTACCAACCCTTTCGCCAATAGCAGTTTCCCCGGATCCTCTAACGGTTCCCGTTCTGGCAAGGCCATTCATCGAATCCATTATGGCATAGGTCAATAGTTCCCCGCGAAAACCCGTTGGGCAACTATAGAGTTTCAGGTCTTTACAATATGGCCACAACGCACCTCTTCTGATCTCTCTTTCCTGTTGATTCTCCGGCAATATGCCGCCTGATATGTAATCAGTGGCCCAGCATTCGCCTACCCACGCCGTCTCTATTGGAGCCGTGCGATCGATACCCCCCATGCCGTTAACAATCCTGCCATTGTTGTCATCGGCATACAGAATCCAGGCAAGTGCCAACTGTTTCAAGTTATTAAGACAAACTGCACGCCTGCCTTGCTCTCTGGCCCTATTGAGAGCCGGCATCAATATTGCCATTAAAATTGCGATAATAGCAATAACCACCAGCAGCTCGATCAATGTAAAACCCTTTTTCGTACCCATTGTTCCTATACCCCTTTCTTTATTCTCTTTCTTAGTTCTGCGTTCGTTGTAATCTTCTATACGCAAGTAACACGTGAAGCCCATTTATCAGTAGCAAATTTACTTTATAAACCCCACAAGACATATTCGGTCCTGACCGAACTTATGCTTCATGCCCCGACCTTAAACTAAGGTTAGCTATTATTAACAAACCTATATGATAGCATTTATGGCTCCTTGAGTCCAGCATTTTTACAAAATAATCACATCAAACCATATTAATAAGTTGTTGTCCCAACTAAGGTTCTGAATCCTATGATAGGTAATCCTTTTTATATTTATACCTCAGACGCCCGAAAACTCGCCATCAGCCACCTATCTTAGCAAACCTACTGCGTGAGCAATGTGTAAAAGCTGCACGGCAGCCATTTTCAGAGGCACTATTAATGATGCGCCGAATCCATCAATTGTTCTATTATTTACACGCCTGAACAAGTCCTTTTTGCCCTATCTCCTTTTCAGATCATTGTTTGGGCCTTCCTCCTACTGTCTGTGCGATATTGGTCAGAGGCGTAACAGATGCGTAGCATTTACGTATTTGATAGACTTATGCCCTGCTTAGAACACTCCTTATTATAAACATTCTACTGTGCGGCCTAATGACTGTCAAGAATATCTTCCACGCGTAATCGTCCCAAGGATTGTGGTGAAATCTTTAGCGTACATTTTCATTCAACTAACGCATCGTTTCAGATTCAATAGCGCATCCCTCCAGAGACGAACTGCCCAGACAGATTGTAAGCACATTTGCATTTGCCTCTGGTGCATCTGACATTTTCTATGCCTTCTCCAACAAAACTAATGTCATTTCCCCCTCACGAAAGGCGTACTATACAGACAAAGACCCAGCAGACAAGAACAAAGTCCCATATTCCCCTTCATTGTCGCCCCATCAAGTTAAATCATTGTCATGCAATATCGTAAACTTGTTTGACCTCATCGGCGATGATTTTTATGCCGGCTGCGACTGTCTTTTCATCCTGAGCATAGCTCATGCGGATACACTCATTCTTGTGCTGCCAGGGCCCTTCCAAGCCTGGGAAAAAATAATGGCCTGGAACAACCAAGACGCCCCTTTTCTTAAGACGTTCGTAGAGTTCTCGGTTTGTGATTGGCAGATTCGGAAACCACAGCCACAAGAAAAAAGCACCTTCAGGCTTGTGAACATAAAAATTAATTCCATCGAGTTCCTCAAACACCTGCCCCAAAGCTGCTTGAGCCTTTTTCTCGTAAAACGGCTTTATAATGTCACGGCTTAAACGAATAATCTCACCATTCCTGACCAATTCGGTTGCAATTGCTGCGCCCATGCTGCCTGGAGCTAGATTCATAACAGCATTTATCTGAGAAATAATTGTAATTATTTCTTCATCGGCGATCACAATGCCTGTGCGCAGAGCAGGCAATCCAAACTTGGAAAGGCTCATGCAGACAACTGTGTTTTCATTCCAAAAGGGTTTGGCCTCTGTGAAGATGATATTCGGAAAAGGTGTGCCGTATGCGTTATCGATAATCAGCGGAATATCGTTCGCCTGAGCGATGGCACTTAACCTCTCAATCTCAGAATCAGTCAGCACATTGCCGGTAGGATTCGTGGGTCTGGAAACGCAAACCGCGCCAATCCCATCGCTAATCTTGAGCCTCTCAAAATCCACGTAGTATTTGAAGATACGAGCATCTTCGTATTCGATCTTCGGCTTATTCGCGACGAACAAATCTTCGGTCAAGCCGACATCGCAATAGCCAATATATTCGGGGGCAAGCGGAAACATGATTTTCTTCTTACCCTCATCAAAAGCTCCGGCAAAAATATTGAAAAGAATGAAAAATGCGGACTGGCTGCCATTTGTAAGTGCGACATTAGTGGGCTTTATGTCACAGCCGAATTCTTTACCTAATAATGCGGAAACTGCTTCAATAAATTCCTTGTTTCCCTGAGGCGGATCGTAGTTTCCAATGGCTCGCTCGAATCTGTCGCCGCTGGTCAGAAGGTTCGCCATACTTTCGCGAAAATACTTCTGGACTTCAGGAATATGGGCTGGATTTCCTCCGCCAAGCATCACAATATCCGGCCGGCCCGAAAGTGCTAGAGTCAGATCGTCCATCAACTGACCGATGCCGGATGTCACTGCGATTTTCTGACCAAATTTAGAAATCTTCATGATTTTCGATACAAAAAAGTAAATTCTGCCAAAGCTTTCATATCTATCGTTCTTTGCGAGATGTGTCAATTTCTATCACTTTTTAGCAGATACTTGCAGAGCGTTGTTACAACCTGATTGCAGTCAGGGGTGCAAGGAAATACAGCCATTTGGTGACTGATTCGGCTTTCAGAATTGCTGAGGCAGCCTGGCCATAAAGCTCCAGCTGCCGACGATAGAGCTCGGCACGCTTGGGAACTTCCTCAGCTTTTATCCTGTCGGTTTTATAATCAATAATAATCAAACCTTGCTTGGCTCTAATCAGCATGTCAATTATGCCCTGAACAACAATAATTTCGTCGCTCGTCGCTCGTGACTCATGGTCCGAATCAGCAAACTGCGAAGCCGGCAAGGCAAAGGTGAACGGCCATTCACGCCGGATTGTATTGTCCGGATCGAGAACAAGTTGACCCAGGTCACTCTGGAAGAAATCAAAGATAGATTCCGTATCAATACGCTCAGCTACGGCTGCAGCTATAGTGGCATTATCAACCAACCTTTCTCTGAGATTATCAATCTTTTGTCTTGTTACAGGCCCGGTCAAATCAAGCTGGGAAATTACAAGATGCGTCGCGGTGCCGATGAGCTTACTCTGTGGAGATTCGGTCAAGTCGAATTCGCTGACAGCAAGGGCAATTGGCTGCCTGTCCAGAGCTGTGGAATAGTCGAATCTTCTGTACTCATCGCTTTGATGGCTTAACTCAGTTACGGAACTTTTGGCCGGCAAAAACGGTGCATCACCGAAAGGATAAGACCAACTTAAAAACCTTTTCACCTGCAGGAACAATTTGGATTGTTCTTGTTTTCGGGGCGTTTTGCTCGGAGTAAGAACACTCCTTTTAGATTTACTAATCTTGAGTTGAAGAACATGGTTGGAAATACGATTAAGTTCTGCACGGTCATGGAGCTGGAAAGTGAACAGATTGTCCTCTATTGCCTTTTCTGCAAAGCCCGTCCTAAAAGCTGTGTGCAGCACCTTTTGGTCGGAAAACCCATATAGAATCCATTCGAGTGGGCTTTGACAGCTTCGAAGCTGCCAATCGGCAATAGGCCCATCTGTGAAGAACAAGCCATTGCTAAGAACTGCTCCACAGTCAATGCGCTTTTGAGATCCGGTCAAGATAAGGCGATCTTTAGCGCGAGTCATCGCAACATAGAGAATGCGTATTTCCTCAGCGAGAATTGTTGAGAGTTTTCGCTCAGCAACGACCTCATGTGCAACCGAACATAGCTTACTGTTTGTGGCTCTGTCTATAACTTGAAGACCAAGCGTGCCGTCCGCATCTGCGAGGACTTCTGCGGTAATGTCCTTTTTGTTAAATTCGCTTTGTAGCTCGGCCAGAAAGACAACAGGAAATTCAAGCCCTTTACTTTTATGAACGCTTAATATCCGAACGGCATTACCAACAGCCGATTCAGGTTCAGCAGGCGCCCAGTCCTGGCCGAGTTCGAGCAGTTTCTCAATAAACTCGATGAATCGTGTAAGCGATGGTATACCTGTGCTGCTAACAAAGCCCTCGAACTGAATGGCTCTGTCGTGAAGTTTCAACAGATTCGCTTTGCGGGCCTGACCATTCGGCAGTGCTGAAACAAATGCAAGGTAGTTTGTCTGCCGATATATTTGCCAGATCAGGTCAGCCAGTCGGCCACGTCGAGCGAGGCTGCGCCAGTAGTCAATCTTTTCAATTATGTCTTTTAGCTTTAATGCAAGCTTCTTATCTACGCCACCTTCACTGTATTGATGAACACAGCAGTGGAAGTTTTTGGGTTGCCCAGAGACCGTCCCGTGTATTCTTATCTTCGCCAGTTCGCTGTCACACACCGTGAAAAAGGGACTGCGCAAAACAGCAGCCAATTCGATGTCTCGCTGCGGATTGTCGAGAACTTTCAGCAGAGACAGCATGTCTGTGATTTCGGTCGCCTCAAAGTAGCCGGCAGCGGCTTGACAGCTTACCGGCACGCCGGCCAAGCGGAGCACTTCGACATAGTCATTAGCTTTTTTGACCAGCGAGCGCATCAAAATTACAATGTCACTGTACTGAACGTCACGCAGGCAATTTTGACGGGTGTCGTGGACCTGAAATTCGGCTTTGCCGGTATCCGCACCGACTATTTGTCTGATACGCTGAGCTATTAGCGCTGCTTGGCGCTGCCGGGAGGTGATAACGCTCAAGTCGTCGCTCTGCTCCGACTCACTGACCTGGCCGTTTTCAGAGTCTTCACCTTTATCCGTCTCATCGAGTATGTGAAATTCAACAGCAGGCCTTTGCCCATTAGATGCACGACCGTTGGAACTCTTTGCCGATGCAGGTCTTAGCTTTGCTGAATCGTCATATTCGATCTGAGCAAATGCAGCGGACATTATGCGTGAGAAGAGCCTGTTTACAAAATCGAGAATGCCTTTGGTGGAGCGGAAATTGACATTCAAATCAACACGCAATTTATTAGAGGCATTAGCCGGATCGAGCGAGGCAAGCCGCAGATTTTCTGCAAAGATATTAGGCTCGGCTCCGCGAAACGCATATATACTTTGTTTGACATCGCCAACAACAAAAACATTACCCTGGGAACTGAGCATATTAAGGATAGCCTGCTGAACAGGGTTAATGTCTTGATATTCATCGACAAAGATGTACTTGTACTTCTGCCTCAAAGATAGTGCAGTTTGAGACGGCGATAGTTCATCATCTTCTTCAGTCTCAACGTCAGCCAAAAGCCTCAGCGCATTGTGTTCAAGGTCGGCAAAATCCATGCAATTAAGCGAACGCTTTGCCTGACCATACAACTGATCGAACTTCCTGATAAGCTCAATAAGCACCCTCGTTTGCAGGTTCGCTGCAGAGCCAACCCTGTCAAGATAGTCAGGATTTAGCGCAGAAAGGTCCGAAAGACTCTTGAAACCCTCGATAGCTTTTTTGGTTGTTTTCTGCAGCAGCTCAGCAATCGGTTCGGGTATGCCTTTCGGCTTTAGCGTTTTTGGCTTGGAAAAGTCCCTTATCAGTTCAGCGCATTTGTTCCAATCGCCAGACTGTAAAATCTCAAGACAACCTTTAACAGGTTCAATATGGCTCGCCTGCAGTTTCACCACCCAGTCGCCCGCAGTGTTTTCAGCCTCAAACATTTTTTGCGCGTGCAAGAGTCGGCTTAGAATCCGCTGTAACTTTTCGGCAATTATTTGTTTTTGACCGAGTCCTCCGCTTAAGGAAGTCGTGGCCTGTGTGAGTTGAGCGGCTCTTTGATACCAGCTCTTGCGCAGGACAACGCTATCGAGAAAATTGCTCAGCTCTATAATCTTTGTAAGAAAGCCAGCGTTATCCTGAAGGTCTCGACCGCGAAGAAGCTCAGTCAAACCCTGGCTGAGATTGGATTGTTGCCAAGCCCAATCGATGGTTTTCTCAAGTGCCTCAGCTTTGAGAAGTTGTGCCTCGTCGGCGTCGATTACGCTGAACGTCGGATCAAGGCCAAGTTCATAAAAATACTCTGTAATGAGTCGTTTGCAGAATGAATGAATTGTGCTGATGTCACTCGCCTGTAGCAGGATAAGCTGCTGACGAAGATGCCGGTCACCAGTCTCGGTAAATACAGTCCTTAACTGCTCGGCGATTCGAGAGCGCATCTGCTCAGCAGCAGCGTCAGTAAACGTCAGCACCAAAATGTTCGAGACATCCACGTGTCCAGATATGTCTGAGACGATGTCAACACATCGGCCTGACAGAACAGCGGTCTTGCCTGTACCCGCAGAGGCAGTTACCAAAACGTCACTGCCACGAGCAGCAATCGCACGCTTTTGCTGGTCGGTCCATTTGATGCGCATTTTATCCTTTCAACTGTATTCTTTCGAGGACTTGAATTTTATTTAGCGATTTTAGAAGGTTGTAATCATTTATTTGCCAGTCAAATCGACACACAGGTTTGTACTTGCAGTTCCTGCACGCCAAGTCGGTGCCGATTCTGTATGGACGAACGTCGATATTGCCCAACAGAATTTGTTCAGTTAGCTCTATCACTTTGCTTTTAGCAAACTCAACCACACTTTTAAAATCGGTCGGCTTTAGGGCCGAGCTTGTGCCATAATAGCCGTATTGCTGGTCTTTGGCAGTGATTGAAAAAGTATAGAATCGACTCCATCCAGAACCTGTTGACTTATCCAATTGCTTGAAAAACTCGCCATTAAATATCCCTTTTGCTTTACGCTGGAATTTTTCTGTTCTTCGAGCCAGTTCATCAAGGGCGGTAATTTCGACATGTGCTTCAACTGGCATGAAAAAGGCACCGACTGCAGCGTAAATGCCGTGTTGTTGGCCGGTAGAATTGCGGATGGCAAGCAAGTAAATCGGCAGTTGCATATCGAGACCGTGATAGAACTTTGACCAGCTAAAAGTCTGCCCTTTACGTTTATAGTCGAACACAATTGCGATGTTCCCGTCGTTAATCTCAGCGATGTCAAGACGGTCAATTTTGCCATTCAACGATAGCACCCGACCATCTGAAAGACCAATCTCATACTTTCCGAGTGTTTCGCGCGTCTTTTCGACATCGCCAAACGCAACTTCCGAGACCTTTGGCCTGAAGTCCCCAGCACGGAGCATTTCAGCAATTGCGAGCACACAATCTTCAAGAACCTCCGCAGCCGAATTGATAATGAACATGTTGTGTGCAGAGTGCCGTGCAAAATTCGAAACAAACGGATGTTCGCTAATGAGCCTTGATATTTCCCTGCTCAAAAGCTCCAGTAGTTCGCCGTCAGTAATCGCAGTAAAATCTTTGCCTTGTGCAATAACCTGTTTGAGCAAAGCATCGAGAACTATATGATAGAAGTTGCCGAGGTCCAAAGGCTCAAATTTAAATTCCTTCCTTTCGATCAGTTCCAGTACATACCGGGCGAAGTATTGATATGAACAGGCGGCGAATGTTGCGAGCCTTGTTGCGGAACTTCGCACTTTCTGGCCGAAGAGTTCAGGAAGCAAATGCAAATCAAGTTCAGCGTGGTTATCGTAACTTAAGGCTGAAATCACATTAGTCGCAACCTTTTCGAGCTGTCTATCGGAGGAAAGTTCATCCAGTAGCGTTACAAGTTTTCTGTCCTCGTCGGCTTGAGCTGGGAGAGCGTCTTTTCCCAGGCGGGAGCAAAGCACATTGGCAAGCTCAATTTCGTTGTGAACATCAGCGATATTGACTTGCTCGTCAGCGATTCGCTCTTCTTCGAGGTCCTCAAATAAAGATTGAAGCTCATCTATGAACTGTGAGTGCGCTATACCACTGCCGTTCTCATCTGCCGAAGGGTATGTAATGCAAAGATGCTCCGACGGCCGGGTAAACGCGATATACGCCAGATATTTCCGCTCCACAAGTGCTGATGCTGTGGAGCCAGCAAGTGAAAAATCAGCAGATTCAGCGGCACAACGGTCATCGTCACTTAGTACACCTGAGGGATTTAATGGAACCGGAAACTGCCTCTGCGTGGCGCCTATTAGAAAAACAGCTTTGAGGTCAGGGTGTCGGCTGCGCTCAATTGAACCTACAAGAACCTGATCCAGACTTGGTGGAATAAAAGCCAATGACAATTGAGAAAACGCTGAATGCAAGATTGCAAGATAATCAGCAGCCGTCAAAGGAGTCTCTCCAAAGACTTCAACAAGCTCATCAAACACGTTTACAAGTCTGTCGAAAAACTGCCGGTGTTCATCTGCGGCGCGATGGTCACTGTTTTGGGCGGCTTCTTCAATCCAGTTTTGAAGAGTCTTACGAACATGCAGATTATCCAACAATGCAAAGATTGCCTTTGTAAATTCTTCCGCAGTAATCAGCTTTGCCGGATGCTCGGCAGGACAGAGAGCATCCCGTAAATACATTAAAGGTTCGATGGCTTTTTGGCGTACTACATTTATTCGCTCTTGGCCAAAACTGCCATCGTCCTTGTCAACGAAACACCATTGTTCAGGACTTGTCCAATCGATTTGGGTTATGCCAAATGCAAGGCAATAGTTCTCCAGCATGTCAACCTCGGGCCGTTTAATTGGCACAAGGTCGGTTTTGAGATAAGAAAAAATCTCGCTGTTGGTAAAGCCGCCGGTAACTGCCTGCAGAGCTGAACAGATAAGTTCCGCCAGCGGATGTTGGTTCAGCGGTTTTCGCTTATCAATGAAAAACGGGATACCATAGTCATCAAAATAAGCCCTTATGTAATGCTCATAACGGTCAATGTCTGACGCAATGACTGCAACGTCACGGTAGCGGTAATCTTTCTCCTTGACCAATCGAAGTATTTGCATTGCGATGAATCGGACCTCCGCTCGCGCATTGGGCGTTGATACAACACGAAGACTGTCTGAGGTTGAAAGTTTTGGCTTTTTCAGTTCGAATATATTTCGCTCGATGTGTGCAAGCTGAGGACAAGCTGAGAATCTGACCGGCTGATTAAGGATCAAGGGTTCAGCCGGTTTTAGTTTTGCTTGTCTTATCATATCTAAAAGAACAGCATAGGTATCCTGCGTGGGGCCAAAAATGTCCCCGTGGTCAACAGGTTTAGCCTTCGGATTTACCAGATCGATATTAGAAGGATCGAGGCAAAGGGCAATATGTGCCTCGGCAACCACCTTTAGCATCTCGCTAAGCACTGCAAGTTCACCGGCTGTAAAGCCGGCAAAACCATCTACCCAAAGTTTCGCACCTTTGAGCAAATCTGCTTTAGCCACAGCTTGGCAGGCGTTTGCTCGTTGCACATCAGGATCGATAAACCTGTTTTCAATAAACTGTAGATATTCACGTAGAATTAAAGTAATGTCCTGAAATTTCAGTGCCGTCATGCTATTGGTCCGGTCTTTGTTCAAATCGGCCAGAAGGCGCTCAATATCCTCGGGCGTTTTTGCATATTGATGCAATTCGATAATAGTCTGCGCCATTCGGCGAGCCAGGCCGGGCGAGTCTGCGGAAGAATAAAAGATTCTTAGCTTATCTTTATTGTTCCTCAGAATTCGATGGATGACCATTTGTTGACCGATCCGAGAAAGGGAAGGTCTGGCAGTATTCTTGCTTAGGAGCAAAAATTGCAGGCGGTCAAACGAAAGCACGCTCAATCTGCTGTAGCCTGCTATTCGCTTGTCAGTCAGGATAGCACGTTCAGCCTGATACGTAGCCTGCTCAGGAACCAGGAAAATGAGCCGTTGGTCGCTGGGTTCGAGCAGCGCATTGACAACAGCCTGCACACAGTGGCTGGTTTTGCCTGTACCGCTTCTGCCAAGAATAAATTGAACTGCCATACGTCAACCAAAATATTCTGCTTGATTTTCGACGAAAATAACGGTAGAGATTTAAGTCGAAGGAAATATTAAGATAAAAGTCAGACAAACACAAGCCGGATAAACTCAGAGACAAAATCGCAGTGCTTAGTGTATTTTTCGGTCAAGGTGAAGTATTAGTAATCGTTGTTATTACTGCCGTGGTGGTTTTTCTGTTTGTCCGCCGTCGAAAACGCCAATAACCGCACTACCATCCCAAAGTCCTAATCCGCAGATTCTTCGAGCCAGTCTTTCCTGGTCCTTTGTTCCTTCAATAGACTTCGTTGCCTCTTCTGTTTCGATCGACGTTCCCGAACTGATCGCGGCACCCTGGTTTTTCTGCGGATGGGTTTGGTTCTCAGCGCATCTTGTAATAACTGCTGAAGCCGCTCTATCGCTACACTGCGATTTGCCTTTTGGGTGCGGAACTTCTGCGAAACGACGCGTATCACGCCGCTTTTGTCCGCCCTGCTCGCCAGTCGCGCAAGAATCTGCCGTTTTTGGTCATCGGAAAAACTGCTGTAGTTAGCCACATCGAAAAAAAGTGTTACACGCGTATTGAGTTTGTTGACATTCTGGCCGCCCGGCCCTCTGCTCCGCGATGCTTTGAAGGTCAGGTCCTTCACAGAAATCGATATTTCGTCTGTGATCTCAATCATCAGCTATTACTCCAGCCTGCATAGTAGCCAACCTTACTTTCAATCTAAGCAAATGCCCTGAAACAATCAAGAACTTAACAGCCGCGGTAGCTATGCCTATCGCCCGACCAACTTCAGTCTTGCACTGTGAGACGAAAAACTTACAATAATGATATTTCCAAGCCGGTCACAGTGTATCGGTCATAGTTTTATCAATTATATAGGAGGCACAAATGCAGATCAGAAAAAGAAAAATTACGGTGATGCTTCTAACCCTTTTTGGAGGTTGTGGACTCGCACTAATATCAACGGCGGTAAATATGCGGTCGGCTGTTGCCGCAGAAGATACTAAGCCAACTCTTGAGGATCTAAGGACAGGTAAAAACTTTATTACAACCAAAGTATATAGTACTGAAGAGGACGAGCAGATCCTCAAACTCTTTGAAGGTCTACGGGTAGCTGATGTTTCGGATGGAATGGATAAGGCGGGCCTTGCCAATATCGGCTTGATCTCGCCGGAGATTCACGCCGCCTGGAAAGACACCGAACATTTCACACATCGGTTTATCGGCATCGCTGTAACTGCTCGATATGTACCTACCAATAAACCATTCGCGCCACGGATGGAAACTGAGGACTTCGACCGCTGGGTCAGTAACTGGTATAACAATATCTCGTCTGAACCGTTTGTCCCCCTTATCCGTAAAGGCACAGCTCTGGTCATTGATGATGCCCCAGATTCGGATGTTGGCTCGATTGGCTCTAACAATATCATGGGCTGGAAGCTGCGCGGCTGCGTCGGGGTAATTACCAATGCAACGGCACGCGACACCGATGAGATTGCCATTGAGAAGGTGCCTCTTTACTTTAGAAAGGTCGGCAGAGGTATTCGGCCTGGCCGAAACGAAATCGAATCTGTCAATCGCCCTATCGTCTGCGGCGGCGTTCTGGTTGAGCCCGGCGACGTGATCGTAGCCGATGGCGATGGAGTTATTGCTGTGCCGCGGGCGCACGCAAAAGAAGTAGCTGAGTATGCAAGGGCAACTCTTGACGGTGATAAAGCCGGCCGACAGAGACTATACGAGAGACTTGGATTGCCACTTGATGATTCGGTCAAGTAAAGGACGGTGTTAGTCTATTCCGTGTCCATAACTGGATGTCCGATGGGCTGCGAGTAAGTGGTCCGGTTGCGGCAAGCCCGGACTTTGATGGATTGCCATATAGGTTTTGAGCTTGCCCGATCGGAGCGGATGTTGCAAGTAAATGTGCCTGTTAGTCGCTATACGTGGATCAGCGTCTTGGAATGGATGAACCGCTTTCTGGATCGTAATCCTCCAGCCAGTGTGCAGCCAACACGGCCATATCCAGTAAGTCAATCCTACAGTCTCCATTGAGGTCAGGATGCCTGGCTCCCTCGCAGCGAACAATGTCGCTGCAAGTGGCCAGCTCATACATGCAAGTCAGAGTGCCCAGCCACTTATAGAAAGTATCGTCATATTCCTGCAACACGACCGCAGCCATTGCTTCGGTATAGCCATTCCAGGAATTGTACATTAAGCCATCCTGGCCAAAGTCATGAACCATATCGGTAAGGGCCTGCATCCAAGCAGTATTGAGACCATATTGCACGGATCCCGGGAATACAATGTGTGCGTCATATCCAGGTGAAATGTCCATCAAGAAGGGAATACCTGTGTCGGCCCAGCCTTTGGAGAATCTGCGTTTCCAGTCTATCAGAAGCTGGTCATTGGATGAGCCAACCCAGATTTCAGGAATGAAGCACATTATTCCCAAAATAGAGTCTTTTTGCTTTAAGTAATAGGCAGTTGAGCTATATGAGGGTCTGAACGTGCCCGGTGCGTAAGTGCCAGGCGGAAGTGCATCGATAAAGAAGCCAACTTCAATATCGGTCTGCTGCAGCACTTCCTCGGCGATGGAGTCAAAACCTCTGGCAAAAGCAGAGTGATTGTATTGTCCTAGCTGATTTGATGATGCGTGAATTATCGCGACAGCATATTTTGGCCCGCCATTGCGGTCGTAGACACGTGCCCAATTGTTTTGTCCTTGGCTGTTTTGGCCTTGCTTGATGTAGCGGTTGATTAAATTGACGATCTGGCTAACGGTTCCTGGGGCAACCTGGTCACCCCAGGTAGGAAACTCGTTCCGAAAGTTCCAGTCGGCCCGTGATTCTATGAACGGCATGATCAGAATGTGCTTACCGACAGCGGCGGCGAAGAGTTCATCATGCGCCTGCGGAGAACATTGCATAGGTGCCCAGAGTGTCCAGCCGGTAGAACAGGGCAGAAAGTCCTCGCCCCATGAAGACATCACAGCAACATTTACACCCGCTTCGATCATTCTATCTATAGTAAAGTCTCGATTCTGTTGGCTCCCGGCCCAGTTCAGATGCCGCGGATTTTCGGGATGAACCGTATAAAGAAACATATTCGAACCCGGATGGCACTCGTATGGAGCGGTGCCGTCTCTGGCCTGGCCCGGAAAAAATAGCGTTGCTTTTATGTGGTGTCCGTCGAAACCCTCATTGGCCAATAATCCCCAGCGTAGGTCAGCATCTGCTGCTTTTGAAGAAGCAACAAATAGGTAATTCTGATCATCAATCGTTGCCAGCGCAAGAAGGAATATAAATGCAAGTATGCTACGGCTTTTCATCTTAAACACCTCTTTCTACCTACTACTAAGTTGTGCCTTTCGATATCCACAATATAGGCTTTTTGCACTTGGCAGTCAAAAAACTGCGAAAAATCTTGAAATGGCTACCGAATTCAGGGCAACTTATCAAACAGCTTGGCCTATTACTCGACGATTCGGTTAAATGAAACGACCAAATTTAAACTTTCACTTGAGGTCCCAGCCGTACGGACAGTAGCAGAGCCAGTAATCAGTAAATCGACTTAAATCGTCAAAGTCAACGTCGTTATCTTCGTCAAGGTCACCAGCTAATCCGCTTGCGGTGTGAAGCCATAGTTCAGCTAATCTCGCAAAGTCGTTAAACTCAACAATGCACAAAGGCCCGCCCGGCCAGAAGCCGCCAAGCAACTCGTATGTGCCGCCTTCACTCCAGTCAGCGTCCGGCTGGCCGATAGTACCGGTAAGTTTGTACGGCCCGCCGGTGCTGGTGCCACCGCCGCCGTCAATCGTATACCAGCTAATCTCATATTGGCTCAACGCCGGTCCAGCCATTAGCGAACATACCACCAGCAAGGTAATAAACGAATTTTGAGTAACCTGTCTCATAGCTGCACCTCATTAGCGACAGCACATTGAACCTGCTCAACTTTTCTCTCCAGAGCGTCAAGTCTTTGTTTTAATGCTGTATTTTCAGATTTTAACTCTTTGACTGTTTCCAACAGATATAGACTAATTCTGTCATATTTAACAGCGTCGGGTCTTCCCTCATTGTCATATATAACCAGATCGGCTAATACATCTTTGACCTCTTCTGCTATTAACCCGACATCCTCTTGACCGGTAGTTTTCCATTGAAATCTTACCGGCCTTAGCTCCAAAACCCTACCGGGGTCACTTTCAAGGTTTTGTATATTGGTCTTATATCTCCTGCTACTCATGCCTGCTCTCCACAATTTACCATTATAATCTGCCACAACCATTGTCGCCGCATTGCCGCCGACGCTTATATCTCTCAACCTCGCTGTTCCATCAACATCCAGTTTCTCAGTGGGGGCAGTTGTCCCGATGCCGACATCGCCATCATTTTTTACTGTAAACAGATCTCCATCATTGTTTGGAGCACTACTTATATACAGAAGATCGGTCACAGTAAATTTCACTATCTCCAACGAAGCATCAGGACTACCGTCAACACCACCAAGGACAGTGACACCTTGAACTGCTAATTTTGCTGCTCCGGGGTTATTAGTTCCAATACCAACATTACCAGATATTATCACTCCATCTGTTACTGGCGTAGAAACACCTGCATAACTTCCAATTGATAATCCGCCTGCAACATCCATTTTTCCTTTGGGCGTCGTCGTTCCGATGCCAACATTGCCGGTACTGGTTATGTTGAGAACGGGAGGAAAAACAGCAACATTGCAAATACTAAATAGGCCGCTTGCCGCCCTTAGGCTCCAGGCCGACGGCAGCATTGTGCCCAATCCAAATTGGACCTCCACTTCGGAATCTGCACCGTCCCTGGGATTACTGAAGTAGGCCGCGAGCTGCCGGCCCGCGCCGGGCCTTCTCACATCCAGTTGTGCTACCGGCTCGGTTGTTCCGATACCGACTCGGCCCGTGCTTCGGATGCTAAGAGCTGGAGGAAGCACAGCGACGTTCGCGATATTGAATAGGCCGCTCGACGCCTTCAGACTCCACGCCGACGGTAGCATCTTGCCCAATCCAAGCTGGATTTCTACTTCTGAGTCTACTCCATCCTTCGGATTATTGAAATACGCGGCAAGTTGCCTGCCGGTGCCTTCCTTTTGCACATGCAGCGGTGCCGCTGGTTCGGTTGTACCAATACCCACGTTACCGCTTCCAGCCTTGACAGTAACGGAAGCACCAGAGAACGGAGGATATGGGAAGGACTCTCTCAAAAAAAAATCGGACGAGCTGCCGTCACGTAATATCTCCCACTTGTTCACACCTACTCCGGCTGTACTGAAGCTGACGCCTGCATCATCACCTAAACCACCTACAAGATGAAGCCATGCCGGCGACGTTCCTTCTATTCTTACATTGCCGACGACATGCAGCTTCTCCGTCGGCGTGCTCGTTCCGATACCAACGTTGCCCGGCGGAACTGAATAGAGGTCATCGCCAGACAAAGCCCAGCCGTCACCACCACCGCCACTTTGTGCATGGAGAGCATACGGCGTGGGTGTTATCTGCTGGCGCGGCTTGAGTGCGATGTGGATCATATCAGTCAGTGCCGGCTTTACGGCGATCTCCAGCCAGCGAGGCTCACCATTGAACACCTCGGCCCCGAAATTCACCATCGCGGTGAAATACCCGTCGATCACATCCACATCATTCAAATAGTACGCATCACCGAGCTGCTCCCCAATGCTGGGGTCAGGATGGTCGTAGAGCGTAAAGCGGAAGTCATACAGGCCATCCGCTGTCCCGCCGGTCTCGGTCAAGCGACCCTGATAGGTGAACGCGGTCCGCCCCTCGATCAGTGAGTCAAGCTCAATGTAATATGACTCTCCCGATGCCTCCACTCGCCCGCAGTACTGCCTCGGGCACGTTCCTCCCCAGTAGTAACCATAGACCTCGACCTTGTTGCCTGCTTCCAGATCGTGAGCATCTTGGTAACACACTTCCACGGTCGTCACGCCTGCAAAGACCGCATTTGGATCGTCGAGAATCTCATCCACTGTCACCTTTACAAAATAGTCTCCATAACAGACCGGTACTACCTCATGTTGCTCACCAATTGTTACCGTGGCTCTAAATTTGATCGGTCCATTTTGCCCCGAGACGTTGCCAACTATACCGAGCACCAAAACCAAAACTTTGAACATTTCTGTCGCTTTCATTCTTTCACCCTTTCAAAAATGATTGAAATTCCACAGAATTAAGCTGATGAGAATCCATTTTCCACCACCTTTTCCTTCTAAGAAAGATAACTAAATTATACGCCTTATCTATGTTTTATTGAAGAAAATTAGCGGCAATTTTCAGGGTGTCACCGAACCAGATGCTAGTTACTGCCCGATTGGGGTCGAAACTCAGAAACTAAAACAGCGTAGAAAATCAGAATTGGTCGAGAAACCGCAGGTCGTTCTCGAAAAACAGGCGAATGTCAGTGATGCCGTATTTGCGCATGGCCAGGCGCTCAATGCCAAAACCAAAAGCCCAGCCAGTGTACTTTTCACTGTTTATGCCAACGGCATCAAAGACATTTGGATCAACCATACCACAGCCGCCCATCTCGACCCATGATTCCTTGCCGGTCTTATCCGTTAACAGCAGGTCAACTTCAGCACTGGGTTCGGTAAACGGGAAAAAGCTCGGCCTGAATCGCCATTTTGTATCGGGGCCAAAGAATACGTGAATGAATTGCTCGATAGTAGTCTTCAAGTCAACCATACTGACACCTTCGTCAACGACGAGGGCTTCAAGCTGATAGAACATATACATGTGGGTTGCATCAACAGTATCAGGCCGATAGACACGACCCGGAGCAACGACGCGGATAGGCGGTTTTGTCTTTTCCATGACGCGTATCTGAATCGTGGAGGTCTGACTTCGCAGCAGCAAGTTGTCGTTGATATAGAAGTTGTCGGCAGGGTCACGCGCCGGATGTTCGGGGCCAATATTTAGCGCAATGAAATTGTGCCACTCGTCCTCAACTTCCGGACCATAAGCCACAGAAAAACCCATTCGACCAAATATTTCCAGCAACTCGTTCAAGGTCTGGGTAATAATATGCGGTTTACCGATTCTTACCGGAACACCCGGCAAGGTAACATCTATGAACTCCTGAGGTTTTTTCTGTGACTGCTGCAGGTTCTTCTTCAGTTGCTCGTATGCCTCGGTGACCCTTTTTTTTGCTTGATTTGCAATTTGACCCGCGTAAGGTCTTTGCTCGAGCGGGAACTCGCCAATCCGGCTGAGCATCTGAATTATTCGGCCCTTGCGTGCCAGATACTTTATGCGGAAATCCTCAAGGGCCTTGAGGTCGGTAACCTTCCTTATCTCAGCAAGAGCCTCCTTGCCAATTTTTTCGAATTCTTCAAGCATTTGCTCGTCGTGCGTGTCAGGTCTCTCTGCAAGATCATACTCAGGAATCTACTGAAGCCATAGCCTTTTCGATAACAGCATCGAATCCCTTGGGATCGTCGATGGCAATTTCACTTAGCATTTTGCGATTGATCGCAATGTTGGCCTTTTTCAAGCCGTTTATGAACTGACTATAGCGTATACCTCGCTGGCGACAGGCGGCGCTCAGGCGCACAATCCACAATCCTCGGAAATCGCGCTTTCGACGTTTGCGATCGATCCGGGCGTTGACGGCTGCTCGTGTGGTTGCTCCTTTTGCCAGTCGATAGAGATGACCTGCCTGGCCACGATGGCCCTTTATCGCTTTGAGGATTCTCTTTTTTGCCTGGTGTCTTGCAGCACCTTTTCTAACTCTTGGCATATCAGCTTTCCCCGTAAAAAAACCGAATTTTTACGCTTGCTGGCGGCAGCTGAATAATAGCCGAGAAGCAAGCACATATCATACACTTCATTATATCGGGGCACAGTCGAATCCACACCGGTGCATGGCCTACGTGCAGAGTTTGATCCTAATTTTCCCGGCCGAGGTACCGGTCATAATGGCCGAACTGGCTATACGCCTTCGTCGTTTTGCGCTCTTGCCACTCATAAGGTGACTACTGCCAGCCCGCCTATGTTTGACCTTGCCGGTAGCAGTGATCTTGATTCTCTTGCTCAAGCCCTTATGGATTTTCTGTTTCGGCATTCTGCCAATCCTTGAGAAAATTTATATATAAACAGACTAAAAAATAGGATGAGACATTCTAATTAATCTGCCGCTCAGGGTCAACACTTCAATTACAAATTCTGCGAAATATCGAATAGCTCTCATAGAACCTGTAAAAAATGCTAAAAACTTCGCAGGCAGATACAATTCGAGAAGAAAAGGCGTTACTACAGTAATCACTATGCACCTATCACCCCAGATAAAATCCCGCTCGATATAGAGCCAAGGGCAAACCACAGCGATTAGTCACAATAGATCTTTCAGGTATTACTTGGGCACCAGCAATAACGTCATGCGCCTGCCCGATATTCTGGACGGCCGTTCAATCCTCGCAAGATCCTCCAACAACTGCGTAACCTGATCGAGCACCGCGTATCCATGATCTTTGTGCAGCATCTGGCGTCCACGGAAAAACATTGTGAATTGTACTTGGTGGCCCTTTTGTAGAAATTCACGGGCGTGATTGAGCTTGATTTCCAGGTCGTGCTTGTCGGTTTCAGGCCTGAGCCTGATCTCCTTCAGCGTCGCAGTGTGGCGCTGGCTCTTTTTATGAGTCTCGCGAATCCTGCGTTTCTGCTGGTATAGCCATTTGCCGTAGTCCATTATTCGACAGACAGAAGGATCACTCGTAGGGGCAACCTCTACTAAGTCCATCCCAACTTCGCGAGCTTTGCTAAGGGCTTCGCCTAAAGACACGATACCTATCTGGTTATTTGATTCATCGATTAGCCTAACTAACTCGGCTTTTATCCCTCCGTTTATCCTTAAATTTTGTTTAGTTATTGTACACCACCTTGCCTTTCTAAAAAAACATTGGTAAATGGTGATTGGTTAAATTGTTTCCAATTACCAATATTCAACCATCGATTCAAAAGGTCACATCTATATCTTTATCGGCGATTTTCTGCTTTGCCGTTCTCAAAAATTCCTCAATGTCCATCGTTCTATTCTCTTTTATCCCTCGCATCCTGACATTTACCGTGCCCGTCTGAGCTTCCTTCGGACCAACGACCAACATATAGGGCAGCCTATCACCGTGGGCTTTGGCAATCTTGGCACCAATTTTTTCATCCGTTAGGTCACAACTACAACGTAGCCTGGATTCTCTGAGCTTTGTATGAACGCTACCGGCATATCCATTGGTCTTTTCACTTATCGGCAGAACTCTAACTTGTTCCGGGCAAAGCCAGAGAGGAAAATTGCCGCCGTAGTGCTCTATTAGTATGCCGATGAACCGCTCAAAAGACCCGAGAACAGCTCTGTGAATCATAACGGGATGCTTCTCGGTGTTATCTTCATCTGTATAGACAAGCCCGAAACGTTCCGGCATGGAAAAATCCAGCTGAATTGTGCCAAGCTGCCAGGACCTTTTAAGACAGTCTCTTATGTGAAAATCTATCTTAGGACCGTAAAAGGCCCCGTCTCCCTCGTTGATTTTATATTGAATGCTTTTGTGTACCAGCGCATCCTTCAGGGCATTAGTAGCGATCTCCCAAATTTCGTCCGAACCAATATGTTTCTGAGGCTTAGTGGAAAGCTCAACGCGGAAATCCTCAAAGTCAAAAGCTCTGTAAGTCTCAAAGGTAAGATCAATCACCCCGATTACCTCCGATTCAATCTGGTCGGGCTTACAAAAGATATGGGCGTCATCCTGAGTAAATTGTCTGACTCTAAATAGCCCATGCATAACACCGCTTGCCTCGTGTCGATGAACCAGTCCAAGCTCAGCCACGCGCATGGGCAATTCACGATATGAATGATGCCTGGTTCTGTAGACCAAACAGCCCCCGGGACAATTCATGGGTTTTATGGCGTAATCTGCGTCGTCGAAGCTGGTAAAGTACATATTCTCTTTATAATTGTCCCAATGGCCGCTTTTGTGCCAGAGCTCCTCGTTAAGGATAATCGGCGTCTTTATTTCCTGATACTCGTATTCGTCGTGCAGAGTTCGCCAAAAATCCACAATCTGATTCCAGATTATCATTCCCTTGGCGTGAATGAAGGCAAAGCCGGGGCCAGCTTCGTTGAAGCTGAATAAATCCATCTGTCTGCCCAAAACCCGGTGGTCCCGTTTTTTCGCCTCATCCAATCGATGCAAAAAATCCTCGAGCTGTTTCTGGTCGGGCCAGGCAGTGCCATAGACCCGTTGCAGCATTTTTTGTGTCGGGTCACCGTGCCAGTAGGCACCAGCGACCGACATCACCTTAAAACTCCCACATTTTCCGGTGCTGGGCACATGTGGTCCGCGGCATAAATCCTCGAAGCCATCCCCGTGCGAATAGAAACTGATAACTTCGCTATCGGTGCGATTTATATTGTCTGTTTTGTATTTGTCGCCGGACAGTTTCGCAAGAGCCTCACTTCTGGACATTTCCTTGCGGACAAACGGCCTATCGGCCTCGACTATTTCACGCATTTTCCCTTCTATACGCTGAAAATCGTCGGGTCTAATTGACTCATCAAGGTCGATATCATAGTAAAACCCGTCCTCAACAGCGGGGCCGTAGACGAGCTTTGCATCAGGCCAAATGCTGCAGATGGCCTCGGCCATAATGTGTGCACAGCTATGCCGCATTATTTCAAGGCCATCTTCGTCCTTAAAAGTGACAATCTGGACGTGAGCATCATCCATAATGGGGGCGGATAAATCCACCAATTCCCCGTTTACCTTAGCTGCCACGGCTGCCTTGGCCAGGCCCTGGCCTATCTGTTCCGCCAGTTGCTCTACAGTTGTTCCTTCGCTAATCTTTATTGTGCTGCCGTCAGGCAGAGTAATTTTCGCCATACATCTGTCCGTTACTAAAAACTCTTAACGACTGAATATAGAATAAAGGTGCCCATTGGAATTGTCAAGGTCGGTCCTCGTCCAAGTGAACATTGGATAGCTCTATGCAGCAAGCCAACAAACGATAGTCACCCAATATATACAGGGCCGTGCTTTACAAATGTTTGCGCATTTATAACTATTTTGATAGCACTAAGTTATGTAGCACTGTGCTGCAAATGTCAATCCGTCGATACTCCCCGCAGTCCAATTTATCTGTTGTTATATACCGCTTTTTCTTGTATAATGTCAATAGTTGAGCCTAAGTTTCAAGGGAGGTAGGATGGACGTAAACCTGGTTCTATTCAAAAAGGACGGCTCATACACAGCCTTTCCTCTACCAAGTAATGTAACAGTAATCGGCCGACGCCATGCTTGTGATCTTCGCATTCCTCTTACGCCCGTTTCAAAAAGGCACTGCCAACTGAGCCATTCCGGAGAGACTATGGTGATCCGTGACCTCGGGTCGCGAAATGGCACCTATCTCAACGGCAACCGTATAGATGAATCAGAAGTAAAACCTGGCGATTATCTGCAAGTAGGCCCTCTAACGTTTCTAATCCAGATTGGTGGTCAGCCGGAGGAGATCAATCTTCCCAAACGATTTACAAAAGAGGTGCCCAAAAAAGAAAGACCACAAGCCGATGTCAAGCACGCAGACACCTCTCCAGGCTCCGACAAACTCGAAGATATCGCTGAACTGGATGAATCTGGCTCTTTTGTCGAGCTGGATGAATTAGATGATTTGGCGGAAGTAGATGAATCAGACTCCGGTATAACTGACTTTGAAAACATCTAAGTCACTTCCTATATCATCAGGACAAACACAATCCGTTTACCCTACCAGCAACAAAGAGAAATAGCCATCGCTTTTCTCAACCTCCAACTAACTATGGATGGGATATCATCCATACAAATATACCTACAAACTCCAGACATGCACCAAACTATTGCAAAAGACAGTTTTAGGTTGTACGAACAGGGCAAATGTGTTATTTTAGATGCGCGAGTTGCATATTTTCCGTATTTGCTACAGGAGCAAACATGCAAATACTGGAGTTGATACAAAATGGTCATCACGTTTGGCTCTTCTTGGGATTGGGGGAAATCGCCCACCTTGAAGCGTCAGTGTCGCTTACCTTTAATCCGGTCAAACTGATAGGCCTTGTGGTCTGGTTTTATCTGTGTCTCTATATCGTCCAACGACTTCAGTTCAGCTCGCTGGCGCCGAAACAGTTCAAGCCAGTGGTCTATATTATTGGCCTTTTCGCAGGGCCTATACTGCTGCTTATACTATTGGCCGTGGATGTAGTCATAAAAGCTTCACAGGGCGATGAAAATGTCTTTGAGATAATGAAGGAGCAAATGAGACATTTCGTTTCCGGCATACGTTCGCTGCGATCGAAAAAGCAGGATTCAACGATTAAATTGCTCGACTCATCGGGCAGGAGCATCGACGAAATCTACGGCCACGGCGACAAAAAGAAACAGGACAGTCAAACCCTTGATTTGACCGAGCAAATTATCGCTAACGCCCTCGAACTTCGTGCCAGCGATATCCTGATCGACCCAAAAAGCGAGTCAATATACACAATCAGACTGAGAATAGATGGCGTACTGCGGACAGTAAGAGAACTTCAGACCGAGATCTGCAAAGCAGTCGTAAACAGCATTAAAGCCGTATCGAGCATGGACATCTCCGAAAAGAGAAGACCCCAAGACGGCGCATTCTTAGCCAAAAAAGGTGAAAGAACAGCTTCGTTCCGAGTTGCAAGTGCCGGTGTTCTCAGCGGTGAAAAACTTTCGATAAGAGTACTCAACCAGGACGCGGGCACGTTTACTTTGGCCGATGTTGGGCTGACAAAAAAGCAATCTTCAATTATCGAAAATGCAATAAGCAAGCCTTCCGGTATGGTCTTGATCGGCGGACCCACGGGAAGTGGAAAGACCACAACGATGTATGCTATGCTCAACCAGATCGACCGCTTCACCCGCAATGTAATAACAGTAGAAGACCCTATCGAAGCGGTCCTACGAGAAGCGAGCCAAATCGAAATAAATCCCAAAGCCGACATCACTTTTGCCAAAGCCTTACGTAGCATACTAAGACAGGACCCGGATGTTATATGTGTCGGTGAAATACGAGATGAGGAGACAGCAGAAATTGCGCTGAGGGCAGCACAGACAGGTCATCTCGTCCTTGCGACAATACACTGTGACAGCAATGCGACTGCTCTGGTAAGACTTATAGACCTGGGTATATCACCTCTTCTGCTATCATCGGGACTGAGCCTTCTCATGTCCCAACGACTGCTTCGTCGGCTTTGTGATTACTGCAAAAGGCAAGCTCAACTCAGTAAAAGCCAAATTTACGACTTTCATAAAAGAAAAATAGACTACACAAACATATTCGAAGCGGTTGGCTGTAAGCGCTGCAACGGAACCGGCTATTGGGGAAGAATAGCTGTATGCGACCTTCTCACGGTGACCGACCAGTTAAAAGAGGACATTGCCAACAAACCTGATCTGGTAACCGTGCTGAGGAAAGATGGTGAAAAAAGGGGTAGGTCGAACCTTAGGAAGCAGTCGCTGAAATGCGTCGTAACAGGCATGACAAGCCTACAAGAAATAAAAAGAGTTATAGGGTAAAGCCTATGGTATTCTGGTTGGCAGTATTGGCTGGGGGATTATTTGCCTGGCTGGCGGTTAGGATTGGATTTTTCGAAACCTGGACAGCTCTATTTAATATTGTAATAGCCATCTACTTATCCATTTTTTTGACTCCTGTTATTACAGATGTTATTCCCGCCGCCTTTGATACCCTGTATGGCAATGCATTGGCAATGATAGCTATCGCAGCGGCTGTTTTCTTGATCTTACACGGTATATCTTACACGTTCCTGACGGGCCAATTCAGCGTACCCTTTCCAAGAATATTCGACATTGTCTTTGCGGGTCTGCTGGGATTCATAGCAGGATTTCTTGTGCTCAGTTTTGCCATTTTAGTATTCATGGCTACACCTGTGTCTCAACACTCCCTTGTACAGAAGGTAGGCATAGACAGACAATCTCTGCAAACTAACTTATCATATATCAACTGGTGGTGCGACTTAGTCCACAGATTCGCCGGTCCGTCAGACAGTACAGTAACGTCTGATGCGGTAATTAATGAGTTGTTGGATAGCTCAGAATCAAACATCAAACCTAAGATAGACCGAGCTGACTCCAATAAACCTCGTGAGAACAATGAACCAAAAACGAACGCCTGCCCCTCTGATCAGCCTACACAACCGGCAGACGCCAATGCTAAAGACCAGTGACCCTCGCTAATTTATCTTAGCACCGGAAGGTTTGACCCCAAAACCTTATACACATGCAGTGATTTGCTCCGTTTCGGGGAACTTGTAAAAGAAAATTTAGATTCTTGCTTTTACTGGAAAATGACAGTTCAGTTTTTTGCCTGGTCGAGGATGAGGTCTTTGACCTTCGGGCTGGGTAGATTCAGTGCGCCATAGGCAACAGCAGCGGCAGCACGAAGGCTCGGCTCAGTTTCTTCAGAACTGATAAGTGCATAGATTCCATCAATCACCGATTCTGCAAGTATATTAGCGTGAAGCTTTGCTGAGACGGCAAGCGATTCAAAAGCCGATATACGTATCTCAAGGTCCTTGCTGCCGTTCAAAGCTGATTGGGCAATAGCCCGCTGTGCTTCCGGGCTATTCAAATAAGCAAGAATCCGGTTAGCGAGAACCTGAATTTCCGGGCGATTGTCTTGAGTCGCATTCACAAGGGCCAGTTGTGCCAGTGACAAATCGATAATCGGATTGCGACTCTGTGCCAGTTTGAGCATAGCCTGAGCCGACCTCAGAGCATAATTATCGGCCAGCTCTGGATTCCACCTCGGTCCAATATCTAACGTTCGCGCAGCACTCTGCCCTAAAGCATCAGCAAGATTG
This sequence comes from uncultured Pirellulales bacterium, assembly GCA_964519995.1. Classification (GTDB taxonomy): domain Bacteria; phylum Planctomycetota; class Phycisphaerae; order Sedimentisphaerales; family Anaerobacaceae; genus CAZFLY01. The sequence goes on along the minus strand of CAZFLY010000030.1, from coordinate 3,698 downwards.
GTCGCAACCAGCCTACTTTCGGCAAAAAGCTGTCTGGGTCCCGCCGCAGCGACAGCTATCGCAGCACTATACCTTACCGCCCTGTCGTTGAAAGATAGGGCCTGCAGCAGTGGTTGTGTAGGACCAACCGTGTAGAAAAGCGACTTTTCACCGGCAGTGGTAGCCAGTGCCTCGACCGCACCAAGTGCCACATCGGCATTTCCGTCCCTGATGGCTCGTGCCAGCGCTTGATGGAGGTACTCAGGCCCAGCGGTGGTTGCGTAGACAAGGGCCTCCGCGTGCTTTTCGCCGAAATACTGAGGCATATCTAAGCCTGTAGCCTCAGCTTTGAAAAAGGCAGCCAGCCATAGACCTATGGCCCAACCGAATCCCTCATCGGCTCTGAGCGCCCACTCACAACACCGCATCGCCATAAGCTCATTGAAATAGGCCTTGTCTACTTCTTGGCGGACCGGCCAGTTGCGGTCAGGATCCCAAAACCATATATTGGCAAAATCAGTATCTTCCGCAGGAGCTAATGAATCGGAGTGGTAGTAGTATCTTTCAGCAAGCTCGAAGAACAATTGAGCCGCAGGGACACTCAACGCTGCTGGATCGATTTGCTGGATACTCTCGTGGGCAATTTCACGTAGCTCAGGGGACTGACCTTTTTCAACAACATATTTCAGATAGGCTAGTGACTGTGGATAGCCAATCCTACCAAGCGCCCTTATAATCTCGGCTTTGACAGCAGTTTCTTCTGTCTGAAGCGCCGCTGCAAGCGGTCTTATTGCCGGCCGACCAATCTGCGGTAGTGCCCAAACGATATTAGGCAGTTCATCCTGGCGAGAACGGTCAGCTATCGCATCGAGCATATATGCAATGGCATATTCTCCCGCATCTTTCAGTCGCTTAATCGCTGTAAATCGGCCGCGCTCGGTGCCGCTTAGCCTTTTTATTTCCTCGACGATAATCTTGGGATCAGACCGACGTATAAATCTGCCCTGCTCGATAAGGCCCACGATTTGGCCGCTAAGAGCAGAAAGCTCATTGTCGGGTGCTATTTCATTTGCCCTCAGCAAAATCTGATAGCCTTGTGGATTGTCCTGACTTAAAGCAAGCAATTCCAGCGGGTCGGGATCGCTTTGTAAGATTGCCTGGGCGTAGCCTTTGGCCAAGTCGAATCGGCCGATCTTCATATAGTGCAAAAAGTCATTCCAGTTATCAGCAAGGCTCTGTGCTAAGCCGACACTAACTGTGAAAAGTGATACGATTAAAATTGCTGAGACAATTCTTCGGTCAAACATGGAATATCTCCAAATAGTCGCTTGCCTTCTTCGCAAAATCAGGTTCTCCTGCCAGAATACTGAAAGACCGGCTTTGCTGGCCCTTACCTCCAATGCAGATTCATTTACGCAGCTTAGGGCTGCCAGACCCATAGCCGGATGCTATAAGTCCCCATAAATATTCGTCCCTACAACCGACATACTATAGACAAATCCCTTTTCTGTCAATAAAAAACCACGTTACCAAGCCAGAAGTGAAGTAAAAGAAGATAGCTTAGAAATGCTACGATCTATTTATCAGACACCGCTGAGATGGTTTTATTTTTCCAGACCGCAGTAATGTGGAATATATCCCGGCAGCAGAGCAAATGATGGCTGGCTATCGACCCCAAAGCCAGCTCTTGGCCAAGTTTGCAAGGTCCGGCCAAACCAACGCACGCCAACCGTCAAAATCCAGGGACACGATACTTAATTCCAGCCGATGTCGTAGGGTGGCGGCTTGCCCCACCAAATTCTAAATCCTAACATCGAAATCCGAAACAAATTCAAAATCCGAATTGTCAAAATGCCAAATCTGCCTTGCTGTTATGTTATTGTCTTTTGTTTTGAAAATTGAGATTTTTAAAATTAGGTATCTTGTCCCTTAGGGATGAATTTAGGATTTAGTGCTTAGTGCTTCGGATTTTAGGTATCCGCTGTCCTCTATCTTCCATCGTCTCTCGCGTACTCGCGTACCCTATACGACATACTAAATACGCGCGACGAAACTACCCCCTATGGGGGCAGGCGTACCCTTTTAATTCTCCAAATAGTTAAACGTCCCTAATATTCCCCCCATGGGTAACTGTCCCTAGTTTTTCTCAATGGTACAAATTTTAAAGAACACCTTTTACTTGACGGTGACATAATTGAAATTTAAAAATGAAATGTAACGGTTAAATCATGTTCATTACTGTATTATATTATTCATTGGTCGTATTTTTACCTTGATATTGCAGTATATAAAGTGAAACAGTGAGTGAAGGTTTTGACTTATTATCTATAATTTTATCAACCTTAATAACATGGCTTTTGGATAATATAAGATTAAAATTTTCTCTATTTAGGGGCGTGATTTCCATATCCACTAAACAGAAAATATCGTCCGGGGATAATAATTCATCTAATGATGGAATTTGATGCAGCTCAGTAAATACATTTATATTGGTATAAAATATAGAATTTTCATTTTTAATCCAGTAATGATCCCAATCTCCAATTTTGTTATGTTCTAATAGCGGACCAGTCGTTATCTCAGTAACATGGACAATCTTTTTTACATCAGGGTGAACCTTCAATAAATGATTTAAAGATTGTTTATACGGGCCCATTGAAAATAATGATGCAGAAATAGATGTATATATTCCACAACATAAAAGCAAAATTAATAATAATAATTTTACTAGTTTTATTTTGCTTCTAATAAAAAAAAGAGTAGGGGGAACCATCAACATGGTTACAATGGGGCCGACATATCTTAACATTAATACTGGCCTGAGTATAAACGAAATAATAATCCCGGTTAAAATTGTGGCGTTAAAAATAGTTAAGGACAACCCTAAAATTAATCTATTGTCATTCTTATGTTTGATGAAATGATTAAAAATTGATACAAATGTTAAACTAAAAACAATTATTATCATTATGTAAGATGATATTTCAAACCAGAACTTTTCCATAAATGGTCCAATATAACAGGAAAGTATTGATTGTATGCTTAAAGGTGCAATATAGAAATGATCCTTAGCTGTATTCGTTTGGGCTAAAAAAATAGACAGCCAGGGTAAATATAATAAAACTACAGCAAACATCGTTATTAAATGAGCGTACCATGTTTTTTCCTTTTTTAATAATAGAAAGAGAAAGACGAAGAGGTTTGACCAGAACGCCGCAATTAAACTATAATAATGCAGATAAGCTGCCATTAATGTAAATAGCCCCAGAAATACCAAATCACGCCTTTTATTTGTTGTCATATACAAATAAGAATATAAAAAGACGCCGGTTACAGAAAACGCCGCCCATGTATACATTCTGGCGTCATGTGCATTGGAGGCCAACATTGGAATCGATAGAATCATTAGACAAAAATATAGAGCTCCGTTCCTCCCGAATACTCTCTGACCAACTGTATAACTTAAAATCAAAATGCAAAGTGCGCCAATGACAGAAAATAATCGGATTGTAAAATCACTGATCCCTACAACAAAAGTAAATAGTTTTAGTAGTAAAAAGTAGAGAGGTGGATGAAAATCGCCTGCTAACAATTCTAACATTTTGGAAGATGGGAATTTAATTAATTCTTTTGTGAAAGCTTCGTCAATCCAAATGTCACTAAGAGTTAGCTTTCGCACTTTTGACAGTTAGTTACGCAGCGTGAGCTAATGCCTCGAT
>CAZFLY010000029.1:0-35157 GCA_964519995.1 uncultured Pirellulales bacterium | reverse complement strand
CGGATAAAACTAAAGAAATTATATCCATCAATTGAAATGTAACAAAGCACTAGTTAACTTTCGCACTTTTGCGAGGATGTTAATCTGGGCAGACTTGGCCCAGAGGCCTTGTCGCCTGCATTCGTCGAATTTATGCTATGTTCGGAGCTTTTACCGAACATGCGTTTAATTCCAAATTGCACCTAAGCCCTTGTTTGACAGCTAATTCCGCTTCGAAAAAGTGCGAAAGTTAACTTCTAGTCAGGTCCTAAAATCAAGCCGATTGAGGCCCTTAGCCAGATGCACGCGTGTACATAATGAGCGTATTTTATCCAGACATAAATGCCAAGAACCACGCCAAAAAACAACCTTTTCGTTAGAAAGCAAGCGGTAATTTCCCCTGCATTTTTCCCCTTCTTCTGCACTGCCAGTTGCAAATTCGCCAACCCAATCCAGCCTGAATATGCGTAAATTCAGCATAGACAACAAGGCTATGTTGACTTTGCAGCGATTTATTCTTAAAATTTACATTGGAAGGATATATGCTAACATGCTTTTATTTGGATATTGTGTGCTTAAATGGTAAATAACGCAAGAACATTTCAATCGAGATATAGGCCAAAGTGGGCACACTCATGGGACTGTTTCATGGTCGGCCTGTTAATTACCTGTTCACTTTGTCACATTACGGTAATTAACACAGCAACCGCAACCACTTATTATTGCGACCCTGTTGATGGGGATACGGCAGACAATGACGGTCTGTCTACTGAAACTGCGTGGGGTACGTTGGAATCGGTTTTTACTGCTAGAAAAATTCAGCGCCGACAATACCCGGATGGCGATGTTAGCAATCCAGAAGCCCCTGTTGCACAAAGCGATACAATTAAGCTCTTAACAGGGTATCATGGGCTCATAACTAATTATTCGGGATGGCACAATAACGAAGGGACAATAACCATAGAGGCAGAAACAGATAACGACCCATGCTTAGGATATATAAATGTTGAGGGGTTCGGTTATTGGGTTTTTAAGGGGCTCACTGTAAGTCCTGAGCTTGCGGGAGCATACCCTAACAGTTGTATCAAGCTTGCAAATACAGGCTCATTTGGAAATAGCAACCACGTTACGATTGAAAATTGCACTATCTCAACGGCGTCGGATACGCTAACTGATACATGGGACCAGAACGATTGGGCTGCAAATATGGCGACCGGCATAGATTTAAGAGGCGGTAATGCCATTATTCGTAATAACAATATTTTTAATGTGGCTCACGGTATTTTAGCCGGAGGATACAATTCACTCATTGAGTACAATACAATAAACAAGTTTTGTCTTGATGGTTTGCGTGTTGTAGGAGGCAATGACCAAACATGGCAGTATAACACTGTTAGAAATTCGTTGAAAGTTAATGATAATCACGATGATGGCATGCAAGTATACGTAAGAGGTGGCATTTTGAGACTGACTATTCGCGGAAATCGCTTTTATTACGAACCTGGTAGCCATCCTTATGCTAAATCATTTCAGGGCATTTTTTGTCGCGGCGGAGATTACGACTACTGGACTATCGAAAATAACTTAATTTTTGTTGACCACTATCACGGTATTAGTATAGATGACCCAGTTGGTACAGTAATCGTCAATAACACGATTGTACGTCCTCCCGGTAGTAATAGGACACCCTGGATAAAAATTTATTACCCCGAAAACGCAGCGAATGTAATAATAAGAAATAATATCGCTTATAGCTATTCCCCTAGCAGCGACCCTAACATCACAAAAGACCATAATATACAACTTGGCGAATCAGGATATGACCCCACTAATGTATTTAATGACTATGCCAACCTAGATTTTACTTTAAAAGCTGGCAGTCCCGCTGTTAATGTCGGAACAACTACTAACACTCCCAGCATTGATATCCTGGGCAACACCCGAGATAATCAGCCTGACGTTGGCTGCTACGAATATATTCCATCGGACCCCAATGGCCAAGTTTATACTTTGTCTGTAACTGCTGCTCATGGCTCCGTAACAAAGTCTCCGGATAAGGCAAGCTATAGTTACGGTGAAACAGTAACTTTGCAAGCGGTTCCAGATGCGGGATACAACTTTGTAAACTGGTCAGGGGACATATCAGGTGGTAGTAATCCCATGACTTTTATTATGGACTCTGATAAGTCAGTCACCGCAACCTTCGCCGTCGACACCTATACTTTGACCATAACCTCAATCAACGGCTCCGTAATAAAGACTCCAAATAAGGCAAGCTACAGCCACGGTGAAGTAGTTGCGCTAGAAGCAATACCTAATACTGGTTACCACTTTCTCAACTGGACAGGGGATGCATCCGGCAGCGACAGCCTAACCGCAATCACGATGAATAACAACAAGGAAGTCGTCGCAACTTTTGCCATCAACATATACACGCTGGATATCACAACAGTCGGCGGTTCGGTAGTAAAAACTCCAGACAAGGCGAGCTATGATCACGGTGAAACAGTAACCTTGCGAGCGATTCCTGATACAGGATACAGTTTCCTAAGTTGGTCGGGAGACTTATCTGGCAGCAATAATCCTGCCACACTAACGATGAACACAGACAAATCCATAGCCGCGAACTTTACTGTTGTGAATCCTGACGAAACTGCACCAAGCATCAGCAATTGTTCCCCGGCTCCAGGCTCAATTCAGGTGCCCTTAAATAATCTAATGACCTTGGACGCTACTGATGACAACACAGGAATTGATCCCGATTCAATTGTTATTAAAATTAATGACGAAATCATATATTCAGGCAATCAAGCCGAATACACAAGCATTCACGGCACCTGCCGCAGGTCAGGCACAAACGCCAATTATAAGTTTGTGTACCAGCCGGAAAACCCATTCGATTTCGATCAAGTTGTAGCTGTCAGCGTCACAGCCTCAGATATCGCTGGCAATACACTAAACCAATATGCCTATTCCTTTAAAACGGAGATGCGCTCATTCGGCAAGAATATAAAAGTCAATTCAGACACAGAGGCGCCCGATAAGGGAGGCGTCGTAACTGCTGCCGATGCTGAAGGCAACATTTGGATTGTATGGCACGCCGGCCTCGATGATGAAAGGGATATTTACATCAGTAAGCTCACCGCTGGAACAGAGTACTTCGGGGATAGCATCCGGGTCACGCGTAATGAGTATGACCAGTGCAATCCCGCACTGGCCGTCGGTGCCGATGGTTCCCTCTATGTTGTGTGGCAGGACAACAGACGGGGAAACTGGGACATCTACGCATCTGTCTCATCTGATGGCGTTGAATGGTCTAATGAACGGAGAATAACTGACTCGAACGATAACCAGATTAATCCTGACATAGCAGTTGACAATCAGTCTCCGAATCGCGCTTACGCCGTATGGCAGGATGATGGAGCAGGTAATTACGACATCTATATTACAAGTTCAAATAACGGCTTCATTACAGAGACTACATCACGAATTACGTCAAACAATACCAACCAGACCGAACCAGCTATAGCCGTTGGTCCTGGCAATGTAGTCTATGTTGTGTGGATTGATTACAGAAACGGTCGAACAGACATATACGGAGCGTCATCCGACTATAGCACATGGACAAATGTACCTGTAGTAAGCAACCCGGCGAATCAGTCAAGTCCCGCGCTTGCCTGCGAACCAGGCAAGTCTGTGTTACACTTACTATGGATGGATGACTCAGGCGGAAATATGGACATATATCACGCAATGACCAATGGATTACCAGACAGCTCATTAACCGGCACAAGCATCATCGACGATACCTCAGGAGCAGACCAATTAGAGCCAACAATCATCGCTACAAGTGATATGCAAGACCGCACTAAAATCTTTGCCTGCTGGCAGGATAAACGATACGTTACTGGTCACAGCAGTGACACAGATATATTCTTTGCAGAGCTCAGCCATGGTTACGCTGGAACAAACATACTTATAGGAGATGACAGAACAAATTCCAACCAGGTCGGACCAGCGATAGGCACAGACAGATATTGCCAGCCGTATATTGTGTGGATCGACGATAGAGATGATCTACCCGGAGTCTACTGTGCGGGGACTACCTATATGTCCCCTATTCCTACGGTTTCTACAGACGTCTCTGCTTTATCAGGTGCAATAGTCGGCACGGACCCAAGTGCGATTCGTGACATAGGCGATGTTTGTGTTGTAATACCACCGCGGGCATATCCAACAGATGTAAAGATTACAATCACCGAGATTCAGAATCCTCCAGCTTTCTCAATGCAGTGTTTGAGCGCCTACGACTTCGGTCCAAGCGGAATTGAGTTCAGTCAGCCGGTCAGAGTTATAATGCCGTACAATGTCCCGAATTCTAGCCGCTCGGCCTCGGCCTACTGGTACAACTCGCTGACTACGGCACTCAGCCAACAAGGCATAACGGACATTGAGGACATCATCATATCATCTACCATCCATGCGCTGAGCTTTAGGACCACGCACTTTACGCCATTCTACGTGGTCTCCGGAGATGACAGCGGCGGTGGTGACTCAGGTGGCGGAGGGGGAGGTGGCTGTGCCATTTCGCCTATCAGTGAAGTCACCTTCACGCAGTTTATCTTACCGTATGCAGGTCTGGCCGCAGCGGTGGTTATACTTAAGCTGCGAGACAGACGAAATCGCAAAAACAACCGTGCCATAAGAGATGGATATTGATAATGAGTTGCACGCTGGACCATCTTTGCATTGCCGAGCCGCTTCTAAGCGTAGACCCAACTCGTGAGAAACACAACAGCTCTGCCCGTCTGAAAATAACGCTGTTGGGACAAACCATCATCGTAACAACCATTGTGATTTTGGCCATTAGACTGCTCATAGAAAGTCCCATCTCAAATATTACCTGGTTCATGGCTCCGGCTATCTTAGTCTCCGCCGCGCTTATTCCAATGGCAATAAGAAAAAGTGAATCTACACATATTGGCTTTGGAGTTGGCGATGCTGGATTTGCAGTTCTGACCGTCTTACGCACGTGCATTGTCGTGTTTCCTATTCTCTTTGTTACGTCTTGGATGATGAAATCTCGGGGATTGACTCTGCCATTACAGGCCGCTCTGCCGGAGGCACAAAGCTGGTTTAGCTGGCTGCTCTATCAGTTTATATATGTAGCCGTCGCTGAAGAAGTATTTTTCAGAGGATACTTGCTCAATAACATATTCGAGATAACAACGACAGACAGATGCAAAAACCGGCAACTGCATAATTGGCTATGCATAATTATTTCTGCTGCCGTTTTTTCGGCTGCTCACGTCATTGTCCAGGGCCGGATAATAGCAGTTGTAACATTTCTGCCGGGCCTTGTTCTCGGCTGGCTCTTTATTCGGACCAGGTCGCTATTAGCTCCGATTCTGTTTCACGGCCTGGCCAATGCCTCTTACTGTGTGATGGCCTGTGCTCTGGTGTAGCACGCTTCTAACTACAACACTACCGAGAGACCAGATTCGAAGATTGGACTTGCTATCTTGCACCGTAACGACTACTCCTTTGCAGGCTTTCACCTTTTTGTATTGATCTGGGTAAATTCTTGAAAAAAAGCATTTTAGGGCACACGTGGACTCCTTGATACTTGTGCGAAGGAGGCCCTTGACACATCAGATTGACCTTGACAGCACTTGACGTATCGAAGTAGCATATAGTCCTATAGTAAAGACCCCATCGAAGTAATACCGCCTCTTGCACGTAAGCAGAGAAGATTGCACATCTCGGAGTTAAGTAGTACGGATGCCAGGACGATGCTTTCTCAAATGGAGAGGGTGTGCTTGGACTGTGCAATATGATAGATAACAGGCATATTTTCAAGGTTTTCATGGCAGTCAAGACTGCTCTTGGATTGCTGCTTTTGTTTGTCATCATCAGAATATTGATGATGCCAAAGCTACCTGTGGATGTCCCTAAACCGACTTTCGCACATAGCACCGAACTTGAGGCTGAACATAGTCTGCACAAACAGCCGGAGAATCTACAAAAAAATTATTCTGCCATCATAAAACGCAATCTGTTTATGGCCGCTGATCCAACCTTACAGGCAGCTGCTACCTCACAGGGCTCCACTTCGGGGGCCGATGGGCGTTTAGCTGATGAGACACTTGGCTTGACACTGCTTGGCACAATCTGCGGAAATCCACAGCTATCTCGTGCTATCATTAAAAACAACAAAAGCAACACAATCGACCTATACAAGGCTGGGGACAATATCGCATCCGCGTCCATTGAGAGTATTAATATCGATTCGGTTGTCTTACGTCTCAATGGCAACAAAAAACTTCTAAGACTTAACACGGCGCCGTCTGCCAACACCAGCGGGCTTACAGAACCTTCGCAAGTCGGCACGGTTGAGCAAAAGAACACACACATCGATGCTAATGCTTTGGCCCAACAATCTTCTGCGCAGGCAGCGACAAGAACTGACCAGATCGAAACTGTACTAAGGCAGGCCAACATTGAGCCATACGGCATTGATGGTAATGTGGAAGGGCTTATTATAACCGGCCTTGACAACCTGCCAGCCGCAATGAATTTTGGCTTAAAGAACGGTGATATTATCCGCGCTGTTAATGGGCAGAAATTGACCAGCAAGCAAAAGGCCTTTCAGGTTTTCAAAAAAGCTCGAACCCAACCAACAATAAATATTGAACTACTACGAGGTGACCAGTTAAAGCGGTTGTCATTTAATCAACATTAAATTCTTCAACGATGGTAAAACCAATGCGCTTGAAAAACACAATTAAATGTGATCGAAAAATTCGAAGGTTGCTCATAAGCTTCCTTTGCATTGCTTGCGCTCTGTCGGCAAATCTTACAGGGTGCACCAACAGAACGAAAACGAACACTGTTGACCGTGCTGCATGCGCGGAGCAAATTCACCCAATTAAGACAGCAAGGAACAGAACTTCGCCTGCTGAAACTGAAATTGCTAATCGACCCCTTCTCTCGACGATAAACGTATATGAAAATCAGGATCGGCCAGCCACTCCAAGTATATCCAGCAGTGCCTCACAGACAGCGCAGGGCGAGTCAATAATAGATCAAACTCAAAGAAAGGCAGTTCCCTCCCCCTCGCACGTACAAATTCATACGAGCAATGAAACCTTGGCTACAAGCGAATCGCCTCTGACCCAACAAAACCAAACATACTCGGAGACAACTGTCAATATTCCTTTGTTCGAAAGACCCGGCATGGCTGAAGAGCTCGTTTCGGTGAATTTTGAGCAGGTCGATATTCGAACGGTGCTTAAAACCATCGGCGACATTACAGGCATCAATTTTGTTCTGGATGAGCGCGTACGCGGTACTGTTACAGTTATGTCGCCTACGAAAATACCTCTCAGTCAAATTTATGATTTCCTGCAGTCAATTCTCGAAGTCCATGGTTATGCTGCTGTGCCGGCCGACGACCTTGTCAAAATAGTTCCTAAAGATGAGGCGGTAAAACGTAACCTGCAGGTCCGTATCGGAAGCGACCCAACTCAAATACCAAAAAGCGATTCGCTTGTCACACAGATTATTCCGCTAACCTATGCTGATGTCAGCGAGGTTGGTCAAATCATCCAGCCGTTGCTAGCGACCGGCTCACAAATGGCGATATATCCAAGAACAAATTCTATTGTCATCACCGATACGTCCTCAAATATCCATCACATTGCCAAGATTATTCGAAAAATTGATGTAGAAGGCTTAAAAGAGCACATCATAGTAATCCCGCTGAAGCATGCCTCCGCACAGACTCTTAGTGATCAGATAACGCAAATCATGCAGAAAAGCAGGGCAGTCTCTCCACAATCTGCACGCGCTCGAGGCCCAGCACCGAACGATATTGGCATTAAAATTCTGCCTGACACAAGGACAAATTCTCTTATTGTTGTCGCTGGCTATCAAGACATCGAAACAGTCAGAGAGTTTGTCGAGCAGCTTGATGTTCAACGACCAACCGGAACAGACAATGTACACGTAGTATACCTCAAGAACGCACAGTCCAAAGAAGTCGCTGAGTCACTTACCGCCGCTCTAACAAATCTGAGAATTGCCGGCGCGGTTGAAGGAACACAACCGATACAGGTAACTGCTGATGAGGGCACAAACTCACTCATCATTGCCGCCTCTGCCCAGGATTACGAGGTAATATCTGAGATTATCGACAAGCTCGACATTGTCCGGGAACAAGTATTAGTCGAGATGCTCATAGTGGAAGTCAGCGAAGACACCCTAAGAGAAATCGGCATCGACTGGGCCACTCTCGATAACGCTGTCTCAAGCAGCATCCGATTTTTCGGAGCAACAAACTTCGGCCCTCGGGTCGACTTCGCAAGCGGAGACCTGGAAGGCCTGGCTGTAGGTGCCTGGAAAGCAGACGGATCTAATGTCTCGATAGCAGCAATTTTGCACGCCTTGGAAAGGGAATCAGGCGTTAACATTTTATCAACGCCTCACATCACAACGTCCAATCATCAAAAAGCTAAGATAATCGTAGGCGAAAATGTGCCGTTCGTCACACAGTCAAGAATCACGGAGACAGACCCAAGCACTCCGACAAACATAAAAACATACGAGTACAAGGATGTTGGCATCAGCCTTGAGATAACTCCACACGTCAGTCAGAACAGCTTAGTCAGGCTTGAACTCAATAGTGAGTTCACCAAACTTTATGAGGATGCTACAAGCCTTTCTACGGATACACCGATCACAGCAAAGCGACAGGCTCAAACGGTGGTTTCCATGAAAAGCGGCTCAACTATTGTTATTGGCGGACTCATTAGAGATGATAAAGTCACAGTTGAGCAGAAAGTTCCGTTCGTGGGAGATTTCCCTCTGGTGGGCAACTTGTTCAAACATAAAAGGGACCGTTTTCAGAAAACGAATTTGCTGATATTCATTACGCCGCGGGTTATGAAAAGCCAGGAAGATTTGGACCAGGTAACACAAGAAAAGAAAAGCGAAATGACACCGGAACTTGAGTGACTTAAGAAACAAATCAGTAAGGACTAATCACCAAAACGGAGCTATCAGAACTCTTTTTTAAGTGTGGTTTCAAAGGTTCTCAGATGGATACGAAGCTGAGCAAACAACAAGAAAACCAGTATCTGGAAACGATACTGCCAGAGCAACTCAATCCGGAGTTGGTCAGAAAACTGCCGCTCGAATTTCTCAAGATGCAGTGTGCCATCCCCATTGTGCTCGAGGATGGCCGGATTGCAATCGCCTTGGCAGACCCATTGAATGTAGAAGCTTATGATGCCATTCTGAGTGTCCTTGCCCAGACCCCGGATGTCACAAAGAATCTCTGGCAAACGGGTCAGCCGTGCAAACGCGTTATTTGTCCAGCTTCTGAAATAGAGCAAGCAATTAGCCGTTGCTACTACCAAAGTGCCGAAATAAGCGATGACAGCTCCGACACCGTAGATTTACAGGCCATTGATAGCGAAGTTGATACGAGTACCATCCAGACACATGCCGAGGATTTACTGAACATCGCAAGTAAGGCGCCCGTAATAAAATTGGTAAACAAGATATTATTTCAGGCGGCGCAATGTCAATCTAGTGATGTTCACATTGAGCCGTATGAAAAAGAGCTGAGAATACGCTTCCGAATCGATGGAGTTTTACATGAGGTAATGTCATTGCCGAAAAACCAGGCTGCAGCTCTCCTGTCACGATTAAAGATTATGGCAAATCTTAACATTGCTGAGCGAAGACTGCCTCAGGACGGCCAGAGCCGTATCAAGATTAGCAATGACCTGGTTGATATCAGAGTGTCGGTGATACCGACTCTTGGTGGTGAAAGGGTAGTGTTAAGACTGTTAGATAAAGGCAAAGGACAACTGGGCTTGGACGAAGTAGGTTTTTCCAGTGAGGTGCTCGACAATTTTAGAAATCTGATTCAGCTTCCGCACGGCATAATTCTGCTTACCGGCCCAACCGGCAGCGGCAAGACTACAACCTTGTACGCTGCGCTCAACGAACTGAACTGTCAGGAGCGGAACATACTCACGGTCGAGGATCCTATTGAATACCAACTGCCGGGTATCGGGCAGATGCAAAATAGGCCGAAGATTAATCTTACTTTTGCGAATTGCCTGCGTCACATTCTCAGACAAGACCCTGATGTGATAATGGTCGGAGAAATTCGTGACCTTGAAACTGCTGAAATCGCAATCCAGGCCTCTCTCACAGGCCATCTTGTTCTGAGCACCCTTCACACGAATGATTCAGCCTCTGCTGTAACCCGTCTGATTGATATGGGCATCGAGCCGTACCTGATTTCGTCATCGGTTAGTGCCGTTATGGCGCAGAGGCTTTTACGCGTTATATGTCCACAATGCAAGAAACCTTACGTTCCAGACAGCCAGACAATGACGCTTTTTAGTAAACGGCAGAATACAGAAGGAACCAACAAAGAATTATACAAGGGACTTGGTTGTGAGAACTGCTTCGATACAGGATATCGGGGAAGAACAGGAATCTTTGAGCTACTTGTCATCGAGGATGACATCAAGGAATTGATATTGAAGCGTACAGCCTCGCACATCATAAAGGCAGCGGCCGTTAAAAAAGGAATGAGTACTCTGAGAGAAGATGGTTTACTTAAAGCCCAGGCAGGCGAAACCACATTAGAGGAAGTCTGTCGCATCACACAGGATACTGTCCACACAGAACCAGGGGTAACGAAACGTGTCGATAGGCCATTCCAATCTATTTGATGAAAGCGAGGTCCCTGCATCCGGGGTGAGCGTTAGTGGCTCCGCTATTGAGAGAAAAATGGCGGCGCACAAAACCAAAGTCACCGCAAGGATAGGCACCAAGCATATATCCAGGCTCACCCGCCAGTTGGCCACGTTATTGCGTGCTGGTATGCCTCTTGTACCTGCGCTTTCAGCACTGACGGAGCAATTAAAAAGCGGCCCGCAGCATAAAAAGGCCCTTAGCAAGCCGGCAGAACTCGCAATAGTTATCGAGCGAATAAGGGACAGCGTTAATGAAGGAAGTTCATTCGCAGAAGCGTTGAAGGAACACCCGAGCGTCTTCTCATCCTTTTTTGTGAACATGGTAGCTGCAGGCGAGGCCGGTGGCACGTTAGAGCAGGCTCTATTACGCGTAACAGAGGTTCTAGAAAAACGCGTCCAGCTTATGGGCAAGGTCAAATCTGCAATTGCTTATCCAGTGATGATGGCAATAGTCGCCGTGGCGGTAGTAACCTTTCTTTTATCTTACGTTGTACCGAGTATAACACAGATTTTTCTCGAAATAAATCGCACCCTTCCCTGGCCCACAACGCTGCTCATTTCAATAAGCGCTTTTATAAGATCATATTTAGCCGTTATCGTGCTGCTCTGCTTCGCAGTTATTTTCGGATCGGCTGCTTCATACAAAATCAAACAGGCAAGATACTTTGTGGACTATAACCTGTTGAAGCTACCTTTGTTTGGCCAACTTGCACTTAAACTCGAAATTTCGCGTTTCACAAGAACATTGGGGATGTTGCTTGAAAGTGGCGTGCCGATACTCGCTGCTTTGGAAATGACAAAGGCTGTGGTACGGAATAGTTACATGGCAAAAATCCTCAGCTCGGTGGGGGACCGAGTCAGCAAAGGCCAGCCATTGGACAGTGCAATCAGAGAAACAGGATTGTTCCCCCCTGTCGTATCTCACATAGTCGCGACTGGGCAGGTCAGTGGTAATGTCGAAGAAGGGCTTAGCTCCATCGCTGATATGTATGACAGCGAAGTTGAGATAGCCACTAAAACACTGACCTCATTGCTTGAGCCAGCGATACTTCTAATTATGGGCGTCATTGTCGGCTTTATCGTAATGGCTATACTGTTGCCAATTTTTGAGATAAACCAAGCCTTATAGGAGGAGCTTAACAGAATGATACACAAAATAAAACGAGGTTGTAAGCATCACACGATATGCGATATGCAGCATCGTGCATTTACTTTGATCGAGCTTATGATCGTGGTCGTAATTTTAGGACTGCTGGCGACTATAATCATGCCCAGAATGCTAAATAGACCCGAACAGGCACGCAGAATTAAGGCCAAGGTCGATATACGCAATATCGAATCTGCGCTCGCCTTGTTTAAGACAGACACCGGGCGTTTTCCAACCACATCGGAAGGTCTAAAAGCACTTGTCTCCAACCCCGGCATTGAAAGGTACAACAGCGACGCTTATCTCGACAAAGACCCCGTAGATTCTTGGGGCAACAAATACATTTATATTTCTCCGGGGATACATAACAAAGACTACGACCTGGAATCTTATGGCAAAGATGGCGAAGACGGCGGCACCGATGATGATGCCGATATCGAAAGTTGGAACCTCGATGGGTAAGAAAAACTCGGATAAAAAAGTTAGAGAACTTGTCGAAGCTTTTACCTTCATAGAGGCGGTTATCGCATTGGCAATTGTCTCAATTTCCCTATTAGGTCTGCTGAGACTGCATCTTCTCAGCATCAGTACGGCTGACAGGGCGCAGATTACCAATAGGGCCGTTTTAATCGCACAGCAGAAGATTGCAGAGACTTTGGCCCAGGGATATCCGCAGTTAGGTACTGATCAGGGTATTAGCGAAAGTGATACACTACAGTTGCACTGGGAACGCCGGATCCGGGATGTCCGACTGCCACAACTAAGTCAGGCACATTTTAAGGGATTGCGGGAAATACGCGTTGACGTAGGCTACAAACAAGGCAACCGAGATAAAAATTTATACTTGTCAACCTATATTGCTAACAGGGACCTGCAATGAAGGTCAGATCAGCTAATGCAGGCTTTACACTTGTCGAGATACTTGTAGCGATGGCGATAGTCGTCACTATCGTCTCGTTGGTCTATGGCAGCTATTTTGCAACAGCCAGATCGACAGAAGTATGCACAGCAAAAATTGATGCTGAAAGCGATGTTCAAAACGCTCTCAAGCAGATGTCCCGGCAGATACGTTGCGCTTATGCCAGCCAAGCTCAACAACCATCCGTCGATAGTAGCTCCGTCTTTAAGCCGATGCAAGCCACACCCGACAAAACAATAAATTACTTTTATGGTGACACGGATACACCAACTGGTGTGGTTCTACACTTTGTAACCACCCATCCTGTCCAAGAAGAGCACGGCAAAACAGAAGGACTCTTTATCGTCAGGTATCAACTAAATAAAACCTTAGGCACGCTCCTTCTAAATGAGGAAAGGTTCATCGGCTTACTCGAACGCACCAGCGAGAATAAAGTACGAGCATTTCAGCCTGTGCTGACAAATGTTGATGATTTCGACCTCGCTTTTTATGACGGCAAAAAATGGCTGACAAAATGGAATTATGAAAAGGAAAAAAGGCTGCCATGCGCAGTCAGAATCAGCATAACCGTATCCGACAAAGAAAACAGACTGCGCCATAACAGTATGACCGCGTACATACATTGCTCAAGCTACAAAAGCACGACCAACAAAGCCGAAAAATTGTTGTAAGTTAAACAATGAAGCAGAAACCAAGACATACTATGCCGAATGGATTTGTGGTGGTTGTTGTCTTGTGCATGATTATGATGCTTACAGTATTGTTGCTGGGTTTCAACTACAGATGCCGGGGCAGTCTGTATGCAGCCGATGGTTTTAGACGGTCTGAACAGGCGCTGAATTGCGCAATAGCAGGAGTCAACATTGCTGTTGCTGCCATTAAAAGCACCGATGATGTTTGCGCAAACAGCAAATTATTAAAGCTGTTTTCAGCAGAAACTGTCTTTCCTGTCGGGCAGGGACACTGCAAAGTGGCCGTTTGCGAAGAAAATGGCAGACTCAACGTCAATTTGCTCAAAGACACCAACGGACAACTGGATAGAACTCGCATTGACCAGTTTCTTCGATTGATTGATCTACTGAACGAGCAAAGTACTGTCGATTCCCACATTGGCTATGGATTGGTCCCTTCAATTATCGACTGGACCGATAGTGATGACGAAATAACACGCCTGCCATTTGTGAAGTACGAAAATGCGGGAGCGGAGTCAGCTTATTATAGCAGCCTATACACACCGTATCAGTGCAGGAACAAACCGCTTGAAACTATCGAGGAACTTCTCCTTGTGAAAGGGATAACACAACAAATTTACAGCCGTATAAGTAATTACATAACAGTAAGCGGTGACGGAATGGTAAACATCAATTGTGCACCGAAGTTGGTGATTGAGAGCCTTTCGGAAAAGATCGATCCGGCTTTGGCAGAGATAATAATCAAACGCAGAAAAATAAAACCCTTTGAAAGTATAACGGAATTGCAAGATGTCCCCGGCATGACTGATAGCATCTATTACGAAATTCACGAAACAATCACTGTGAGCCCAGCAGATCGCTACTACCATATTACATCGCATGGTTCATCTGAAAATGTCAGTCATACAACAGTAGCGATCGTCCACAGAGACACAAAGAGCAAAACCATAAACTTGCTCATGTACAAAGAGGTCGAATAGCCATGTTTCTCGATATATGGAAACAATATATGCCAGGCTCGGCGGTCAAGCGGTGTATCGGCATAGATTTAGGTCCTGACCACCTGCTCGCGGTACAGCTTTCAGAAAGCTCAGGACAGTTCCTCATCGAGAAAACCTATAGCACACAAACCAGACGCTACACAGACCGCCTGCCATCAATTCTCAGATCTCTTGTGGATACACATGGATTCGCTCGCTCTTCGGCCGTGGTCTGTTCAATGCCGGACAACGTCGTTTTCTTCCGAGATATCGAAACAGATTCTGACATTCTTGAGCAAAGCCGTCGGAGCTTCACAGAAGAGCACAATTTCCCTATACAGGCCGGCGAAATGGTCTGGCAAGTATATTCAAACCGACCTCTGTCAAAAAACAAATTTTCCACTGTCATTGTAGCAGCCAACAGACAATCGCTTAGCAAACGGATCAGCATGTTTACGGAGGCAAAGCTGCATCTGAAAATGATTGATGCTGTGATTTCTGCAATCCATGCTACTGCCGTAATCAATCATCCCGAGATAAGAACCGGTTCAGCCGTAATAGCTTACATATCTGACTCTCACCTCGCTCTGGCGATCACTAAGGATGGCGATATGCTCATCGTCAGAAACATCCCGATTTTTACACCCGCAAGCGACAATACTATTCCAGCCGAGGAACAACTCGCGGAGATGCTCGCGCGCGAAGCACAACTCACTTGGCGAAAGGTTTTTGCTACTGAAATTGATCAAGACAGCAATTTTTTTCTTGCAAGCGATAGCGCTAAACCTGAGGTCCTTGAAGGACTAATGCAGGAAAAGCTAAACTGCCGATTTATCGTAATTGACCCTTATGCGAGGATAAAGACCACCTCTGAACAAAAAGCTGTTTTTCCCATAACGTTAGCCGAAGGTCTGGCCTTAAGGTTTCTAATACCTGATCTGACAAACGGAGTAAATTTTCTCAACGCTGATATTAAAAAATCCGAACGGGTATTTAATATAAAAAAAGAAATATTAACATGCACAGTTCTCATTGCGGCAATCATAATTTTCCTTTTAGTCGGGTTATTTTTGCGACTCTCTCGCTTGGAAGCCGTTTACGCAAGCACCAAAAGCGAAATTAACGAAATCTTTAAAGCCACGTTACCCAACGAGCATAATATCGTCAATCCAGTTGCGCAATTGGAGCAGAAGCTCCAATCCTTTCGTAATGACTATAGACTTTTTACGTCTTTCGGCCCTGACACTGCGGGGCCGCTTCATATCCTCGGCACTATAAGCGCAAATACGCCAATGACAATAGGGGTAAAAATCGAGGATATGCTGATAACCGAATCCACCGCCCGGCTGGTCGGCACATGTGGCTCATTTGAGTCACTATATCAATGGCAAAAGATTCTACAAAAGGTTCCAGCTTTCAGGCTGGTTGATGTTGAGGATGCGCACAAACAGCCGGGAACAGACTTGGTCTCCTTTACTATGCTGATCTCTCTGAAGGGGTATGAATAATGCGCTTGACGCAGAGAGAACGACTATTAACTGTTGTTTCGGTTATCCTGGTCGCGGCTTGGTCGGCTTTTGCATTCGTCGTCAAACCAGCTATCGCACGGACCGAGACATTGAGCCGAGTAATTCCTCAGAAACAACAAGAGCTCGAAACGCTCCGCGCAAAAAGCAGAGAGTACTCTTATCTACATAAAAATTTCACTGAATTACGAGTCAAGCTCGAATCACAAGATAGCCGGTTCGAGCTATTGCCGTTTCTTGAGTTGCTAATCCAGCAACAAAACCTTAAAGATAACCTCTCAACCATGAAGCAACGTGTGCTTCCGCTCGACACAGACTATTCTGAGATCATCGTAGAAGTACAGTTGGAATCTATGACACTAAGTCGGCTAATCGACTTTCTCAGTAGTGTGGACTCACCCGACAATCTGACAAAGATAACGACTGTTCACATTAAAAAGAATCCTGTGAACTCATACTTGCTGGATTGTGTGGTTGAAATACACAGTCCTAACCTGTCCCAGAGCCGACTTAAAGTAGGGTAAAAGTATAGTCTTGTCTCGTTGTCAGCAAGTTTTCACATAGACTATTTACAATATAAAACCGCACAGATTCATCGCACTTCTTGACAGCTTCCCGAAGATTCAGTAAATTCCTGCCATCTCGTTGTGTTCATCCTAAAAAGACTTCTACGACACTGACAAGGAGGTCGTTATGGACTACCAAAAATTCGTCGAAGACCAAATTGAACAGATAAGACAAACGGTAGGTAACTCCAAGGCCATTAACGCGCTTAGTGGCGGCGTAGACAGCTCACTTGTAACAGTGCTCGGCCACCGCTCGCTCGGCGAAAAGCTAAAGACCGTTTTCATTGACAACGCCCTGATGCGCGAAGGCGAAGCACAGCAAGTCATTGATACATTCGCCAAAATTGGTATTACAGTAGAATTGGTCGATGCCAAAGAGGAGTTTCTTTCTGCTCTAATAGGTCTAATCGATCCTGAAGAAAAGCGACAAGCCGTCACCGACACGTTCTATTCAAAGGTTTTTGGCAGACTTGTTAAAGAGTCTGGTGCAAAGTTCCTGCTACACGGGACAATTCTTACGGACATCGAAGAAACGGTCGCCGGCATTAAGCGCCAGCATAACATTCTCACTCAGATTGGTATTGACACCAACCAAGCCTATGGTTACACCGTCATTGAGCCGCTAAAGACCCTGCGTAAAGATGACGTGCGCGAAGTGTGCAAGTTCCTCGATTTGCCGTCAAAGATTTCCCAGCGTATTCCATTTCCCGGCCCGGCTCTCGCCACACGAATTGTCGGCGAAGTCACTCGTAACCGGCTGGACACTGTTCGCAAAGCGACCGCAATTGTCGAAGAAGAGCTAAAAGACAGCGGCGCATTTCAATATATGGCTGTTCTGCTAAACGATCGCGCAACAGGAATAAGAAACAACAAACGCGAGTTCGGCCAGATAATTGTTGTTCGTTGTGTCGAGAGCACCGATGCTCGCACCGCATCCGCAACGGAACTTCCCTGGAAAAAGCTGCATGGTATTTGCAACCGCATCATTACTGAGATACCGGATGTGAACCGTTGTTTATACGACCTTACGCCTAAACCTCCGGCGACAATCGAATATGTTTAGCAATTGCTATTGTCGGAAAGATTCACAAAGTGTCTATTTGGCGTTATCCAGATAATCCTATAATTGAACCCGGTGACATAGAACCTTCACGAGAAGACTTAAACGTCATCGGCGTATTCAACGCTGGTGTCACTCGGTTCGCAGACGAAGTCATCCTACTTCTGCGAGTCGCTGAACAACCAGTCAATACACGCCCTGATATTGTCCTGACTGCTGTATATGACGCAACAAAGAATGAAACTGTGACAATAGAGTTTTCAAAGAATGACCCGACAATCGAATTCTCAGATCCCCGCTTGATAATTACTCCACATGAAACATATCTAACATCCATATCGCATCTGCGATTGGCACGAAGCAAGGATGGAATCAATTTTACTATAGACCAGGCACCGACCTTCGCTCCCACAAACGATTACGAAAGCTTTGGTATTGAAGACCCGCGAATCAGTCTCATTGGCGACACTTATTACATCAACTACGTAGCTGTCTCGCCTGCGGGTGTAGCAACTTGCTTGGCATCCACGAGGGATTTTCTATCCTTCGAACGGCATGGAGTAATATTCTGTCCCGACAATAAAGATGTCGTGATCTTTCCAGAAAAAATCAGCAATATGTACTTTGCCCTTCATCGGCCTAATTCACCTCTATTCAAAAGAAACGACATTTGGCTCGCAGAATCTCCGGACTTGAAGTTCTGGGGAAATCACCGATACCTAATGAGACCGCGTAAGGGACAATGGGATGAGGTCAAGATCGGAGCAAGTGCCGTGCCATTCAGAATAGAACAAGGCTGGCTGGAGATATATCATAGCGTAGACCGAAACAGCCGCTACTGTCTTGGAGCAGTACTGCTTGACAGCAATGAACCGTGGAAGATCCTCGCAAGAT
The DNA here is from genome assembly GCA_964519995.1 of uncultured Pirellulales bacterium. Taxonomy (GTDB): domain Bacteria; phylum Planctomycetota; class Phycisphaerae; order Sedimentisphaerales; family Anaerobacaceae; genus CAZFLY01. The sequence goes on along the minus strand of CAZFLY010000029.1, from coordinate 16,616 downwards.
CGAAAAAGCCCGTTTTTGAACCGGAGGCAGACTACGAATGCGAAGGATTTTTTGGAAATGTGGTCTTTAGTTGTGGGTTGCTTTACGAAGACAACAAGCTCAAGATTTACTACGGCGCCGCCGATACTGCCATTTGTTACACAGAGCTGCTTCTTGACGATGTGCTTGACAGTTTAAACATACCTGTTTGAGCGAATGAATCGCACAAAATCGGGGAGACAAGATTTGAACTTGCGACCTCTGCGTCCCGAACGCAGCGCTCTAGCCAAACTGAGCTACTCCCCGATAAACTATTACCAAAAATATACTATAACATCTCCCAAATTACAATTGATTTTCAATTGCATAAACTCGCTGTTGCTCTCAGATTGCGTTTCACCTTAGAATACCAGCCAACTTCTTCTTTTCTTGGGATCCTCGGGTGCTCTTGATGTACCGTTCCCACTTTGCTGCAGAAGCCCGGTCCGGATAAGAGCCGCTGTAAACCAACTTCCACGGCCCATTTTGTCGAGTGTACATCCCACCCCGGCCGGTATTATGCTCCCTTAGTCTCCGAGCCAAGTCATCAGTGTGTCCAATATAGAGTTTCTTTGTCTTAAGGCTTTGAAGTATATAAACGTAATACACGAATATATCCTTTTCAAAGATATTCACTGCGTCAATTTAACGATTGCCTCTGGTCGTTTACAAATATCTCATCGCTTTATTAAGGACCTTCTATAATCTTCTGCTAATTTCAATCCTTTCCTCTGAGATGTGCAGAAATATATTTTTTTACTTTGTTCGTAACAGTTAATACATACAAGTTCTTTGTCACCTCTATAAACGTAATACCGCCTATCAGGCTTTGAAGCTTCAAATACTGCCGTAATCTCATCAAGTTTTTTATCGAAGCCTCTGGTTTCTTCCATAAGTGGTGGGAGCTTAACTGGTTCTTCGGCAATCAGCGAATAGTTGTTTTCTTTACAAGTCACTTCAAGTTTACGTAAATCCAACGCCCCTTCAAAGACAATCCACCAATTCTTAAAAAACAACCAATCTCGACGGTAGGACAGTTCTTTCACACCCTGTGGCAATGATTGATATTTAATCAAGCCTGTCTCATTTCGTATCCCACTTGTACTTTTTATCGTATCTAACAAAGTGTATTCCATTTTTGCCTTTGATAAATCTTCTTTCGCCTGGCCATTTTAGCGATGCCGGTCTTTACTCAATTGATAAATTTAGTTAACGCTCTAAAACCAAATTCAACACAAATGAATTGAAATTTGAACGAGCGACCTTCCCTAAGGGACGCTCTAGCCAAACTGAGCTACTCCCCGATAAACCAACACAACTATAACATCATAATACTACCGCTACAACTATAATAGATTGACAGGATCTACGTCTATGGCAATTTTTACCGTAGGCCGGATCGGCCGGTCAGCTCGCAGAGCACCGAACAACTGTTGTATGACCGCTGCCTCCGGAGCTTGTATTACTATTTGAATTCTGTGAAAACGCTGAATTCGATTTATCACTGCCGGCATAGGTCCTCTGATGACTGCTTTTAGCTCATGCCGGGTTACTATCGAATCCAACCGCTCACGCATCTTCTGACTGGCAAGCTCTAACTTGTCAAAATTCACATCTCGCATAACGATTCTCGCCAATCGCCAAACCGGCGGCAGATTGCAGGCTTTGCGATGCTTCAGCTCCTCTCGGACAAAACCGTCAAAGTCGCCATGCAGCGCGAACTGTATAGCCGGCTGCTCAGGCAAAAATGTTTGGACAAAAACAATTCCCTTTTTTTCTGAGCGTCCCGCCCTACCAGCAACTTGGGAAATAAGCTGAAAAGTGCGTTCGTTTGCTCGAAAATCCGGCAGATATAAACAAGTGTCTGCACTTATAATGCCTACCAAGGTGACATTCGGAAAATGCAGGCCCTTTGCCAGCATCTGTGTCCCCGCCAAAATATCGATCCGTCCTTCACTAAAGTCCTGCAGAATACGGTAATAGTCCTGACCTGACATCGAGTCACTATCAACTCTCTCAACGCTCGCCTGGGGAAATTTTGCAGTCACCTCTTCTTCAAGCCGCTGCGAGCCAAGACCAATCATTGTCATGCCTTTGTGACAGAGCGGGCATTTCTGCGGCACAAGGGTCTGAGCAAGGCAATAGTGACACACCGCATAGCCGCCATTCATATGCCTGCCGGTGATGGTACGCAGCCGTTCATCGCTGCCGACCTTTGCCCGATGGAAAGTAAGCATCACATCACAGTTATGACAATGCAGCGTGTATTTGCACGATGGGCAAAAAATAATGTTGCTGTAACCGCGCCTGTTTAAAAGTAGAATCGCCTGCTCTCGTTTCGCAAGGATTTCGCTCAACCGCTCTGCTAATGGCCTACTTATAAGATTCAGTCCGCCCTTTGTCACCGGCACCTGCCGTAAATCGACAGGCTTCATTTCCGGCATAGGCAAGTTCATAACTCTCTTTGGCAAACGCACCAAGCTGAAGTGTCCTTTGTTTTGACAATTGGACAGAGTTTCTAAAGAAGGCGTCGCACTTCCAAGAATACAATGAGTGCCGGCAAGTTGCGCCCGTTTAATCGCAACGTCTCTGCCGTGGTACCGTGGGGCTGTGTCCTGCTTATAGCTTGGCTCGTGTTCTTCATCGACGATAACAAGTCCAAGATTTGATAGTGGAGCAAAAATAGCTGAACGCGCCCCGATAACTACGTCAGCATCGCCCGCTTTTATTTTTTGCCACTGCGAGTGACGCTGGCTGGCAGTAAGGCCGGAGTGCAATACAGCTATTTTCTCGAACCTTGCGCTGAATCGTTGAACCGTCTGAGCGGTAAGAGCGATCTCAGGCAAAAGGACGATGGCAGCTTTGCCTTTTTTCAATACAACCTCTATTGCCCTTATGTATAGTTCCGTCTTGCCGCTGTCGGTAACACCGTGCAACAATGTCACGCCAAATTTTTCCGATTCGATTTCTTCTGTAATGTAGGCAAGTGCCTTTCGCTGGTCCTCGTTGAGCGTGATAGCTTGGCTTTTAAGATACATTCGAACTGGAATGGCGGGCAAAGACCGAAGAACTGTTTTCTCAACAATCTTTATAATCTGCTTTTCGGCAAGTCTTTTCACTGGAGCGTTCGTGCAGCCGACTGACGTCAGGATATCTTGCTGGTTAATGGCTTTATCTGGTCCAATTGCCCCCTTATTTAGAAGATACTTAACAATCGCCTTTTGCTTCTTACTTGTTACTTGACTTAACACCTGGTCACTATCAACCAGAAGGTAAATACACTTTTGTTTGTGAAGCCCGATTCCCTTTTTCACCGCTGCCGGCACCATCGCAGCTAAGACCTGTCCCAGAGGACAGACATAGTAATCACTTATCCATCTGGCTAATTCCGTAAGTTCAGCGCTGAGTAATGGCTCTTTATCAACAATCCTGACAACCGCTTTCAGTTTGAACTGCTTTTTTCCTCCTTCCGTCATTGTGAGCGCAGAGAAGCAATCTCGTTTCTCTACCGCAACACAGAATCCAATCTCAAGTTTGTTTTTTTTGCCGAATGGAACTTCAACTCGCTGACCTGCCTCAATCGGCCAGAACTCATCCGGCAATAGATAATCGAACTCAGTATCCGCCGCTGACTCGAACACTACGCGGACAATGTGGGCGCAACTGTTTTGGTTGGTCTTGTTTTCTCCAAACAGGCTTTGTGTTACATGCCTTGCCATACAACGGTGATTGTCCCAACTTGCCAAACCTGTGTCAAGATTACTCGCTATCTGCGGAAAGCACACAAAATGGTAATGGCCGCCGAGCAAAGAATAAGTTTCACTCGAATAACTTTTTATTTTGCAAACAGCAGAAACAGCTTTATGATTACAGGCAACTAAATTGAACCCTTTTTCAAGTGCAAAACGGATGTTGCTGGCTCAACGGAAACAGTTATTGAAGATTGTAGGAATTCTTCTCGCACAGGTGCTTTTGCTGAACGGTTGCACGCAGAAGCTGCGAAGAGAACTGCCAATATCCCCACACCTGGAAGATAGACCTTTTCAGGAACTTTCGCTTGACCTGAGCCAATACACCTCGGTTCAACTTCGTTCCGGCCAGGACCCAAACCTGGCACTTGCCGTCGCTGCTTCCGGCGGTGGATACCGCGCTGCAAATTTTGCTGCTGGTGCACTACTTGGACTTGAGCAGATAAAACAGAAGACCAACACCAAGCGAAACGTTCTTTCGGAGGTGGACTATTTCTCAACCGTTTCCGGCGGAGGTTTCGCCGTCGGTGCCTATATCGCAAGCCTACACGACCATTATTATTTCACAGGAACCAAACAGGATTACTCCTTTGCCAAGGCTATGGAAATTTCTTTTCCTCAATGTCCCTGTAAAGACACGCCGCCGCCGGCTCAGAAAACCGACCCTTGTATCAGAAGCCATCTTCAGGGATTATATTCGGACTTTATACAAGACTTCATAGAAGCAATTTTGCCGTTAAACAAACTCGGTCTTAGCGACAGGGGCCAGCGCTTTGAACTTGCTATCGACGACGATGTGCTCAGCTACAGATGGAGGACAAGAAAGCTCAAATCGCTCCCAGACAAAGACATTTTTGGCCCCAACAACATGGGGCGAAATGCGAGTCTGGTGCTTTCAGATATTTTTGTTCCGAGCCGGAATTCGCAAGACAAGCCAATTCTGCCCTACTGGATTGCAAATGCCACCGTGTATGAGAATGGAGCAATCTTCCCTTTCACACCTGATCAGCTAAGGCTCTACAGAATTGACGGGTTCAAACATCGTATGACCAAACACAAATTTGAGCCGCACAAGACAAGCTATAAGGACTTTGTCTGGAATATGCCACTGGCAGTAGGGGTAGCCTCCAGTGCTAATTTTCCTTTTGCCTTGCCGGCTAACACGCTAACAAACAAATTGGACCCAAATAATCCCTATCTATACCTGGTTGACGGTGGCATGGCGGACAATCTCGGTGTCATTACTGCTATCAGGCTTATGCAAAAGAAAAACTACCCACAGGTAACCAGAACAGCATTGCTGATTATTGACGCCTACCAGGGTGCCATTAGTCCTTTCTCCAGCTCTGACAAGGCCCCTTCGATCGCAAAGACAGCAGTCCGCACAATGGAAATATCACTCGATTCCTGGCGAGGCAGGTACCGCGAAATTGTAAGTACGCTGTGTCAATCCGAGAATATCGTGCCCATCTATCTGAGTTTCGATGACCTTGTCGGCGTTGACTTCGAGCAGTTGTACAAGCACGGATTAACCGAAGAAGATAAGACCGAACTATGCAGTAAGAAGTCAATCGATTGTGAGAAGATAACGCCGTTTGATATTGTGCGCAGCATCTCTATGGTCTCACCGGCAGCCCTAACGAAAAAAGGCTTGCAGTACCGGTTAACTTCGGCTCAACAGAACCTCTTGATAGCCGCAGGCAGATACATTGTTCACAGCAAAGAACACCTGATACGCAAATCTCTCGGCTGGGAATAACAGGTATCAGGGCAGGCTAAAACCTACAGTTTGAAATACTCTTCTGACATCTTACATATATGATCACCGATAGCAAGTGCGGCTGTTGCAGCAGGTGACGGAGCATTCAGAACGTGAATCGAGTTGCCCTTTCTTTCTATCTTAAAATCATCAATGATCTTGCCTCGAGCTCCAATCGCCTGAGCACGAACGCCGCTGGTGCTGGCAATTATATCATCCGGACCGAGTGATGGAATAAGCCGACGCAACCGCGAAAGGAACAGCTTTTTAGAAAAAGCTCGCGAGTATTCACTCAACCCATACCTCCAGTGCCGTATAAATAACTTCCATGTCCCCCGATAAGTCAGTGACTCCCAGGCGTCCGTCCAGCTAAAGTCGGTCTTTCCATAGCCCTCTCTCTTGAACGAGAAGACAGCATTTGGCCCGCACTCAACCGAGCCATCGATTATGCGTGTGAAATGAATACCAAGGAAGGGAAAAGTCAGGTCCGGCACCGGATATATTAGGTTGTTTACTTTCTGTGAGGCTTCTTCTGTGAGCTGATAATAGTCCCCCCGAAAAGGAATGATCCTGAGCTTTGTATCAACTCCATCCATTCGCGCGATTCTATCGCTCTGCAGTCCGGCACAATTTATTATGTACCGCGCCTTGAAATCTCCCTGGCTCGTAATGATACGAGTATAGAAATCGTGCTTGTCAAAGCCAACTACTTCATGTGAAACAAAAACATTGTTACCGTCTCCCTTCTTCTCAATAAGCTCAGCCAGCTTGTTGGCAACCTCGACAAAGTCGATAATACCTGTGCACGGAACAAGGATGCCGGCAATGCCGGTGCAGTTGGGCTCAATCTTTTTGATCTGATCCAGGCCAATTTTCTCGATGCCTTCAACTTCGTTAGCCAGGCCGTTGTGCCAGACACGCTCCAAGTCTGGCAGTTCGCTCTCTTCGGTTGCCACAATTATCTTGCCACAAATCTCATGAGGTATCTGGTGCTTCTTAGCAAAAGCCACAAGTTGTTTGCGCCCGTTGGAGCATGTTTTTGCTTTATTCGAGCCCGGCTCATAATACAGGCCCGAATGAATCACCCCTGAATCATGGCCGGTTTGATGAACTGCTACTTTCCCCTCTTTCTCCAGCACCGCGAGTCTAATCTCGGGATGACCCAACGTTATTTTATAAGCCGAAGCCAGACCAACTATGCCCCCACCTACTACAATGATGTCAAAGTCAGTCCCTTGCGTCATCAATCCTTACTCCAAATCGTAATCAGGCTTCTTGAACCGACAGAATAACTTCGCCGGTTGAACCAGTCAATTGATAAGTATGCGCTTTAATCACTGACAGGAAATAATACGGTTCATATAAAATAAATACGCTTTATCCCTTTATTTCGTATCCACTACCAGGCCGGATAGATTCCTGTATTTAGCCCCCATTCTTGCTTTCGCCTGCCCCCGATTCTGTCTTCGACAGAAGACTCGGGGGAGGCACGCAAGAAAGCATGGGGGTTATCTGTCGGTGGGTTACACCAATTGCGATTAAAATTTGCGCTTATGTCTTTTCGACCGAAGCCCCCGTTCTTGCTTTCGCAAGAAAGCACTGGGGCGTAGTGGAGAAATCTGTTAAAATAGATCTCTCGACTTCGTCCCTGTTTCTGTCTTCGACAGAAGACACAGGGACTCGCTCGAAATGACACGAATAAACGCATTCATTATTCGCAATTAGTATTACTTATTCACTGAATTGCCGGGCAGTAGCGCATATACTTTTTATGATTGGTAAAACCCGCTTCAATAAAAAAACCGAAGGCGTTTTAAACCTTCGGCTATCTGAGTTTCGTAAAGCTTGGTTTCTTTAGGACTATTCCTCCTGCATATAGGGATAATGGAAGTCCCTTGGCGGCAGGAATGTCTCTTTTATGGCTCGTGGTGAAACCCACCGCTCCAGATTAAGCCAGCTACCAGCCTTATCGTTTGTTCCGGATGCCCGTGTCCCGCCGAATGGCTGTTGGGCAACAACCGCACCGGTAGGCTTATCGTTGACATAGAAGTTGCCTGCTGCGTGCCGGAGCATATTCATGGCCTTGACTATCGCCGGGCGGTCGAGTGCAAATATCGAACCTGTCAGCGCGTAAGGTGAAGTCCTGTCACAGAGCTCAAGCGTCTTACCATATTCGGCCTCCGGATAAACGTATAAAGTCAGCACAGGCCCAAAGATTTCCTCAACCATGAGCTTGGACTTCGGGTCTTTGCTGACGACTACTGTTGGCTCTATGAAGTATCCCTTAGAGTCATCGTAACCGCCGCCTGTTATAATCTCCATATCTGGCGAATTCTTAGCAAACTCGATATACTCCACAATCGTATCGAACGCCTTTTTATCGATGACTGCTCCAATAAAGTTACTAAAGTCAACAATGTCACCCATCTTGACTGCTTTTATCTCTTCCAGCAGTCGCTCCTTGAACTGGGGCCAGACCGAATCAGGCACATACAAGCGTGACGCCGCCGAGCACTTCTGCCCTTGATATTCATAGGCTCCACGGACTACCGCAGCTACTAAAGCCTCGATATTCGCGCTAATGTGTGCAAAAATGAAATTTTTCCCACCCGTCTCACCCACGATTCTCGGGTACGAGACGTACTTACGAATATCCTTTCCAATTGTGAGCCAAATTGTCGAAAAAACGTATGTGCTGCCGGTAAAGTGAATTCCACCTAACCTTACATCGTTGAGAATCGGCGGCGCAACGACCGGCCCGGGCCCTGGCACCATATTTATGACTCCAGGCGGCATACCCGCCTCCTCAAGGATTTTCATAATGAAGTAGGCAGGCAGCACCGCCGCTGATGCCGGCTTCCAAACAACTGTATTTCCCATAAGCGCCGGTGAAGTCGGCAGATTGCCGGCGATTGACGTGAAATTGAACGGCGTCAAGGCAAACACAAAACCGTCAAGCGGCCTATGCTCCATATAGTTGAGTACCCCCTTAGTGGACATGGGTTGATCCCCATACACCTCTTCCATGAAATGTGGATTGAACCGCCAAAAATCTATCAGCTCGCACGCAGCATCAATTTCCGCCTGGTGCGGAGTCTTGCTCATGTTCAGCATCGTCGCAGCGTTAAGTGTTTGGCGATATTTCCCAGCCAGGAGATCTGCTGCCTTAAGCAGAACCACGGCCCTGGATTCCCAGGGCATCTCGCCCCATTCCTTCTTGGCCTTTTCTGCAGCATCGACAGCTTTTATGGCGAACTCCGGATCAGCCTGATGGTACCTGCCCAATATATGCTGGTGGTCGTGCGGACAGCGGATGTCCGCCAGTTTGCCGTTGCGCACCTCTTCGCCCCCGATTATCATCGGCACCTCGACCTGTTGATTCAGCATCTCGTTTAGTTTGTTTTTCAGTTCTGAGCGTTCAGGACTGCCAGGCGTATATTGCAAACACGGCTCATTGGCAGGCTGAGGAATGTGAAAAATACCATTAAACATTTCTGTCTCCTATGTTAAAAGTCTACTCCAATTTTTTACACTTATTTCGTTAAGTATTTGCGATTACAAAGCTTGGGAAATCTCCTTGTAATAACTCTTTGAAAACGCAAAACCTATAAAAGAAAGCATTCTCGCGTACTGCCGACAAAATGTCAACCAGTACCGGCATCATTTTTAGGCTCACTGACTTTTACCTTCAATCATGGCCCGAAAAGTCTATAATGTCTCCATACTCATTTTCGTTGGAAAAAGACCCATACTTGAAGGATAATTTTAGCATGAACAAAAAACAAATGGGCATTATAGGCTGCGTTTTGTCTTATCTACTAATTTTTTCCGGCTGCTATGAGCCTGAAGCCCCTCCAAGGATAGTCACTGAATTAAGCCCCTCGCCGATTATATCTGCGGCACAACACCGTGTCGCCGGAACAAGCGTTCGGGGTCGGCCAATTATGTATACTTTACTTGGCCAAGGCCAAGAGGTAACTTTCATCCTTGCTACAATTCACGGCGATGAGCCTGCAGGAACCCCACTTGTGCGACGGCTCACAGAACATCTGCAACAGAACCAGCATCTGCTAATAGCTCGCAGCGTTGTGCTTTTGGCCGTCGCTAATCCAGATGGCCTGGCCTTGGGCAACCGATACAACGCTAATGGCGTTGATTTGAATCGCAATTTCGATACTGCAAACCGAGCCGAGAATTCGCAAGCCGGACGCTCAGCGCTTTGTGAGCCAGAGGCCCAAGCCATTACTCAAATTATCAAACAACATAATCCTGCTCGAATTGTCAGTATTCATCAGGTCATGAACACCGGCCCCGAAGGCTTGGCCACAATGGCACCGGCCGGGTGCATAGACTACGACGGACCAGCGGTGGCATTGGCTGAACACATGGCAAAATACTGCGATGTGCCTCTGAAGAAACTCGGCGCTCGTCCCGGTTCTCTTGGCTCTTATGCCGGCCTGACAATAAACATCCCAACTATAACCTTGGAACTACCGTACAACGCCGACCGACTCAGCGAAGCTGTCTTGTGGAGTCGCTACAGAAACGCCCTGCTTGCAGCGATCATCTATCCAGAAAAGCCGTAAAAATTACACAGCAGCGGACATTAACACCATCAGCCAATAACATAAAAATCGTGAATTCATAGCAAGCTAATGCTACAATCGATGTGGTTATGGGCATTTTCAAACTTAACAATTTATTCAAGCCGGCAGGTGACCAGCCCCAGGCCATAGAAAAGCTCACGGAGTCTTTGTGCCGGGGCCGGAAATTACAGACCCTTATGGGCGTAACTGGCAGCGGTAAAACCTTCACAATGGCTAACGTCATCGCGCAATTCGACCTGCCCGTCCTTGTCATTTCACATAACAAAACCTTAGCAGCACAGCTTTACGAGGAATTCAAGGAACTGTTTCCCGAAAACGCCGTGGAATATTTCGTCAGCTATTATGATTATTACCAGCCCGAGGCCTACATTCCTCAAAGGGACATATACATCGAAAAGGATGCCTCAAAAAACACAGACCTCGATCGTCTTCGCTTATCTACCACTACCAGCCTGTCAACGCGAAGAGACTGTATTATCGTCGCGTCCGTATCCTGTATCTTCGGATTAGGTTCGCCTGAGGACTATAAAGCAAGCATGGTAGCAATCCGCAAAGCTGATACCTGCGACCGCAATGAACTACTTGGCAGATTAGCTGACATCCAATACACACGAAACGATATTGATTTTCAAAGAGGAACATTCCGAGTCCACGGCGATGTTGTTGAACTACATCCTTCGTATGAATCCTTTGCAGTCCGAATAGAGTTCTTCGGAGACGAAATTGAACAGATAAGCTATATCAATCCAGTATCAGGGGAGACTCTGGCGGTCGAGGAGCAGGTTTTCATATATCCGGCTGAACACTATGTTATGCCCGCTGATAGAGTCAGCTCAGCGGTGGAAAGTATAAAGGCAGAGCTAAAAGAGCGACTAACAGAACTTCGCAGTCAGGGCAAATTGCTCGAAGCTCAACGCCTCGAAGCCCGAACAATGTACGACATCGAAATGATTCAAGAAGTGGGCTATTGCAGTGGCATTGAAAACTACGCACGTCACCTTGCAGGTCTGGCACCAGGAGCAAGACCCTACACTTTAATTGACTATTTCCCCAAAGACTTTTTGCTTTTCATCGACGAATCTCACGCCACCATCCCGCAGTTGCGGGCAATGTGGGCCGGCGACAGAAGTCGAAAAGGAGTACTGGTTGAGCATGGCTTTAGATTGCCCAGTGCACTGGACAACAGGCCCCTCCGCTTTGAGGAGTTTTACGAGAACTGGTCTAGAGCAATCTTTGTTTCTGCAACGCCTGGACCATTTGAAATGGAAAAGTGCAATCATGAAGTAGTCGAGCAAATCATTAGGCCGACCGGTCTTTTAGACCCAAAAATATTCGTGCACCCAGCCGGCAATCAGGTTCCACACCTGCTTAATGAAATTGAGAAACGCGTTAAAGCCGGTGAACGCACGCTCGTTACTACACTGACAAAAAGAATGGCTGAAAACCTCTCAAGCTATATCACAAAAAAAGGGTTCCAATGCCGGTATCTGCACAGTGAAATCGACACATTTGAGAGAGTCGAAATATTGAGGGACTTACGCCACGGTAACTTCGATGTGCTGGTGGGCGTGAATTTGCTGCGCGAAGGCCTGGATTTGCCGGAGGTCTCCGCCGTCGCGATTCTTGACGCGGATAAGGAGGGGTTTTTACGAAGCCGGACGTCCCTGATACAGACAATCGGAAGAACGGCCCGCAATATAAACGCAACGGTCTTTTTATATGCGGATACTGTCACCGAGTCGATGCAAAAAGCTATTGACGAAACGAACAGACGCCGTAAAATTCAGCTACAATACAATCAGGAGCACAACATTACGCCTGAAACGATAAAGAAAGAAATCCGTAATAGCCTGGCCGAACAGATAAAGGCACGACGAACTGCTCAGCAGGCAATCCAGTTACGAGAGCACGAGTATGACAAGGTGGAACTCACCAATCAAATCGAAAGAGAAATGCTTGAAGCAGCCGAGGCCCTGGATTTTGAAAGAGCGGCTTTCCTGCGCGACCAACTTCGCGAGCTAAAGGAGTTACCGGAATTGGTGCTTGCCGGCTCGCGGAAAAAGAAACGAGACTTTTTGACGGCAAAAAAACAAAAAACTCACAGAAAATAGATTTTAACATTTACTATCTGAGGCGATTACCGTCTCTGTTCGAATGAGGAAAAGGTGGAATGAAGAAGCTCAATATCGCAAAAGCGCTACCCTTGATCAAAATGGCAGTCGAAGAAGACTTCGGACAGGGTGACATGACAAGCCAGCTTCTGTTCAAAAAAGACACCCTCGCCAAGGCAAATATCATCTCACGTGAGGAGATAGTTGTATGCGGAATGGAAATTGCGCGGGAGATCCTCCGACACTATGACGAACAATTGAAGATGAAGGTATATGTCGAGGATGGCAGCTCCGCACATGTCGGCTGTAAACTTGCAACGATTGAGGGCCCTTTGCGTTCGATGCTTAGCGCCGAAAGAGTCATGCTCAACTTCTTGCAGAGGCTCAGCGGCATAGCAACCACAACACGAAAATACGTCTATGCGGTACAGGGCACACAAGCAAAAATCTACGACACACGAAAAACCCTGCCCGGCTGGCGAATTCTTGAGAAATATGCGGTACGCTGCGGCGGCGGACATAATCACCGTCTCGGGCTTTATGACGGCATCTTAATAAAGGATAATCACCTGGCTGAACTGGGAAGGAACTTCCAGCCTAAACTGCGCAAAATTATTGAAGATGCCAGAAAGGTAAAAGGCACAAAGTTTATCGCAGTGGAGGTCGACCATGTTGACGACCAATTGAATTACGTCTTGGAGATCCCCGGCATCGATATAGTGCTGCTCGACAACATGGGACAATGGCAGTTAAAACACGCCGTGGAAATGCGAAACAAGATGTGCGACAGGAACAAAAAGCCGTTACTTGAGGCTTCCGGCAACATAACCCTGACCAATGTCTCAGCTATTGCTCAATGCGGCGTGGATAGAATTGCCGTTGGCGCCATAACTCATTCAGCTACCGCCGTCGATATTGCACTTGACAGATAACTAAATACAATGGCCATAATCGAGTCCCTTGATCCCAACAAAATACAGGTAAACCTAAAAACCAAACGTATCGGCAGAAAGGTCGTTGTCTTTGATTCAACATCCAGTACCAACGATGTAGCCGCTGAGTATGCAAACAACAAAGCCAACGATGGCCTGGTAATCTTTGCCGAGCAGCAAACTGCCGGCCGAGGCAGAGCAGGAATAAAATGGCATAGCAGCTACGCCGAAAGTATCCTGTGCTCCATTCTTCTTACCGATTGTTCTTTGAGTAACGAACTTTTGTCACTGACCTGTGCCGTAGCTGTTACCGATGCAATCGGCAAACCAGGCAGGCACAAGGCAAAGATTAAATGGCCGAACGATATAATCTTAAATGGCAAAAAAGTTGCCGGCATCCTACTTGAAGCCAGGCCAGGCAAAAGCAACAGCAGCTACATTGCTGGTATCGGAATAAACTGCCACCAAAAAAAACATTCTTTTCTACCTGAGCTGCAAGCAAGTGCTACAAGCATTGACCTCGAGACAGGCACGGTATGCGACCGCATTTCATTGGCCAGGAGATTGCTGACCTGCCTGGATCATTGGCTTGAACTTGCTAAAAAAGATAGAGAAAAGGTCATTAATGAATGGCGTATCCTTTCAATCCAACTGGGCCACAGAGTGATACTGTCTTACAATGGTCGAATTTTCGCTGGCAACTGTATCGGCATCGACCCGGAAAAGGGCCTTATCCTGCAGCTTGACTCTGGTTCTGTCCGTATGTTCGATGCTGCCCACGCCACAATTGTTAAACAATAATTTCCACCCTATCGGTTTTATCCCGCACAAGCCCCAGGAAATTCCAGTGCCATCATCTGCGACTTTCTGCTACATTATTTAGCTGGCGGTTTCACTGCCGGTTGTTGCAATACGAAATACGAGGTCAAAATTATGACAGAAAAATTCGACGTTGCAGTAATTGGTACCGGTCCTGGCGGTTTCAGAGCAGCAAGACGATGCGCTGAAAAAGGTGCCTCCGTTGCGGTAGTGGAAAAAGAGTTCGTTGGCGGAACTTGCCTGAATTGGGGTTGTATTCCATCAAAGGCCCTGCTCGCTTCAGCACACATATTATTATCAGCTAAAAAGGCCGCAGAGATCGGTATCGACATTCCTTCTGCTACAGCCAACTGGCCCAATATCCAACAGCGAAAAGATGCCATCGTCGCTGGCTTTCGCAAGGCTATGGATGCAGGAGCTCAGGCTCGCAACATGAGAATCATCCAGGGCCACGGTACAGTCCTCGCTCCGAATAAAATCCAGGTAGCAACCGACGCCGACAAGCTCGATATCGAAGCAGATAAAATTGTCATCGCCTCCGGCTCGGAATCCATTGAGCTGCCAAAAATACCCTTCGATGGCCAGGCCGTCATAAGCAGTAAAGAGGCCCTATCACTGCCCGAAATACCGAAGTCGATGGTCGTTGTTGGCGGCGGCGTCATCGGCTGTGAAATGGCCTGCGTTTACGCCGCAATGGGCACAAAGGTAACAATCGTAGAAGCACTGGCCCAATTGCTGCCTATGGAGGATAAATGGGTCGGAAGACTCATAGAACGCGAATTTAAAAAAATTGGCATTGACTCTGTGACAGGCCAAAAAGTCACCTCGGTCGATAAGACGACCGTCCCTGTAAAAGTAACTCTCGAAGATGGCCGGTCGCTCGATGCAGAGAGAATTCTCGTCTCCGTTGGCCGACAGCCGCTCATTGACAGCCGGACCATTGAGAACCTGAACCTGCGAATGAACGGTAAGGCCATCGCGGTCAACGAAAAGTTTGAGACGAATGTCCCCGGCATATACGCCCTTGGCGATGCAATCGGCACTACGTTTCTGGCTCATGGCGCATTCGCCGAGGCTGAGATAACAGCAGTCAATATTGCTGGCGGCAGCGAGAAGATGTTCGACTATTCACTCGTACCGAGAGTCGTCTTCACGTTCCCGGAAGTCGCGTCGGTCGGCAAATCCGAACAAGCCTGTAAAGACCAGGGCCTGGACGTTTCTGTAGGTAAGGCCTTTTTCAAAGGCAATCCACGCAGCGTCGCCCACAATCAGACAGCCGGCCGAGTCAGGGTTGTGCGTGACAATTCGACCGGCAGGATTCTTGGCATTACGATGGTTGGCGATATGGTAACTGAATTTATTGCGTTAGCCCGAGCCATACTCGGCTCAACTGAGCCGTTTAGTCGGGTAATATTTCCGCACCCGACGGTTTCGGAGACCGTCCAGGAAGCCGTTGAAGACGCCACCCCCAACATTTAGGGATTGGGGTTAGCCCCCAATTTTACATTGGGGATTTATTAAATTATGTTTAGCCCCCTGACCTGTCCCGATTTTGTTTACTGGGATTTATCAGGGATTTTTGTTTAGCCCCGCCATCACCATGGCGAGGTCGTCGTATTTAGCCCTGCCATCCACCTGCGGTGAGAATGGCGGGGTTCACCTTATATATCACCAAACAGCGAACTACGAACAATGAACTACAAACTCATTCACACATCCACTCATTCACGGATCACGGCCCCCGGTCCCCAAGTCACGGTTTCGCACCAAACAATACGATATACGCAATACGATATACGCAATACGAGCGTGTCATGCCGAGCGCAGTCGAGGCATCTGCCTACAAATCGAGATTTTACCCTCGCTATCTGTTTACGATTTTACGCATTGGTTCATTTAAATTTTTAGGATTTCGAAATTCGGATTTAGAATTTTTTCGTTTTGCCCTTTATATATCACCGAACTACGAACAATGAGCTTTGTAATAATCAATAATCATTTACTCTGTCATTCCCGCGCGGGATTACCCTGAGCGCAATTCGAGTTGGCGGCTATCCAATCGGTAGGGTGTGCTACGCACACCTTCATCACTCAAACATCTCTGAAAGACATTTCTCCTCCATCAATCTTATCGTTTCGCTAAGCGCCACGATCACCTTTTGGTAGTGCCTTATATCATCATAAGAAAGTTCTCGCCCCCTCCTATCCTTCAACCACTTCCCCCTGATCCCTGACATCTGATTTGTTGTGGCTTGCACTCAGACACAGATCAGTTATAAAATTAATGCAATATTTAGCCCCCGGACCTGTGCCGGGGGGTACTATTTATCCCGCAATGTATTGCGGGTTGGTTAGCCCCCAATTTTACATTGGGGGTTTATTAAATTGTATTTAGCCCCGAAGCCTGCTTCGGGGGGTAATATTTAATCCCACGTTTTACGCAAGGTTTTGTTTTGAACATTTGGTAATTTGAATTTAGATATTGTTCAGGATTTAGATATTAGGATTTAGGATTTTTCTGTTTAGACCTTTCTATATCAACGAATTGATTAAAAATTTATCCGCCCCCGTCAACACTACCCCCGAACGTCGCAGTCGGGAGGGTTATTGCGGGTTTTGTC
>CAZFLY010000028.1:0-36360 GCA_964519995.1 uncultured Pirellulales bacterium | reverse complement strand
GTCATAGAGCATGCGGTAACGCTTCTCCGATTCCCGCAACGCTTCACTGGCCTTCTTGAGATCAGTAATATCTCTTGTAATTATGCTGGCAGCTACTACCTTTTGGTCCTCCTTGATAGGCCCAATGCGAATGTCGTACCAGGCGGTGCTGCCGTTAGGTCCGGCACCGGCAAGTTCATAATTGTCACTGGTGCCGGTTTGAAAGACCCGCTCGAGAGATTCCCTCATTCGGCTGTGATGCTCAGGTAGAATGTAGTTGTAAATGCTATTTCCAATTGCTTGTTCTGGCGTAATGCCTTGGACGGTGTGATTGATAAATAAAAGTTTGCCTTGGCGGTCAACAATCATAACAATATCAGGCAAGCTCTCTACGAGGTTCCGCCACTTCTTTTCAGATTTGCTTATCTGTTTTATCGAATTCTCAAGTTTCTCAATCCGATTTCGCAATTCCCCCAACTGTTTAAGCAATTCAGATTTGCTTTCCCGCTCATCTCGCATTATGTTCTCTGCCCCTCCGATTAACACCCACAGACCATTCATCTATCGGTGTTCGGAGCAACGCTTAAAAATACTTTATACGAACATTCGGATCAATTATATCAATAAAATATCAATTTTCACTAAATAAGTCAAGAAAATACGCAGTATGCAATGGGATGGAAAGCCTCCTCGCTTTGTAAGTCTGATTTTCCTGATATATGGTGATAATCTTTGGCTATGAGATTTGTCTGCTGGGCAGCCTGATTGTTACGGTTGTTCCATTACCAGCTTCACTTGTTATTTGAAGCGAGCCCTTATTCAATCGAACAAATCGCTGAGCATAAGCCAAGCCCATTCCTCTTTTTCGACCTGCAGGTTTAGCGGAGAAAAATGGATAGGTGACCCTGCGGAGGGTTTCTGCATCCATTCCACAGCCGAGATCCGTTATCCGAAGTCTTACACTGTCACCGGTTTCACTACATACAGTAATGTTTACTGGGCCGACCTCATCCGAATATGATTCTATGGAGTTGGAGATAATGTTTGCCAATGCTGATGCAATCTGAGCAGAGTCCACAAAAACATTTGTGACGTCTGCGGCAACATCAATTTGGAAATTTACATCTGTCATGCCCGTTTTCTGGCTGGCTAATTGCACGGCCTCATCAATAATTTGCCTGATATCTGTGAGAGTTGACCTTGGCGGTAGCGGCTGGGCAAAGCTCATCAGGTCCTCGATAATCGCAGAAACCTCATCAACATTTTCTTGAATCTGTTCCAGCCGTTGCGCTTTATCCTGGTCTGTCTCAACCTTAGCCAGCAACTGTGCTCGCCCCGATATCACCGACAATGGATTGTTTAGTTCATGCGCCACCCCGGCCGCCATCTCAGCCAATGCATCAAATGAAGTGTCTGTAACACTTCGTGATGGCGTGCTTGAAGTCCTGGAAATAAGCTGCGCGAACTGTTCCGCCAGACGTTCCTGCCTTCGCCGAGATAACGCATTATCCAAAACAGCCCCGGCAATCGAAGTACTTATTCTAAATTTCTCCCCGAAAAGCTCCGCATCTGCCGGATAGTGAAGCTCAAAAACAATTACTCCCACAGCCCTGCCCCCGGAAAGCAGCGGCATTAATTTACTCCGGCCAACGTCAAAATCAACCTCAAGTTGCTCAAACAACCAATCTACATAGTCATGAGCATTTACAACCGCAAAACTTCTTGCAATAGGCTTTGGTATCGGTGCTGAATCCTCAGGAATATCAAATATGACCCTTGTACTTTGCCCAAGGCTCTCTACAACGACAGCTTCTACAGAATGCTGGCTGTCCAATCCAGCAAAGTAAAGACAAACCGCACCAGTCTGATAGAATCTTTGCCAACGAACAGCAAAATCCTCTGCAATATCTATTGCTGCTGTGCTTGCATCTATATTGAGCAGGAAATCCGTCAGAAAATCCAGATGACTCGAAGCACTTTGTAACTTCTGATTTTGCAAATATACTGCTGTATGTTTACGGGCAAAATCCTCAGCGACCTTATGAGCTGTTCTACAATAGCGTGTTGCAGTATTCGGCAAATGCAAGCCCAGAATCCTTGACCGTTCTTGAACTTTTTCAGGTAGCTTTTGTTGGATTTGCTCAAGTTGCTCTACGTCTATTTGTAGCGTTTGAGCAATCTGCTCTGTCGAGTCAGGTGTATCAAAACTGCCGGAAAGACCGATGCCGGATTGACGAGCTATGGCGTCTGCGGATTGGACGAGTCGAGCTATCCTTGCCTCAGAAACCATCTGTGCAATAATGGCGCTGTCACTGTGATGTAGCCAGATGGCCATGGTTACAGCCTCCGGCAGGTGCCACCGCCGCGCAAGGTTCTTGCCAAGGATAGAATGATCAACGCCAAGATGACCCTGTTCAACGATGCAAAAGCTGCTTTTTAAGGATTCTGCCTCTTCTGCGATAAGGGCAAAGCTTCTCGGCATCACCTGCTCGAGCGCCAGTTTTCCAATATCGTGCAGCAGACCAGCCAGATAAGCCAACTGTGCGTCAATTCGACTCGATGTAATTTCAGCGAGCTCTCTGGCGCAGAACGCAACAGCAAGACTATGAAGCAATAGACCTTTTCTGGTCATGGTCGTTGTATCACCTGGAACAAGCTCAAGTTCGGATAGGCCATTAACCCTAACCGATAAGGCCGTATCCCGCAGCAGTTGTGGGGATAACCTATCAAGAGCTCTGTGGAGCGAAAATTGTTCGTCCACAAGGTCAACGTGATGCTGATACAAAAGTGAAAGAAACTTCGCACATAAGGCCGGGTCTGACTCAATCACATCAGCCAAGGCCACGGATGAAAATTGCGGTCGCAAAAGCTCGAAAAAAACCTGTAGTGCAACGCAAGGCAGGGTTGAAAGCGAATCGAGCTGACCAATGGCCAGTTCTATCCTTCGAGCATTTCCAATGTCGGCGGCTTCCTGTGCCATGCAGTAATCTTATTGCTGGGCTGTTCAGACCCATCTCCGGAAAGATTTGACTTTCGTGCGAAATAGGCAATAAGGTCCCGACTATCGTGGTGTCGTGTTATCTCATTTGCAGGGTTGTGCTAATCGCGTCAGTAAGCTCCATAACACTAAATGGCTTCCTGATAAAGCCCTCGGCACCAGACTTTAGTAGCTGGTCAATCTCGTCCTGTTTTATAACGCCGCTTACGATGATGACCTTTGTGTTTTCAAACTCGGGATTCTTCTTTATTGTCTGACACACAACGTTTCCATTCACATCCGGCAGCATATAGTCAAGTAGAATCAAATCGGGGTGAAACTGCTGAGTTGCTATACCAGCTTCATAGCCACTGGATGCCGTTTCAACTTCAAATCGGCCGTCCCGCGTAAGGATGTCAGATATAAGCTCAACTATTTCGGCGTCATCGTCAACAACAAGTACCTTCTTTCTGCCCGACTCGAGGTTATCCAGCGGGATGCTGTTCTCCTTCATGAACCTGACCAGATTTTGACGTGGAATCCTGCGGAATTTTGAGCCGGGAACACGAAAACCCTGCAGCCGACCGGCATCAAAGCACCGAATGATTGTTTGCTGACTTACCCTGCAGACCTCGGCGGCTTCGCCGGTGGTAAATAGATCCTTCATTCTCATCCCTTCCTTAATTTCTCAGCCAACTCCATTTGACATCAGGCATTCCAGGTTGCCTTCTCGACCCAATTTAACTAATAAGATTTGAAATTGTCAAGGATAAAAAAATAGAAAAGATTACACAGCCATTTACCAAAGTGCCCATACTGGGATACTTGATACTCGGTAAGATAGACTGTCTTTATTTGTAAACCCTTGTCAGCAAACGCCTCTTTAGATAACAACTGTCATCTGAGTTTGTCTGCCTAAGCGCATTTGTTTGCGAAAGTCCAAAAATTAAAATTCGTAGGCTGCCACGCCGCCGACATTGGACAATTAGTTTTTTGGGATTTTTTATGAATTGTTTTTTTAAAGTATTTTCCTCGCTTATAATTAGAAGGATTTCTTACTGGATTGAAAAACTAACAGAAAATTGCAAAAAATTCGCAGAAATGCGCATTTCCTTAGCAAGAATGAGCAAAAATGCACAGTTTTTGAGCAAAAAGATATTGTGGGTAGTCAACGGATAGAATATCTTTTAGGCATTTTACATATTGACGGCTGGCGTCATTTGTGCATTCGGCGGAGAAGAAATCCGAATATCGAAATACGAAATGGTTTGATATTTTGAGCGGTCGTGGGGCATGTTGGCCGTCGCGACTGTGGGCGGTGATTTGCTTATATCAGGACAGAAATTGTCCTGTTTATGAGAAGATGGGCGAGTATGCTGGTTATAAGACGCAACATTTTGTTAGTTGTGTCATTATTTTACTATTTTGGGTTTGGTAGAATTTGGATCTAACGAATGAGCAATAGTATGAAGTCCAAGATGGGCGGAGATTGTTATATTCGGCTGAATTTCAGCCGATAAATCATATTGTGGATGGGAAAATCCTTTTATCCTTCGAAGTGGAGTTAGTATGTAAATATGAATGTGGTAAAATAGGCAGAATAACAGATTATAGGACGTAACAATTTGTTGTTTGTATATTTATTAAGGAGTGGATATGTAGATTGGATTTGGGATGGTGATGCGAGGGAGTTTGTGGGCGTATTAGAGATAATGATTCGTGTTGGCTGGGAAAAAGAGTGCGAAAAATACGTAGTTTCCACAATTGATTTTTAGTGAGGTTGTTGGCTGTATCGCTTCAGAATTAGGGGCGGAGATGGGGTGTTAGAATTGTCGGGTGGAGATTTTTATAATAGGCTGAATTTCAGCCGATAATATATTGTGGATGGGAATCTTAATTGGGGCCTATTTTGTTGGTCGAATTCTGTATAAGAAACGACTTGAGACGACCAGTTTTTGTCAGAGGGAAGTGTGATGCGAATATCAAATGTTCAAATAAAGAACTTTCGATGTATCGTTGATAAAAAGCTGGATGTCGAGAAACTCACCATACTTGTTGGACCAAACGGAGCTGGTAAATCAGCCGCACTCAGAGCAATAGATTTGTTCTATCAGACAAGGTCAGTAGTGACGGAGGAGGATTTCTACAACAAAAACACTGAGGATCCAATTGAAGTGACGGTCACGTTTACAGATTTGTCGACTGACGAAAGAGAGCTATTCGACAAATATGTCCGCAATAATACTCTCAGCGTGACGAAAGTAGTCGGCATCGGGACGGAGAAGTACCATGGTACTCAACTGCAGGACCCCGAGTTCGCACGGATACGACAGATCGCTGGCAAAAGAGAGCGAACCAACGCGTATAGAAACTTGCGGAGTAACAACGAGTACGATGGACTTCCGGTGGTAAGTAGCGCAGATGAAGCGGAAGATGCGATGCAGCAATGGGAGAGAGAGCATCCAGAATCCTGTGAGTGGATCCGCGACGATGGGCAGTTCTTTGGATTTCGTCAGGTCGGACAGGCACACTTAGAGCGAAATACAAGGTTCGTCTTCGTCCCGGCAGTTCGTGACGCAGAACAGGAGGCTTTTGATGAACGTGGGTCAACTATACACCAACTTATGGAGTTACTTGTGCGGAGTGTTCTGACGCAGGAAGAGCGATTCACCAAGTTCGAAGACAGGATGCAGAACGACTACGCAGACCTGATTTCGCCGGAATCCATACCCCAGTTAAGTAACCTTGCCCGCAAGTTGAGTGAGAATTTGAAGTACTATGTGCCTTCAGCAAGCGTTCAGCTAGAATGGCGTGCAGCCGAGTCCTTGAGCATTCCGTTGCCCAAGGCCGATGTAAGACTTGAAGAGGATGGCTATCCGGCTCCGGTAGATAGAGTGGGTCACGGCCTCCAGCGCGCATTTATACTGTCAATCCTTCAGAGCTTAGTTGGGATAGAGTACGAGGAAGGCCTTCATCAAAGAGGTGCTAGTACCGACGGGCAGGGGGAGGTAGGAGAGTTGCATGAGATGCTTCCCGACCTTATCATCACAATTGAGGAACCAGAGCTCTACCAGCACCCAAACCGTCAGCGCCAGCTCTCAAGAGTTCTCCGGGAACTGTCGGAGGGTGTTATTTCAGGAGTAGCAAAACGGACACAGGTAATGTATTCCACGCATTCACCCCTTTTTGTAGAACTATCCAATTTTGATGCTATTCGAAGACTAACAAAATCACCAAGCGCAGATGACAAATCATTGCCATATGTCACAAGTATCTCGCAGTTCAGTATGGAGTCGCTAGCTGAAAAGCTACAAGAGTCGCAAGTTGAGAAACCAGCAGAAGCATTCACGGCGGATTCTTTGAAAACAAGGTTGGGAGGAATAATGACACCGCTGCAGAGTGAAGGTTTTTTTGCTGACATAGTTGTTTTAGTCGAGGGACTTGACGACCGGGCTGCTCTACTAACAACGGCTTTTGAAATTGGAAGAGACCTCGAGGGTAGCGGAGTAGCTATTATCCCGAGTATGGGAAAGAACAATTTGGATAGGCTGCACTTAATTTTCAATGGCCTCGGTATTTCGACCTATCTCGTGTTCGACGGCGATGCGCAAAGAGCAGGGCACAAAGAAGATAGTAAGGTACATGAAACAACAAATCGTCGATTGCAGAGCCTACTCGGAATTGAGAATCCAACTTCCTTTCCATACACGATGGTTAATAAGAAATACGCTGTTTTCCAAACCGAATTAGATCGCGTTGTGATCAATGCGTTGGGACAGCAATTGTACATAAAAACTATGCAAGATTTCAAGAGATCTTATGGATATAATACGGCAAAAGATTGCAAAAAGTCACCAGCATTTACAGAAGTACTCCTAAAGAAAGCAGCGGAGAAAGGCATATTAGTCAAGGAATTGTGTGATATTGTAAATAAAGTAGAGTCTCTTATGGTGCCGGCGCGGAATAGAACGTCCGCAGGCACAAGCAAGTAAGTGTGAGATGGTCTGTTACTTGCCTAAATAATGCAGAGCGAACAAAGATTCGAAAGAGAGGTGCTGGAATGGAGAGGGTTTCAGTTGTATCAACCAATGTCCGCTCAGTTGGATATGACAAAAGTTCCTCGATATTAGAAATAGAATTTAAATCAGGTAGTATTTATCAGTACTTCGCCGTACCAGAAAAAGAATATCAAGGACTTATGAACGCAGTATCCAAGGGCAGATACCTGAACCAGAACATCAAGGATAGTTATCGATATATACAGGTTAATTAAGTGATGACCTAGGGGATTATGTTCCTTCTTGGAAGTAGTGATTGCGTGATATATGCCGGATAGAGACGTTAAAACAATACAGGATTTGATTTATTATCAATATGCCAAGATCGTGGCCCGTAGAGCGTTTGGTGCGGCTGATGGGAAAGAGGCGAAAAGACAGCACTATGGCTTTATCAAAAAGACGTTCAGGGAACTGAAAAGCGGGGCAAAATCGTGGTCGGAGATAACGCGAGAAGATTGGCAATTTGTTGAAGCAGAAAAGAGGTGTGTATACTGCGGAAACGAAAGCGACCTGCATAGAGAACACATTGTGCCGAAGTCTCTGCGAATTCGGCCTGAATGTGAAGGTTGCGATGTTATTCAAGGGATACATAACCAGATATGGGCATGCAGCCAGTGTAATTCTCTTAAAGGGACATGCGGACTATACAAATTCTATAGAAGGAAACATCCGAGTGAGAGAAAGTTCTACGATTTGATACCGCCTTTATTGGAAAAGAAGTATTTGAAGACACTTTTTAATTGCCACAATTGCGCAGAAACCCTGAATAAGAACGACATCGACGGTGATGGAGAGATCACGGTGTTGGACATTGACTTCATAGTGGGCGCCAAGTACGGGGTGAGGGACATAGATTCCGGATCGAGTCCGGAATGACCGAGGAGGGTAAGTCATTGATTATTGATGATTGATTTCGGCCAGGGGCCGTGATCCGTGAATGAGTGGATGAGTATTGAGTGAAGAGTGATGTGTGAAGCGTATTGCGTATAGCGGGCAGCGTTTAATAGATAGTGCTATAAAATCCGAATTTCGAAATCCTAAACAATATCACCTGTGCCTGCGCTACCACCTGCCCCTGCGTTTCCCGCAAAGCGGGGCGGCGGGCAGGTGCAGGCAAATGTTCAAATTACCAAATGCTCAAAACAAAACCCCGCGTAAAACAATCCCCGACGACGAGTGTCCAAACGGAAACTAAATAATACCCCCGAAGCAGGCTTCGGGGCTAAATACTAAATATAATTTAATAAATCCCCCCCGGCATAAGTCCGGAATGGCAAAGAGAACATCCTGTCGCAAGACGAGATACGCCCCACGCGATACGAAATACACAGTACGAACGACGTAGCTCTATCCGAAGTTGTAGTGCTTTGTGACGGCTTCCTGGACGTTCCAGGTGCATTCGAGGTCATCAGGAAAAACCACCATATCGCCCGGGCCGAAGCTGACCGAGTCTTTGCCGTCACTTACCGTTACCTTGCCCTCGATTAGATAGCAGGTTTCTTTCTCAGTGTACGCCCAGTCGAAGGTGCTGGGCTCGCACTTCCAAATCGGCCAATTCTTGAAAGTCTGAATCTCTTCCTCGCTCGGTTTTTTGACAACAACATCTTTAACAGTCGGCATGTCGATAATCTCCTTTTTGTTCCTAAAGAATCTATCTACGACATAGGGCAAGTGCCCAACGAACATATATCAGGGCCGCTCGAACAGAACCCTCACGCCAGCCCGAAGCTCAATATATCTACCCATTTTCAGCCGACAATTCAAGTAGCAGAAAGTATTTTCCACATAAAACAAGCATCCAATCCAAAAAATGCGTGCAACTAAACTAATTTCCGCTACAATCATTGCTGCAATCGCGAGTACGTTTGTAAGTGGTGCCCGGACGGCAAAATGCCATAGAGCAAGGCCATAATCATTCACTAATGAAGAAAGGAGTCGTGATGGATACAATTCTGCAGACCAATATAGCTGGCGTAGAGCCAAGCAGGGGCAAAGTTCGCGATATTTACGACCTCGGCGACAAGCTCTTAATCGTAGCCACCGACCGTATAAGCGCTTTTGATGTGGTTATGGCCAACGGCATACCTTGCAAAGGTATTGTACTGACTCAAATATCAAAGTTCTGGTTCGATTTCCTGCGCAACGACGTTAAGCATCACCTAATTAGCGACGATGTCAAAACTTTTCCTGAACCTTTCTGCGATTATCCAGAACAGTTAGCTGGTCGAAGTATGATGGTAAAAAAAGTCGACGTACTTCCGGTCGAGTGCGTCATACGTGGCTATTTAGCCGGCTCCGGCTGGGTAGAATACAAACAAAGTGGTACAGTCTGTGGCCAGAAATTGCCGCCCGGTCTAAAGCAATGCCAGAAATTACCTGAACTAATTTTCACTCCTGCAACAAAGGCTGAACGCGGCACACACGATGAAAATATCAACTTCGAGAGATGCGTCAACATCATCGGCAGCGAAGCCGCCAATCATGTCCGTGATAAAAGTATGCAGATATTCAAGAAAGCAAGCGGCTACGCTGAAAGTAAAGGGCTCATTCTATCCGACACAAAATTTGAGTGGGGTCAGACCGACGGCAAGATTATTCTAATCGACGAGGTCCTCACACCTGACTCATCGCGTTTCTGGCCCGCAGATAAGTACGAAGCAGGTCGGGACCAGGAGAGTTTCGACAAACAGTTTGTTCGCAATTTCCTGGAAAGTATAAACTTCGATAAGTCCGGCTGCGGCGTTGAGCTGCCGACCGACATTGTCGCCAAAACAAGTGAGAAATACATCGAGGCCTACGAACGCCTGACAGGCAGGAAATTCGAGCTTGTGACTTGCGGAGCATAGCTCCCAAGGGCAACGACGTACTGCCCAATCTGCCGAGGGCATGAATTGCAGCCGGCCACCGGAAAATCCGGTGGCCGATTTTTTTTATAAACAGCTTACACAAAATCCAAGCTCACCAGTTATTATAGTGTGAAGAGGCTGGACATATTCGGTCGGAAAATAGCCGTGGCGATAGCAAATGGACTACTCTGAGCAAATTAAACTCTTTAACAAGGTAAGAGCCAGGCATTCAGTTTTTCTGTTGTCGGTTCTGTGGAAGCTCACGGGCGATAGAGAGCTTTTCAGCGAGGCGATGCAATACACGTTGCTGGGCATATGGCAGCATATCGAAAAACTCAATGGCAAAAAGGCTCAAAGCTATATATACCGAATAGCACTCTCAGCCAATTCAAAGGCCTGGCGCAATAGAATCGGCCGAAACGGCCAAATTGGCGCCAACCTTGTCAGTTCGCTAAAAGGGCCTGATGAAAAAGCTGCTCGAACCGAGCGAGCTGCCATCGTCCGCCGGGCTATATCAGAGCTTCCCACGAAACAGGCGCGAGCTATTGTGATGCGATACCTGGAGCAACATGATTACGATGCTATCGCTACGACATTGCGTTGCTCGGAAGCTGGAGCAAGGTCACATGTCAGCAAGGCAGTTGTCGCCTTGAGAAAGAAGCTGGCGACTCTGGCAAAACAGGGGAAATAAGATGAACGACGATAATATCGAAAAAATCCTGAGTGAGTTGGGCAGCCAAGAAATTCCGGCTGAGGTACGTAAAATCACGGAAGAAGTCTCGAGAGATTTCAGTAAGACTTTAACTCAATCAAGACAGCCCAAACTATATGTTTTAGGAGATTATCTCATGAAATCCAGATTTACACAATTAGCCGCTGCGGCGGTGATAATTATAGCAGTGCTTTTAGGAATAAATCAGTTCGTTGGTCGTGGAGCTGGTGCCGTTTTTGCGAGCGTTGTTGAGCAGCTTCACAACGCCAGCACGATGACTTATAGTGTCGTGACCCAGACGCCTGTAGAAAGTATGCCGACTCTGCGGATAGAGATGGCGTTTAAAGAACCTGGATATATGCGAACAACAACCCCGGATGGTTATATAAACGTCATTGATTGGGCACAGAACAGGGGCATTTCCATCTGGCCGGTGAGAAAACAGTATATCGACTTCGAGGCTTCTAACTATCAACACGATCCGGCTAAGGGGGCTTTCGCGCTCGTTGAAGGATTGAGAACGCTGCCCTGCCAGGCTGATGAGGTGCTTGGAGAGAAAGAAATAGATGGCAGAGTACTTCAGGGATTCCGGGTCATAGAAGAAAGCGTGACAAACACTGTCTGGGTTGACCCACAAACCAGACAGCTTGTTCGCGTGGAGATGGAGTATGCGGATGCTCCGGGCATGAACACAATCATGACCGATTTTCAGTTTAATATTGAACTCGATGACTCGCTCTTTAACCTGACGCCGCCGGAGGGCTACACGCCTCTGGAAGTTCATGCAGATGTCTCCACAGTAACTGAGCAGGACCTGATAGATTATTTGAAAGTGTGGTCTACCTGGACCAAAGATGGCACGTTCCCCCCGACGTTCAACCCTATAGACTTGCCGAAGGTTACTGCGGAAATGATAAAACAAGGCGAGTTTGGCGAGGGTGAAACATCAGAACAGCAACGACAGTCTGAGGCAATGCAAATGTATCGTGGAATAATGTTTGTGGCGCAATTGCCCGCCAATAGCAACTGGCGCTATGCTGGTGAGAGCGTAAGCTACGGCGATGCTGATACGCCTGTCTTCTGGTATCGTCCGGCAGGTTCCGAAACCTATCGTGTCATCTATGGCGATCTGACAGTTGAAGAGGTACTGCCTGAGAATTTGCCAAGATGAGTTTGCTCAGAAGATATAGTTCTTGGTCACAAAGGCCGGGCTAATGCAGCTCGGCCTTTTTAGCATGCCTCTTAGGCCTAAACGGCTTTACTGAAGTCGGTCCTGATCGTGATCGAAACGAATACAACAGCAAATGTAAAACTAATAATTGCACATCTCAGTCGTTTGCTACTTAATTCATTCGTAATTAGACGCCCAATATTTCTTTTATGCAGCGTCCGGCCAAAACACACACTTGCGCATAGAATTTTCCGCCATATTGGACTACAGTATTATAAACGCATTGTGTTCTTTCTCTTTCCGCATAGTTCACGTATCCGAGACACGTAACCTATCAGGAAAGAAACACCCCACGCAAGAGCCCTTTTTGCATTGACAACAGGCTCGGCTGTAGCTATAATAACCATGCGTTAATACCTTTGCAGTACAGACATCGATTGACCTATAAAAAGGTTGTTTTCTAAACATAGGAGCGGCTTTTTATTTCTCATGTAAGGAAAAAGTGATGAAAAGTGTAAAGAAAATACAACGTAAAAAAAAAGAAAGCCATTTTGCCCGTCTCGGTTCTCGAATGCGATTTTCCGCGTTTGGGCTCGGCTTTTTCGGCTTTGTCTTAACTTTGTGTGCTATAGTTTTAGTGCCATGTGCAGGATGCCGTCACCCGGGCGAGACCGCTGCTGAAGGCCATAGAAGGCATAAACGTGTTCTTCGCGCTAATACCCAGGAGATGATGGCAGACATAGATACAGCGCTGCTTCTTGATAAGCCCAGCAAGCTAACCGAAAGAAGGGCTCCCTGATAAATGGCATAAAATCCACGGAAAGGACTTAATTTGTGGGACCGCTCATCGATTACTTCCACCGGGTGGCAAACACCAATGTCTGGTGGAAAGTTGGTATCGAGCTGTTTCTCATCGGGTTGGTGGTTTATTGGGTTGTGGATTTCCTCGAAGGTACACGTGGGGAGAGGTTATTCCGGGGCGTTATCTTCATCCTTGTTGCAGGTGTTCTGATTTTGAATTTGGTTGTTGAACGCCTCGAATTTGTCCGGCTGCAATACCTCTATAAAGGTTTTCTAATTGGTGTTCTAATTGTTGCGGTTGCAGCTTTTCAACCGGAGATTCGACGAGTTCTAATACAGATAGGACAGCCTCGCTTATGGTCGGGCTCTCTGCAGCAGCTATCCAGGACCAGAGAAGAAATAATTACCACCGTAACGGAGCTCTCGGCCAGCAGAACAGGAGCACTCATTGTTATCGAGAGACAGGTAGCTCTTGGTGAACTCATCGAAACCGGTGTGCGAATCGACGCCAGAGTTTCGGCTGAGCTGCTCAAGTCTGTCTTCCATCCCGGCACACCATTGCACGACATGGCCGTGATTATTCGTGGTGATAGGGCAGTTGCCGCCAGGGTCCAACTGCCGTTAGCCGAAGCTGGTAGTGCCGATGGCATCGAGCTCGGCTCACGGCACAAAGCTGCGGTTGGCGTAACATCAGGATCAGATGCGGTCTGCTTAGTGGTTAGCGAGGAAACGGGTGCAATCTCAATTGCTCAGGATGGCAAACTAATCCAAAACGTCTCAGAATCTAAATTGAGAGCGCATCTGGTTAGCACTATGACTGGAAGTATAACCCCTGCATTTGTGGGCGTTGTAGGCCGGTTACTGAAACGACAGACATAATATCAAAAACACCTATGTCATAGAAAAAATATTTCACTTTCAATTTGAGGGTGTCTGTGTAGCTTGCGTAACTTATAATTGCTAAGATGATAAAAAAGGTCAAGTTCAGCAAAATCGCTATTGTAATATTCTTAACGGCTTTGATATGGGTCTGGGTGGATTTGCGTCTTGATGAAAGACTGTCTATAGCTGATGTTACTATAAACATTACCAAATCGACCGATCCAAGTGTTTGGTTTAGCTTCAATGAGGATGGAGGATCATCAGTCTTAATTGATAGTGTTGAGCTGAAGGGTCCGGCTTCCAGGGTCGCCGAAGCAAAGCGAATGCTCGACAAGGGCACCTTAGAGCGTGCGTATTTTCTGGATCCCAAACGTCAGGGAATGACGGATCCCGGCACTTATTCCCTGAACGTCTCAGATTTCGTCAAACACAGCGAACAAATGCAGGACCTCGGCCTTACAGTTGAATCCTGCGACCCGGAGTCTATCTCAGTTAAGGTCGTCAAATTAGTCAAAAAATCACTGATTGTCAGGTGTTTCGACGAGAATAACGCTGCGATACAGGTAGAGAGTACAGAACCAGCGAGAGTCGAGGCGTTTGTACTCGATGATTGGGAGGGCGAAAAGCTTTCTGCAAAGGTGCAGATGACACAACGCGAGATCAGTCAGGCAAGGTCCACGGCCATTGAGAAAAGGCCTTATATTGAACTGCCCGGAGGTCAAACCAGAGACATTCCAACAATAGTAAAAATAAAAATGCCGCCTGCTGAAGATCTACGCCAATACTCAATAACCACAGCAACATTAGGATTCTGTCTGAGTGATAATCTTCAGGGAAAATACGAGGTTGAACTGCTTAATCCAACTGACATGTCGACAGTACTGATCAAAGCTACGCCAGCTGCCAAACAAGCCTATGAGCTGCAACAACCATTCCAGATAATGTTGTATATTCTCGATGATGATAAAAATGTAGCGACTGAGCAAAGAAGAACCGTTTCCTACAATTTTCCAGAAGAGTTCGTCCGCAGAGATGAAATCGTCCTCAATCAGTCGCCGGTACAGGCTCGATTTAGATTAGTGCCTCTTTCTTCAGAGTCGGCAGAGAAGACCACGGAGTAACCAGGCCGCCCAGCTAAGACTCGCGTCCACGAACCGCAAATGCGACAAGTGCCTCAACGGTCACCCACAGTGCCAGCGCGAATATTACTACCCCAATTCCGACAAGAAGCCAGTTCTTACCTGCCAGAAAAATCATCTCGTTTCTGACCATGGCCCAGTTTGTAATGACAAGCATAACTAAGCACGGCAGCAGGGTAATAAGGTATTTCTTTCCGCCTTTTCGCTTCAGATAAAGAGTTACTACCAGCAGAGCCAGAGCTGCCAATAGCTGGTTCGATGTTCCGAACAAAGGCCATAACTTCATTGCACCTGTGCCATCTGCTCCTGTGGCAAAAGCTAAACCTGCTGCAGTAAGTACAGCAAAAGTCGTCGCCGTCCATCTGTTAATAAGAAATGATATCCGCAGGTCGCTCGCCAATTCGCTAACCACGTAACGTTGAATACGCACAGACGTATCAAGTGTCGTACCCGCAAACGAAGCAATAAATACGCCCATCAAAGTCATACCGATTCCTTTCGGCAACCCAATCGAACTCATCATATTAGCTGCACCTACAACAACAGGAGCTATTTTATCCGCCAGTCCTTTCGCTCCCATCCAGGAGCTGTATTGATGCTGCCAGGCTGCTGTGCCTTTTAGTACCGTGCCGTCACCAAGCTTCAGGGCCATCCCGATACCAGCCCCAACGCAGATGATAACCAGTACCGCCAGAAAGCTCTCGAGTATCATCGAGCCGTAGCCCACAAATTGACAGTCCGTCTCTTTCGCGATTTGTTTCGGGCTTGTACCAGAGGCTACAAGCGAATGAAAGCCGCTGATGGCACCGCACGCGATAATAACAAACATAAAAGGCCAGATTGGCGGCGTGTTTGCCGGAAGCATGTTGTTGAAAGCAGGTGCCACCATAGGCAGATCACCCGCCAACGAAGCTGCTACCGTACCAGATGCTAACAATGCCATAGCAATAAAGAGCTGCCAGGCATTGATATAGTCTCTGGGCTGTAGAAGTGTTGTTACCGGCAGCGTCGATGCAACCCAGGTGTAAGCCAACAGTATAATAATCCATAAGCCCGTTGCAGGAATAGCAAAGCCCGAAGGCATCAAAAACAGCCCAGGCCTGAGAAGTTCAATATACGCTCCCAGCCAAATCGCAATGTACATCGCGACAACAGCCGCGATCGTAGCTATGGAAACCCTTGACCTTCTTTTGTAGACCGCCCAGCCCAGCATTATCGCAATTGGGATTTGCGCCCAGACCGGAAGAACCGATGCTGGGTACAACGTGAAGACCGCTGCAATTACAACGCCAAATATCGCGATGACAATCAGCAGACTCAGAAACACAACCGCAAAGAAGATGAAGCGCACTCGCTTGTTAATATATTTCGCTGCCACTTCCGATACGCTTTTGCCTTCGTTGCGCATCGAGACCACCAGTGAACCAAAGTCATGCACTGCACCCATGAAGATCGAGCCTAAAAATACCCAGAGGATAGCCGGCAGCCAGCCCCAGATAATCCCTATAGCCGGCCCAACAATCGGACCCGTGCCGGCGATTGAAGTAAAATGATGTCCGAAAATTATGCTCTTGCGAGCAGGGACATAATCTATGCCGTCCCGTAGCTCAACAGATGGTACAGGGGCATTTCTGTCAAGCTTAAATATTCTTCTGGCAAGAAAACGCCCGTAAGTATAATAGGCTATCACATATCCACAGCCACAAATCAACATCAGCAACAAAGTATCCATCGTTCGGTCCCATTCTAATAGCGTATTGCCCTTCGATTATCTCACCTGATGAGTAGTAATACAACATAATTACACCTTAAGGGCGATCTACTAACTTCTATGCGAACGTGCCAGCAATCTTATCGGTACTTCAGCCATTGGCAGCATTGATTGCAGTCGGCCTACAATATAGCGACGGTAGTTCTCGTCAAATAGGCTGGGATTGTTTACGAACATAACGATTGTAATCGGATTGACGGAAGCCTGCGTAGCGTAGTAAATTTTAGGCCATTTCGCTCCACGAGCTCTTGCGCCAGTGCGCTCGGCTTTTACCTGCTCGAAGGCCTTGTTGAGTCTGCCGGTAGATATCCTTGTCGATGTCTGCTTGAAAAGCTCGGCCGACAAATCCAGAACACTCTGGACGTTCTTGGCTTCGGTTGCTGTGGTAAATGCTATCGGAGCATACTTCAGCATCGGCAATGTAGCTGTTAGATATTCCTCGTAGTCGCTCGTGACAGCAGAATCTTTTGCTAAGTCCCACTTATTCACCACTATTATACAGGCTTTGTATTGTTCAGCGATAAATCGAGCCAGCTTCTTATCCACCTGCGAGATCGGCACCATCGCATCTATCAGAAGCAACACTACATCGGCACGCCGTATCGAGTGCGTTGCTCGCACATAGCTATAAAATCCGATACTGTCGGATATTTTACTTTTCTTTCTAACTCCAGCCGTGTCGATCACGACGATGGTTTTACCATCCTTTTCAAACCTCACGTCAATGGCATCTCTGGTTGTACCGGGGATTTCGCTAACGATAACTCTTTCCGAGCCAACCATTGCATTTACAAGTGTGCTTTTGCCGGCATTTCGCTTGCCGACGATCGCCAGCTTCATTACCGGCTCGACTGGCTTCGATGTCTCAAGATGATTTATTTCCTCAAAGATTCTATCGAGCAGGACGCTTTTGTTTAGATTGTTCTTCGCGGAGATACATAGAAACTCGCCAAGGCCAAGCTGAGCAAATTCTACTGCCGCGGGGAAAAATTTTGCGTTGTCAGCCTTATTGGCCACGCAAATCACATCGAGACCGTGCTTTCGCAATAGCCTTGCAATCTCTTCATCCAGGGACACAAGGCCATCGCGAATATCGACCATGAAAATAGCAAGATTTGCCGATTCAATTGCCTGTAGAATTTGTTGCTCGATATGGCTGCTTAGCTGGTCAGAATCAACGACGCCGTATCCACCGGTATCGACAAGTTCGAAATACTTATCATCTCTTCCGATGATTGCGCTTACACGGTCTCTGGTGACACCTGCGGTTGGCTCAACGATGCTTATCCTTTCGCCCACAAGTGCATTTAGCAGACTACTTTTGCCCACATTAGGCCTACCAATTATCGCAACCTTTGGTAATCCCATAGGTTCTAACCAAATCTGATAACACTCTAACAACAATAAAGAGCAATTATAGCAGAATTACCGGGGGATTATAAGTGCCAAAGGCCCTCAACATTCAGTGAATGTCTAGGCAGACAGTTAGGGAAAGTTTTGCTACCACTCAAAAGTTGGTGCGGAGCGAGACATGCGAAGAAGAGGAACATGCCCAGTCAGGTTTGTCTTATGCACGCTTATCGAAATTTGACTCGAGCCCACCTCAGGAATAAGTATGTTTCCTGGGAGGCGAATAGCAATGCAAGCTGAAAAAAGTTTCATCGTGTATGTTTCGAGTTTGTCGTTGGGTTTAATTCGGGGATCTGATAATTCGAGCAATACCTCCCCGAGCTTGTGCTTATTGGCAGTATATATATCCGTCAGAGAGATCTCTGTAACCCAGAAATGTTCAGGCACTTTTTTATGGATAATGGTTTCTATTTGCTGTTTTCTCAAGACATTTCCTTCAGGATCTTCCATATCGCGCAGATGTTGCTCGTAGACTGTTTTGGATGTAAAAAGTGTTCTAAGTACAATCCATTTCCCGAAAGCAGCCTCTTCCTGTCTAAGCGCTCTTAACCAGTAACAGTCTTCAAGTGGGCCCTCGTTAATAGCTGTTCTCATCATTGCCGATGCATAGAACTCTGCGTCCAATGGCCCTAATTCAATATCAGTAGGAACTATCCCAAGAGCGCCTGTAACTTGAAATGGACCTCTCTCTTCCGTCGTCGCGAGTAAGAGAGCTTTGGTCGGCATGCAGAGGTACATTCCATAATTATCATCATGTATTATGAAGTGATCTACCCAAGAGGCACTCGAAAGGTATTTCATACGAGGAGCCCCGGAATAGGCTAGCTTTGCTTCTTCGTCCCACATATCACTGTTTAGAGTGTGGCCAACAGCGCAAATAACGTGTCTTGCACGTTCGGTCCTGAAAAAGACGAGAACCGGGTAGCCTGATTCAATTATGGAGTAGATAAACCGCCAATATGGTTGCGGCCTGCCGCGGGTTTCCTCAAAGTTGACGTCTAAATATTTGTAACCTCGAATATCAAGGACATCTAAAAGGCTATCATACGCGAGCCCCTCTTCGCGAGGCTCAGTCCCATATCGTCCGACCTTACGTGTAGCGTGATCTATCTGCAAATCTTGGTTAATCTGCTCATACGAGACGATTTCTTCAATACGTTCCGGGATATTGTTAAGAAGCCAGCGAAGAGCGGCGTGCGCACAAACATGGGTTAAGCCATTTTGTTGAGAAAAGAAACTCCCTGAAAGAATGAATCGTCGTTCTTCAACCCAAGCGGTATACCTCCGAGCACAGTGAATATAGCGACATGGCAAACTATTCCCCAGGGGCATACTTCCATGTATATGAAATGCTGGCTCAGCAATAACAGCCTCGTAAACGTAGCAACGGTGAGTTTCATTAGGAAGTGCTATCCTAATGAATATTGCGTAGCCTAGGTAGTCCTCATCATCCACATGCAGTAGTAAACCACAAGTCACTGGACAGGCGAAAAAGCTAAAACGCCAAGCTTCAAATTCCACAAGCCCCCCACAGCGTCCTTCAACAGCATTAGCTTCCGTATCCAGCTCGCCTTCCCTCGTTAAACTCTCGACAACTACAGTTCGCACGTTCATCTTGCGCATAAGCGAGAAAACACGGTGCAGAGTGCGAGGAGGTTCTGCAGGTTGTGAATAGTTCTCGATAATACGATAGAAAGAAAAAGGAGGCTTGCAGGGTATGCAAAGTGACTCTCCCGCGGGTATGAAACGCTTTTGCATTCCTTTACTTCCAAAAGGTCACGTTGCACGACCTATCACAAATGTGGCTAAAAGTTATATACTATATTAAATCGGGCCTCCGACAATCTTTCCTTTGCCCCGAAGTGAATCGTGCAACCACTCGCGAACCTCTTCAATATACTTCCTCTGGTCGTCAGCAATCATTGTCTTAAGTATATATCGACGTCCTTCCGTGACTTTCTTGGACTTTTTTGATTGTTCCCTTTTTTTTGCCATTGACCCACCCTTGTCTATATTGAATATAGAGAAAAGTCTCTCTTTATCTGCATGGATGCCACAGCAAACTCACGCCCCGGCATACCAAAATTCTCGCCATTATACGAAAAATCGAACATATTGTTCTGACTTAGAAGAGTTCATCGCACCACGACACATCAAAACGCAGCCAAATAGCTTATTCACACGGCTTTCACACGCACTACAAACTCTCCCTCTCAGTACCTGATAATCTGTGTATGGACACCATCCTCCCTATGCCACCCGCAGATATAAGATTATTCTCCTCCTGTAGATACAGGGATGTGTATTCTTTTCGACATAGTGTAACAGAATCTTCACAGAATGTCAAGAAATCAAAGCCCAATTTCTCACCTTATCTGGGTTTGATAGTCAAGAAGGATTTGTCTCAGCGACTGATATCTGAAAAAACCTACCTCGCTGTCATTGGCAAACTGTACAAAATCTCTCAAAAAATATATTATATAAACTCCTATGTATAGTGCAACAACCACAAAAATAAAATTTAAGAAAATTTTTTATTCCAGCAATTCCGTGTCTGGGTCCTCACACCATCAAATAACTAATTCTGCCTGGTCAGCCCAAAATTGCTATATCTGCAACTCGAACTTTCCGCTGACGAGCACAGCCAAGTTCAACCATTTGCCAGCAGGTGAGCATAAAAAAGGGGGCAAAAAACGTACATTTTACACGCATTTTTGTTCATTTTTGCTCAAAACGTGCACATTTCTGCTAATTTCCTGTTATTTTCTGCTCATTTTTACCCTCATTATCCGCTCAAAAATCGATGCGTCCTATAAATACTGCCTTTTCGCAAGTGCCAAATGCCCCAAATCGTAATGAGTCTGCCAAAAACCGTCAAACTCGTTACAAATTTCAAGCTGACTAATTCCCTATAGTAAAGGTATGAATTCGCAGTTCAATGCAAAGAAACAGCAGAAAAACAAACCCGGATAGTGAACCACGGAAGTTCATGAAAATAGATACGGCCGGAACTGCCGGGCCCACCGCCACAATGCTGGGTAATCTTAACAGCAAACTGATATATCTATTGCGGAAATTCCCTTAATCCGATGTTAGGACTGCTTGCCTACATATTCAAAGACGGTCTCTACTGATACCCCGAACGCCCGTGCTATCCGAAATGCCAATGGCAGCGATGGAGCGTACTTTCCCGCTTCGATGGCAATAATAGTCTGACGCGTAACCCCCACCTTATCAGCAAGTTGCTGCTGCGTCATCTCACCATTCTCAAATCTCAGCCGACGAATCTTGTTGCT
This sequence comes from uncultured Pirellulales bacterium, assembly GCA_964519995.1. Classification (GTDB taxonomy): domain Bacteria; phylum Planctomycetota; class Phycisphaerae; order Sedimentisphaerales; family Anaerobacaceae; genus CAZFLY01. The sequence goes on along the minus strand of CAZFLY010000028.1, from coordinate 15,318 downwards.
CAAGTTATTCTCCGCCATCTTTGACCCTCCAGCCATACTGAATGAGATATGCTATAGACTGCGCAAAAGCCTGGCAGAATCCGGCTCCTATAAGCAGCACTGGGCACCATGTCACTGGTATTGATGCTTCCCCGCCCAGGATGACAATCGGGAGGAAAGACATGAGAATGACGTACAAATACACGGCGCCGAAGCCGGCTAAGTTAGCATTTTTCTCAACCAGCTTATCTCGTTCGTCGAATGCAATGGCGCCTTTATCCTTTTTAAAGCAGGTAATCGATATAATCCCCCCACTGCCTGCAATACAAACTGGAAGAAGAAAGGCAATTTTGGGAACACCCAAATCAAAAAGTCGCATTACGATTAATATAATTCCAAGAAAAAGACCGAGCAAAAATGTGATGACCATAGTTAAGGATATTTTCTGTGCTCTATTCATGATTTTTCTCCCTTTACTCTCCGGCCATACTGAACGAGAACCGCTGTGGGATACACAAGCAGGGCAATAAGCAATATACCTGCATTGATTATTGGCAGCATGCAAACAGGGATTGAGCCTTCGTCTCCCACCATATACATCGGAAATATAGTGGCCGCCGCCAGTGAGATCCAAACCGAGACGAAACTGGCAAGTACTGCCTTTCTCTTGATCAACTTGTCCCGCTCATCGGAATCAGGCTCGCCAGGGCTTTGCTTTCTGCGAAGATAAACTGCACCGGCGAGCATGAAGATTACGACGAGCCAAGACCAGAATTTAACCAATCCTGTACCTGCCAATCTGTCTCCCGCAGCAAGCATTGTGTTAAATACGGCGGCAGCAAAGCCGACAAGCAGTATCGCGATCGCTAATGTGAAGACCGCACCTTTTTGTGTTTTGTTCATGACTGGTCTCCTATGACTAATTTCAAGACCGCAATGTATGGTTTACATTACTAAATGTAAGGTTTGTATTACATATTGTCAAGAACTATTTACAATTTTTGATACATTTTTCCTGTAGAGCAGTGGGCAGAATTTGCTGAGATTCGCCGCAAATTTCCGATATATAGCTCATGACGGTTATTGGTTTGCAAACAAAACAGTGTCCTTTTTGCGCCGAGACAATTCAGGCCAGCGCGATTAAGTGCCGGTTCTGCGGAGAATTTCTCAACGGCCGCCAGGCTGGAGCCTTGGAAACCCACTCAGAATCGAACTTGCAAACCTTCCCGGATACGGAAACATCAGACGAGGTCCTATTCAGGGGCAGGCCATCTCTGTGGGCCAGGACTGGTTCAATAATACGGTGGCTGGCTGTTTTAGCCGGGGCAAGTCTACTACTGTACTTCCCACTTGAAAAAATAGCTAACAACCTGCTGAATTTGAAACTCACCGAACACCAGGTTTTGACATCTGGCCGGTACAGGCTCTTTACCGGAGCTGGGCTTGCTGCAATCGCTGTTCTTTTTCTTCTGATAAAGATTATCAGGCTCAAGGCAATCTGTTACGAAATCACAGCCGACAGGATTGAGTGGTCGCGGGGTATTCTAAGCAGAAAGTGTGACAATCTGGATATGTTCCGTGTAGTTGACCTGAAGCTTCGCAGAAACCTGTTCGACTGTATTGCCGGGATTGGCAGAGTAACTCTTGTCACAACGGACAAAACAGACAAGGAGTTTGTATTTGAAAAGACACGAAGAGTCCGCAAACTCTACGACGTCATCAAAAAATCCAGCCTTAAAGCAGCCCAAAAAGGTGGTGTTGTACACCTGGAGCAAAATTAAGGATTTTTCATCCTCGTGAGGAACATACTCAATCAAGTCTCCAAGCGTTCGGTTCAATGCTCTACATAGGCTGTTCAAAGTGGAAAAGTCGATAGCGAGGGCTTGTTGATTTGAGGAGTGGATAAGCTATTTACCGCCAGCCCTGTCACATCAGCCAAAGTCTATGAGTTCTTCAAATTCCCGTTAAACCGGAATACATCCTGATCCTACGGCCAACAGTGCCAACAAAACGATAGCTATTGTCCAAAAAATTGCTGTTCTCATTGTGTGCTTTCCTTTCTCAATTTTCTATTGAACTATTTTTTGTAATCATATCTGATTACTTTAGATTATCACCCAAAATTTTAATCACCGCTAACTTTATGCAAGATAAGAAATGGATTATTGCTCACCGTTGTGCTTCTAAATATGGTCGCACAGAACCTGAGGCCTTATTTTGGTGCGCTACTTGAGTATATACTCTGCAACTGCAATGCCACTTTGTTGAATATTCCCGATATTTGAAGAGTCTGTTTCGACAATTGTAACCTTTTGATCCAACACCTCAACAAGCTGGGAATCATTGCTAATTTTGCTTTAATCGAGGTTTTTAGATTTTTATAGGCTTTTTTGAGCAGAGAAGCCTTAAAAACCTGTGATATTTGACCGATACAGGATTATTGCAGGTTGTATGCTTGCGAAAGAAAAAGGAAGAAAGGGTTATGAAAACATATTGGCACAGAATTACTTTAATTGCGTTTATTCTTCTGCTCTGTCTGGGTAGTTCCTGTTCTTCATCTGAGACAGAGGCCAAAGACTCTAAGATAACACCGGCTTCTGCAAACAAAGACTCAAACACTGAGCAATCCTCCAGCGAGCCAAACGTCAGTGTGCAAGAACAAGAGGAAATTGAGAAGGCAAAAGAACAAGCCCAGGAAGCCGAAACTGAAGTAAAGGCCGCGAAAAAAGAGGCTGAGATTCAGGAAAAAACAGTAGAACTTGAAAAGAAAAAGGCGGAGGTAAAGCTCAAAGAGGCTGAGGTAGCAAAAAAGGAAGCTGAGATTGTAAAAGAGACTGCTAAAAGTCAAGAAGAAGTAACAGAAGCTGCCGAAAAAGCCAAGCAAAAAGAAAAAGAAGCTTTAGCTGCTAAAGAGAAAGTGAGACTTGCTGAAGAGAAAATGTTGGCGGCTGAGGAAAAGGCAAGAATTGCGGAAGAAGAATTAAAATTAGCTCAAGAAAGAGCATCTGCAGCGGAAGCAAGAAATAAGGAACGACTCAACACGATATACAGAAAATTGTTTCAAACAGGCCTGATTATATTCATCGGATACCTGTCAATCTTTGTTTTGGTGCGTATCATAAACCACCGTATCAAGGACCTCAAGGTAAGACACTTAACGAGAAGAAATGTCGTTTACATCCTCAATATTTTGATTGTTCTTTACATCGTTTTTCTCTGGGTCCAAAACATCAGTGCCATAACTGTATTCCTTAGTGTGATTAGTGCTGGTGTAGTCTTTGCCCTTCAAGACACAATACTTTCTATGGCGGGCTGGTTCCTTATACTTGTACGGAGGCCATTTGAGGTGGGCGACAGAGTCGAGTTAGGAGCAGTCAAGGGAGATGTAATGGATATTCGCCTTTTTCAAACTTCTCTGCTTGAAATAGGTAATTGGGTAGGCGCCGACCAGAGCACAGGAAGGATCGTTAATGTCCCTAACAGCGCTGTATTCAAGAGAGAACACTATAACTACAGCAGAGGCTTTGAATTCATCTGGAATGAAATAAAGCTTTTGGTTACCTTTGAAAGTGATTGGAAACGAGCTGAAGAAATCATGATGCAACATGGAACTGAACAAGCTGAAGGAATGGAAAAAGTTGTGAAAGGAAAAATAATCGATATGACAAAACGCTATGTTATTCGCTACGAAAAATTAACACCCATAGTATATGTAGACATTAAAGATAGCGGCGTAGAATTGACACTTCGTTATTTGACAGAAGCCAAGAAAAGACGAACCACTCAGGATGCCCTTTGCCGTACGATTTTGGATGATTTTGAAAAGGAGGAGAGAGTCGATTTTGCTTATCCTACATATAGAATTGTAAGGTAACAAAAAGGCAATTATATTGGTAAAGTTATTAGGCTGCTGGATAGCGAGCAACACAAAATCATATTCGCCAGTCTTGACAAATCTTAATCTGTAGAAGCCCAAGGAAACGACTGGTGAGGATCAGCCCTTAACAGGCTATTGCCCAAAGTAGGTTTTGATGGCTGTCCGTATCGAACTTCGGGGATACGATGTTTCCTTCCCATCTTAGCTGTTATTCGGAACCCGCTTTACGCAAAGATTGGGCTGACGTACAAGATTCGAGCCATGACAAAGCAAGGTTTTAGGGGTTGGGGCAAAGACATGGCTCATCCATACGCTCCAGTATCTACATGGCGAGGAGAAGATATACGGTCTGAGTAAGGCCATGCGAAAGCCTGTCAGCAGCCTAAAGATAAGCCCACGTTCCTTTGGAAAATCACAGGGGCACTTAGGGATTGATAAATCGGTTTTTACTACTTAAACTATACCCAATTAGGACCCCAACAGTAAAACAACCTATGAAGCTAACATTACACAGCCTGAGTTACCGTGATTGTCCGGTACAACAGCGGGAAAAGGTTGCTTTCACTGCTGAGCAAAGACGGTCTATGCTGCGAAAAATGCACACGGTTGAGCAAATCAGCGAAGCAGTAATTCTCGAAACCTGCAATCGACTGGAATTCTATCTTTACACCAAAAAGGATTTTAACTGTGTGACGTTTCTACAAGAGCTTATCAGCCAGGTAAAATCCGATGCGGTTGAGACGTGGGACACATATAATTCGCAGGACACAGGTACTAACGTTGTTCGGCACCTGTTTGAGGTGGCTGCGGGCCTGGATTCGCAGATGCTCGGAGAGAATCAGATTCTTTCGCAGGTCAAATCTGCATATAGTGAATCGACGGACTGCCGAATGAGCAAACTTGTTTTTCACAGGCTCTTTCATAGTACCTTTCGCGTGGGAAAAGCCGTTCGAACACAAACTAATATAAACTGCGGTGCTGTTTCCATCGCACTGGCCGCCGTCGAGTTAGCCAGAGACAAGCTTGGCCTGTCTAAGAGCACGGCAATGGTGGTGGGAGCGGGAGAAAATGCTCAGCTTGCTGCGAGATATCTTGTGAAAATGGGATTGGACAGATTAATTATTGCCAACCGTGACGTTCAAAAGGCAGTAGATATCGCATCCCGTCTGGGAGGTGAGGCAATCGGCCTGAACGAAATTGCCTTGCAACTGACGGATGTCGACTTGCTTATCGCGTCAACCGCAGCAACAAAGCCGATAGTCACATACGAAACCATCGCCGATACGTTAGCTGACAGAAGCAAACCGCTATTGATGATAGATATCGCTGTGCCGAGAGACATAGATCCGAGAATAGGCAAAATCAAGGCGGTCACGCTTATTAATATCGACGATTTGGATGCCCAGGTAAGTAGCAACAAGGAAAAACGCAAAAGCGAGATACCAAAAGCTCATTCAATCGTTCAGGAATTTACGGAAAAGTTCTCAAAGTGGTATGAATCACTTGATGTTATTCCGGTGATTTCCAATCTGACGCAGAAAGGTCTTGGACTGGCACAAAGCGAAGCGAAACGATACGCCAAAGATTTCGGCCCGGATAATGATGAGAAACTAAAGTCCTTTGCGGAATCACTTGTTCGCAAAGTGCTGCACGGGCCGATCAGTTTTATAAAAAACGGCGGCGACGAAGAATTAAGCGCCGAGCAGCTTCAGGCGGTAGAGCTGATTAACAAGATGTTCCTTTTTCGACAAGTAGAACCAAATGCAAAGAGCAACACCGAGAACACGAGGACTGAACTGTAGCAACTAAGGGCCAGTTGGATTTCACAAGAGTCATTAATAAGCGAAGTGAAGTTAATAGCGCAAATGAGGTTTGTAAAATGGCAAGGATATTATCAAATGGAAAGTGCAATCTTTGCGGCGGCACCTTCAGCAAACAGGCGTTGAGCAGACATCTTGAGTTGTGCAGGCAAAAAGAAGACTCATCGGAAGAATCAACTTTAAAACGAAGTCCAAAGAAGAGCAAAACCTTTCATATTTTAGTTGAAGGTCGCTACCTGCCGGATTACTGGATGCACCTTGAAATCCCCGCCGACGCAACGTTTGAAACGCTGGACCGTCTTCTAAGACGAATGTGGCTGGAATGCTGCGGCCACATGAGTGCGTTTCGGGTAGGTGAGACAACATATTCAGTCGCTCCAATGGCAGAATTCAATGACAAAAGCATGAGGATTAGGCTGAACAAAGTCCTTACTCCAGGCATGAAGTTCTACCATGAATATGACTTTGGAAGTACAACACACCTTGCGCTGAAGGTAATCGGCGAACGCGAGAGCAAGGGTAAGGATATCCAGGTTCTGGCCAGGAACAACCCACCGACGATTGCCTGCAATAATTGCGGTGCGATGGCCACGCAGATTTGTACCGAATGCCTGTGGTCAGACGAAGGACAAGGATGGCTCTGCGATAAGTGCGTCGCTGAGCATAAGTGTGATGAGGATATGCTTTTGCCCGTCGTGAACTCACCACGAGTTGGAACGTGTGGATACACAGGGGATTAAATCGTGCAGGTTGTTTAGAAATATTTAGCCCCCAAATTTTACTTGGGGGTCATCTAAATTATATGAAAACTCTTACCGTTGCAACTCGTGGCGGCCGGCTCGCAATGGCCCAAACCAACATAGTAGTAAGCGCACTGAAAGAACAATACCCGGATATGGAGGTAAATTTTAAGTGTGTCACTACCGCAGGTGACAGCGACAGTCAAACGGTACTATGGGATCTAAAAGAGAGCGGTTTTTTCACATCGAAAGTTGAAGAGGCTCTTCTGGCCGGCGAGGCAGACTTTGCGGTTCACAGCTTTAAGGACCTTCCCACTAAGGAACGGCAAGGCCTGACAATCGCTGCGGTCTGCGACAGGCAATTCGCTGAGGATTGCCTGATAGCGCGAAATAACATTAGCTCAATCAATCAGCTTCCGAAATCTGCGAAGGTGGGTACTTCAAGTCTTAGGCGTGCCGCTCAGTTACGGCACTTAAGGCCAGACATCGAGCCAACGCCCATTCGGGGCAATGTCACCACAAGGTTAAAGAAGCTCGAAGAAGGTAAATCCTTCGACCCGGCTCAGGCCCGCCCCGAGCAAGGTCGAGGGGACGGGTTCGATGCGATTATTTTAGCGCGAGCCGGCGTTGAAAGGCTCGGCTTAGTGGATAAAATCTCGTTTTGTTTCGAGCCAAACCAATTTATTCCAGCCCCGGCACAAGGGGCGCTGGCTGTACAGACCAGAAGTGACGATTCGACTACAACAAGACTGATTGCCACCATAGACGACAAAAAGGCAAGAATTGTTTGTTCTGCCGAAAGACAGGTTCTGACGACGATGCAATGCGGATGTCACGCACCTGTTGGCGCCTTTGCCGAGTGTGTGGACAACAATCTGAGAATTGTCGCGTTTATATCTGATTTGCAGGGCGAAGTGTTCATAAGGCGCGAGATTTCCGGGCCCACATCACAGGCTACTACACTCGCAGAGCAAATCGCCAATGAGATTCTCAAAGCTGGAGGCAACAAAATCCTCAAAGAACTTGATAAAAACCAAGAGCAAAAAGATGGATAAAAATAGTGTAAAAAGAGGCGTGGTTTATCTGGTTGGTGCAGGGCCGGGCAGAGCGGACTTAATTACTGTCCGTGGGGCGGAGGTTCTGAAAACTGCTGATTGTATAATTTACGATAAACTCGCTAACCCGGCTTTGCTGGCCTACGCGAGCAAGGACGCTGAAATAATCCACGTGCCCAAACGAATCGGCAAAGACTCGTTTACGCAGGACCAGATCAATAAACTTCTAATAGAAAAGGCATTGGCTGGTAAAAAAGTTGTGCGATTAAAAGGCGGTGATCCATGCATCTTCGGCAGATGCTCAGAAGAAATTGCATTGTTGACTGAAGCTGGCGTCGATTTTGAAATTGTGCCGGGCGTCACTGCGGCTATCGCGGCTGCTGAGTATACCGGAATTATCCTGACAGACAGAGATTACAGCTCACAGGTTGTTTTCGTCACAGGCAGGGAGGCCGAAGGCAAGCAGGACAGCAACATCGACTGGCATTGGCTGGCTAAATTCAGCGGCACGATAGTCTTCTATATGGGAATGGGCAATCTCGGTTTAATTGCAGAAAAGCTCATGGCCAATGGAAAGGACAAAAATACACCCACTGCAGTTATCGCTGACGCGACTTTTCCGACCCAGCGGGTTGTAAAGGCATCACTTGAGCAGATAAGCCGGAAATGCAAGACTGAGCAAATCGAACCACCCGCGATTGTCGTGATTGGCGCTGCAGCCGACAGCAATGAGAGATTTAACTGGTTTATGAAAAAGCCACTCTTCGGCAAGAATATCGTGATGACTCGCGACCAGCGAGGCAATGCTGAATTTGCAGCCAAAATCATAAGCAGAGGCGGCAATCCGATTGAACTGGCCACGTTTGAGATAAAACCGCTGACGCAGACAAATCAATTCCTTGAGGCACTTAGCAGGTTCTCGAAGCACGACTGGATAATCTTTACCAGCCGCAACGGCGTGTCCTTGTTCTTTGAGGCTCTACAAAAACTTGGCAAAGACGCGAGGGTATTTGGCTCAACTAAAGTTGCAGTCATAGGAGACGAGACTGCTGCCACTCTGACCGGCTTCGGCATAAGACCGGACTTTGTGCCCGGAATTTTTACCAGTAAAGAACTTGCCAGGCAGTTGGCGGCTGCTGCAAATCTACATGGAAAGAAGATTCTACTTTTGCGGTCACAGCTTGCCTCAAAAGAGCTTGTTGAGCTTCTGCAACAGGTGGGGGCACAAATTGAAGATGTGGCTATTTACACCGCTATGCCGCAACAGGGCGATTACGACTCGTTGGCTGATAAGATTCGAGCAGAATATGTTCATTGGCTAACATTTGCCAGCCCATCATCAGCAAAGATATTCTTTGAACAAGTATCGATCGAAACAGTAAATTCAAGTAATGCCAGAGTCGCATCGATCGGGCCGGTGACTTCTGAGCAACTGACAAGCCTCTCTGTCAAAGTCGATATAACAGCGGCAAAGCATACTATTGATGGATTGCTCGATGCGATAGAGAACATGTACCAATGATAAACATCTCAAAGCTTTATTGCGGATTGGCGGGCCAATCCGACGATTTGCGATATCACAAGGCAGATTCACTCGGCCCAGTTGTCGTTTACAACTGCACGCAACAGTGCAATCTGCATTGTCTGCACTGTTACAGTTATTCAAGTTCCGATTGTACTCGTATTCAATTGACTACAAGCCAGTCGAAAGAATTACTCTCTCAGCTTGCAGAAGTCCGATGTCCTGTAGTTTTGTTTAGCGGCGGAGAGCCTTTGTTGCGCGAGGACCTTTTTGAATTGCTGGCGGAAGCGAAACGACTGAGCCTACGAACGGCCATTTCCACGAATGGGACACTAATTGACGTCAAGGCTGCGGAAAAACTTGCCGAGGTCGGCGTTAACTATGTGGGGATCTCCATCGACGGCGTTGAGCAATTCCACGACCAGTTCAGGCAGGTTAAGGGTTGTTTCAAGGCAGCACTAACGGGCATCAAAAACTGTCAACAAGCCGGCATAAGAACAGGACTGCGTTTTACGATAACAAAAGCGAACGCTGAGCAAGTGTCGGACGTGTTTGATATAGCAACCTCAGCTAATGTGCGAAGAATATGCTTTTATCATTTAATCCGCACAGGCAGAGCAGAGACACTTAGTGAGCAAGTCCCAGAACAAGAACAAACAAGATATGTCGTCGATACAATCATACAGAAGACTGCCGAGTTCACGGAAAAAGGACTTGTTGATGAGGTGCTCACCGTTGATAATCATGCTGATGGGCCGTATTTGCTGTCGCGGATGAAAAGAGAAAATAACTCGCACTATAAGCAGGCTGAAAAGCTCTTGCTTGCCAATGGTGGAAACAAAGTGGGCGAAAAAATCGCGTGTGTCGGCTGGGACGGCAATGTGTATCCTGACCAATTCTGGCGAAATTATTCGCTCGGAAATATTAAAGACAAACCTTTTGCACAGATTTGGCAAGACACAACCGAGCCGGTGCTGAATAAATTGCGCGACAAGGAGCACTTTGCTGACAAGAGATGTCTGAGCTGCCGATGGTTTAAGCTATGCAAAGGTAACTTTAGATTCCTGGTCGATGATTCGGACGACAAATACTGGCTCAATGAGCCGGCGTGTTATCTTACGGATGAAGAGATAGCAAAAAATAAAATTTCGAAATACGAAACTCTAAATCCAAAACAATAATTTAATGTCTAAAATTCTACTCTGTAGAAAAGAGTTCAAGATGTCATTTCGAGCGAGCCGAAAGAGCCTGCCCTGAGCGTAGTCGAAGGGCGAGTCGAGAAATCTGTTTTTGATTAGATTTCTCCACTTCGCCCCAGTGCTTTCTTGCGAAAGCAAGAACGGGGGCTTCGGTCGAAATGACGGTGGGTATTTTCTACAAAAAAATTTAAATTTTGCGTTTGTTTCGTAATTCGGATTTAGATATTTGAATTTCTCCGAAGGAGTATGTTATGAGTTTTCCGAATATCAGGATGCGTCGTCTGCGCAGTAGCGATGCAAGGCGCAGGCTTGTGCGAGAAACAACCTTGAGCATTGATGACCTGGTATACCCGATATTCGTCCGTGAAGGCACAGGTCTGAAAGAACCAATCAAATCGATGACGGACTGTTTTCATTTTTCGCCGGACACCATCGCCGATGAAGCAAAGGACGTTGCCTCACTGGGGATTCCTGCGGTTCTTCTCTTTGGCTTGCCAAGTAAAAAAGATGAAAAAGGCTCAGAAGCCTGGGCAGAAGACGGCGTTGTGCATCGCTCCATAAAAGAAATAAAGGACCGCGTACCAGACCTGTTGGTGATTACTGATGTATGTCTTTGCGCATACACCGACCACGGCCATTGTGGCGTGATTCAAAAGAGCACAGGAGCGCAAGGGCAGAAGAGCACAATTGACAATGACGCAACATGTGAGTTGCTAGCAAAAGTGGCTTTGTCGCACGCCCAGGCTGGTACGGATATGGTGGCACCGTCAGATATGATGGATGGCCGCGTGCGGTATATCCGTGAAGCTCTTGAGGAAAACAAATTCCAGGATGTAGCTATCATGTCGTATTCTGCCAAATACGCGTCAGCCTTCTATGGACCATTTCGAGATGCGGCTGAATCCGCACCTTCGTTTGGGGACCGCAAAACATATCAGATGGACTCTGCGAATGTAAGCCAGGCCATGGCGGAGATCGCACTGGATATTGAAGAAGGGGCCGACATTGTAATGATAAAGCCCGCACTTTGCTACCTCGATATTATCTATCGCGCAAAGCAGCGCTTTGATTGCCCCATCGCCGCGTACAACGTCAGCGGTGAATATATGATGGCCAACTGCGCCGCTGACTCAGGTCTTCTTGATAAACAAGCTGCGATGACGGAAATGCTGTATTCTATCAAGCGGGCCGGCGCGGATATTATTATCACTTACTTCGCCAAGGATGTAGCTAAATTGCTATCAGGACAAATTCGCAGTTGAACTTTATCGGAAGTTCAAAATCACTCTGGTTGGTTCTCAACGTGGTGTGATGTCTAATTAAATACCTGAAACCTTCGTTAGCGCTAAAACCGTCAACAGTGCAAGGACGAGTAGCGTCGCTCTTAACAAGCGTCTGGCCTGGTTCTTAGGCTGCACAAACCGCCAGACGAAAGCACAGACCACTGCGATAAGTGAGAGGCGTAAAATAAATAAAATAAAATCAAAAAACATAACCCTATAATACTCTATCTTAACAGCCAGGTCAAGCCTAAACCGCTCTATTTTATCACGCCTTTTCATTTTCCCTTATGTAGTCTGTTGGCATCATAATATGTAGCCCCCAAGTCAAGAGGAGCGAATCCAGCCTGCAAAAAAAAATTTCACCAACCCAGTTCCGCATCGTCTGATCAAGAAATCACGGCTTGTGGATAGAAAAAATAGACAATCTGCATATATCTACTATTAGTCTTTCAAGGGGCAAATGAGCTGTACAATGACGATTAAGAGTGCTTTTCAGTACTGAAATGATGGATTCGCCGGTCGTTGTTCTTCGAACCTGTCTGATAACCGATATTTTTTGCAGTGATTGTGCGTGGCATATTTCTAAAGTACTAAAGTAATTGAAGCCGATAAACCAAACTTGATAGCAAGATACTTATAAACTGAAGGTATTGTTAACCGTTTATTAGGAGAGCAAAAAAATGCATTTTCTCGAGGAAACAAAAAGATGGCTTAGTGAGATCACCGAAATCGCACTACTACTGGTCGCGCTGGGGATCGTCGTTGAGATTCTCTTTGGCCGGAACGTGCCCTTCTTTGGCGGCGTTATCACTAATCTGACCGGCCTGCTCAACACGCTAGGCCAGAATGGATTGATCGGTCTGATTGCTCTGGGTATTATTATATTCGTATTCCGGAGAAGACAGCCCGCCACATAAGCTCGCACCTCTGTAGGATTCTGGGGGAGCGAGACGACTATTTTGATACGAAGGTTTCTTTGCTTGCTGTAGAGCAGTAAGGGGTAGTCCACGCAATACTTGGATTGCCCCTTTGTCATCTACAACGTTAGCAGCAAAAATATAATGTTTACCTTCACTGCTGTCATAGCCTCTTCGGGTATAAATGCAGCAGCGAAAAAAACGACTCTTCACCTCATTAAACGCCCTGTCGCTGATATCGTCATCACATACTCGCCTAAAGAACCGTCCAAGAACCCTGTAATAAATTACAGGGCTAAATATTTGCGGATATACACCATACTAATATAATCTCAACACTGTCAAGACTTTTAGATATATGATTACGTGAACGACGCAGAAGGTATGGCCACAAGGTTATATGTGAGCTTGAAAGAATGAGCCTTGTGAGCAAGATTTTGACCAAATGATTCGACAACGGTATTCAACCCTTTATTTTATTGTTGGGTTAATTATAAAGACCACACGAACCATTTTTTTGGAAATAGTCGATGGAAAAACCACGGTTGATAGCGTTTGAGGTCACTCGGCGATGCCGATTCAACTGTCTGCACTGCCGGGCAAATGCCGGCTCAGATGTTCAGGATGAATTAAGCACCGAACAGTGCAAAAAGATTCTCGCGTCGGTAGCACGGTTCAACAAATGTGTAATCATTCTGACTGGCGGTGAGCCTATGGAACGCAGTGACATTTATAACCTGATTCGCTACGGTCGGAAGCTAAGTTTGCGGATGGTGATGGCCTCTTGTGGATACCTGATTGATGAGTCATCCATTGCCCAACTCAAGGAAGCTAGGATACTCGCCCTATCGCTTTCGCTGGATGGTGCTTCAGCCGAAACTCACGACAAGATCAGACAGACTAAGGGTGCTTTTGATGCGGCGATGCAAGCTGCTGAAATTGCTCACCGGGCCGGCATACGCTTTCAAATCAACACCACGATTAGTAAAGTCAATATCGACGAAGTGCCGGGCATAATCGAATTGGCGAAAAGACTTGGTGCGTATTGCTTCAATGCGTTTATTCTCGTGCCGACCGGACGGGGACAGAAGATGGCTAACGAACTTCTCGACCCAGTACGATACGAGGTCTTGCTGAATGAACTGCTGCGTTTGAAACTTGAATCAGATATCGAAGTCAGGGTCACATGTGGGCCACAATTTGCACGCTTATGCCAGCAATCCAGAGCACAAAGGCTGCTCGATAGCGTCAACGGCTGCATGGGCGGCAGAGGATTCGGCTTTATCAGCTATCGTGGCGATGTACAAACCTGTGGCTTTCTGGATATATCGGCGGGCAACCTAATCGAAAACGGATTTGACTTTCGAAAGATTTGGGTTAAGTCAAAATTTCTAAATGAGGTTCGCGATTTGTCCGGCTACTCAGGTAAATGTAAAACCTGCGAATATCTAACCCTTTGCGGAGGCTGTAGAGCAAGAGCTTACGCGATAAGCGGCGATTACTTAGCTACAGATCCGCTCTGTGATTACCAGCCGGGAGGAAAAACTTGAAACTGCATCTGACAGACTTTCAGAAAAAATTAGTCAATGCCCTTCAGGATGGTCTTCCAGTTTGCTGGCGACCCTTCGCCGAAATAGCAAAACGCCTGGGCAGTAACGAAAAAGACGTGTTACAGCAGATAGACAATCTGTATAAGAACGGAGTTATTCGCCGAATTTCTGTTTTAATAAACCATCGTGCAATTGGTTTGACAAGTACGTTGGTGGCGGCACATATTCCGCAAGAAGACATACAACAAGTTACCGCAGCAATTAACGTTCTGGAAGGTGTTTCGCACAATTATTTACGTAATCACTATTACAACCTATGGTTCACACTACTTGCCCGATCAGATACCGAGATAAACGTGACGCTTACCGACCTATCAGCGCGTTTCGGTATTGACTTTCACAGCCTGCCTGCGAAGCGTGTTTTTAAGCTCGATGTTCGCTTTGATGCAGAACATAAAAAGCAAATTCTTCTGCACGATGTTGAAGAGGTTCCAAAGAGCGAAGCCGTCGAACTTACTCGAGAGCAAAAGCTGATACTTCAAAATCTGCCAACGGAGCTGCAAATCGTTGCGGAACCTTTCGGCGTGCTCTGCAGTGAGAGCCTGCAAAGACAAGATGTTCTCAGGGTTCTGAAGGAGCTGATTGACAAGGGTGTTATCCGCCGCATAGCGACTGTTGTTGATCATCGAAAGCTCGGATTCTCCGCAAATGCACTGTTTGCTTGCAAAGTCCAGGAGAATAGAGTCGCTCAAGCAGGCAGTAGCTTGGCCAAATTCAGGACAGTCAGTCATTGTTACGAGAGAGAAACTTTCGAAGGCTGGCCATACAATCTTTTTGCGATGATGCACGGCAGGACTATGGGTGACATTCAACAGGTTGTCAGTAGATTCACTGAATCTAAACAAATCGATTCATTCAAACTTCTGCCGACAGTAGCTGATCTCAAAAAACAACCCGTCAAACATTAGTTCTACTAATCCAGCCTGGGCGCCCCGAGACAGGCAAAAAGAAAAAGGCTGTGAGTGATACTCACTCACAGCCCTGCTCGCTACGAAAAAACAGTGGTAATCAATCACAATTCAGACAATTAGGATCCGGCTTGTTAGCCCGGTTCCAATTGGCAATCAGAATATCCAGATCATTGGTTGAGACGCGATACTTTTTCTTGCCCTGGGTGTCATGGGCAAAATCGGCACAAATCAGAGGCACGCCGTAGAGTGTTACACCTTCTATGTCGGCAAAAGGTTTATTCCAGGCGGCAATAAGAATGTCCAGGTCGTTAGTGGAAACCCAGTATTTTTTCTTGCCCTGGGACTTGTTGTCCGCATCTCCATGACATTGTCTCGGATAGCACCAGCAATCAGGCTTGCCAACAG
>CAZFLY010000027.1:0-36475 GCA_964519995.1 uncultured Pirellulales bacterium | reverse complement strand
AGCTCTACGGCGATAAAGGTGAAATTGCCTGGGGAAATCAGATACGAAGCTACGTTATGCAACCTTATCAGATGGTCAAAGACCACCGCACCCAGTTCCAAGTGGGCAATATTCAGGCTGTGCTTGACGGTGATCTCGATGGATTCATCGAAAGCTATCTGCGGTATAGAGCCAAGCATCTGAGTAAGAACGAAAAGTTGAAACCTGAAAAGAAGGCAAAAATATGAAAGAAATTATCGACATAGAGCTTACTACGCACAGGATCGAACCCAGCAAGTGCAAAACAGATATGCTTGTAGTGGGTCTTTTCTCAGATACAACAAGGCTGGACAAATTGACTGAAAACCTCGACAGGAAGCTCGATGGTGCGATTGAACGGTTACTCAAGTTGGGCGACTTCAAAGCAAAGCTGGGAACGCATGCGATTATCTATGGTAATGAAAAGATCGCGGCAAAGAGGTTGCTGCTGGCCGGCTTAGGCGAAAGGAAAAAGGCTACACTCGATACAGTCCGCAGAGCAGCGGCCAATGCTGCCATGACCGCTGTGGAAAAGAAGGCGGGGGTTATCAGCCTGGTATTGCACAACGCTTTTGGTCAGCGTTTTGAACTCGCTGCCATGGCCGGAGCGATAGCAGAAGGAGTATATTTTGGCAGCTACTGTTATGATGAATTTGTTACTGAAAGCGAAAACGGGCGTTTAGAGTCGATAAAAGCTGAGATAATTGACTTTGATTCCGTAAAAATCAAAAAATTGAATAAGGGAGTTTTAAGCGGAACGATAGTTGGCAAAACCCAGAGCTATGCCCGGACACTGGCAAATCGGCCGGCTAATGTAATTGGCCCACCGCAATTGGCGAATATCGCAAGAGAATTGGCCAGACGTACAAAAGGTCTTGGCTGCACGATTTTCGACGATAAGCAGTTAGCGGCAAAGGGTATGGGCGGCTTGCTGGCGGTCGGCTCCGGCTCGCAAAATAAACCAAGATTTATTATCTTGAAATACAGCCCTGCCAACAAAGCGGCAACTCGTCAGCCAAAAATTGCGCTGGTTGGTAAGGCAATTACCTTTGATTCGGGTGGACTAAGCATCAAACCTGCAAAAACTATGGACCACATGAAATTTGATAAAACGGGTGGTATTGCCGTTTTGGCTGTGATGCGAGTTGTTGCAGAATTGCAGCTTCCACTAAATGTCCTGGGCCTAATTCCTTCTGCAGAGAACCTACCGAGTGGAACAAGCTATCGTCCCGGTGATATTATCACGACATTTAGCGGTAAGACTGTTGAAGTGTTAAATACCGACGCCGAAGGCAGGATGATACTGTGTGACGCACTTGCGTATGCGGTTAAGCAAAAATGCGATATCATTATCGATATAGCGACATTGACGGGGGCATGTATGGTTGCGCTTGGCAGGAACAAGGCTGGATTATTTGGTAACGATGATAAACTGATAAAGCAGCTTCAAAGAGCTGCGGAGGGAAGCGGTGAGCATGTCTGGGCTATGCCCAGCGGAGATGAGTACGCCGATGAGATGAAGAGCAAAGTAGCTGACTTGAAGAATATTGGCAGCAAATGGGGTGGAGCATGTACGGCAGCGTCGTTCTTGAGACAGTTTGTAGGTCAGACAAAGTGGGCGCATCTGGATATCGCAGGAGTGGATGTATTTGAGAAACCAAACGATTTTGCAGCGCAAGGCTCGAGCGGCTTCGGAGTCAGGCTGCTTACGAACTATCTGATGAGCTTGGCTGGGCACAAGAGTTGAGTCGTAACAGGCCGTCGGGTAACACCGGCTTGAGGGCAAAATATCTCACTTGTAGGTTATAGCAATGAAAGATAGACAAGAAAAAATCGACACAGAACAAATCAGTAACGCGGTGAGAGAAATACTCCTTGCAGTGGGTGAAAATATTGACCGTGAGGGACTTAGTAAGACACCTGATCGCGTTGCAAGAATGTATACGGAGCTCTTGAGTGGAATGCATGACGATCCTAAGCAGCATCTTCGCAGTATCTTCGCTGAGAATTATGATGAGATTGTGTTGCTTCGCAACATACCATTTTTCAGCCTTTGTGAGCATCATTTGCTGCCGTTCATTGGATCTGCTCACGTTGCTTATTTGCCCAAGGGTGGAGTGCTCGGGGTCAGCAAGTTAGCTCGTATTGTAGACTGTTTTGCGCGCAGACTGCAATCTCAGGAAAGACTCACATACCAGATAGCAGATTTCATAATGAGTAACTTAAAACCGCAAGGCGTCGCCGTTGTTCTTGAAGCCTCGCATAGCTGCATGACTATTCGCGGGATAAAAAAGCCGGGCTCAGTAATGGTGACATCTGCACTTCGTGGAATATTCAGAAGAGACCCTAAAAGTCGAAATGAGGTTCTGAGCCTTATGCATAACGGCAGAAAATAAAGGGGCCTGATTATGCATAAACTGGCCAGACGGGTACGGTTTTCAATCAATCCTTTCTTACCGGAAGACAGCTTGGGGTTTAATTCCTTTGCATCCAAGCCTGCGGGTGAGGGATTAGCAATATTCTTCGAGTTAACTGTGGAGTTAGCTGGTGAAGTGAACTTTGCGACTGGATTTGTTGTAAATGTCACCGATATCGACAAAGCTGTTCGTGAACTTGTAGTCCCGATTTTTACAAAACAGGTAAGACGGGATTTCCGTGCGGGAAAACATATTGGGCTCTTGGCGTTAGCTGAGCTTCTGCAATCGGCTGGCCGTAAGCTGTCAAATCAATTCGGGGCAGCTAACTTAAGTAGTCTGAGTTTAAAGCTGAATCCTTTTAGGCAGATTAAAATAGACTCGGAGGATCTCAAGATGCTTTATTTCAGTGAGAAATTTGAATTTGCTGCAACACATAAGCTATGGAATGAAGACTTTTCCGACGAGCGCAATTTCGAGGTTTTCGGAAAATGTGCGAACCCAACAGGACATGGACACAATTATATTGTTGAGGTCACGATAAAAAAGCCGACAAAGCAAAACCGTCTGTGCATAGGCGACTTTGAAAAAGTGGTGGATGAGGAGCTGATAAAAGCAGTAGATCACAAGAATCTAAATGTAGATATTGATGAGTTTAGTAAAAGCAATCCGACCGTCGAAAACATTGCAGCCTTTGCATGGAACAGGCTTGTAGGGAAGTTCGCCGACGCACTGCATTGCATCACTGTCTGGGAAACCGACAGGACATACTGCTCGTATTATGGATAACCTCACAAGTCATGGAGCCAATTCTCGGCGAATGCTCTCATGTCCAGGATGTCGAGTATACCATCTGCGTTTGAATCCAGACCCGTGTCTGCAGGAGAATTGAGCCAGCGTGATGCGAGGATTGAGAAATCCGAGAAGTCTACGGCTCCTGAGCCATCTGCATCACCGAACAGGTTGTGAAATCTTATTGTATAAAAACCGTCTCCGGGATTTTTATCGTCGTCAAGTAGAGCAAGTCCATCGGCATCGGTGATTGAAGCGCAGTCCAGAGCCAGGCTGTAGGTATCGTTTTGTAACCTCTGTGGGAAAGACAAAGTTAGCTGTTTCGTGCTTGCATTATAGTAGAATCCAACTTCATCCATATCCACAACAGTCCCGTGAGTTGTTCCTGTAACTTCGATATTATCCTTTGTTACCGTGATATCGTGACTAAATTGGATTTCTATTCTATTGACATTTGAGCGTTGAATTTGGCCGTCTGCAATTTTTACCGATTCCACGTAAAGGCCAGGATCGGTGTCGCCCTGTGCTTCGAGTTCGAGTATTGTAGTAAAGCGTTCTGTGCCGCCAGGTGAGCCGATGATGCGTATCGCCTGGCCCACCGTGGGCGAGAAATCGAACGTTATTGCCTGATACATTTTGAAGTGGTCGAGCACTGGCGTCATCTGCAAATTGGCCGGTTCGATAAACTCACCATCTCGTAGAATCTCAACAGTGAGATCTTCAAAAAATCCCCCTCTGGCGTTTTCGTCACGGTAGTAGGTGTTAATATGGTTCCAGACAATGTCACCCTCATAAAAAGTAATTTGCTCAAACTTGACTGGCTGCGAAAAGTTTAGCTGATACCAATCCTTGTTCGGTGGTACGTAGGAATAGCGGCTCCAATATGGCTTGTGACCGTTATACGAGTTATCGCTTACACCATTGATAATTGCGTAAAGGTTTTCTCTATCATCTTCGCTATTATAACGTTGAACTGCAGCCGACGGAGTAACAGTGATTCCGGCTAAGAGCGCTTCACCGACTAATCCTGCTGGGCCCTCCGGATCCGGCTTCTCAGGTTCGGGTATAATCGCACATGGATTGGGAATGTGGTAAGTCGTTGTTGAATCGCTGCTTGTGGCATGACCGCCGTTGGCAATAATATTCTGTGCTGCAAGCGTAGTTAGCCTCGATACGATATTGGTTATGGTGTCATATTGTGGAAGGGATTGATCCGGATTTGGCAGATATGGTCTGTAAACGTTCTCGTACACATCGCCGCAAATGCTGGGGTCAGTCAAATCAGCCGGCAAATTGTTAAAGCCGAGTATAATGCCGAGCAACCCACCCGCGGTTGCCGGGTTGCAATCGCAATCCCAACCTGCCAAAACTCCAATCTGAACAGTCTCTTTGAAGTCACCTTGGCCATAGAGTATAGCAAGGACAGTTGCACCTGTATTAACTGTAGACTCAATCCACTGATAGTACCGGCCATAGCTGTCGGAACCTTGATACTTGTTATATAGCTTGAGTCGTGTGGATCTCCAGTTCAGATCACCGTCGTTTTCATCCTCCAGGTACCAAGCAAGCACGTCACTTACTACTTCATGTGTACGACTTGTGGTTGGTATCGCGGCAAGAGCCTCTGTTACAAGTTCTATGACGTCCTGCTCGAAGAAGGCGTTGGCGTACATTGCAGCGTAAAATTGTGCCGCGTGAACAGGAAAACCTGTGTTTGTTATGTGGGCGAACTTACCGGTCAGGTCTATGGAAGCCTGCACTAAGCCGGGCGAGATCGCTCCCAGTACTTCGGTACATATTTGAGAGTCGATTGAGTACCAATGTTCATTATAAGTTCGGCCTCCGGTTTCCGGCGGTAGATAACCATCGCCCATAAGATACCAGGCCTGTTTATTTGCGATGTAAATGCCTGGTGAATCTATATGCGTGAGCCATTGCTCAGCAATCTGTTCGTTGCTACAACCTAAACCATCCGTTTCGAGTATGTGAATTGCAATGTATTCGATATCGGTATCATCATCGGCATCCCACTGCTGTTTTATTTCCCATGGAACTTCCGATTCAGGATTCGGTGCCGCACCGGAGTACTTTCCTTCGGTTGCTCTGCCTGCTGCGTTGCCTATCAGTTGACCGAGCCACATTCCTCGCATCTTATCGAAGAGTTGCGCCGACGAAATGGTTTTTTCCGCCATAACTTGGTGTTGGAGCGATACTACTATCGCGAACGAAAAAAGAAAAACCTTGGCTTTACTACGATGCAAGACCAATTTTTGGCTCCTCCAGGTAAGTATTATATATTATTGTACACTAATCGTGCGATGAACGTCATCGATTTTTGATTTTTTTAGAATTAGTGCCTGTTAAAGAGCAAGGAGTGGCCCACTCGGACTCAATCGTCCTATAAGAGGGGCTCTATTACGCAAATAGAAAGTAGTCAGGCGTTAATCTTGTAGCTCTTCGCAGTATATGACAAGGTATGGACGGCGGCTATATGTGCCGATGCGACCCTTGGATATGCACATTGAACTTATCGGTCTTTAGAGGCGTATAGTTTTTGGCGCTAGATTCGGCTAAAAACGCGTCTCGGAGGCAAGTCTTTGCTAAAGCTATGTTCTTTATTTTCCGATACTTATGTGGTATATTGCTGATCGGAGATCGGACATCCTATTATAACCTGAGGCAGACATTGGCCCACTGTTGAAGTTGTCGTTAATGTGCGGTCGAGCGGGATGGGTAGGTTGTTTGTTTACGTTCTTGCGCAGCCGACGGGGACGGAGTCTGTCGAATGGCAGGTCATTGGTGATGTTCTATGAATGTTGCAACTGTTGATAAAATCGTTTAATCTTACTGTACTATTGACAGAAATTGCAGAGACACTACTTGAGTCTGTTACATGAAAGCTTTAATCACAGGCGGGGCCGGATTTATCGGTTCTCATTTGACAGAATGTTTGCTTGAAAAAGGACATGGGGTTACCGTCATTGATAATCTCAGCACAGGCTGCCTGGCGAACCTTGAGAATGTAAAAACCAATCCACAATTTAAGTTCGTGCAAGGAGACATCCGTGATAACAAGTTAGTTGGGACTTTGGTAGAAACCAATGATGTTGTATTTCATCTGGCTGCAGCAGTAGGCGTTAAGCTTATAGCTGAGGATCCTGTTCATACGATAGAAATAAATATCGGTGGTACCGAATCTGTGCTGGAGGCAGCCAATAAATTCGGCACTAAGATATTGATTGCCTCAAGCAGCGAGGTATATGGTAAGAGCGAGGATGTTCCATTTTTTGAAGATGACGATCTTGTGCTTGGCAGCACGAGCGTGTCCCGCTGGTCTTATGCATGTAGCAAAGCGATAGACGAATTTCTGGGGTTGGCTTTTTATCAACAGTATGGTTTGAATGTTGTCATTTCAAGATTTTTCAATACAATCGGGCCGAGACAATCAGGTCAATATGGAATGGTTGTGCCTCGGTTTGTTCGTTGGGCTTTAGAGAACAAGCCGATTCAGATATATGGTACCGGTGAACAACAGAGATGTTTTTGTTATGTCAAAGACCTTGTTAAAGCAGTCGTTGACTTAATATGTTGTGAAAAAGCGGCAGGCAAGGTGTATAATGTCGGCTCAGATGAAGAGATTTCTGTTGAGGAACTTGCTGATATAATTATCAAAATGACCGGCAGTAAAAGCAAAAAGGAATTTGTTCCATACGAGGTTGCATATGGAAGACCTATCGAAGATATGATGCGGCGTATACCGTCTCTCGTGCAAGTCAAAGAAGCTATAGGGTGGGAATCCAAAACGAGCTTAGCTGAGACTTTGCAAGCGATTATTGATAGTGAAAAACTCAAGAAAAATATTCAAAACTTTGACAATTAACTCGATGGGTAGGACCGGCGGGGCATTATGAAAAAGGCACTGATCACCGGTATTACTGGACAAGACGGTTCATATATTGCAGAACTACTGCTGAAAAAGGACTATCAAGTTTGGGGCATCATCCGAAGAAGTTCTTCGTTCCATACCGGTAGAATTGACCATCTTTATCAGGACCCGCATGAACAGCCCAATCTCAGACTCGTGTACGGAGACCTGACTGATGGCAGTAGTCTTTCAGCTATCATCGGCGAAATTCAGCCTGATGAAGTCTATAACTTGGGAGCACAGAGCCATGTTCGAGTCAGCTTCGATGCGCCTATCTACACGGTTAATACCGATGCGCTTGGGACCCTCAGATTGCTCGAGGCAATTCGTGCCAGCAACAGGCAAGCAAAGTTCTATCAGGCTTCCAGCAGCGAAATGTACGGCAAGGTTATAGATGTACCTCAGACGGAGAAAACGCCATTCTATCCACGAAGTCCGTACGCCTGTGCCAAGGCTTATGCCTATTGGCAAACCGTGAACTATCGAGAGGCCTACGGCCTATTTGCGTGCAATGGGGTTCTGTTCAATCACGAATCGCCTCGGCGGGGTGAGACATTTGTCACAAGGAAAATTACCCGAGCTGCTACAAGAATTAAATGCGGCCTGCAGAACAAACTCTATCTGGGCAACTTGGATGCAAAACGAGACTGGGGTTTCGCCGGTGATTACGTCGAAGCAATGTGGCTGATGCTTCAGCAGGATAAGCCCGACGATTATATCATTGCTACAGGTGAAAACCATTCGGTCAGGGAATTTCTAGACGAGGTTTTTAGCTACCTTGATTTGGACTGGCATCAATACGTTGAAACTGACCAGCGATATTTTAGACCGACAGAAGTGGACCTGTTGCTGGGTGATCCGGCGAAGGCGAAAAAACTGCTCGGGTGGGAACCCAAGGTTGGCTTCAAACAGCTCGTGAAAATCATGACCGACGCTGATATGAAGTTAGCTCAGAGGGAAAGGATATTGATAGAGCACGGTACGTAGAACCACATTCCCCCGCTGCTTCGCTTTGACGAAGCAAAACGGCGGGGATTGCAACGGAAACGGAAAACCATAAGCAAGAGTAAGCACAGGATGAGTAGTTTCTTTGAGGATAGGCGAGTTGTAGTAACCGGCGGGGCTGGCTTTCTTGGCGGGTATGTGGTCGATGGACTGAAAAAACGCGGCTGCGAACATATAGACCTGCCGAAGATCGAAGACTATGACCTTGTTGATTTGAAGAACATAGTCCGGATGTATGAAAACATGCAGCCGGATATCGTCATTCACCTTGCGGCTGTAGTGGGCGGCATTGGTGCCAATCGTGAGCATCCCGGTGAATTCTTCTATAAGAATCTTATGATGGGTGTTCAGCTCATTGAGCAGGCCAGAATCCGCAATATCGAGAAGTTCGTAGCAATTGGTACAGTTTGCGCATATCCGAAATTCACCCCCGTGCCATTCAAGGAAGAAGACGTATGGAATGGATATCCGGAGCAGACCAATGCTCCATATGGGCTGGCCAAGAAAATGCTGCTGGTCCAATCGCAGGCTTATCGGCAGGAATATGGCTTCAATTCGATATTTCTTCTTCCGGTAAATCTCTATGGACCCGGTGACAACTTTGATCCTGCCAGCAGCCATGTGATACCTGCGCTGATAAAAAAATGCGTAGATGCAGTCGACCCGCTGCCCCGACTTGCGTCGGGAGACGCAGGGGTCAGTGATGGTCTCGACTATATAGAATGCTGGGGGACAGGAAATGTTTCCCGTGAGTTTATTTATGCTGCCGATGCCGCCGAAGGAATTTTACTCGCGACCGAATACTACAATGGATCTGAGCCGGTTAACATCGGTACTGGGTGTGAAATAACAATAAAGGAGCTTGTTCGTAAGATCGCAGAGTTTGCCGGCTTTACCGGTAAAATTCGGTGGGACAATTCCAAACCAGACGGTCAACCAAGACGGCGTCTGGACATTTCAAAAGCCAAGAAATACTTCGGCTTTGAGGCTAAGACATCTTTTGAGCAGGGCCTTAAAGCAACGGTCGATTGGTATAAGGCAAATCGTAAGCAGTTGTAGTACTGCAACTGATAAAATTTGTGCATTTCACCAGAGCGGTAAATCATGGGGTTCCATAACCACTCGACGGAAGACCGCAAGGCCGTATTAGCCCGTTGGTATATTGGTGTACTTTGTTGTTCTATAGTCCTCTATGCAATCAGCTGCGCTCCTGGTGCGCTCTGGCAGGACAGTGGCCTGATACAGTATCGAATCTGGCACAACGATATTGAAGGATTTCTCGGCCTGGCTATCTCGCATCCACTTTTTTACATCTTGGCTATTGGTGCAAAATACATACCTTTGGGTGAATTTGGGTATAGGGTCAATTTAGTATCGGCTGTGGCCGCAGCCGTGGCGGTTGCGAACATGTTTTTGTTAGTACGGTTGTGGCTCGGCCTGCCCCTGCGTTTCCCGCAAAGCGGGGCGGCGGGCAAGAATTTTCCGGCGGTGATTGCTGCTGTCACTTTGGCTGTGTCTCATACATTCTGGCGTCACGCGAGCATCATCGAAACATATACTCTTTGGACGGCTTTCTTTCTTGCCGAGCTGATAATGCTGCTGCAGTATGCCAGAACAAAAAAAGTGAAGTATCTATACTGGTTAGGATTGGCGAATGGTCTTGCTGTTTCTGTTCATATGCTCGCCTCGATACCGTTTATATGCTATGTAGTGTTCCTCCTCGCATTGCTGGTTAAAAGAGAAATCCGAGCTAAGGATTTGTTAATTGTAGCCTTTTTTTGGTTCATCGGCACGCTGCCGTATGAGTTTTTGGTGGTCGAAAACATAATACGGACAGGCGATGTTGCAGCAACTTTGTCCTCCGCGGCTTTCGGTATGCGTTGGCAAGGGGCAGTTCTCAATACTTATATCTCAGCGAGATTGGCAGCAGAGAATTTACTGTTTATTGTACTTAACTTTCCCACCCCCAATGTCTTACTGTTTTTTGTTGGTTGCTTCGGACTGTTTAAAGTTGCACCGAGTGTTGGTTTCAGAAATGTCTTCTTAGGTTTAATTGCCCTGTTTTTTGTTTTTGCCTTTCGATATACGATAGTTGATCGTTATGCATTCTTCATACCGTTTTATTGTATGGTTTCTATATTCGTAGGTCTCGGAACGCATTATTTCCTGACGCGTGTAAACTGTAAGATTTGCACATACTTGGTTCTGCTTTTTAGTTTGCTGCCGATTTGTATTTATGCGGTTGTGCCAACATTTACAGAGAGAAAACAGATCAGCGTTGGTACAAGAGGTGACATACCATACCGAAATGATTACGAGTATTTCCTGCAGCCATGGAAGACGGGATATAGGGGAGCCGAACGCTTTGCTAATGAAGCGTTGGATGTGGTAGAAGAAGGCGCCATTGTCTGTGCGGACAGCACAACTGTCGCACCTCTTTTATATGTCCAAGAGGTGAATGGAAAACGACCGGACGTTAAAATTGTCTCCGGTGTCGTAAATAGTCAAGATGCACCGGCGTTCAATGCACAGACTATCAGGCAGTTGCTGGAGTCTAAAGCGGTATACGTCGTTTCACGAATAGCCGGATATTGTCCAGCTTTTTTGCTTGAAGAATATGATTTAGTTCAGACTGGTGTTTTATGGAGAGTAGTTGCCCGCCCGAAGCTATGATGGCAGTTCTAATGGGTGGCAAGCAAAGAAACCATGCACACTAAGATTACGACCAACAATCCTTATGGTCATAATCGTTATGGATTTGCATGGCAAAAGGTGCCTATCGGCGGGTCGGCTCATCTTGATTTCGGCTGTAACGATGGACAGTTCCTTGCGGAGCTCAAAGGCAAAGGAATCACAAGGTTGGTCGGTATTGATATCAGCCGCGACGCGGTGCACAAAGCCCGCGAACGATTTCCTGATTTAGAATTCGTTCATATCACTAGGACTATTCCATTGCCCTTCAAAGATGCCGAGTTTACGTCAATTACTGTTTTGGATGTTATTGAGCATGTAGACGAGCAGAGGGCTCTGCTAAATGAGCTAAACCGGTTACTGAGGGAAGATGGGGCATTAGTCGTTACTGTTCCAGGCCGGTATTTATTTTCGTTTTTGGATGTCGGCAATTTAAAGTTCCGATTTCCAAGGCTGCATCGCTGGTATTACTGTAAAAGATACTCAAGGGCTGAATACGATTTCCGCTACGTATCCAATCCTGATGGCCTTGTCGGTGATATCTCAGTTCGGAAACGCTGGCATGAGCATTTCTCCAGAGAAAAGCTGCGAAGGCTGCTCGAAGATTGTGCATTCGAAGTTATTGAATTTGATGGCACTGGTTTTTTCTCTCGAATCATCAAGGGAATCCAGTTGCTATCGCGTCCAATCAAACCTTTGCGGTCTCTTCTCAGGCGGATTGAAGTTCTCGATGCACGGCTATTTCAGACGGCAAATTTGTTTTGCATAGCCAAAAAGAAAGGTAATTAGTTTTGAACGCACAGCGCATTACTACATCGAGAAGACTGGTTCATAACACCTTCTTCAACATGTTGACTTTTGTTGTGAGCGGAGTGATTGGGTTTGCCCTTATTCCATTCTTCCTGGGGCACATCGGCAAGGCGCGTTACGGTATATGGGTGCTTGTTGGGGGGATTGTCTTCAGGTATGGGGC
Organism: uncultured Pirellulales bacterium; assembly: GCA_964519995.1. Classification (GTDB taxonomy): domain Bacteria; phylum Planctomycetota; class Phycisphaerae; order Sedimentisphaerales; family Anaerobacaceae; genus CAZFLY01. Next base: position 24,657 of record CAZFLY010000027.1, on the reverse strand, counting down.
TCTGTTGAACCTTGGGCTCAATAGTGCAATCAATCGGTATGTGCCTGTTTATTTGGCGAGGAATGATAAGGATGGAATCCAACGGGTCATGAGCACGTCTTTGTTTTTCTTATTGATTCTGGCAATGCTCGTTGTTGCGGGGACAGTTGTTCTCTATCTCAATATCGGGGTCTGGTTTGCAATTGAGCCTGAGCTAGTACGGCCAGCGCAGCGATTGATATTGATCATCGGGTTGTGCTTTGCTGTGGCGATGCCACTTCAACAGGCAAGTGCGGTATTGAGCGGATTGCAACGGTATGACCTGATAAATTTAGCCATGCTGGGAATGCTGCTGGCCCGGACAGGAATTGTCGTAGTGTTGCTGTTGCGGGGCTATGGTTTGATAGTTATGGGCATCGCATTTGGGGCTGGCGAGATTGTGATGCGGCTGAGCCAGTTTATCTTTGTTCGCAGGCTTTTACCACAGGCGAAGCTCTCTTTTTCGAGTGCAAATCTGAGTTTGCTGCGTGAGATGTTGGCGTATGGTTTGAACACGTTTTCATATGCTTTGGGAGCTGTGATTATTTTCAAGGCCAGTGACATTATCATTGGTATTTTTATAGGCATGGAGGAGGTAGGTCAATTTGCTGTGGCGGCTGCAGGAGTTCTATTATTGTCGCAGTTTCTTCAGACATTCATGGCGGCGATAAAACCGGCCGTCAGCGATCTTGATGCCAGGGACGACCAGGTTCGTGTGCGGGAGATTTCTTTCTTGACGCAGAAATATGGCATTCTGTTGATTGTGCCGGCGGTGTTATTTTTCGTTTTGATGGGCAGGGAGTTTCTTTCGGTTTGGGTCGGAGGTGAGTATGAAGACCCTGCGTTGATAGGGACTTTGAGTATAGTGTTGGCGATTCTGGCGGTAGGACATGGTTTTAGGATGGCTCAGTTCAGCAACTTCCTGGTTCTGGTTGGCCGTGGCGAGCACAGGCTATTCGGGCTTATCACCGCGCTGATGGGATTATTGTGTGTTGTTGGTTCGATTATCGCTGTACGGTTGTTGAAGATGGGGCTGGTGGGCGTGGCCTGGGCCAACTTCGTGCCGATAGTGCTAATATCGGGCGTGATACTGCCGATATACTTTAACTGGAAGATGAGAATATCTCTTTGGGAAAGTATCAGCCGTGTGGTGTGGCCATCGATGTTAGGCTGCTTGCCGAGTGTGGGCTTGATATGCCTGTGGAAATATCTGGCACCGCCAGCTTCGTGGTCTGGGATACTCGCAGTAGTAATAGCTGTGATGATGGTAACGCTTATATGTAGTTGGCTGTTTAGCTTAAGACCGGTAGAGCGAAGACGATTTGTCAGCGTTCTGCGGCTGGGCAAACAGGCCTGATCAGCAAGGTAACTTGAGAAAAAGATTCGCTATGGCAACGGCGTATAGTTACAGAGATTCGCACAAGTATACAGACAAGGGTGCCGAGTATGAGGCACATTACGCAACTCGGCCTTGGCAGCGGTTTTTGTGGTCGCGTGAACAGCAGGTACTTGAAACGATTCTAAAGAAGTACTTTGTAGGCAAAGACATTCATCTGTTGGACTTTGCCTGTGGAACAGGACGCATAGCCGGCTTTCTTGAGAATCGTGTAACCACCTGTACAGGAGTTGATGTTTCACGTTCTATGCTGACCATTGCCAGAGAAAAGCTTGAACGGACGGAACTTATCGAGGCGGACATAACGGTTGATAATGCCATAAAAGGTAGAAAGTTTAACCTGATAACGGCCTTTAGGTTTTTTGTCAACGCTGAGAGGCCCCTGCGATCAACGGCGATGAAGGTGATTGCTGGGCTGCTGTCTGAAGACGGCTATTTTATATTCAATAATCATCAGAATTACGGCTCACTATGGATCAAATTATTGTACCTACGGCACAAGCAGGTGGACCCCAATGGTATATTTAATGTGATGACCGTCGCAGAGATGAAGAGCCTTGTGGAGTCGGTGGGGCTGAAGATCGTCGAGCTTTATCCTGTTGGTTTCTTCCACCCACCCAAGATCCCGGTTCCTATGGTGCTGAGCAACGTAGTCGAAAACATCTGTTGTAGATTAGGATTTCTTGCTCGATATTCGGAAAGTCCTATCGCCGTATGTCGATGGCGTAGGAAGCGGCAGCAATAATTCACTTGTTTGTAGATTTTACTGATGGAATTTATTGGCGATATAGCGAGAAAGACCGGGAAACCATCATTACTGGCAGTAGAAGCAGTAAAGACCGAAAGGGCTTATCAAATTGCCCAGGATAGCGGACTTTTTTACGTTCCTAGAGTAGTCAATTTTGATGCTGAGGCGGGGGTGCTTGAATTCGAACGACTTAGAGGTTTGTCCACACTGTTGGAGTTGGCAGTTAAGAGAGATGCGAGGACCCTTGAACTCACTGGGCAAGCGGCAAGAGCGCTGGCTGCTGTTCACGATCAATTAATTCTCCCAGATGAGATGAAGGAACCACTTCCGGCCGAGTGGATGGACGCTCCCGACGAGAATGTATTCATTCACGGCGATTATGGGTGCGCCAATGTGTGTTTACACGAGCCATCAGGACGGCTCGTAGTATTAGACTGGTCGGGAGCACCGCTTCTGGGCCGCACACCTACTTTCGGTAGTCGGTACTTCGATGTGTTTTGGTTTGCCTTCTTCATGTTCCGCGGAGGGCCAAACGGATGGGTACTGAACCAAAATGCCGAGGATATGGCAAAGGCATTTGTGCAAAGCTACGTCCGTAGCTACTCAGCAGGGACCTTCGAGAAAATCAGGACATATTCACCAAGAATATGTCAGCTTCACAAGAAAAGCATCTGGCACATCGCACGGCCGAGAGCACCACTGAGGGCCGTAGCATATCTTTGTTGTCAACCGTTTATGTACGCTCGCCTATGTGCTTTCTTGCGCAAAGATCGCTGGTTGAAATAGGAGTACGCTATGTATACCGAACACGCCAACGAAATAGAATTCGGCCAGGATGATCTGTACTACGAACAAACGGAACGGACTTCCGACATCCAGTTACCGCCAGTTATGAATATTTTGCTGTTTGCCGTCTGGATTATCATCTGTCTAGTTGGTTTTGCGGTGATTTTCTTGGCCAAGAGGGCTATGGCTGGCATAGCCATCATTGCTGTTCCCACATTTATTGGCATGGTCATAAAGCCAACCTTTGCTCTCTGCATTATGATGCTCGTTTTACCAACTGGAGCCGGCATCGGTGTGGAGGAGACGTTCAGTCTGGACAGAGGAGTAGGTATGGCCGTTGCCGCGAGCTTCCTGCTGAACATATTGATAACTCGTCCCCGACTGCGTATCGGCAACAAGGCATTGTGGATAGTTGGGGTGTACACGATTTGGGTATGTCTCACATCACTGGCAGGGTCTTACATAGGCCTTGAATTACGCCGTGCCTTTACTCAGGTTCAGCTCTTGGGGCTTATTCTTATCGTCTATTGGATACTTGAGACAAATAGCCCGGCGACATTTACCTGGGCACTTAGGGCATACGTAGTTGGGACACTCGGCACGATTACACTGGCCTTTATCACTGGCGCTGCGATAAGAGCTGTGGAAGCTGAGACTGAAGCCAGGTATGCAGCCACACTCGGTCGTGCTATTAATGCAAATATGTTAGCAGGGCTGGCAGTGATGGCGCTTCTGGCTGCAATCTATCTGTTTGCCCGTGATAGAAACGTTCTTGGGCGTCTCGTGTATTTGATTGCGATTATAGCTCTGCCTGCCATGCTTCTGAAGATAGGCTCGCGCGGGGCTATCATAGCCCTGGCATTTACGCTGTTGTCTCCTTTGTTATTCGTAAGACAAGTTCTGCGCCGCCCCCTCCTGGCGGCAACGCTGCTTTTGGTTATCATGTTAGGGTCGCTTTCTGCGGGCTGGCTGGTGCGTGAAAGGAGATTGGAAGCGCCGGTTGCGCAACGACTGACAGATGTCGGTCGTGCCAGAGAAGCTTTCGATTACAGGATGACGATTATTAGGCAGGCTGTCAAATCCGTGACGGTGAGGCCGCTGGGAACAAGCTATACCGGCTGGTTTGAGCGGACCGGACTTCATCACTTTCCCCATAGCGACTTCTTTCTTTTGCTTGGCATTTATGGACTGCCGGGTGGCTTTCTATTCCTGTTGTTTGTGATTCTGATGCTTCGTACTGTAAGGCGGATGCCCTTAGGTGCCGAAAAGCTATATACGCGAGCTGTACTGACATATCTGTTGCTGATCGGCATGAACAACGCGAATATTTACAACAAGTTCTATTGGGTCTTCCTGACATTCGTTATAGCCGGCGAGAAAATAGCAGCTACTTATGTCGCGCAAAGTGAATTAGTGGCAACAGACGAGAGCGAGGAACTGCTCGACCTTTCCCCCACCTATTAGTCAATCCATTGCCCTCGATGTTCTTGCTACAGAAGGAAGGTGACGTTGAAAGAATGATATGCCCAGCCCGGCACGCGTAAACTGATACTGATGATATGAAGATCCTGGCGATCACACATCTTTTCCCGAACGAGGGAAACAACAACGACGGAATATTCGCTGCAAGGCAACTGCTTGAAATGAGGAGTCAGGGGGCCGATGTGACCGTTTTAGTGCCGCTCGTTTGGTGTCCCGCCTTTCTCAGAAATCTTGAGAGGTGGCGGATTTACAACCACAACTGGAAGTGTCGCTACCGGGGCATTGAGGCCGTGACAGTGCCATATTTTCGCTTGCCCGGCAAATGGTATCGACCTGTAGCACATCGCACCCTCTTCTATGTGCTGAGAAATCAGGTCGTCCGACTTCATAAGGCCAAATCGTTCGATGTGATTTACGCACGCTTTCTTCACCCAGAAGGTTACGCAGCGATGCGTCTTTCGAAGATACTGCGCATACCGGCAGTAGGTGTCGGCGCTGGCGACGAGGTCAATGTCTATCCGGATGAGAGCAGGATTTTCAAGCGAGACTTCATTAAGATCGTCAACGAACTTGACGGCATCATAGCAAGTGGCCCCGGCGTTACGAGGAAAATAGAAGCAGTGAGCGGCAAGAAGGCAATGGCAGTGCACGGGGTCGTTGACCTGAAAGAGTTCGCTCCTATCTCCGACCAGAAATGCGTGAGGAAAGAGATAGGTTTGCCTCTTGAGAAATTCATAGTCTTGTACGCCGGCACATACAAGGTAGCCAAAGGTATCTTCGAGTTGATCGATGCTTTTGAGCGCATCTCCAAGAAGGTGCCCGATGTCATACTCAAGGTTTGTGGGTACGGTCGGCAGGAGGCCAGGATGCGCGCGGTGATAGACCAACGGCGGCTTCAGCAAGTTATTGAAGTCGTGGGCTTGATAGATCCAAGCCAGATGCACAAATGGATGCAGGCCGCCGATCTGTTTGTGCTGCCGTCATACGAGGAGGGCATGCCAAATGCAATTATGGAGGCAATGGCATGCGCATTGCCTGTGGTTGCATCGTCCGTTGGTGGACTTCCTGGAGAGATCGGTGACTGTAAAGGTGCAATCTTAATCGAGCCCAAGAGCGTGGGGGATCTGGAACAGGCGATGCTGAAGGTGACTCAGAACCGGCAGTTGCGGGAAGAAATGAAAATCGCGTCACGAAAAAGGGCAGAGGAAAGATTTGGGGTCGAGCGAAACGCCCGCACCGTTCTGAGCTATTTGCAGAAAGTCATCGAGAAGACCCGAGCAAAACAGACCCAGGCCTATCCGTGAAACAGACATACTTAGTTATTGACCCCTGTCAATTCACAGCTAACTACAACTATTGCTTGTTGGACGCTCTGGCCAAAAAGCAACAGAGAGTCGTTTACGCAACGACCGAGTTTGCCCACGGTCACATACCCGATCCTGAGGGGGTAAGGGTCTTGCGCTGTTTCTTTCACTTGGCTCGACTAGTACGTAGACTAACTTCATCAGGCCCGATCCGGCGGCTTCTACGGGCTGCCGAGTATCCTCTAAACCTGACATTTCTTCTTGCCTACATACTGATAAGGCAAATCAAAGTCGTGCATTTCATGTGGGTTGTTTCGCCATGTCTGGAGTACCGAGTGATACAACTACTTAAGTTTATGGGCTGTCATATTGTCTATACCGTACACAATCCTTTTCCACACGAGCGAAAAGCTGGCCACGCAAAGAAATATTCTCGAATATACAAATGCGTTGATCACCTGATAGCCTTGACGAACTACACTCGTGATGAAATAGTGAGCCATTTTGGTATACACCCTGAAAAGATATCCGTGATACCCCACGGAGATTACGACGTACTCTTTTCACACTACGATTGCAATGATGATCTGGCACAGAAAGTCCGGCAGAAGGCAGCAGGCAGAAAGATTATCGCTTTCCTCGGCCACATCCGACCCTACAAGGGGCTCGAGTTCTTCCTTGAAGCGTTCCCGATAATCAAAAGTCTATTGCCCGAATCCATGTTCTTAGTGGCCGGTTCGGTACTAATTGGTGATAAACGGCAGCTCATAGAGAAACTTGCTCGAAGCTGTGAGCCGCACGATCTCTGGGTGGATATTCGTTTTCTGCCTCCAGAGGATATGAAAGCATATTTGTCGGTTATTGACGTATTGGTTCAGCCCTACATCAGCGCTTCCCAGAGTGGGAACACGGTTATGGCGTATTCTGAGGGAATACCGGTTATCTCGACTAGTGTTGGGGGCTTAGGCGAGATGACGGAGGACGGAGAAACTGGATATGTCATTGCACCGAGAGACCCACAGGCAATTGCAGATGCTGTTGCAAAGAGCTTTGAGGGCGACAACTATGTGAGAATGTCGCACAATGCCAGGCAGGTAGCAGCAGGACAATTCAGCTGGGAGAGAATTGCCGAGCAAACCGCAAACATTTATCAACGTTTGGGTACATTCGGCCCAGCGAAGAATAGTACCTCAGAACAAAGCAGAGACTAAAAGTGAGCGAAACATTGATGTGTAACAGAGCGCTGGTGGAGATTGATTGTCTACAGGCTCTGTCCGGCTATGCTTTTACCAAATTGCCATTGATAAATTCTTGCGCGTCCTTTATAATGTGATATGGAGGGGCGAGTCTATGTCCGACGCGAAGGAGGAGCAGATGCGAAAGACGATCCCTATCAGCTTAGTGTTGTGTGCGCTGGTCTTTGACTTACTGGCAGTCCTACCAGATGTGTACGCAGAGGATGCTCCCCAGCTCATCTCGGCTGTCTTGGAAGGACCTGTTCTAACAGACCGCATTCAGAGAACAAGCATGACGATTTGCTTGAGTTAGTCCAGGTGTGGTTGAATGACTGCGACGACCCAGCCTGGTGTGATCATGCCGACCTTGATGTGAATGGCACAGTGGACTTTTTGGACTTGGTGGTTTTAGCTGAAAACTGGCGATGGAAATAAATACTTGTCTATTTTTTATGCATTGATCAATACCGTTCACCGCAAAGAAATACCTGCAAGGCTTTATACGCATCGGTTCATAGGAGTACTCTAAACAGACATGCATATTTTCTACATTCATCAACACTTTGCTGTGCCCAGCGGCAGCACGGGTACACGCTCATACGAATTTGCTCGGCGATGGGTCAAAGCCGGACAACAGGTCACTTTAGTAACTGGACATTGCGACGTTAGCGGTCTTAGCGTAAGCAAAAAGATGGTACAAAAGCGCGTTATAGAAGGAATAAATGTAATCATTATCAGGACAAGCTACAGCAATAGACAGTCATTTCTCCGCAGGATAACATCGTTTTTCTATTTTCTGTTTTTGAGCACTTATATTGGTTTGAGGATAAAAGGAATCGATGTTGTTTATGCCACCAGCACACCGTTGACGGTGGGTATACCTGCCATAATCCTCAAACGGTTGAAGCTTGTGCCTTTTGTTTTCGAGGTGCGCGACCAATGGCCTGAAATACCTATAGGCTTGGGAATCATAAAAAACAAAGTTATTGTCCGGTTGCTTTTGTGGCTGGAAAGGACCATCTACAAGCAAAGTTCAGCCATTGTGGCTCTTTCTCCAGGAATGGCTGACGGTATTCGGTCAGTCCTTGGCGCAGAAAAGCCGATAACAGTCATCCCTAATAGTTCGGACACAGATGTGTTTCGGCCGGACATCGACGGCTCCATGGTCCGGCAGGAAAAAGGCTGGTCAGATAAGCTGGTTTTTTTGCATGCTGGTGCGATGGGAAGAGCAAATGGCTTGGATTTTATTGTCGATGTTGCGGAACGTCTGAGGTCTGATGGCAGTATTAACTTTGTGCTTATGGGAGACGGAAGTGAAAAGGAGCGTTTGGCTGACAGAATCAGTCGAAGCAAACTGTCCAATATTGAAATATTGGATTCGGTTCCGAAAACTCGATTGCCTGAGTTTTTTGCAGCATGTGATGTATCGATTGTAATATTTGCCGACTATCCGATCCTGGAGCATAACTCGGCGAACAAGTTTTTTGATTCAATAAGTGCTGGCAAACCAGTGCTGTTGAACTACTCCGGCTGGCAGAGACAAATTCTTGAAGAGAACGAGGCCGGTTTTGGGTGTGCTCTGGGCAACATTAGCGAATTTATGGAGAAAGTGCAATATTTTCATACGCACAGGCGACGGGTTAAAAAGATGGGAGAAAATGCCCGGCGAATCGCTGTTGAGAAATTTAGTAGAGATGAACTGGCATTGACTGCGCTGAATGTCGTGAATGCTGCTGTAGGACATATGTGAGTTGAACAAGTGTTGGGTTGTTCGAGGACAAAACACGAAGTGTTTGTACTTCCTGCGAATTACACACAGGAAATTCATCCGGAAGTTCAAGTAGAAACGAAACTTCTGCGGCTGGATGAAGTAAGAGCTGAACAGTGGCGGCAACTAGTGCAGCTTCAAGGGCGTTTCGTTGTTTCGTATCTTAGGTTCCGTTATGGCGCAGCCGATACGCGCCTGTTGTTAGCCTTCGTGGGAGGAAAATTTGCTCATGTCCAGTGGATTGTCCCGGCATATAAGCTGAAATCTCGGTATTATTTTATTCCTGATGATTCATATTCGATCATTTCCTGTATGACAGCCGAAACCTTTCGCGGCCTTAGTATTTGTCCGTCCCAGATTCAGAAAGTCACTACGTCAGAGATTTCGACCGAATCATTCTTGATATGGGCGGAATCTACTAATGTGCCGAGTCTGAGAGGTATTAGAAAAGCTGGTGGAATAAAAGTTGGTGAATTTATTAAGAAGAAATGGCTTTGGGGGTGCATCTGTTGTATAGAGTATTTCTCCGAAGGGTCTGACCTGCAGTGATATTAGACAATTCGCATAATGCCTTCAGTCAACTTTTAACAGAACAGGGCAGGTACGTAATAAGAGTCGATGGCGTTGATTGGTATAACTACAGTGGATTTATGGTACCTGCGTATCTTCCGCATTGTTGTCCCACAATTACCCAGGAAACAGCACTCAATGTTCTTCGCGAATCAGGCCGGCCTTTCGTAAGGTGGGACAGTCAGTTCGGTAAAGCTAAAGGTGGTGAGTGGTGGTATGTAATCCGTAAAGGAACATGGTCACTGCGGCAGTGTAGCGCAAATACCAGGAGCAAGATAAGACGAGGCTGTAAGTGGCTCTACGCAAGACCGCTTACTGTTGAAGAAGTCTTGCAAACTGGCTACGACGTATGCATTAAGGCGGAGAAGCGACATGCCATAACCGGTTCTGTCCTTTCTCGAGAGCTTTACGAAAGAAAAATCCAAGCCGCGGCAAGTGTGGTTGGCACTCTCGAATTCTTCGGTGTCTTCTCCGGTGATAAACTGGTGGCATATTCGGAAAATTACATCCAGAATAAGGCCGCTTTTTGGGAAAGTATCTGGTATGACCCTGAATTCTTGCCGAAGTATTCAAGCTATGTTCTGGTTGATGCAATGCTGAATTATTATCTCAACGAAAGAAAGTTTGTGTATGTCTCTGACGGCAGCAGAAGTATCTATCATAGAACACAGGTCCAAAATTTTCTTATGACGGTATTTGGATTCACGAAGGAATATGCGATTCTAAGTGTGCTATACGCTGGCATGTTTAAGGCTGTGGTTAATATGGTCTATCCTTTTAGGTACATTGTGTGGTTTGTTTCGGATAGGTGCAGTAGCGATCTTATTGACAGGGCTGGTGCGGTTCTCAGACAGGAGTATATAAGGAAAGCCTGCAAATTGTTATGAATGCGATTGTCAAGCGACTCATGGATATTGTTATCTCGCTAACACTCATAGTAGTCTTACTGCCGGTTTTTGTCGTTATAGTGATAGCTATAAAGCTTAGCAGCAAGGGACCTTCCATATTCAGACAAGAAAGGGCGGGCAAAAACGGCAAGCCGTTCATCTTCTACAAATTCCGGACAATGAAACTCGCCATAGACCCATTTGGGCCGAGTCCAAAATCTGGCGACGATCCAAGATTGACAAAAATAGGGAAGTTCCTGCGGGAATATTCACTTGATGAACTACCGCAATTGTTTAATGTACTAAAGGGAGATATGAGCATTGTTGGACCTCGGCCTTTGTATGTTTCACAGATCGCTGAATGGAATCAACGGCAGAAAAACCGGCTGCTTGTTAAGCCCGGCATGACCGGCCTAGCGCAAATATCAGGGCGGGGAGGGCTCACACGTGAAGAAAAGCTCGAATTCGACGTTAATTATGTGGAAACCGCAGGTTTTTTGACCGACATAAAGATAGTGCTGGCAACAATTGCGCAGGTGCTTGGGCGCAGCAGCATCTACGAAAAGAGATATTCACAAACAGAATACACACGAGGAGAAGATAAATAGCACGGAAATCCAAAGATAGTTTTTGAATAGAGAATATTTAGATGGAAACACGAACAGACACAGGTTGTAAATACCTGACGAAAATAGAGCAAATAGACCAATTAAACCAACGGGAAAAAACTGAGCTGCAAAAAGTCACTGAGCAGTTTGTCTTTCGAAGTAATGATTACTATTTGTCGCTTATTGACTGGAATGATCCTGACGATCCTATACGCAGAATTGTAATCCCGCATGTTCGAGAGCTTGACAAGTGGGGCAGGCTTGATCCATCAGATGAGAAAGCCTACACGGTTATACCTGGGATGGAACACAAGTATAATTCTACAGTGCTTCTCCTGGTCAGTAGTGTTTGCGATGGCATATGCCGATACTGTTTCCGCAAGCGTGTGTTTATGGAGCCTCATCACGAGTACCTACGAGATGTTCTGGCAGCTGTTCATTATATAAGACAACACAGCGAGGTAACTAACGTGCTGCTTACCGGAGGAGACCCACTGGTACTACCAACGCCGAGACTTGAGGATATTGTGCGTCAGATAAGGGAAATTGAGCATGTCCAGATAATACGAATCGGAACGAAAATACCTGCGTTCAATCCACACCGCATCGTGGATGACCCAACATTGCCGGAGATGATACAGGCCTATAGCACGGATAGAAAAAGAATATATATAATGACGCACTTTATTCATCCACGGGAATTGACGGACGTGGCGGTCAAGGCTATCGACCTGTTGAAGAAAGCTGGCGCCGTTATCGCCAACCAGGCGCCGTTAATACGAGGTGTCAACGATGACCCTGAGGTTTTAGCGGAATTACTCGCGAAACTGTCTTTTGTCGGTGCGGTTCCCTATTATATTTTCCAATGCAGACCGGCCGTAGGCAACAAGGCATACACTGTGCCGATCGAAGAGGGATATGAAATAGTCGAGCAGGCAAAGGCCAAGGTATCCGGTCTGGCCAAGAGAATACGATACACAATGTCACATTCAACCGGCAAGATTGAAATCATTGGCAAGACAAAGGATTTCGTCTACTTTAAGTATCATCGTGCTGCCGACGATGCAGACAGTGGGCGTTTTCTGGTATTCAAGAGCAATCCCAATGCATATTGGTTTGATGATTACGATGAAGTAATCCGGGACTACCCCACCACCCAACCATACAGGTCATACGGGCCTGAGTAGCATCAAAGCATAGTTGGCATTTTACCGGATCGGCGACAGTTGGCGTTAAGAATTTTTGCGATTTTCTTGTTCGTGGTATTATACTCAGTGATTGGCTATGCGCTGGAGCCTGCCGAAATCTTGGTCATAGCAAATAAGGACATCACTGAGTCCGAGCGGATTGCTCAGTGCTACTGCCAAAAGCGCCAGGTACCGAATGAGAATATTCTTTATTTGTCCCTGGGACCACAGCTTTGTGACTTCATCAGCAGGGCTGAATACGAAAAATGCCTTGCAGAGCCGGTCCGTAATGAGCTACTTGCTCGAGAAAACTCAGGCGGAATTAGATGTCTACTAACAATTTATGGAGTGCCGATTAAGGTTGGAAAACGCGGCCAGTTGCCTGGCCTACAGGATAAACTAAATCAACTGCAAGAATTAGCTGGGCGAGAAAAGAATGCGATGGAGCAGTTGAAGCAGAATAGCCTGTCCGAATCGGCCGTGTATCAGCAACGCAGTCACAGGCTTGCGCAGTTGCAGCAAAATATCGATCGCATTACCGGCCAGGAAACAGATGCCTCTGTTGATAGTGAGTTGTCAATGGTGCTGTTTGGTCCGTATGAGCTGTATCGATGGCAGCCGAACATGCTTAAAAATAGTGTTGAGGAAACCGCCTTTAGAACACTTATGGTCTGCCGCCTTGATGGCCCGAGTCCCGCAATAGCTGAGGGACTCATTGATAAGGCCATGGCCACCGAGCAAACTGTGCTAAAGGGAATCGCTTATATTGATTCGCGAGGCAAGGTGGGTAAAGATTTGTATGGCCGCTATGACCAGTCTCTACGGGATTTGACCTTGCTCATAAGGTTGCGGACGGATATGCAAGTTGAACAAGAGCAAACGGAGCAGCTCTTTGCGCCCGGTACATGTCCGCAGACAGCTATCTATTGTGGCTGGTATAGTCTTAGGAAGTATGTCGATGCCTTTGATTTTGTTGACGGCGCCATAGGATACCACATTTCAAGCTTCGAGGCAATGGACCTTCGCGATCCCAACAGCAGTCAATGGTGTCCAGCAATGCTTAGAGATGGCATCACTGCTACACTTGGGGCTGTAGCTGAACCGTACCTTCACTCTTTCCCGAAACCAAAGGATTTTTTTCTGCAGTTGTTAGATGGAGCCTGCGTTGTCGAAGCGTACTACCACACGAAGCCATTTAATTCTTGGCGGTTAATCTTGATAGGCGATCCCCTGTATAGGCCCTTCAAGAAGAACTAACTTTTAGCGGTTGACAATTCCTGTGTTTTGGCTGTTCTCTGATGAGAAAGCGCAATCACACCTGTAGTTGTGACTATTATTGCAATTCCTATAGTAGAGACGATTATATCCAAAACCGCTACATCCTTATCGAAAATCAGAGAACCCAATTTTACAGTTAAAAGGAAAGCCATCGGTGGCAGCATGGCCGCCAAAAACCATTTTGGTTCCGGTGCTCTAAAGAGAAAAGAGATACGCAAATATTGGATCCATAGTATTGTTAAGAATGTGTAAGCGAAAAAATCAAACGCTATATTGGTCACAGGCATTACATTGATCCAGTTTGCTCCGGAAAAATTTGTCAGGGTAAAGATCGTTGTACATGTTATAATAAGAAAAGCTGGCCAAGATGAAAGAACAGTAAGTATTGCCAAGCCTGCTAACGTACCTGCAATGTCTGCTAAGAAATCTCTAATATCGGCGCTGCGCCCTATGACAAAGCTTTGAAGCCATTCATCTATGACCCCATACCAGATGACGAGAATAAGCATCCACCAGACCGTAGCCTTGCGCCAGTTTACCTTAGTGTGAGGGTTGATTGCAGACCAAAAAAGAACAGCTAAAATCATATAGGACAAAAAGTGGAGGCTCTTATCAGATACACCAGCTTGACGAATCAGCCCGGGAATCGGCACGTGCGCAAGAACAAACAGACTGGGCCAGTAAAGTACCAGTGAGATTATGAGCAACTTGTGTTGACGCGATAATACCATACAAATTACCTGGTGCCAGTATTTTGCGTCCGGCGTAAAAGAGCTTTAATCAGTTGTTTTGGACTGCTGATAGTGTAATGAGTATTCATCGAAAAGCGCATACCAAAAAAATAAGTTTTTATGTGGGATAAAGTGTATAATATAAGCACGTTTTTATCCACCTTGTGCCATGCTAATTTTTAGGAGGGTTAAAAGATGGGAATTCTTATGAGGCCCAGTACTCCGCTGTTCCGGTTTTTTGGAAGGTGGGGCGTCTTTGCAATATTTTTGGCTGGTTTTGCGGTTCTCTGTTATGGCAGTTATTGGCCTGGCACGACCGCTCGTACGAATCGCCGACTTTCAGCTCGAAAGATAATTCAGCTTCCAGAACCCAGCCTGACTGGTTCGATTAGTTTCGAACAGGCCTTGGCTGAGCATCGAGTGGCGCGCCAGTTCCTAGCTGGGCCCATTGGCTTTCCCCAGATTGGTCAATTGGCTTGGGCTGGTCAAGGCACTGTTGAACCTGCTTTGCAAATCGGAAGCAGACTTCCGGCTGTGCCGCTTGAGAATCAGGAATCTTCTGTAAAATTGTATTTTGCCATCGCAGATGGTCTGTATCTTTACAATTCTGACGGTCACGGCCTGGAACAGATTCTTAGGGAGGATGTACGATCTACCTTGGCAACTGCTACCTCAAACAGCTATGTAGTAGCCGGGTCTGGCTGCGACATTATTATTGCGGGACCTCTAAGGGCTTTTTCTGGCCGGCAGGCAAGTGATGCCAAAAGAGTTGTGTTACTGCAGGCAGGGCAGATTGCACAAAACATCCAGTTGCAGGCTGTTACCTTGGAGTTAGGATCTGTACCAATTGGAGATTTTGATGTTAGAAGCGTCAAACGAATTTGTAGTCTGTCGAGAAATTTGGAGCCCTTGTATATCATCTGCGTTGGCAGCCCCAGCGGCCAAGTCCAGTCAGTGCAGCAAGGACAGTCGGCCACAGCACAAAAAGTCGTGTTGATTATTGCTGCACAGGGTTTTCGCGATGAGGAGCTTTTTGAAACAAAGCGTATTCTTGATGCAGCAGGGCTTCAAACGACTATAGCAAGTACGGTAGTCGGACCTGTGATAGGTGTTCTTGGTAGCTTAGCTGAGGCGACACTTTTAACTGGTCAGTTGAGCGTCGATGACTACGATGCGATAGTATTCATAGGAGGCCCGGGCGCAGCCCAATATTTTATTGACCCACTTGCCTTGAATATAGCACGCCAGGCAGTGCGAAGAGGAAAAGTTCTTGGAGCAATTAGTATCGCTCCCGGCATCTTGGCCAATGCGGGAGTGCTCAGAGGCATCAGAGCCACCAGCTTTCCATCCGAACAGACCAGGCTGATTCAGGCCGGTGCTATATATACAGGTGCTGCTGTGCAACGCGACGGATCTGTAATAACCGCCATTGGACCTACGGCTTCGGTCCAATTCGGCAGGGTGATTGCTGATGCACTTGCTGGCCGGTAGTGTTCTTGATGCAGGTTCTGCCGTTAGTAACCTGGTTTCAGGATGTTTTTGGGTCAGTATGACTTAGCGGATTATAGCGATTTATAATCGGTAATCGCCGATCTCTGCCAAAGGCTTTCGGTGTGATTTTAACTCCCGGCGGCGATTGTCTTCTTTTATATTCACTTTTGTCAATCATGCGAACGACCTTTCGGACTACGTCCTGCGGTAGGCCGGATTCAATGAGTTGTTGTGGTGACTTGTCTTCTTCGACGTAGCCTTTAAGTACCTTATCGAGCATATCGTAGTCCGGCAGCGAATCGCTGTCTTTTTGGTTAGGCTTTAACTCTGCACTTGGGGGCCTTGTCATAACAGCGGAGGGTATTACCTGCCGTCCTGCCATCTTATTTATGTGTTTTGCCAGCTCATAGACCATCGTCTTAGGCACATCTTTTATCACCGCGAAGCCACCTGCCATATCACCGTAAAGGGTCGCGTAACCAACGGAAGTCTCACTTTTGTTGCCTGTTGTCAGTACGAGGGCGCCGAACTGGTTGCTCAGTGACATCAGAACAGTCCCGCGGATTCTGGCCTGCAGGTTCTCAAACGCGATACCCTTATTGTCCCAGCCTGGGACTTTGTCCAGCGTGTTATTGAATTGGTCAAGTACTTGGCCGATTGGAATTGTCAGTAGTTCCACACCCAGATTCTCTGCCAGTTTTTGCGCATCGCTCACAGTCTCAGGTCTGTTGAATTTTGAGGGCATTGTAATGCAGATGACATTTTCGGCACCAACAGCAGCTACAGCGATAGCAGCAGTAACCGAAGAATCTATGCCGCCGCTGAGGCCAAGCAGCACCTTGTTGAAACCGTTCTTTTGTACATAGTCTTTTGTTCCAAGTACAAGTGCCTGGTAGGCTTCGTCAATGCTACTGACCGGCTGGGTAGTTATTCGCTGTGTTGATTCTACCTGAACGGTTCCATCATCTCCGGCAATAACCTCCGCAATCAACAAGTCTTCATCAAATGCTTTGGCCTTGGCGACTATTATGCCTGTTGAATCAGCGAACATGCTGCGACCATCGAAGACCAGTTCATCCTGGCCGCCAACAAGATTGCAATATCCAACAGCACAACCAAATTCTCTCGCGCATTGGCTGACTAATTCTTCTCTTTTTTCGATTTTGCCCATGTGAAAGGGTGAAGCTGAAATATTTATGATCATCTGGATTGGGCCGACGTTTGAGAGAAATTCTCTGAGCCATTTGATATCCCACATATCGTAGCAGATAGTAAGGCCGATGCGCAGGCCTGCTACATCAGCTATCATCGGCTGCTTGCCAGGCTGGAAATACCTTCGTTCATCGAAAACGCTGAAGTTCGGCAGCATGCTTTTTCGGTAGACTTTGCTTATCTGTCCATTTTTCAGCACAGCCGCCGAGTTGTACGTGTCCTTTTGAGATTCTTCAGCAAAGCCGACTACCACGGTCATTCCAGGACACTGTGCGGCGAGCTTCTCAATTGCCAGATGATTGTCTTGTAAGAATTGTTTTTGATATAACAAGTCCTCCGGTGGATAACCGCAAATAGCCAGTTCCGGAAAGACCAATAGCTCCACGTCGGACAGGGCCGCCTCAGCACAAATCCTCCGCATTTTTTCCGTATTGCCCGCCAAATCACCAACAGTAGCGTTGATTTGTCCTAATCCTACTCGCACATAGCTACCCTTGACGCCGAATTTCGTATTAAGCTATAATTGGTCAAAGCACGCCATCCAACAAATTAAACGGAGAGGGCGGGATTCGAACCCGCGGTACCCATAAAAGGGCACACCGGTTTTCGAAACCGGCTCGATAAGCCACTCCGACACCTCTCCAAATCATTTAAGGCCCGCTCTAAAACACATATCCCGCTAAGTCCACTTCACTTTACCTGCAACGCCTTGACATTGCAAGAAGATTAAGACTCAAAGCGCCGATGTGGTGTATCTGTCGTTTGTAGGTAGATTTCCAGCCGTAGTTACTTAAGAAATTCTAAATCCGAAATACTAAGCACTAAACAAACCTGTCCTGAGCGGAGCCGAAGGATTCAAAATCTCAATGAACCAAATCCAAAACCACTTTTCAGATGAGTTCTTGGGCATTTATGAATTTGAACATTTGCCTGCACCTGTGGTAGCGCAGGCACAGGTGATATTGTTTAGGATTTAGATATTAGAATTTAGTGTTTATTGGCTCCCTTATTAGGCGACACACGGATTTTACCTACAATGTACAGATGTGCCCGCACTGATGTAAGAGCCATGCAAGAAACTGTACGGACTGTCACAGGATGCTTCGACAAGTGCAGTGTTAAATGTCCTTCGGGGGCGCTCTTTAACTATCCTATGCACAGAGTAGTCGAACCGGAACCTGCTTGCGAATTGCACGGACTTGTAGTATTTTGGCTCTATGAATGTACGCAGGTCACAATCCGCATTAGAAGCAAAACGGCTTTTTTTCATTCGCAGGCTGTACGACCTTTTAGCTCCGCGTGCATTTAGTGCAATAATGTTCGGCGCCCTATTTTGCACGGCGGCAGTGAAATTCTACCATTCTTGGCGTTATGAGCTCATCGGAGAGTACGTCGGTTGGATACTTGCCGACATATCTGTTCTGTTGGGAATCGAGGTTATCCTTGCAATTATCTGTTTTCGCTGGCCGCGAAAATGGGTCATTCGGGCGGCGCTTATCTTCGCAGCCGTTATATGCACCTGGTCGGTTATGAATGCCGGTTGGCTAATAAGGACCGGTACACAACTATTGCCTACTGTGCTTCTGCCGATGTTCCGGGACCCGATGAACTCGTTAGTAATCGTCGGTGTCAACCTGATAAAAACGCCTAAAGCCGCGGCTGTGTTATTGATACCAAGTGCCTTTGCTCTTGCTTTTTTCTTCTATGTTCTTGCAAAACCAGCACCGCCGAACTATAGCCCGAGACGCTTCCTCGTTAAAATCATAGTTTCGGTTATCATTATTGGCATCACTATTCTGGCCTGGAAAGCTGCAGGCAGACGTAGCTCCAGCCAAGTTGCTTCCGCTGACCTGCGCTATAACTGTCACTTAAGGGCAATAATGAGTTTTGTTATGCCTGAGTTACATCATCTGGCCAGAGCTGATTTTACAGATGTAAAGCGGAATATGCCCAGTTTTGACCAGATAGAGCTCCCGCTGAGACCGCAGCAGATAAATCATAATATCGTAATAGTAGTCCTTGAAGGCATCCAATGGCGCTATAGCTCTTTGGCAGACAGAGCGTCTAACCTGACACCGTATCTTGCCGGATTGGCTGACCAGGGCGTTGTATTTGCTAATGCTCGCTCAACACTGACGCACACAACTAAGGCATTATTTGCGCTTCTGACCGGACGAATTCCATCACCATCGCAGGATATTGCCGAGGCCGTCCCTGTTGTAAAGCCATACGCCGGCATTGCAGCGATCCTCAAAAGGCAGATGAATTTTCGAACCGCTTTTTTTCAGTCCGCTAAGGGTAACTTTGAGTGTAGGCCTGGTCTTGTTTATAACCTTGGTTTCGACAAATTCTGGGCCAGGGACGATTTGAATGACCCCAACAGTTTTGTAGGCTACTTGGGTTGTGATGAATTCTCAATGCTTAAGCCAATTACAGAATGGATACGTTCTGAGCAAAGGCCATTTTTCCTAACGATTCTCTGTTCAGTTACTCACGATCCGTATGAGGTCCCACGGTGGTTTGCTGAGCCGGCTAAAGACCCCTTGCAGAGGTATCAACAGGCTGTCTCGTACACCGACAATTTCTTAGCAGCACTTGATGTTGAGCTTACCAAACTAAATCTTGCTCAAAATACGATTCTTTGTGTCATCGGAGACCACGGCGAAGCGTTTGGTGAGCACGGGTTGCTTGGCCATGAACGCATACCATTCGAAGAGGTTTTGCGAATCCCTTTTTGTATGAGAGCTCCGTTTTTGGTTGAGCCTAACACAGTGGTTACAGAGCCGGTTAGTTCAATTGATTTGACACCAACGTTGCTTGACCTGCTGGGTTTTGAAATGAATGCTGCACAATTCGACGGCATCAATGTGCTGCGAGCCGTACCGGAAGATCGCGAGGTTTATTTCTCCGGCTGGATGCAGCAGGGACCGGCAGGATTTGTGAAGGGTAGATATAAGTTTGTGTACGATCCGTCGAATAATATGGTTTCGGCCTATGACCTCAGTACGGACTCGCAAGAATTGTTCAGAATCCAGCTACCTCAGCAACAGGCACAAGAGGTTGCAGATAAGATTCTTGCCTGGCGGAAGGATAGTATATTCAAGCTTGAACAGCAGTGGACGGGCAAGAAAGTTCTCTTTGGCTCCTGGCTGTGCAGGTGGACAGGACGTGTTTCCTCGGCTAAATATCAAGGCTCAGATGATATGTAGTTCGCTGTCTGCCATTGCCGAGGGAAGAAGGGTTTTGATGCCCTCACATTAGGCGTCTGTTGCTTTTTATAAACCCACTAAAATTCCTCTATTCCCCCTATTTTTCTTGATTTATTGTGTATGTAGATCAACTGGGCGTTATTGGTGTTGCAAAAAAACAGCGTCTCTTCTATTACATATTATCAGTTTGGTTCATATAAAAAATACACAAATTGACCTAACCTTTTTGAAGCAAAGCTATTACGTCGAATCGGGATAGGCGTTTTGTTTATTGGTTTTTTCTCTGGCATATTTTTTGCGTATTTTACGCTGCGTTTTATGGGCGGTGCGTCCTAAACCACAGTAATGTACAGGGAGGAGAAGTCAACCGCCCGTTTTAAGATCAATTCTAAGTTGCGTTAGTTCGAGTGCGTAGCAGGATTGATCTTTTTAAACCGTATGTTCCGGGGTCGTTCCGGAGGAGGGGCGATTCCGGATTTTTTTATAAAAAAGCATTCTAAGCTCAAGCAATAATCAGATAAGCATTTCTCGCAATAGCGGTTTCGAAGCCAAAAAACTTGAAATTTCTGTCATATCATGGCTTGCTGAACAGTGAAGTCGAAGTTGGTAAAAGTTGTATGATTTGTCCGGGGATGAGCAGGAAATTGGGGCTAAACATGCCATATATTGATTCTATCAGGCACCACACGGCGAAGATCGACCAATTTTGCCCTGCTCAAATCCGAGTTGACTCTGTATAATAAATGTCGCTATGGAGCGATCTGTTTATAGAATTATCGATGCAAATTTCAACCGTGCCCGTGAGGCGCTTCGCGTAGTGGAGGAATACTGCAGATTTACCTTGAATTCGTCCGTTCTAACCGAACGCTGCAAGCAGCTCAGGCACCGGCTTTCATCAGAAATTGGCAAGCTCGAAATAAGCAGACTCCTGACTTCAAGAGACACATTATCTGATGTTGGCGTCGGCAGAAAGGTCACGGGACAGCTTGAACGCGGGGATTTGAAAGACTGTACCATAGCCGCCTGTAAGCGTCTTACCGAAGCTCTTCGTGCACTTTCAGAAATGACTGGCATCGAAAAACCCACCCTGGCTCAGAAAATCGAGGAAATGCGATTCACTGCCTATACGCTGGAAAAGGACGTCGTCCTGTTTAGTTCTCCTGCTCAAAAGTTCTCGCGTGTTAGTCTTTATGTGATAATCTCCAGCAGCCTTGCCGCGGACGTGATATCACTGGCTCATTGCTGTGCAGCCAATGGTGCCGACTGTATTCAACTAAGGGCAAAGCAAATTGATGATGACAGCATTTTTGCTCTTGCTGTCGAACTTGTGCAGATATGCAGGGATGCCGGCATTCTTAGTATAATAAACGACCGAATCGATATTGCCGTGGCAGCCGGTGCTGATGGAGTGCATCTTGGGCAACATGATTTGTCGGTACAGCAGGCCCGCAACTTACAGTTAGCCCCGATAATAGTTGGCAAAAGCACTCACTGCCTTTCGGAGCTTAGAACTGCGTGTGAGGAGCTTCCAACGTATATCAGTCTGGGACCTATATTTGCCACCCCAACAAAGCCATCACTTGATAGTGTAGGCTTGGATTATGTCGCTAATGGATTAAAGGAACTGGCCAATTCAGGTATCGGACATGTGGCTATCGGCGGCATAACGCCGGGTAACATTCAGCAGGTTCTAAGCGCTGGTGCGAGGGCAGTTGCCGTATGTTCTGCGGTAGCTTCAGCACGCGACCCGGCTGCTGTTTGCCGTGAGTTGAAAGACAAGATCATAAATTTTAGACATGGCTAATACGCCATCACAAACAAAAGGATCAATATCATTCTGTATTTTGCATCTTCTACGGATTTCGGCCGTTTCACATATATCTGTGATCCACCACATAAGGAAAACTTGCAGAAGATATTCAAAGCATCGAGGCTGCCATTTGTTAGTATGGGTAAAATATCCACCCGCTATTTAGTTGGTTTTTCTACGAGTTATCCACTATAAAGGGGCTTTCTGGAATGAAGTTTGCTATTCCTTGGAGCTTCTAACTGATTGCGAGCTTAGTGTTCAGGTTTTTGTTTTGGTCCAGGCCTTATTGCCGAGGGATTGTTATAAGTTATTTTGAAAAAAACGGTTAAGGTCGATATATCCAGCTTTTTTGGGTTGTTCTCGCCTACATTACCAATAGGATTAACTGTCCCTGATGGTCGGTTGAGTTGTAGTGGGAAACAGGAACCCAGAAGTTCACGTAGGTTATCAACAGGCTATCCACAAGAATTTACAGGCAGGTTGTTGGAATGGGATATGTTTAGGTACTGAGACATGATTGTGCTTTTGCGAGGGGCAGTCCATATTGTCGAAATCAAGGGCTGCAACTGGAAAAATCTGGTGTAGCCTGATGGAAAACATCGCATAAATCTTAAACTTGGATATGCTTTAACTCCTATAATCATCATGTTCTTGAGTTAACGTTGCGTGTTATAAAAAAAAACAAGTCACTCGGTGTGGACGTAGTGAAATTCTATTGACTTTCGTTACTAAATACAATAAACTCACATCTTAAATTGTACCTGGGGCGGTTTAGATCGGAATGGGGGGTGTTCCTAATTCTTCCCTATCGAACACCCAATGAAAGTGTGTCATGGATTGATGACGCAGATTCAGGTGTTGGTTGTGTTGGACGCTTTTCAAAGGGGGTGAAGATGAGACAGACAACTTAATTGGAATATCACTCATTGCTATTGGGGGTATCTGCATTTGCTTGCAGCCGTTGTTCTATCAAGGCTATAGCGATTCGCAGTAGAGAACAGAGTATCAAAGTATCAGAAACATATTTTGGGGGATGATGAAGATGAGAAAGATGAAGACATTGGCTATCATTATTGTAGCAGTGGTTCTGGCTCTGCCGTGCTTGGCGGTAGAAGCTACCCCACTTGGCACCGTGGATATAGTGCATTCCGGCTATGGTGCGTATGATGAACATGGCCTCAAGGTTTGGGGTGGTGGGCACTATGGTACCTGGGTGTATGGCGGAGTCTATATGCTCGACAAGACCGATGGCACTGGCGAAGGGAACATCTGGCCAAATGACTCACTTGGTAGTTTCTGCATCGAACTGCATGAGTTTGCGCCTGATGAGACACTGACGTATGATGTCGTTGTGCTGGAAGATGTGGAAAATAGCTTTCTCGGCGAAACGATAGGTAACGTAAAAGCCGATTATCTTCGCGAGTTGTGGGGCAGGTTTTATGATTCGGCTTGGGTAGGCGATGGACCGTTTTGTGACGCACAAGAAAGGGACGCTGAAGCGTTTGCAGCGGCTGTATGGGAGATCATTTACGAGGACCTTCCACAGTCACCTCTCGGCTGGGATGTAACAGTGGATGGTACACCGTGCAGTAACGGATTTTGTGCGAGACACGTTGATGCTGGCACAGCTAACAGTTGGTTGCACGCTTTGGACGGAACCGGTCCGAAAGCCGATCTGCGGGCTTTTGCACGCGATGGAGCACAGGACTACATCGTTGAAGTTCCAGAGCCTGCTACTGTAGCTCTGCTTGGGTTTGGTGCTGTTGTAAGCCTACTTCGCAGGAGAAGGCCCGTCGTATAAGGGGAATACTGAATATTTCAAATAGGCTGGTCTTTGCTCTTTGTCAATTATGATTTGCGTAATACGGATTTGAGCCGAGTGAAAACTGACCGTCCCGGTAGGTGCTCGGCACAAAGGGGGATGCTCATAGGGCAAAATCGTGAAGGATCTGAGAGAGTGGTTCGAGGTCAATTGATTGGCAAAATACTTAGAATTGCTGCAGGCAATTCGCCGGCGGCAATAAGAAACTCGTTTATATAGGAGGACAAAAGATGAAAAAGTTGACAGTTATTTTGATGCTAATGGGGGTGGTGGCATTTTTTGGCACTACCGCCAGCGCAGGTTTTTTGAATCCTGATGAGAATCCTGGTGCGGCGTCTTTTACGTGTGAGTTCCCTGGCACTCAGAATCAGCACGGCTGGGAATTCGACTATAATCCTTCAGCGCCTATTCTGACAATGGATGAGATCATCGGTTCTGTTGGGCTAGACAACGTTTTGATGAGTGGAGAAACTGATGAGGACCCGATCTTTACCGTTGTCAAGACCATCCAGAACACCAGCGGAATTACTTGGACCAGCTATTTCCTGAGCCTTTCAGGTGGTACTGGGGCTACTTTCGTTGATGGAAGTGCCAGTGCGGGAGGCAACAAGTTGCAGACAGTGAATTACCTGCACCCTGCAGCAATCGAGTTTTCTGGATCCAATCCAGTAGCTAACGGTGAGTTGCTTACACTTTCGTTTGACATTAATGTGCCTACCGAGGGTTTGTTCAACTTTACGTTGACACAAGAGCCGGTCCCGGAGCCGGCAACTATGGCTCTGCTTAGTCTCGGCGGTCTGGCGTTATTCCGCCGGCATCGAATTATAGTTTGACCTGAAGCCCCCCTTTACTTGGAAGGACGGGCTATGGGAGCAATCTCATAGCCCGTTTTTTATTTGATTCTCCTGCCTGTGATTCTTATACCAATTGTGAATAATTAATGCGCTTATTCGTGTCATTTCGAGCGAGCCGAAGGCGAGTCGAGAAATCTATTTGAACAGATTTCTCCACTACGCCCCAGTGCTTTCTTGCGAAAGCAAGAACGGGGGCTTCGGTCGAAATGACATAAGCGCAAATTTTAATCACAATTGGTATTATCTCACGGATATCATCCG
>CAZFLY010000026.1:30616-36632 GCA_964519995.1 uncultured Pirellulales bacterium | reverse complement strand
CCCGTCAACACTACCCCCGAACGTCGCAGTCGGGAGGGTTATTGCGGGTTTTGTCGCCTCGACCACGATTGGGAATCCACCTGGTAGGGTGTGCTACGCACACCATCATTATGCAAACATCTCTGAAAGACATTTCTCCTCCATCAATCTTATCGTTTCGCTAAGCGCCACGATCACCTTTTGGTAGTGCCTTATATCATCATACGAAAGTTCTCGCCCCTTCCTATCCTTTAGCCACTTTTCGCAAACCTGATACCCACCAATATGAGACTCCCAAACCTCCGGCCTTACTCCCTCGAAATACTGCTCCTTGTTTATATACACTCTCTCTTTACCAGGCTCGTCTGCCTTAGCCACATACTTCGGATAACCCTTCTCTACCTCATTATCACCTTCTGCCGGAAATCGCGGCCATCGATTCTCATCCTCTAAAATAGGATGCTCCATCAAATGCAATCCAACAAGCTCTCTCCCAACACTAGCTACTTTTTCAAACGTCTCTCTATCCTTCGGCCACGGTATCCTCGGAAAATCTATCTTCAAAAACTCCGCATATCTCCGCCGATACTCCGGCGAATATAATATACCATAAATATAATCAAACACATCCTCCGGTCCAAACGTACCCTTCAGATTCCCTCGCCCGTCACTAACAAAATCCAACCCAATTTTCTTCGCCATTTCCTCCACAAACTCACGCGACAAATTTGGAATCCGACCATCCTTACCAGTATCCCACTCAGCTTCCTCAAATAAAGCTATATTTTGGTCCAACTGATATATATATAAAGGCGCTATACTCGTCGCTCCTTTGTTACTGTAGAACGTTCTATTATCTACTAAATTTCTAGATATACCAACGTGACTATAAGCTTCATCTATTGCTACTTGCCTCATAAAAATCAAACCAAAATTCTCATGATTGATCAGGTGAAACATAACTTTAGTTGCTGCCCCACCTCTCCCAATTTCGATCAAGTTTTGCTGATACAAAATCCATCTTTTGTCGAATGGTCTATACTCACATTGGAAAATATTCGCCACCCAATCTACACTTCTGATTTTCCCCCTCTCACGATTAGTGTTCCAATACGGACTATCTTTTAAATCATACTTGCGCATTATTTCTTCGTCGCCGACTGACTTTTCAGCAAGTTCAGAGATTCTCTCAACAAGCGTTTTTTTCGTGAAATCCAATAACAATCTGTCTCGATTAGTCTTTATACCCATCGAACTTACAACCATTATGTCACAAATTCTCCACCCCTCTTCATACGCAGATAATGACCTGTCATCTTGCTTCTTGAAAAGGATGAATGGCTGTGTTGGTCTCACAACATTCCAGTCCATACCTCCTACGCTATTCGTATCCAGCCAGTCACATTTTTCTTTTCTCTTGCCCCAAAGGTCAGCATGGTACATTCTAACGCACCCTCCAGTCTCTTGTATTCTCACAAAAATCCCAACGCTAACACCTTGCCTTATATCAAAAACGTTTTCATCCTTAGAGCCATTAGGACAAACCTCTTTTCTATTTGCATTTCCATGAAGATCTAAAACATATATCTCTGAAAAAACTCTCATTAACTCCTTTCTCATTTTACGGAATGTTGGATTGTCCAAGTAACCATGATTTGTTATCAAGGCCAATATACCTTGTCCTGTTCGCTCTATGCGCCATTGTCCAAATCTCACAAATTTCACGTAATCATCAAGAAGAAGCTTTGGATTTTGCTCACGTATCTCATCATCTGGATAGTAGCTCCGCCTCACCAAATCAGTAATCCAAGACCCTTTGTTGGCAGGCATTGCCGCATAAGGAGGATTACCCAGCACCACCATAATAGGAAGGTCCTTCTTGACCTTGTTAGCCCCTCTCGCTTCTTTGCTTAACTCCTGTACAAAGACATTCTTAGATATCTCCTCGGCTTCCTCTAAAGTGTTGGTAAGATATATCCCTAAGCGTTCGTCGCTGGCAAAATCATATCCCTTTTCAGCAAGCTGCAAACCTAATTTCATATGACAGACCGCATAGGGCGCCATCTGTATCTCAAATCCAAACAGCCGCGGCAACAGGTGTTCTCTAACGTATGCAGACCACGCCCCTTTCTGGCGTTTGAATTTAGTGTAGATTTGATCGATCACTTCAAACAAAAATGTTCCTGTCCCCACCGCAGGATCAAGAACTAAAACCTTGTGAGTCTCTTTTACTTTTCCGTTCTCGTCTTTTATCTTGACCTTAGATTCGTCCGCCAATCCCCGCTTTAATCCGAACTTCTCCTTCAATAACCAATCCACACTTCGAACGATGTATGAGACCACCTCATCGGGTGTATAGTACACTCCACGTTTCTTTTTCATTTTCGGATCGTATTGTCCCAGAAACGTCTCATAGAAATGTACTACTGGATCCCGACGACCCTTCTTCTTCGCAAAGTCCCTTAAGACCTCACCCATATCGGCTTGTCGCAACAACTCCACTAAATCATCCACAAGCCACGCCACCCGGTCATCCAAATCTGGTCCTGCAATATGCCCAAATACACTCCTCAAAAAAGGATTTGTCTTCGGTAGCATAAATGCCGCATGTTCTCTTGTAAATTCCCCCGGCTTGCCGTTCATCCCATGAAATACTGCGTGTTTATCTTTCCCATACAACGTGACTTCATCAATATGACACCGAGCAGTAAACAATCCATAGCTTATCGTCTGTGCATACATATCTGCAAATTCAATTTCCGTTAGATCATGCAGTAACACCTCCTTGAATCCTTCATACTGTCCATGCAGCGTGCCGGTTTCTACTTCCTGCTCAAAGGTCTTAGTAATCACATCGCGCATCATTCGCGCTTTGTGTGCCATCCTTATAGCAAGGTCTTTTGCGGTAGTGACCTTCTCTGGCTCTTGCGCAAAAAAGCACTCAAAGAGTTCTGCCACATCATTTCGTCCTTGTTCAGTAACTTTGAATCCTTCCTTCTTCTCCTCTGCCAGCCTTGCAGTCAGCCGCTTCTCTCCATCAACGTACCACCAAAACTCGATGTAATCTGTCAGAATGAAATTGTGAAAACTCGGTAAATATCTCTTCTTGATCTGCTCGGTTTTCGCCGCCTCTTTCAAACTTGTCCCAATATCCTTGCACTCGATATAACCGATTGTCTGATCAAGCCTTTTTTTCCCCCTTGAGATAATGAAATCTGGTGCTCCACATGCTGTCCGCTTCGGCTCATTCGTGGCCATAACCTTCGCGCTCAATCCCTCAACGAACGCCTTCATCGCTGGCCGGTGCGTGTGCTCTGTAGCATCTTCTCGCAGATATGCTCTGTTTATCTCGCGAATGTACTGATTGAACGTGTCACTCGCCATTCTATTCTCTCGAAACGATACAGCTTTCACTCACTGAATTGCTGACCGAAACTATCAACCCTCTCAATAATTCTATCGACAAAATTCGACATATAAAAGCTAAAATTCTCTTCCTCACTCAATCTCTTTTTTTCTGCTGCCCTCTGCCTTCTTTCTTTTACCTTCAGCCTTTCTTTTTCCGTCGTCTGCCTTCCGTCTTCTGCCTTCCACTTCCGACTTCTCATTTATCACCCCCTTTGTGTTACACATTCCGAATATATAATGAACCTGCTACAATATGCAACGTCCTATAAGGCTATTGTTTACCCATTTTAATATCGTTGCATTAGCAAATTTGATGCCATGCCAACGCACAAATTTTCAAAGTCAAGTCGGCCATTTCATGTCTGCTCAAAAAGTGCGCATTTTTGCTCATATCTCGCTAACTTTTGTGCATTTCTGCGTTTTTTTGCGCATTTCTGTGCATTTTTGACCCAATCTTAAAAATGGCATAACCCTCCACCACATAACAGATTAAAAAAATATTGCTTGCGAGTCCTAAAAACTAATTGTCCTATTCGTCAAGTTCACGAATAATTTTCGTTCTTTTTTGCTTTCATGAATTTGATTGACCTGTATTGTTCATGTTGGTAATTTATCGCCGATTTTATTTACGGAAGCTGCTTATGGAATTGTCATGGCTAATGAAAATAAGAATCGCTGTTGTGATGGCCGTCGGCGCGATTGTGATTGGTTTTTTCGCCTGGCCTTTATCATCTATTAACGATCCATTAGCTGCTGTTTTAGCTGTGAACATAAGTCTTTTTAATTTAATCATTTTGGTTCTTATTGCTTTTGCGTTAGGCTCCTTTGCCTATCTGCTTTCTTGGCCATACGGACGAGAAATAGGCATTCTTTGTGTACCGACTGGCTTAGCTGTCTGGGCCCTTCGTTCAGGCTCCATTGCCGGCTTAATGCAACAGAATCCTAAGCCCGCCCAACGACAAGCCTTACTATCATTAACCACTTGGGACCTTTTTCTATGGATAATCATCGTTGGCGTAGGAATAGCTGGTGTCGCATTAGCAGGATATATCATCAATAAACGCCCCCTGTTTTCCAAAATTGGGAATACACGTAAAGGCAGTATAGACCCCTACTTAAGAGCATTTGGCGCCCTTGTGCTCTCACTTATAATAGCCCCTTTGTGCATACGCATATTTGCCCGTAATGTCTCTATGTTAGGCAATTCTATCGCCACTGAACCTGCAGTTGGACAGATCGCTTTCGCTGTAATAGTTTCGTTTGGCATAGCTGCCTTTTGTGTAAAAGTATTGCTGCATATGAGTTATGTCTGGCCTATTATATCAACCGCTTTGGTAAGCCCTTTAGTCATAAGCTTTTCCTACAGAAACGAGAAATTGCTTGATTTTGCCCAGCAATGGCCTGCTACTTTTTTCCCCAATGCTGTTGTTTCTATATTGCCTATCCAGATGGTAGCCTTTGGAACTCTTGGTTCAATCGCTGGTTATTGGTTAGCAGTCCGATATATATACTGGCGAAAACACGAAGCCCAATAGCACGACCACCTTTTGAACATCTTTTTCCCACTCTATAATCTTCTATAAGCTCCTCATAAAGAAGGGCTTATGCGTACATAGCCCCATAATTAAACATCATTAGTTAAACAAAAGCAAAATTGTTTGGTTTTGGCCCTAAAATTAGCCGAAATATATGTTTGTTCAAGTTTGTTATCCAAATGTTCTTTGCCAAGTTAGGTTGTAATTAGGAAATGTTTGACAAAGAGTATTTGGCAGACAACCAGGTGAACAGTCGGTATGTATTTAGCGTAATTAATGTAGCAAAGCCAGCCGACAAAAGGAGTTAAAAATGTTGGTGCTAAGTAGACAAAGAGATGAGTCAATTATGATTGGCGACGATGTGGAAATTACCATCGTCGATGTGCGGGGTGACAAGGTCCGATTAGGTATAACGGCCCCAAAGAAAATACCGGTTCACCGCAGGGAGATATACGACGCGATTCAACGCGAGAAGAAGGAGAAGGAAGCCCAGGAGCAGTCAGCAAACGAAACTCAGGAAAAACCCAAGAAAGCTGCCGAGCAGCAAGCCCCGGAAGAGGCACCGGAGGGGGCCAAAAAGCAACCACAAACAACCGCCGAGGAACAGGGTGACAAGGAATCACAAGAGCAGCAGCCTGCAAAACACCCACAAAAGCAACAGTAAGCGCTAAACAGGCCCAGATTCCCTTCTCAAGCCATTTAGTTACCGTCCCCCGCAAACGATCCTTATCCACCTTGGATCATTTTCCCCTACGAACAGATGTTAGAACATGCTACTTCTGCGGAAAAGATGATTAGCCAGATTAGTTGCCATCAGCAAGATGCCAAAGATCACATCACACCAAAAACGGCTTAGGCACACCACCAACCGCAACCGGGGGTACGATGCCGTGTTAATTCGTTTAGCCGTGTGTAATATTGAAATAAATTAGAGGAGGTTAAAAAACGCAAACTGAGACTTTTAATCTAATATCAATCATAGTTAAAAATTGCCGAGGGAATCGCGATATGTCATTCTTTATAAGTTAGCACATCTGAAAAGGCGCTGCAGCTATTGCCCGGCTGACTCGTGATAAGGCTTACCAGCTTTGTAA
>CAZFLY010000026.1:0-30516 GCA_964519995.1 uncultured Pirellulales bacterium | reverse complement strand
GACTCTAAGGTCGCTGTAGAGGTCTTGGGGTTGCTGCGGACGATCTCTATTGCCTGCAGGGTCGTGCTCTCGGCTCGTTCGAATTGGCCCGCCTCAGCATAGGCAGCCGCCAATGTGTCCAGCAAAGGGGGTGACTTGTATCCCGTGGCTTCACAGGCCCACTCGGCCAACTCTACCGCCCGATGTCCGTCGCGGTGTATCGCTTCGGGAGAGGTCGCCAGCACCCACGCCAGATTGCTGGCAATGCTAACATCATTGGGATTTGCGGCGTAGGCAGTTTCGAGGTGTGTCAGGGCTTCGCTATGCCGACCAGTACTGCTGAGCAGTGCCCCCAGCAGGCCGTGGACCGTGGGGCTGTTGGGGACAAGTCGTTCAACCTTGCTCGCGTATGGCAGAGCCTCTTTCTCCTTGTCAACTCGGGCCAGGCACGAAGCCTACAGATACAGCGACTCAACGTGATTTGGCTTTTCTTCCAGAGCGTTGTGGAACTCCTCGATGGCCTTGGCGTACTCGTGGCGTTGCTCAAAAAGGACCCCGGCGCGATAGTGGGTGTAGTAGTCTGCAAACTGCTGGCGGATCTCGGCGAACTGCTCCGGCTGAACATTGACAAATTCCGGGATGTTCGATGCGCGGTCCGCCGCGGTAAAATGTTCCAGAAGCACCGGAGTTGTGTCATTACCCTCGGCGTCGATGTGCGTCAGCCAAAGCTGTGTAAATGGGCCGCCGACCTTGGAGGCAAAGACCAGCCACTTGCCGTTGGGCGACCAACTGCGCCAGGAGCTCATCTTGCCGGAAAAGTTGCATCGCATCTTCTTTGTTGTGCCCCCGGCCGACGGAATGATGTAAAGTGTGCTATCAGGCCTGAGCAGCATGAACGAATCACTCTGGCAGAATACGATCCACTTACCGTCGGGAGAAAATTTTGGGAAGTAATTGCTCTTTCCGTTGTCGGAGGCCCCAGGCAATAGTGTGGGCTCGATGGCTCTGGTCGTTGCCTTCTCTATCGTGGTGTATTCCAAACTCCCGTAGATTGGTCTTCGGACAACAGGCAAATTCTCGCAATACTCTACCAGAAAGAGAATAAGACCTCTGAACTCGCGTGGGTATCCGCTGCGGATGGTACTGTTCAAGTGGTCAAGACCTTCGGTAAGCCCTCGCCGGAAACGGTCGACCTCTCACCAAATGGGCGCTACATTGCCTACGACCGTCCCCAAGACGAGGGTACGTCAAAACGGGATATTTTCGTACTCGATCTTAGTGGAAATCGCGAGATCACTCTTGTTAAGCATCCGGCCAACGACAGGCTGATCGGCTGGACGCCGGATGGAAAGCGTGTGTTATTTGCCAGCGACCGTAGAGGAACCTGGGATGCGTGGCTTCTGCAAGTGACCGGCGGCGGACCGCAGGGATACCCCGAGTTGGTCAAGCAGGATATAGGGGATGTTACACCGATAGGATTCACGCAGAGCGGCTCATATTATTACAGGAATGAGCAAATGCTCGGTGACGTTTTCGTGGCTACGCTCGATTTGGAGACGGGCAAGGTTTTGTCTCCGACCATGCCAGTCCGCCAGACTGGTGCAACTAACTGTCCTGAGTGGTCGCCTGATGGTCAGTATCTGGCCTATTGCACACGGCGTCCTGATAAATCGCAGATCATCCACATTCGGACTCTGGCAACCGGCCAGGAGCGCGAACTGGACACTGAGCTCCCACATTTTGGTTCCCTTCGCTGGTCTGCTGACGGGCGGTCTATCGTGCCGTCTCGAGGCTTTGGGCAGGAATCGCCACAGGTCATCTACAAGATCGATGTACAGACAGGTGACCAAACCGCTCTAGTGCGGAGTGAGACTGAGAGGTTGGGGCGAGCCGAACTGTCTCCCGACGGAAAGACACTGTTCTATGGTTGCCATGATCCCGATTCCAAAACCAAGCGTCTGATGGCCAGAGACCTCGAAACCGGTCAAGAAAAAGAACTCCTTCAGACCCGCTCAAGTGACACCCCTCGCTGGGATCTGTCGCCGGATGGGCAGCATTTAGCCCTTGGACTGGGTTTAACAGACTGCTACGCCTTAAAGATCATCCCTGTTGCCGGCGGAGAGCCCAGAGAACTGCTTCGATTTGAGAAAGAGGAGGAGATGTGGCTGGTGGGGGTCGCCTGGACGCCTGACGGTCAGTATGTACTCTTTCCGAAGTGGCTGATGGGGGGTAAAGGAGGCGAGCTCTGGCGAATTTCCGCAGAAGGCGGCGAGCCGCAAAAGCTGTGGGAGTGGAAGAAGGGTTTTTTTGCCCCGCGCGTCCATCCGGACGGGCAACGTATCGCTTTTTACACGCATTCGTATACGAGTGAAGTGTGGGTGATGGAGAACTTTCTGCCGGCGGGTGAATAAGACGTGTGACTCGTCGCTCATGACCCGGGTCACGAGTCACGTGACACGAACCTACATTCGTTTGTATCTTGGGCCGCCAGTGCCTTCGGGGACTACCCAGCGGATATTGTCGAAGGGACATTTTCTTTGACAGGTCTTGCAGTGCAAGCAGTTCGATGGGTTGGCTGGCTTTACCTCGCCGTGAATCGTCTCATACACACCTGCAGGACAGAATGTAATGCATGGACTATTGAACAATGGCGTGCACTTAGTTTCACAGATGGTTTTATCCAGAATCTCTAAGTGTGATGGCTGCTCCTCACGGTGCTCGGTGGCAGCCACCGCGGTAAAAGTATCCTTGTCGAAATTCTGGTTTGGTTTAAGACGATACGGAATCGTTCGCATTGCCTTATAGTCGAATTCGATATCGAATTTGGGTAGTAAACCGCCTAATACCGACAACGGCATTCCCTGTAAGGACCCTAACTTTGCGACGGTCTGTCGGAAGTTACGGGCGGAATACATTTCCTTCATCACGTTGGATTGCTCGATTAGCTCGGTATATCTAACGGCTGCCCGGTCGGGATTATCAAAAGTTTCAGCGATGGCTTTTGCAGCCTGGATGCCGGAGTCGATGGCGTTGTGCAGGCCTTTTATTTTAAGCATATTCACAAAGCCGGCGCTGTCGCCTAAGATCATAATGTTGGCTTTGCCGATGCTTCCGGTTTGTGAGTCACGGGGGATGGCATAATATCCGCCTTCCGGAATCATTTTTGCGCCAGCTTCGACAACTGTGCCGCCATCGATGTACTTTTTGACAAAGCTATGTTCCTTGAAGCGCACAAGCGCATCCTGCGGATTAAAGTTATAGTACTTCCAGTCGGCACCGACTATCATTCCTACCGATAAATGATCCTGAGCGCCGGCATATACAATGCCGCCGCCAAACATGCCCGGGCCGATGATTGGCGTCCAAATTGGATAGCCCATTGCGTGAACGACCCGGCCCGCAGTAAAATCGTTATATTGTTCAGGACTTACCTTTATCAACTCCTTTACGCCGACCGAATATAACTGATTGCATTGGCGCTTAAGATTTGCTTTCTCAATAAAACGCTCAGTGACAAGACCATCACAACCCTCAGCAAGGACTACAAAATCAGCTTCGATTGTTTCGCCCTCTATATAGTTTGGCTGTTTGTTGTTGTGTTTATCCAGTCCCTGATCGACAAGTTTGATGCCAACTGCCTTGCCTGTTGATTCATCGAGAACAATATCTTCGGCTGCGAAACCCATCAGGACTTCGGCACCGAGGTCTTTGGCGATCTGGGCCATCCACTTGGTGAGTTTACTAACGGAGACAGAATAATCGCCTTTGTGTATCATCTGGCCGAAGCCAAGACCAAAAAGCTTTGCCAGCCTGATTGCGAAAATGATGTTAAAGGCATATTTTCCGCCCAGCATGAACATAACATCATCTTTATTGATTACATTTGCGAGGACTTCCTTTGCGGCATCGGTGTCTCGCCAATCCGGCTTCGCTGCATCGAGAAGTGTGTGCAAAGGTTCAGGCTCCAGAACCGCGCCGGAAAGGTTGTGATTGCCCGGGTCAAGAGCCTTGTCTATAACACATATATCTATATCAGGATTGAGGACTTTTAGTTGGATGGCAGTTGCCAGACCGGCAGGGCCAGCACCAACAACTAAAACTGATACTCTGTTGTAATCTTGGTTATTTGACACCTTTAATCTCACTTTACGTAAAAAACCCCGCAATAAATTACGGCAAGAACCCCCCAATAAATTGGGGGGCTAAATACCTTTTTATTTAGCCCCGCAGTTTACTGCGGGATTCTTATTCTAATGATTGGACCAGCTCCGGTACGATGTCTTCAACGGTTCCTACTATGTAATAATCGCATTGTTTGAAAATCGGTGCGTTAGGATCGCTGTTGACAGCAACGATGGTTTCGGTGTTCGCCACACCTATCATATGCTGAATTGCGCCGGATATTCCCAACGCGAAGTAAAGCTTTGGGCCGACAGAAGTGCCGGTCTGGCCGACCTGATGGGCCCGTTCAATAAAGCCCTGCTCCACCGCTGCGCGAGAGGCGCCGCGTTCGACATTTGTATCAAGCGTCTTGCTTAATCCATCGCAAAGAAGCCCAACGAGTAGCTCGTAATTGTCCCTGCTCTGCATACCTTTACCGCCACTTACAATGACAGTGGCGCCTAAATCAACATCACCGGTGCCAAGTTCGGTTCTTATTACTTCAAGGCTTACGTCGTCTTCTGTGAGTTCGACTTTGTGTCTTATGATTTTACCTTTGCGCGACGGGTCCGCCTGTCTTCTTTCCATAACGCCTGGGCGAGCGGTAGCCATTTGCGACTTGGAATTTTTTGTTCGGATGGTGGCCATCACGTTTCCACCGAGCGCCGGCCGGGTTTGCAACAACAGACCTATTTCACCCCTGCGGGAGCTGTCCCTTATATCCAGTCCAGTGCAATCGGCAGTCAAGCCGCACTCGAGGCTGTAAGAAACCATCGGTGCGAGCATTCTGCCTTGTGGTGTTGCAGCGTAAAGAACAATTTGCGGCCAGTATGCCTTAATAGCATCGGCGACTGCTTTGCGATAAGCTGTTGGATCAAAGACTTCAAGCAGTTCGTGCTCAACGATGTAGATGTTATCTGCGCCCGCGGCAATATTTTCTTCTGCCAATGATTCGACGCCATAGCCTGCGAAGCACACACCAACCTTCGTTTCAAGAGAATCGGCGAGGTCATGAGCCTTACCGACAAGTTCGAAAGTGGCGGGATGAACGATACCTTGGCTGTGTTCGGCGACGACCCATATCTCGCCTTTGAAGGTCGGTTCTGTAAGATTGTAGCCGTTGAGCATATCTTCGAGGGCGTTTTTGTGGAAACGGCCGCCTACGGTTTCGATGATCTTGTCCTTGGTGGCGTCGTCGATTTTGTCGATGTCGATCACGCCAAATTTATCGAGGGCTTCGCCGAGAGCGACATAGTCTTCATTTTCTTTGAGGGTTCCTTCAAAGTTGCGATCGAGTTTGCTTTGCCTCTTTGTAGGTAGGCGGTAGCAAGGTTGTTCGCCGTCGCTGGCTTGTGCGGCCTGGCCGTTGTCGCCTTTGAAGCTTTCAACAATTATTCCGGCGAGCGATTTTGCATCATGGATTTGCTGGCACTTTCTGGTGCTTTTGCCAGGCGGGAATACACGTATCACGGCGGTTTTAGAACCTTGAACACCAATATGAGTAGCTTTGATATCATCGCTACCCCACTGGATGACTTCGGTTTGGTTTGCCCAGCGGTTGCGGCCAAAAGATGCAAAGAGCGGGTATTCGTACTTGGCAACCGTTATAACAGCAGGAAGCGCTTTGACAGCAACTGTATGGCTGCCACCACTTATGATGCGTGTGAACTCGAAACGGTTGTTCTTGAATTCAACATCGGTGGCATAAGCAATGCAGGGCAGTTTCAATTCTTCGGCTATTTGCGGCGGCACCTGCGCCGTGTCACCATCCACGGACTGCATGCCACAGACAATAAAGTAATTGTTCTCGTTGTTGAGTATTTCCTTTGCTATTTTTCTTACAGCATAGGCGAGTGGATTTGCGGTAGCGACAGTATCGGCGCCGCCGAGGGCGCGGTCGGTGAGCAATACGACCTTGTCTGCGCAACGGCTGAGGCTGTAGCGCAATACTTGCTCAGCCATAGGCGGGCCCATAGTAAGAGCGACGATTCGTGCATTATCATCGCCGCTTATTCTCTTCATATAATTGGCGAAGGTAAGAGCCTGGGTGTCAAGCTCGTTAACGATGCTGGCGAGCCTGGCGCGGACGAGGGTTCCAGTCTCAGGATCGAACGCATTATCTGTGATCTGTGATACATCAGGAACTTGTTTGACCAAGACTACATAGTCGCTCATGCTCAGTATCTCACAGCCTGCACAACATATCCTTTTCTGGATAGACTCAACTAGTGAGCCTAAGTAGCCGGAACCGATCCGGGCAATAAGGGGAAACATTATATCATCGCCCTATAGTTTTTCAAATTATGTAAACCAGATTTTGTAGACTCGTTAACCTAAGGCTTCCTAAACACTAAAAAACTCAAATTTAATTCTTGCTCTCGGCTGTGCGATTGTATTTAATGCCTGTCCTATTGTAGAAAGTTTAGAGGCAAACACAGCAACGGATTTTCATTTAGTTGAGACAATATGGCAGATCTGAAGGCTTTAGCTGAGTCGGTTATTAAGGGTGACCAAACGCAGGCAGTAGAAATTACCAAGGCAGCTCTTGCAGAAGGCATAGCACCAAAGAACGTTCTTGAAGAAGGACTCATAGCCGGTATGGATGTTGTTGGCAGCCGATTTAAGAAGAACGAGGTATATATACCTGAAGTGCTTATCTCAGCACGCGCAATGAAAATGGCGATGGAACTGCTCGAGCCGGAACTGGTCAAAGCCGGTGTTCAACCGGTCGGAAAGTTTGTGATCGGGACAGTGCAAGGCGACCTACACGACATCGGCAAGAACCTGGTTGCAATGATGCTAAAAGGAGCAGGATTTACGGTCATCGATCTTGGAATTGACGTCCGACCTGAAAAGTTTATTGAGCAGGCTAAAACCTCCGGAGCTCAGTTGATCGGAATGAGTACGCTTCTAACTACAACCATGCCCGCCATGGAAAAGACCTTAAAGGCGATAAGAGACGCAAACATTCTGGCCAAAATCATGATAGGTGGCGCACCAGTAACACATGGCTACGCTGATAAGATTGGCGCCGACGGCTATGCTGATGATGCGGCTTCTGCTGTCGACGTAGCTAAAAGCCTGGTTGCCTAATAATATACAAATGATTACTAACAACTTGTAGCCCTGTTAACTATTATTTTAGAAAAGTTAGAAATAGCCGTCTTGCACGGCTATTTTTTTTCTTCCGATATGATAAAATGGACACTTAGTGATACGGGAAATTTGAAAAATTAAAAACAATTTGGTGAAGGCAATTTTCTACACCTTGATATGTGATCTTAATATTTGCATTTTCATATTTGAATTCTTCAGTGGCCTCCAAATTAAAGGCTAAACACTGAAAGTGTAGTTATGCGACGGGTAAAGAGCCAAAACTTAGCACAGTTGCTAATGCAGCTTCGATTTACACCTGAGAAAAAACGGCGAAAACAACTTGAAGCCGCAGAAAAACTGTTCGGAATCATCGATAAAAACAAGGAATATCCATTTGAGTTCGTCCACTTTGGCATCACCGGCTTTCACATAAAAGGTGAGGTCAAGGCTGAACTGATAAAAGGCGGTGACCTTTTAGATGATCTGTGGATATTCATTTCAAAGCTCAGCAGTCAACTCGCCCTACCGGCCTCAGAACAAAAGGAAAAAGTCTATACTATTGAAGAACTCGCAGCACAACTCAATGTCTCGACAAAAACGATCAATCGCTGGCGAAAACAGGGTCTGATTGCACGAAAGTTTGTTTTTCATGACGGTGGAAAACACCTCGGCTTTCTACAATCGACGGTGGAAAAATATGTAAACACAAATCAACATCTCGTCTCTGGGGCCCGGGATTTTAAGCGGCTGACAAATAAACAAAAACAGCAGATCATAAAACAGGCAAAGGAACTCGCAACCAAGACCGGCTTATCACGTTACCAGATTATCAGCCAAATAGCAAGCAAAACAGGCACAGCCCACGAGACAATCAGGTACACTCTGCTCAGATATGAGAAGTCACGCCCCGATGGGCCCATTTTCAAAAAACCTTCATTTTTAATCGACGCTGCCAAGGCAGGTGAAATCTACAAATTATATAAACAAAAGGTAAAAGTACCGGAATTAATGAAACGATTCAATCGTAGTAAGAGTTCAATATATCGAATCATAAATCTTCGAAGGGCAATAGCTCTTCAGGCCAGAAAAATCGAATTCATAATTAGTGATGAATTTCTTGCGGATGACGCAACGAAAAGAATTCTGGCTGAGCCCATAGACCTCGAACACTCTGTTACCAGCAAAATAATTGAGCCCTTCGAACTGGTTGGCGAACATTTGGTCCCAGAATACCTACAAATACTTAAGGATGCACCCATCCTCAATAGAGAACGTGAAGTCGAGTTGTTCCGTAGATATAACTACCTCAAATATCTGGCCTGGAAAACTCGTAGCGGTATTAAACTCTCTCGCGTCTCAAGCAGACTGTTGGAAGAAATAGAGGGCTATCTTGCTCAAGCAGAGGAAATTAGAAGGATTATAATCGAGGCAAACCTGCGACTTGTCGTAAGTACTGCAAGCAAACACGCCGCTACAGGTGCAAGTTTTTCCGAGCTGGTCAGCAAAGGCAACTATGCGCTGATTCAGGCGGTGGAACAGTTCGACTACACGAAGGGCCTCCGGTTCGGTAAACTCGCCTCACTTAACATTGCCAAGGAATATGCGAAGGTCTCAGGCAAAGACACAGAGCTCAGCCGAAAGAAAGCAGCGTCACTGGCAAGTATCCAACGAGACCTAAGAACCGCAGCAGCGGCAGACATCGGAACAGTTGAGAGGGCTCGAAAAAGCCTAACAAATGTGATCAAGGAAGAACTGAATCAGCGTGAGCAGTATATTATTCTGAATCATTTTGGCCTTGTCGGTACAGGAGTCAAAAGACAAAAGAAGACTTTGAATCAAATTGGCGAAGACCTTGGCCTGGGTAAAGAGAGAATTCGACAGATAGAATTGATTGCACTACAAAAACTCAGACAATGCCTGAGTAGTGAAGAATTCGAATTGTTGACAGGATAAAACGCTTTAGCGTCATTTTACTCGCGCACAATAAAATTAAGGATATGCGAAAAGGTCTGAGAATAATCCTGGGTATCACATTAATCATCCTTGGTGTGCTGGCAGCGCTCACACCATTTTCACCGGGTTCGTGGCTGGCACTGATTGGATTGGAAATTCTCGGATTGAGGATTCTACTTCAACGCAAGTTGCTGACTTTACTTCCAGAGAGATGCCGCCAAAAGGTTAGGTCTCTGTTTCGCAAGAAAAGAAAAATTTCTTAACTTTGGTAAATATAGCAAGGTAGCACTATGCAGACTGTTTCTATCTGCCTTCTGGTTTTTGTGGCGAGCATCGTAGGTACAGTCACAGGTTTTGGACTTTCAACAATCATGGTGCCGGTACTGGCGATGTTTTATCCCTTTGACCAAACACTTGTTTTTGTAGGGATTATTCACTGGTTCAGCAACCTGTGGAAACTGATCTTGTTCAGGGGCGGTTTTCGTTGGCGGTTGACAGTAACCTTTGGCGTTCCTGGGATATTCGCGAGCTTTGTTGGGGCGTCGTTGATGTTTGACATTTCGCAGCGTGTGCTGTCGAGAGTTCTGGGTGTGTTTATTATTGTCTATGTGATTTACCTGCTGGCGCGAAGTTCATTTAAGATCAAACAAAATGTGGCAACGGCAACAATCGGCGGCGCATTAAGCGGATTTCTGGCAGGAATATTCGGCATCGGAGGTGCGGTTCGGGGAATGTTTTTATCTGCATTCGATCTGCCTAAGGCTGTATATATTGCAACCGCCGGAGCGATAGCGCTGGCAATCGATACTACACGGTTGACAACCTATATCGTCAATGGCGCGCAACTTGAAAAACCGCTTTTATGGGTAATGCCCATATTTATTACAGCTTCGTTTCTGGGCGCCCAGAGCGGGAAACACATAGTAGAGGAAATCCCGCAGAATTACTTCAGAGCGATTGTAGCGGTATTTCTGTTGCTTGCAGGTGTGAAGCTGCTGATTTACCCGAGCTGAACTGCTTCAGCAATTTCCAGCGGTTGTGCCGGAAGGCATGTATCGTCAGGAAACAGAGCCGAGTTTGTGGCCCGGGCCGACAGTATAAAGGCGCTTTTGAAACTCCGTGTTTATATGCGAAACGACAACCTTCCCGACGAAAATCATATGGTCGCCAGCAACCATCTGTGACTCGATTGTGCATTCGAAATTGGCCACCGCATCCGTGAGTAAAAGCGAGTCAATTTCCTGGGCAGGCTCTGTCTTGCACTCAAACTCAGCAAATTTATCAACGTCTCTGCCGGATTTAGAACCAAAGAATAAAGCGGCATCAGCCATTTTCGAGGAAGGAAAAGCGATCGTAAAGCAGCGAGAGTGGGTGATCGTCTCAATTGAGTAATGCGTTTTGGCGACCGCTATTGCCATCATTGGAGGCTCACCAGAGACAATCATTGACCATCCGAGTGTAATCGGGTTGGCTTTGCCGTTCCTGTCTTTTGCTATAGCTATCACCACTTGTTCAGGATACTTCGTTTTGATTGCCTGATCATATTTGACCTGTTTTTGCATTGTTCTTCTCCACAAATGGCCTTATATTACTAGTTTCGAGAATTATACATTCACTATCAATTCTGACAAGGATAAAGACATGGAAACAATTGGATTCATCGGCAGTGGAAATATGGCTGAAGCCCTGATAAAAGGCATAATTGCAGCGCAACTCTACACATCTGAAAAGATCTTCATCAGTGACATCAAAGCAGAACGGTTGAAACTGTTAGGCGAAAGATATGGAGCAACGGCCGCTGCAAATAATGCAGAAATAGTTAAGAAGGTCGAAATCATTGTTTTGAGTGTTAAGCCTCAGAATATGGCTGAGGCTCTTGAGAGCATCAAAGAGGAAATCAAGTCGGTACAACTCATAATCTCGATAGCCGCAGGGATAAAGGTAGCCAAAATTTCTGCTGTGTTAGGTGATATACCGATAGTTCGTGTCATGCCCAACACACCAGCTTTAATCGGCGAAGGAGCCAGCGCATTATTTGCGAATGAAAAAGCAAAGCCGATGCTCGATAAAGCGATGGCAATATTTTCGGCAGTGGGTAAAGCGGTTGTGGTCGAAGATGAGGATTTAATTGACGCTGTGACAGCGGTTAGCGGCAGTGGCCCAGCATATTTTTTCCTTCTGATGGAAGAGATGATAAAGGCAGGCGCCTCGCTCGGCCTGCCTGAGGCTGTGGCCAAAGACCTGGTTTTGCAAACCGCTAAGGGTGCGGGTATGCTGGCAGTCGAAGCGGATAAAAGCAATGAAGGACCTGCTGTTCTTCGCCAAAAGGTGACTTCGCCAGGCGGCACAACGGAAGCAGCCCTTAAAATCTTCGCCGAGCATAAACTTGGAGATATTATCTTGGCAGGTATCACGAGGGCGCGAGACAGGTCAAGGGAGCTATCCGGATAAGGAGTCATTATGATATCAGTTCAGAATCTATACAAGAGATTCGGGAAGGTCGTTGCCTTAGACGATGTAAGCTTCAAGGTCAGCCATGGAGAGACATTCGGCCTTTTGGGGCCTAACGGAGCGGGCAAGACTACCACAATCAACATACTCTGTGGACTCCTGAGGCCGGACCAGGGCGCGGTATCGCTCGATGGGAAAGCCGACCCAACTGTGCCTGAAGTACGCCTATCTTTGGGTGTTGTCCCACAAACATTGGCGTTATATGAGGAGCTTTCGGCTAAAGAAAATCTGCGTTTTTTTGGTAGAATATATGGACTAAGCGGACGAAAGTTAAAAGAGCGTATCAGGGATTGCCTTGAGATGGCAGGACTGGCACAACGCAGTAATGAGCGAGTCTCGAAATATAGCGGTGGAATGAAACGCCGGCTCAATATGATGTGCTCTCTTTTGCACGAGCCACCGCTTCTACTGCTTGATGAACCAACGGTTGGAGTGGACCCGCAGTCTCGAAATTTGATATTCGAAACGATCGAGGCCTGGAAAAAACAAGGCCGAACAATCATTTATACAACCCATTATATGGAGGAGGCCCAGCGCCTTTGCGACCGGGT
Organism: uncultured Pirellulales bacterium; assembly: GCA_964519995.1. Lineage (GTDB taxonomy): Bacteria > Planctomycetota > Phycisphaerae > Sedimentisphaerales > Anaerobacaceae > CAZFLY01. Next base: position 18,265 of record CAZFLY010000026.1, on the reverse strand, counting down.
GGTGATTCTTGACCACGGCAGGATTTTAGATATGGATAGTGTTGGGAATCTTATTGATAAGCACGGAGGTCCATCCCACATTGAGGCCGAGTTCGAGGAGAAACTGTCAGATCCTGACAAATTAAAGTTTTTTATCGAAGATAAGGACGTGCAGTTCGAAGAGAATAAGATTAGGTTCAAGACCAACCAGCCGATGGAGTCTTTGGCGAAGCTTAACCGCAGCGGTGTTCGTTTTCAAACGCTGAAGGTTCAGACGGCCAATCTCGAGGACGTTTTTCTAAATCTTACGGGTCGGAGGCTTAGAGATTAATGAAAAAAGCAATACTACTCGCTGTCAAAGATTTTCACGTACTACTAAGTGACAAAGGCAATATTTTCTGGGTTTTGGGTTTTCCTGTTATATTTGCTCTGTTTTTCGGCGCCATATTTTCCAGTGCCGGCAAAGGGCCTACAGGAATGGAAATCGCAATAGTTGACGAGGACAAGACCGAATTTTCCGGTTCGTATATATCAAAGCTCGAATCCGATGAGGCATTACAAATCGTACACCTCAGCAGAGATGAGGCAATTGAGCAGGTCAGAAAAGGTAAAGTTTCAGCGGCGGTTGTTCTGAAAGAAGGTTTTGGAGAAGGATTTGAGGCTATATTCAACAGCGAAGAGCCAAAAATAGAAATAGCACAGGATCCTTCACGCAGGATGGAAAGCGGCTATCTCCAGGGACTTCTGGCCAAGGCTCAATTCGAGGCTCTGGGCGATAAATTTGTCGACCAGGGATGGATGAGAAATCAGACTAAGCTCTGGCGGAATGATATCGAAGAAGCCAATGATCTCGACGCGGAGCAGGCAAAACTATATCTTGATTTTATAGATTCTTTCGACACTCTGCTAAGAGATGCCAACGAGGAGGACTTTCAGGCAGGTTTCGAAGGAGACATATTCAATTTCGCCAAACTGGATGTCAGCAGAGAATACGAAGGCCCCGTTGCACCGTTTCAGATTACTTTTGCACAGGTCCTGCTCTGGGGTTTTATGGGTTGCACGGCAACATTCGCAATCTCGATCGTAAAAGAACGATCAGGCGGAACATTCGAGCGTCTGCGTGTCGGGCCGATCGGACGCGCCCATATTCTCGGTGGCAAAGGGCTGGCATGCTTTTTCACGTGCTTATTAATAATGAGCATTCTAACCATTGGCGCCAAGGTACTCTTCAAGATGCCCATGGGTAACCGGCTGCTGTTCATTCCAGCCGTGCTTTGTACGATACTCTGTTTCGTTGGTATTATGATGTTTATATGCACATTGGGACGCACCGAGCAAAGCGTAGGCGCAGCAGGATGGGCAATACTTATGATCACGGGTATGCTTGGTGGAGCTATGATGCCGCTCGCTTTCATGCCTGCATGGTTGCGACCGTTCAGTAATATAAGTCCGGTGAAATGGGGAATATTTACCCTTGAAGGGGCCATCTGGCGCAACTTCAGCCCCGCAGAAATGATAAGCCCATGCCTGATACTGCTGGGCATCGGATTTTCATCTTTTTTGCTGGGCGTATTTATGCTGCGAAGACAGGAAAAATAACACTGGCTTACGAAAATTGACATCCCCAACAGCAAGCGGAAAACTATTCTGACGGCCCGGAAATCCTTGCGATATAGCTATCGTCGAACTTTTTAATGCAATAAATTATTTTACTCTACGACGATCGCTTCGACGGGACATTCGTCAGCCGCCTGCTGAACGGCATCCTCGTGCTCTTCGGGCACCTCATCGACGATAACCTGTGCCATATCATCGCCCATCTCGAAGACTTCAGGACAGGTATCAACACATAGCCCACAAGCAGTGCAGGTATCCTCAATTTTTACCTTCATGACACACTCCTTTTTGACCCAACTAATAGAACGCCGAAGCCAGAATATTCGTTTTTTTACAGAGAACATTCAATAGAATATTGCAGGGTGTTTGTCAAGTTCATGGCTAAAATATTTTTGGTGGTTTTTTTCGCCGAAATGAGCCTGCTGTTTGTGGTTGCCAACGTGCTCCGAAAGCACAATTTTAGCTGTTTTTCTCAAGCCAGTGCAAGACCAGAATCTGCAGGTCAAAGAAGTCCACCTTGCAGTCGCCGTTTATGTCGCCGGCGACGATAGTTTCGCATAGAGGTTCGCCAAAATATGATTTACTTGCCTCGTTTGTTCCACCGTAGGCCCCCATATTGATTACGCCCCCATTAGGAAACGGCTCGTATCCAATAGGCGACCTTGGATCACCGGCATCGATACAGAGACTGGTGACGTCGTCTTTTACCCAGCTATTTCTGGCTGGGTCCCATCTGCCAGCCTGCGATTTGAGATGGTAATCGCCATTATTCAAATTAGTAAAGCAGGGATCCTCGTCAATATTGCCTGGCCCCCAGTTTACAATGCTATTATTTGATATTACTGAGTTAAGACTGCCTTTGACATCATTGTATGATATATTTAATTCACCATTCACGATGTAAAAAATACTGTATTCACATAAATGGTAGATAATACAATTCTCTACTGTTAAAGTTCCATCTGTAATAAATACCGAACAACAACCATTATTATTAGTTATAGTGCAATTTATAATCTGCCCATGGCATTCATTTATGGTTGGATAAATAAAAGCAGCGGAACAAAACCCGCATTGTTTATTATCAGCAATTAAGCAGTTACTGATTGTTCCATCACAGCACATTATAACTATACCACATAGACCACAGTTTCCTTGAAATATGCAATGGCTAATCGTAGCGTGCGTATGATTCTCACATTCGCAGATAGGAGCAATTCTTGTTTCGCAGCCCTGAACATACCCATTGATATTAAAGCCAGTTAGAATACAATTCGCATCTTCGCTGCCATTGAATATTATTTTAGCTTCATCATATTCACAGCCGATGTTGGTAGCCTTAACAATCTCGGGGTCATGGGGGTTTGTACTGGTCAGAGTTATATTCTTACCAAGAAAGTAAATATCGTTTTTATAAAGACCAGTTTGAACAACAATAGCATCGCCGTCGTTGGCATCGTCTATAGCGTCTTGGATGGTGAAAAAATCCGCCGGGCCGTCGTCGTCGACGTATAAGGTTCTGCCGACAACAGCCGAGTATATTATTGCTGTTAGGAATATCCCTACTATCAGAGGCCTTAGCGGAATTATTCTCCGTCTCATTGTTCCTCTCCTAAAATATCGCTACAAAATCATAAAATGATTATACAAAATTGGGGATGTTTTCGCCAATTAAACTTGAGGGCAAAACAGGAAAGACCCCCAGGATAAACCTGGGGGCTAAACGGCGGCAAAAAAGATTACATAAAATTATTGCGAACAAACACTTGAAGAATCGACAAATGTTTTATGGAAAGTTGTCGCAATCCATGCTATATTTGTATCAATCTAACAAAGCTAATAATTAATAGTAAATAATCAATAATCATTGGTTATGGCCGGGTCCCATGCAGGCCGAGCCCGTTAACCTGGTCAGGCGGGGAACCGAGCAGCCATAAACGTGAGCTTGGTTGTGCCGTGGATCAACCCGGCCATCTTTCAATGATTATTGATGAATGATAAATGATTAATGAATTTGATGTCACAGATGAGAGAAAAAGACCTTAAAATACGCACTAAGGCATTTGCACACCATTGTGTTAAGCTGAGTTTGGCTTTACCCAAAAACGACTTGGGTAATCATATCAGAAGACAGTTGATCAGATGCTCAACTTCTGTCGCTGCTAATTATCGTAGTGTATGTGTTGCTCAATCAAAGGCAGACTTCGTATCCAAGTTGAGCATCGTTACAGAAGAAACCGAGGAATCTTGCTTCTGGATGGAGTTCATAATCGAAGAGAAACTACTTGATAGAGATAGAGTTGTCAATTTATTGGAAGAAGGCAAGGAGCTTGTATTTATTTTTGTGACTTCCAGGAAGACCGCAAAGGATAGAAACCAGGAATTTGTAACGGAAAATGAATGTTGTATAAAATAATCATTTATCAATAATCAGTAACCATTGCAAAATGTCTTATACCGTATTAGCAAGAAAATATAGGTCGCAGACGTTCGATGACGTAGTCGGTCAAGACCCGATCGGAAAGACGCTCAAAAATGCAATAAAAACCGGCAGAGTTGCTCACGCATATCTTTTTACCGGCACACGAGGCATCGGCAAGACGACAATGGCGCGCGTGCTGGCAAAGGCACTTAACTGCCTTTCAACCAATGAACCAACTACTGAGCCATGCTGCAAGTGCGAGAGCTGTGTAGCGATAAATATCGGCGAAGATATCGATGTCATCGAAATAGATGGTGCCTCGAATAACAGAGTTGATGAAATCCGCGACCTGCGGGAAAACGCTCTCTTCCGCCCAGCACGCAGCAGATACAAAATCTATATCATCGATGAAGTCCATATGCTCACGGTTTCAGCATTTAATGCCCTGCTGAAAATCCTGGAAGAGCCACCCAGTCATATCAAATTTATTTTCGCAACAACTGAGCCGAACAAGGTCATAGCGACGATCCAATCCAGGTGTCAGAGATTCGATTTTGCTAATATAAGTCCCAAGCTTATCGCAGTGCAGCTAAAATCAATACTCAAACAGGAAAAGATAAAATATGAAGAGGATTTAGTGCTGCCATTGGCGAAAATGGCGAACGGCTCAATGAGAGATGCGTTGAGCCTGCTGGATAGACTCATAAGTACCGGCGTCGAACCGCTGACAACTGAATTGCTTGAAGAGTTTTTGGGCCAGCCGAACAGCGAGAAGATGTATCAACTAATCGAAAAGATCGGTGATAGTGACGCTGCTGGGACTTTAACTGCGGCAGAAGAACTAATCAGCAGCGGAATTAGTGATGTTCAAATAGCTAATTGGTTAATCGATTATATGAGGGATCTGCTGGTGGCAAAATCAGCCGGGGCCGAAAGCGAACTTCTGGTTTTGACCACTGAACAGCGAAAACGAGCCAGCGAATTAGCAGACAAGTTCGATGCCGCTGCTCTCATTTACAATATAACCGCTCTTGAAAGACTGCGCTGGTCAATCAAAAACAGCGATAGTCCCAGAGCACTTCTGGAAGCTTCGCTTCTGAGATTTGCAATGGCTGAGCATTTCATGAACGTCGACCAAATTCTGTCCAGATTGCAGGACGCCCCAGGCATAAAAAAAAAGCAAGTAGTAAGTCCAAAAGGTAAAATACCCACAAGGATACAAGCAACTGAAAGCATAAAAACACAACATAAGGACCTACAACGAGCGAACGAAGAACCACATATCACAAACAACCTACAACCACAAGCATCAGCTTCGAAAGATATTAAATACATCAGAGACCACTGGCAGGAAATCTTAGCAACTGTCGGTTCTCGACTTGGGCCAGGTACGGCGGGACTGTTAGTTGCTGCGACATCTGGGCGGTTTGACAATGAAATGTTAACGATTGAATTTCCAATATCGGCAAAAATGCAGAAACAAATGTGCGAAAGTGATGGGCGAGCCAAGCAAATTGCCGCCGCTTTCAGCGAGTACTTTGGCAAGGATGTAAGTATTAGATTCGAGATTGCCAGCCGGGATCAATTTGCTGCTGAAGCAGAACCACCGAAGCGCCCGGCACAAAGGTCAAACGAAATAATCAACGACCCTGCAGTAAAAACGGTCCTAATGGGCCTGGACGCAACAATTACCGGTATCGAAGAAGACCGAGTAATTGATTACTGATGATTGATTATTTGATTCAATCAACCAACGCCTAAAGAGTGGCAGCCTCAAACGAAGCTTGGGGATGGTGGATTACTCATGCTAAATGGTGAAGTATATACAAAGCGTTGTCATCGTTATAATCTCGTAGGGCATGCGCGCGAGCTAACATTTAGCTGCTACCAAAATCGCCCTTTTCTCTCCAGCGAGAGGATTTGTCAGTACTTGGTTGATTCCATAATATCCAGCCGGGAAAAGCATCAATTCGACTTATGGTCTTATATTTTTATGCCGAATCACGTGCACGTATTGCTATGCCCAACAAAGCCAAAATACCTAATTTCCGATATTCTACTTTCGATCAAGCAACCAGTATCCCGCAAAGTAATAAACTCTCTTAAGAACGACAATCCTGATGGTCTAAAATATCTGGCAACGGATCAGTCCCATAGGCCGTATCATTTCTGGCAGAAAGGCGGTGGCTATGATCGGAATATAACAAAGGTTAAGACCATCATTGATTTGGTACACTACATTCACAGTAATCCGGTACGTAAGGGCCTTGTTGAGAGCGCGGATCAGTGGCATTATTCCAGTGCGGCTGATTGGCAGAATATCAGGCAAGGCCCAATTCCAATAGATTTTGACAGCTTTCCAGTGGCCTAAGCCATCCCCAAAGCCTTCAGCTTTGAGGCTGCCACCCAGTGCTCTTCAGCGTTCACTGAACGCAGCTTGAGCCTTAGAGATCAGATTGATGATTAACTCAAGTAATGTTGATAACGAACTGGAGTTAGCTGAGGAAGCATATCTGGCGGTGTATCTGATTGAGTTCGGACTTTTTTCACTGAACCGAATCGAGAATGCTGAACATTTGCCGCTTATGCTGCTATCTAATGGAATTGAAAGAATGTTGAAACTGATAATCCTCCTAGATTTCTTTAAAACAAAGGGCCGATTCCCCAACGATACGGAGTACCATAATAAGAAATGGAAAACCCATGACATATGCTTTTTACTCACTGAATTCCTGACGATTGGCGAGTGTGCGCAATACAATAGAAACGGAGAGGAAACAGAAGACTTGTCGTTTCTGAATTTTGCAAAAGCGAATCGACTAAAGGAAATGTTGCAGATATTCTCCAAATATGGTGACCAAGGGAGGTATCACAACTTAAACGTGCTGGTGAATGCGAGCTGTACTGAACAGGACCCTGTAGAAGCATTTGAAGGCTATCGTAACAACCTGATTAAAGAAGCATGCAGAACGTGTAATTTTAATGACTGTAAAACACCTGAGGACAAAAACTCCAAAGTCATGTCTTTAGCAAATCAGCGAATTACTGGGCTGCTACAGAGATTTACTAGAGCCTTGTGTCGATTGATCACCTGTAAAGAGTTTGGGGAGATGGCGGATAAGATGAGACAGTTATTAGCCGACTTTTTGGAATTGAAAGATAGCGATTTGGAAGAGTTAAGATTCCCCTGGCTGCCGGGCACGAGATACAGATAGCCGAAATGCGAACAGATTATTTGATGGGTGGCAGCCTCAAGCTAACCCTGAGAGGAATCGAAGGGCGCAGCTTGGGGATGGCCTGATACACAGGAGTGAAAAACCATGAGTGGCGTTTATACTGGAACTTTGAACAAGCTTATCGAGGAGTTTGGCAAGTTGCCGGGCGTTGGACCGAAGACGGCTGAGCGGCTGGCATTTCATATTCTCAAGGCTGAACCAAAGGAGGCGATACGCTTGGCAGAGGCGATAAAAGACATTAAAACTAAAATAAGACGATGTAAGATTTGCTGTAATCTGACAGAAGAGGAAGTCTGTCAGATTTGCAGTGATCCACGCCGCGACAAGAGAACTATTTGTGTCGTGGAACAGCCCAAAGATGTGATAGCACTGGAAAAGACGGGTGCTTGCAAGTGGGTCTACCACGTCCTCGGTGGACACATTGCACCGCTTGAGGGAATCGAGCCGGATCATTTGACTATCGACAAGCTAATTGAGCGAGTACGCCGAGCCAATGTGAAAGAAGTAATAATGGCAACCAATCCTAATATGGCAGGCGACGGCACATCGCTATATATAAGCTCGTTGCTAAGAACAATGGAAGTGAAAATTACTCGCCTTGCAAGAGGACTCCCAACAGGTAGCACTATTGAATACGCAAACGATAAAATGCTCACAGATGCTATACTGGGCAGACAAGAACTCGAGTAATCAGTTTTTTCGATTGTAAAGTTGCTCAATTAGTATTGAAGTATTGACGAAATCTCCTGAACGGCTATGATATGTAGATAGGAGTGAGCGGTCGCAACATTAGACTCTTTAAGGTGCAACTATGAAGCTGGAGATGACAGGACAGATGCGGATGGAGCAACGAATGAAGCTCGCTCCGCATATGATTCAGTCGATGGAAATTCTTCAGCTTCCAATCCTCGCTCTTCAGGAAAGGATAGAACAGGAACTTAATAACAATCCTGTGCTGGAGATTGAAGAACCGGCAGAGGAAGAAGAAATCACATCTGCCGAGCAGGAGTCTCAGGATGAAGACATTGGTGAAAAAGACCTTGTCGTCAATACAGACAACAACAAGCTTGACGACTTTGAACGACTGGAAAGTCTTCAGGATGACTTCAGAGAGCACATAGAGCAGGCAGCCCCATTCCGGACACGCAGCCAGGCTGATGAACCCGACAGAAAACTCGAGGCCATAAAAAACACCGCTGCACTACCAAAGTCACTTCATGAACATCTTAGCGAACAATGGCGCCTTGTTGAGGCAAGTGAAGCGGTTAAAAAGGCCGGCAGCACAATCATCGACTATATAGACGACAGAGGCTATCTGACCGTAAGATTGGAGCAATTGCATAACAAAGATAAGGGAGATTTCACTGTTGAAGATTTGAAAGAGGCGATTTCACTTGTACAAAAGTTGGAGCCTGTAGGTGTCGGCGCACGTGACCTTAGGGAGTGTCTGCTGATTCAGTTGGAACAAAACGTCGAAGATATGAGCTTCGAATATCGACTGGTAGCAGACAACATGAACGAACTACTCGAGAATCGTTTGCCCGAGATCGCGAAACAGATGAACTGCAATGTAGACAGAATCAATCAGGCTATTAAACGACTGAGCAAACTTGACACATCACCAGGTTTGCAGATCGGACGAGATGATAACCACCCCATTACACCTGATGTGATAGTGGAAGCATCAAACAATTCGGGTGAGTATTACGTACGTTTGACCGACTTTAGCGTCCCGAACCTGAAGATAAGTAACTATTACACAACATTGGCAAAAGATACAACCGTCAGTGAAAAGACTCGAAAGTTTCTGCAGGAAAATATCCAGGCCGGTCGCTGGATTATAGATGCAATAGAACAACGGAAAAATACCCTGCTTAAGGTAGCCAAGTCGGTTGTAAAACATCAACACGACTTTTTTGAAAAAGGTTCCTTATATCTACGCCCGCTTCCGATGTCGAAAGTAGCCGACGAAGTCGGAGTCCATCTGGCTACTGTTTCACGGGCAGTCGCAGGCAAATATATACAGTCCCCGTGGGGGATACTGCCCCTGCGAAAATTTTTTAGCGGCGGCATGGAGGACGCCAACGGCCAAGCACATAGCTGGGAGGCAATACGGGTCAAGCTGCGAGAGATTATTGACGCGGAGAATAAAAGTAAACCTTTGAACGACGACCAGATACGCGAGAAACTGGCTGAGAGCGGCATCATAAACATCGCCCGAAGAACGGTCGCAAAGTACCGCAAGCTGCTTAAAATTCCCACCGCCAGATTCAGGAAGAAGTATTAGCCTTGTTGGGCATACATCGCACGCATGATCATTCGTACGCAATACGAGATACAAGCCACGAGTCAAGAACCGCAAGCGACTGATCTTCCCTTGCCTTTCCCGACAATTCCGATAATGATATCACCCGCAGAAGTGGCCTTTACAAAATGATAAAACTGTATGGTGGCGCTATAGGCTGCCAATCTCGATTTAACAGAAGGGAGATTCACTATGAGATTGTTGAACCTTTTAATATGTTTGGTCTTGACTTGCATTCTGGGATGTGCATCCATTGAATCAGCGTTTAAAGATAAGGATGAGAAAAAGATTCCTATTTCGCAGGTGCCTACCGAGGCAGTGGAGGCCGCACAAAGCGCAGTCAAAGGTATAATCCTGACGGAAGCCGAGATAGAAGAACAAGAGGGAATTACTGTATACGAGTTGGAGGGTATGGCAAATGGAATAGAGTATGAGATCGAAGTTACCGCTGACGGCAAGGTCCTCGATGTGGAACAAGAAGAAGAGGATGATAACAATCACTATGACCACGATGACTAATGCAGCAGCGTAGGTTGAGCCTCAGACCTTATAGATTGTTGAACCAAACCAGCGGCTGCACTCTGATCCCGCCACGCGGCATCGGTGAGCTCAAACATTATATGAGGGAGACCAAGATGAACAGAGTACTACTTTGTTTAGCTGTAGTAGCCATTACTTTCGTACTGACTCCGACAACATACGGTACCATACAGAGATCAGACATTATCTTATACAATGGTATTGTCTATCAACTCCGTACTCCAACTCCCAATCGAACCTTGCCGTTAGATACGCTTTGGAAAGATCAAAAGACGAAACCAAGGCTATATTCAATTCCGGGTGGCATGAGTTCCAATTGCTGGAGAGGTTATGTTGCAATTTGGGAAATAGCTGATGATACTCTATTCTTGAAAGGCATTGATGCCTGGCAAGTGGAGCACGAAAAAGCCAGGATACCACTTCAAGAAGGCGGGATCAGGGTAGACCCATCAGCAGGAAGTGTCAAATCAGATCTGCGCAAGCTCTTTCCAAAACGATTCAAAGAGCATAGGGTCAAGGCGGACTGGTTTTCCGGGAACCTTACGCTTACAACAGGGTACTTAAACAAGGTGATGGAAGAACTTCCATTACAATTCAAGAATGGTAAGATCTTAACTAGTCCAAAGAACAACGAAAAGGAGGAGCATAACCAGCAGCTTGAGTCGGGCTCGGGCTAACGCCAGTGCCGCTCAGCTTTCACGTTAGCTGAGATTTTGGATCCTTCGGCTTTCTCTACACTTCAGTAGCCCCTTCGGCTATGCTCAAGACTTATCTCGTCGCTCGCATCTCGCATCTCGCTGATTGAAATTTCTGAATTCTTATTCTGACGACTTCTGTATTCTGACCCCTTTCTCTTCGACTCCCTCGACACTTCGGTAACAATCATTGCTGGCTTAGCTCAGGACAAGTTCGATCAGAACAGGCTCCAGCAGAGAAAAAAATTGATTGACTATTGAACTTCTTGTGATTATATGAGTATATTATCACATAGTAACTTAATTGGAGCCGATTTTATGTTCAGCAAAAAAAGACAATTACTTTTCGAGAAGCAGGCTGAAGTTGCCAAAGCTATTGCTCACCCGCTACGGATGGCAATTGTGGATTTTTTGAAGAACGGTGAGCAGTGCGTGTGCGATATTGCAGAGCACATTGGCTCCGAGAGGTCTAATGTATCAAGACATTTAGCGGTGATGGTCAATGCTGGCCTCCTTGAGTGGCGCAAGGATGGGCTGAAGGTCCTCTACAGGCTTAAGTGTCCCTGCATTGTAGATTTCTTTTCTTGTGTGAGTAGGGTCCTGAAACAGCAGGCGAAAGATAGCCAGAAGCTGCTTGAGGTTCTGTAGCCAGGCAATTCTTTGGGGATAACCAAAAGATGAAGCGGGAACTGAAAATACTGGCTGGCTTTGTGACGGTCTTTCTTGTGGCGTATCTGCTGCCTCTGAATAATCCGAAGATTCAGATGGCGATTCAGGAGGCGTTTCGGCTATTGCAATGGTATGCACGGAACCACATGCTGGCCTGCGTCGTGCCGGCTCTTTTTATTGCGGGGGCGATAATCACATTCTTGTCGCAGGGATCGGTTATGCGTTATTTAGGGCCGAATGCCAACCCTGTGTTAGCTTATGCTGTAGCGTCTGTTGCGGGTTGTGTGTTAGCAGTATGCTCGTGCAGTGTGCTGCCGATGTTTGCAGGCATCTATAATCTCGGGGCAGGATTGGGGCCTGCGACGGCATTTCTGTACTCGGGGCCGGGCATAAACATCCTTGCGATTTTTCTAAGTGCGCGGGTGCTGGGCTTTTCAATCGGAGCGGGCAGGTTCATAGGAGCGGTAGTTTTTGCGGTTGTGATAGGGCTGATAATGGCTGCCGTATTCCACAAGGGTGAGCGTGCAAAAATGGAGGCCGCACTCGTTATGCCTGAGCCTGAAAAGCCAAAGCGTCATATTGTAAAGACTACACTTTTCTTGGCGGCGATGATTTCGTTTCTTGTGTTCAGTGATTGGTTTAATCCGGGCAACGTAGTAGTGACAACGAAGGACAGCAAGCAAATCAAAGCGGTAGTAATACATGAAACGAAAGACATGATTCGGTTCCAACTCGAGCAGGATATAGATTCAGCAAAGTTAGGGGACAAGATTGAGCTACAGAAAACCGAGATAGCAGAGATGCAGGAGCGAAAAACCTGGGTCGTACAATTACATCATATCAGGTGGTACCTTGCAGGTCTTTGCGGCCTGGCAGTTCTTATTATGGCCTGGCGGTGGTTTGAGCAAGACGAACTCAGCCAGTGGATACACAATACATGGGATTTTGCTAAGCTGCTCGTGCCACTGTTGTTCGGCGGGGTGTTTGTAGTTGGTTTTGTTAGTGTCTTGTTGCCTGAGAAGCAGGTTGCTCAGTGGGTGGGCGACAACAGCTTGCGAAGCAATCTGGTTGCGAGTGTGATCGGAGCATTTTGGTATTTTGCGACGCTGACCGAGATTCCGATCACACAAGCGCTAATGAAACTTGGTATGCACAAGGGGCCTGTGCTTGCGCTGCTTTTAGCTGGGCCGGCGCTATCGCTTCCCAATATACTTGTGACTCGCAAGGTCCTAGGCAACGCAAGAACAGCCGTTTTTTCTATTCTCGTTATAGTATTGTCAACGATCGTCGGCATGTTTTTTGGCGCATTTTGGGGATAATTGGCAGCCTTGGAAGGGAAAGTCACATGGAGTTAAAACCTATCGGCATAATTCATTCACCATTTCCGGAAGCTGCGGGAACACCCATTCAGCCGGTATATGCAAAAGACACAGAAGGTTCAGTGGAGATTCTTCCAGAATTTGCGGAGGGTCTGAAAGACCTGGATGGCTTTGAACGTATCTGGCTGATAACGTATTACCATCTTGCACGGGAGCCGAGAATGCTGGTCAAACCCTATATGGACGACGAGCTGCGGGGGCTTTTCGCAACGCGAGCACCGGCTCGGCCGAATCCGATTGGGATTTCCTGTGTGCGACTTCTGAGCATTGAGGGCAGAACGCTGCATGTCGCAGAAATTGACATCCTCGACGGCACACCATTGATCGACATCAAGCCATACTCGCCGAAATTTGACTGTTTTTCAGTAAGCAGGATTGGTTGGCTCGCCAAGGCGAGAGAAAAGCTATCTAAGGCCGACCAGAGGTTCTTCGAAAAACAAGGTCCAGAAGGAAGTTGAGTATGAGAAAGTTGCAGATTCTTGGGACGGGTTGTCCGAAATGCAAGAAGCTGGCAGAGAATGCGGAAGCTGCTGCCAAAGATTTGGGTGTCGAATATTCGCTGGAAAAGGTGACCGACATCAATGAGATAATGAAATTCGGCGTGATGGTGACGCCTGCTCTGGTGGTTGACGGTAAAGTAGAAGTGGTGGGTAAAGTCCTATCGCCGGAGCAAATAAAAAAGATACTTACATAAGCAGTGATAAAGAAAGAGGAGTGAGATAATCATGAGCTATGAAAATTTGAGTGTTTGCAGCGGCAGACAGAATGGTGGGCGATGTGGGCAGATATGGCAACTACATTGTTGCCGTGATCTTCTTCTTAGTAGGTCTTCATCTTCTCGACGTGATTCCATCAACTTGGTTGGGTCCGGGGCTGGTGGGTATAAAACGCCGGGGAATGTTGGCGGCATTTATTCTGGGTCTGGTGTTCGGAATAGCGCTTGGGCCATGTACTTTTGCCTACATGGCACCAATGCTGGCAGTGACATTTAATCTGGCGTCAACTAATCTACTTTATGGAATACTCTTGTTGGTAACATACGGCATAGGGTATTGTTCGGTTATTGTTGTTGCGGGGACATCGGCAGAGCTTGTTCAGCGGTACATGAACTGGAATGAAAGATCGAAAGGTGCAATTACGCTGAAGCGAATATGTGGCGTACTTGTTATCTTTGGGGGTCTTTATTTAATCTACGTTGCATAGAGTAAAAAAAGATGCTATTTGGCCTGTCCTCAGGCGTTGCCTTGGCCACCGTTGTCAGAGTTCTGATCGAAGTGCCGGTAATGCTCATGTTAGTCAAGATTTGTCTGCGAACGCAAACATGGTTTGAAAAAGTCTCATTGACCGGCTGAAACAAGCACTTACACAGGTAAAAAACATGACTTTTTGGCCTATCCCAGCCGAGCCAAGTCATCGCGCAACCCGACGTAACAGTTGACAAAATCAACCGCCGAATGCTATAATGGTATTGGCGTTGTCCATGTGAGTTAGTTCTTGTAAGTAGAGGCAGCTTATGGACCTGAGAAAAGGCGATTTTTTGTCGCGATTCAAATGGCACATCGTAATTGTCTGCGCTGCATTGGCAGTAGTGACTCTACTTGCGCTACTTACCAACATCTTCGAGAGTGCCCAGACCGACATATTGCGAAATCTCGTAGGGCTGCTTGGTGTGTTAGTTCTTCTAAGCGCACTACTAGCGATGCTCTCCAGGATATTTAAGATAGTCGATACGCTTAAAGACAACAGCTCACAATTAGAACAAGTTACCGAGGCTCTCGAAAAAATACGAGCCGGTCTTACACAAATAAATCAGAGCACTCGGCTGAGTGAAACCGCTAAGGCAATCGCATTCCGTGAGGCGGACAGACAATCCCTACGAGAGGCCGTCTTTGACATGCTCCAGGAAAAGAACTTCGATGCTGCTTATGAAACAATCGATGAAATTGCCAAGCGATCTGAATATGAGGAACTCGCTGAGCAGTTGCGGGCCCAGGCGGATCAGTATCGCAATGCAACCGACCAGGAGCGGATAAATCAAGTCATAGAGCACATCGAAAAGCTGCTCGAAGATTTTCAATGGGCTAAAGCAAGTGCACAGATTGAAGGTTTAATCAGGGCTTACCAGGATTCCGAAAAGGCACGGGCGATGCGACAGGAACTGTTTGATAGGAAACAAGATCGCAAGAGAATACTGCTTGCTGCCTGGGATGATGCTATCAAGAGCCAAGAGACCGACCGCAGCCTGGAGATTCTTAGGGAGCTGGACCAATATCTGACATCCAATGAAGGGTTAGCACTGCAGGAAGCTGCAAGGGATGTCTTCAGGACAAAGCTGCACAACCTCGGCGTTGAGTTTTCTATAGCTGTAACAGAAAAGCGGTGGGCAAATGCGCTCGATGTCGGCCAGCAGATTGTAAATGATTTTCCAAACAGCCGAATGGCTGAAGAAATCCGCGAAAAGCTCGATGTCTTAAGGCAAAACGTCCAACTGCAAACGAGCCCTGGAACGGATACTGTATCCTCTCAACGCCAAGTCCAGTAGCACACCGTGAATAATCCTTTCAATACTGTCGGATTAGATGCAGACATTTTTTTACACTTTTTGAAAAATTTTATTGACAACCACGCTCTGGAAGGGTATTTTCAATTCATAAGTTTTGGATCGGCGAGCAAATTGTAGATATGCAACCCAAGCCGGAGATAAAAGCCATCCAGAGAGATTGTAGTCCGTGAAGGATAACTTCGCGGAGAAGCTAAAATAAGCGTAACTACTTTACGCGGAGGTAAGATTATGTTGCGGAAAATCCCACCTTCATTCGTGCTTCTACTGTGTTCTGTGCTCACCCTGTCGCTAACATCGCTGTCCTCTGCAGAGTTGGTGGCACTCTATCAATTCGAAGATAATGCCAACGACAGTTCCGGCAACAACCTACATGGCAAGTTCGTAGGCCAGGCGAAGATTGTTACTGATGCTGTCAAAGGCAACGTCCTCAGCCTCGATGGCCAGGATAGCTATGTGGACTGCGGTACTGCGCCAGCCTTCAGTATTACCAGCCGGATTACAATTGCCTGCTGGGTGAAGGTCAACAAGTTCGACAAGAATTGGCAGACTATCATTGCCAAAGGTGACGATTCCTACAGACTCAGCAGGGCAGGTTCCACAAATAGCAGCCACTTCGGCTGCAGTGGTCTGTCAATCCAGTGGTTTGATGGAAACATAAACGTCAACGATGGCAAATGGCACCATATAGCTGGCGTATACGATGGCTCGATGATGCATTTGTATGTCGATGGCGCACCTGATGAATACCGGCAAACTGCATGGAGCATCAACATCAGCAAATATCCCCTTGTTATCGGTGCAAATGCACAAGTGGAAGACCGTTGCTTCAATGGCCTGATCGATGAGGTAGCCATATTTAACCATGCGCTCAAGGCCGAGCAGGTCAGGCAACTGTATCGCCGTGGCGTCGAATCTGTGAGCAGCACACAGGAGTATATCTGGTCGCAGGTACGCATCGCAATTTCAAGTATTGAGCGTGGGGATGAGACAGCAGCTGAGGCTGCCATTGAAAGACTGCTCAGCGAATCTTCGCAAGAAGAGAATATAGCAGGTGGCATCCTGCAGGTCGCAGAAAGCCTTCGCAAGTTTGGAAAAAGCCAGAAAGCCCGCGAGCTTTATCAACATGTTGTACAAAGCTGGCCTGACAGCTATTACGCATTGCTATCGCAGCCTAAGATAGGCATTTTATCTTTGGAGCTCTCGGATAACGAAGGCCTGGAGTCAGCGGTCGATGAATTGCTCGTCAATTTTGCTGACCACGAGGACGCAGTTGAGAACGTTTATCGTTTGGCTACCGAATGTACCAAGAAACAACGGCTATTCGTAGAAAGCAGACCCGATGATACAGAGCAGATCAGATTTTACGATGGAATTATACGCAGACTTACCGGCTATATCCTGGCCCGCCAGCCTGATAGCGACTATGGGATGTGGGCACAGAAGGCCATCGCGTTTGCGGATATTCACATAGGCGATTTTGCCTCTGCGGAGGCTTCAATCGAAAAGCTTATTGACGATTATCCCGACCATGCTGATTTGCAACTCGCATTATACTTCTTTGGCAATGACTACCGCAGAATGGCTCAGGACGACAAGGCTCGGCAGTGGTACCAATATGTTATTGACAGATGGCCTAATCACCACTTTGCAGTAATGTCGCGGGCAAGTATAGCGGCGTTAAATATTTCCCTTGGCGATGAAGAAACAGCCAAGGTGCTACTCGATGAGCTGATTACCAATTTTGCCGACCATCCGGCTTTGCCAGAGGCTTTATGGGCGGCAACGGAGGCGTATTATAAACTGGCTTTTCAGTATGAAAGCCAAGGTCTGGATAGCCGAGCTGATGAGTATTTTACAAAGGTAATAAACACTGGACAAGAAATCCTAAACCGATGGCCAGACACTGCAGCGGGCGCAGAAATTTACGATATTTCGGCTATTTGCTATAAGCGGCTCGGCGAATACGCAAAGGCCATTGAGTACTACCAAAAGGTTGTGGACAAGTGGCCTGACTATGAATACGCCTGGAACGCCCAATTCTTGATCGGATACATTTATGAAAGACTGGGCGAGGCCGGCACTAATGAAGAATCTGAAGCACACGCCCGGACAAAAGCTGCTTATGAGCTCGTTATTCAGAACTATCCCAACTGTCTGGCAGTCAACGCCGCTCGTGGCTGGCTCGAAAATAACATCGATTTGATCGATTTAGTCGAGGGAGGACAAAAATGAATAGAAATTTTTTGTCTGGAGTTGTCATTTTAGCTTGTCTTTGCTTTATCAACAGCAAATCTTATGCGTGGGGCTATCCGCCCGTAGCCCGTATCTGCGGCGACTGCCGAAATACCGATTATATATGCGCTGGACAACAGGTTGATTTGGACGGACACCTTTCTTATGACCGGGATGGGGAGATCGAAGTTTGGAAGTGGTACATCTACAAGGCGGTTAATGCCTATGGATATTATCTCAAAGATACTGTGTATGGCGAAGTTAAAACTTACACGTTCAAGGATGGAGGCAAATACTGGATTAAGTTGGAGGTTAAGGATAACGACCACTATAAAGACACGGATAGTTGCAAGTTTTTTGTCGTTGATATAGATGCAGATGTCGATCGGAACGATGCTATTAATTCCTACGACGAAAATGATGAAGGTACTTCCTACGCTATTGTCCTTCCTAACTGTGACGATGATAATGGAGACGGAATCCCGGACAACTGGATTGGTGGCGATTGGGATCTACAGACCGGCGACGAACAGGCAAGTAATGTGGTTGACGCCGACCCCGACAAAGACGACTTGGCGGGATTGTGGGTTCACCAGATCCCATATGCTGGCTGGGAGGTACCCCGTTT
>CAZFLY010000025.1:0-39010 GCA_964519995.1 uncultured Pirellulales bacterium | reverse complement strand
GAGTTATCGACATAGAGACCTTTATTTCTTGAGCTTAATTCGCGCTGTAGTACTAGTATCGAATTTTTATTGATAACTAAGCTGTTGCGATTTCCTCTCCGGTCTCTTTGCGTCTTTCTTCTAATTCGGCCCCGATTTTTTCAATGCGTTTATCATTTAATGGATATATAAGTAATAATATAATTGACAAAACACCAACTCCGGCAGGAATCAGGCTGAACAGCAGGATTAAACCCCTCAGGCTCTCTTGGGATTGGGCCTGATTTGCTTGAAATCCGACTTGAGACATCAGCGTAAGAGCGACATAAGCGCCGAAGGCCCATCCGATTTTCTGCGACATAGTCGAAGCGGAAAAGATTAAACCCGTCGCCCTGCGTCCTCGCTTCCACTCAGCATAATCAGCGGTGTCTGCATACATCGCCCAGAGCAGAACACTTAGAGGTCCTCCGGTCATCGAGCCGGTGATTTGGAGGACAAAAATCAAGGCGATTTGTTCGGCACTCAGGAAATAAACAGCAGCCGTACTTGCAATTGCAATAATGAAAAAAGTAACGAAAAGTTTCTTCTTGCCGAATAATTTCGCCAGGCTGGGCACTAACAGCACACCAACAAGCGCTGAAATTTGCCCGATTGTGTTGTATGCTGACACCAATGTTTCAAAACTATAAATTTTGGTTTCTATAAACGGCAAAGAAAGTTCCAGCGGTCTTATAACATATTTAAAGTAATGTGTTGTAACACTAGCCTTCACAGCAACGAAAAGAATAAATGTAATCGTTGTCGCCAGAAGAATGAGCCAGGGTCCATTGGTGATTAGTTCAAATAAATCCTTTTTAACAGATGATTTTTGTGTCTTGGGTGGCTGGACACGTTCCCGGGTTCCCTTAAAAGTAATCAAAAAGAAAATGACAGCAGCAATCCCGTAGACTACAAAAGATAGTTGCCAGCCGCGAGCATCATTGCCCCCGCCAAATGCTTTCACCATCGGCAGCAAGGTGGCGGAAACGATAATACCTGCGGTAAATGCGAAGATAAACTTTACAGAACAGAGGGTAGTGCGTTCCTTTGAATCCGCTGACATAACACCGAACAACGCTGTATAGGGAATGTTGATGGCTGTATACAACATCATAATGGCAATAAACGTAACATAAGCCCAAACAAGTTTTCCTGTTAGCCCAAAGTTAGGAACAGTAAAGGTAAACACACCGACAATTGCGAATGGTACACAAAGCCAAAGTAAATAGGGTCGAAATTTCCCCCAACGAGTTTTTGTGCGGTCGGCGATGATTCCCATCAAAGGGTCATTGATACCATCCCAAATTCGACTTATGAGAAACATGGTAGCCGCAGCCGCAGCCGGGATGATAAACACGTCTGTGTAGAAATAGGTAAAATACAGCATGAAGGTCTGCCAGTAAAGCACTGAAGCAAGGTCTCCAAAACCGTATGAGATTTTTTCCTTAATAGATAGTTTTTGGACTTCGTTACTCATAATACATTCCTGAAATTGTGTATTTGATTAAAGTTTTTTCGACCGGCAAATAACTGCGAAAACGAGCCAATTAAAATCATCTGGAGTGTTCAAAAATTCATTCACTCGTCCGTATTTGCTGGGTAATGCTAATCGCAACAGGGCCTTATTGCAATCTTTTTGGCAGTAATTATCTGCATAGTAAAGTCTGAGAAGTTCAGGCGTGTTAATTTATGTGAAACTCTCTCCGAGCATGGAAAAGGGGTGGATCACGTAATAGATTTTCTGTAAATCTCGTTTGCCAGTATCATGGCTCCTTCTGAGGCAGCCTCAGGCTGCGAGTGGTAAAATCGACAATCCGAGGTCCCGTTAGCTTTGAGACGTTATTCTTGTGCAAACTTTCATCAACCAGGAAGAATTGGGCTGTAGTGTAATTCTACCTACAGTTATAAGAAATTTTCTGAAAAATCAAATTTTTTATTTGATTTTACATAGTATGTATAGCATAATATGCTAAACAAGACAAATTAAGATTCTGCAAATAGGAGGTTTCTATGAAGTTTGAAAGCCAGCTTCTAAAAGGCATCGCGCCGGTAGTTGTCCTGGAAATACTATCTCGTGGGCCAATGTATGGCTACGAGTTGAGCGAGGCCGTCGAAAAGCGGAGCGGCGAGATTCTTACACTTGGCAAAGGTACGTTGTATCCGCTGCTTTATAACCTTGAAGCCAAAAAGCTCATAAAAGGCAGGTGGCAGGAGGCCGACACCGGCCGCAAGAGGCGATACTATTCGATCACTAGTAAGGGTAAAGCCGAGCTTGCCAAACAGAAAGAGCAACTCAAAGAACTCGCAGCAGGTCTGGATTTGGTTTTCGGCGGCGCACTCATGACTGCCTAAAGGAATTGGTGACCGGAGAGCCGCACTGTGAGGTAATGGACAAGTGCTGGAGGCATGATTGTGAAAGATAAAGAAAAACCAAAAATATTTGAGGGCCTACCTGATTGTGCCAGCCAATTCATCAGGCAGCTAATCAGGAAGATGCGGTATCGTAAGAAAGTTCGACGCGATGTACAGGCCGAGCTGATTGCGCATTTCCAAGATGAGTTAAAAGATACTAAAACTGCGGAAGAGAAAGAGCAAAAGGCTCAGAAGTTAATCTCGGAGTTCGGCGACTTAAAGCTGCTTGCAGTTTTTATGCGTCGCGCCAAAAAACGCTGCCGACCACTCTGGCTAAAAGCGATTGCAAAGTCACTTCAGGCTACCAGTGTATTGGCTGTTTGTCTTATTCTTTACATTATTTGGTTCTTATCAGGTGAGCCGAATATCACTATCGATTACATTGCTGAGCTTAATCAGTTAGTTCGTCCTGCTGCTGACAAGTCTCTAAATGCTGCGCCTTTTTACAAAAAAGCAACGGAAATGTTTAAAGAAGCTCCAGACGATATCTCCTATCCTTTAGGCTCAAGATATGATGAAGTTAATGACAAAGAAAAGCAACTTATAAGAAAATGGCTGGCTGATAATGCAGAAATGTTTGAGCTGATTATTGCGGCTTCAGAGAAACCTTATTATTGGCATAACTATGTCACTAAGCAAGGCACCGGTAAAATGATTTCATCTATTGATCCCTCTCTTTCCAAGTTTCGCAGACTGGCTTTTACTTTGCGCTGGCGAGTTTGGTTAGCTATTGAAGATGGCCGATATGAGCAAGCTCTAAGCAATATAAAGGCACTCTATCGTTTAGGCCAGCATCTTAGAGGAGATAAAATCTTAGTCGAACAGATTGTAGGAATAGCAATTGAAGCGTTGGCTATTAAAACGCTCCGTGGCATTCTTAATGAGCACGAGATAAACTCGGCCATACTAGCTAAGCTACAGAAAGACCTTGAAGAAACAGTAGTTAATGAAGATTTTACAATAAGTTTAAAGGCGGAAAGGCTATCAACATACGATCAAATCCAGCGTACCTTTACAGATGGACTCGGCAGAGGTCATATAATACCCAAACGTATTGAACAGCTTGCCGAGATGATGTCAATTCCACCGGGACCATCAAGCGACGATAGTAGATACTACCCTGATGATTACAAACATAATTGGTTATCGATACTGTTGTCAATTATCCGTATGGAGGCCAGTAAGCTTGGTGGCCATATTTATGATGCCGGAGTCTTTATTAAAGATTGGAGCTATATGCTGTTCTTATATCCGGACAAGCAAGAAACTCGAAAAGCAGCAGAGGAATTTTACGACTATTGGGAGATCGCTAAAATTAAGACTCCTGTTGAGGTTAAAGCAGAACAGACAGACATCGAAGAACACGCTCTGGAAATTATAAAGGGCAACATGTTCTTAGAAATCCTTAGACCCGGTCTTGATAGAATATCTTTGCAGACACATCTATCAAAAGCAAGGGTTGAAGCTGTGATAACAATAATTGCGTTATTAAGGTATTACCAGGACGTAGGGCATTACCCTGACAATCTAAATCAGCTACTTACTGCTGGTTACCTAAAGGCAGAGCCAATGGATCCATACAGTGGCGCATTATTGGTATACAGAAAGACTGATGACAATTTTGTCCTTTATAGCTTCGGACTGAATTTCTCCGACGATGGAGGCGAGGTTGTTCGCGACGATAAAGGCATGTCCGGCTTGAGGTCCAACAGAGGTGACTGGGTTTTATGGCCAGTCCAAAGTAACTAAAGTCCCAATAACTAAATCTTCAGCTCTATGAGAAAAAAGGAATCTAAAAGAAGTAGTTTTGAGAATGTTCCAGCCTTTGCGGCTAAATTCATAAAGCTTGTTATCAAGAAGATGAGGTACCGTCGGAAGGTTCGACGAGATGTAAGGGCCGAACTAATTGCGCATTTCGAGGATGAGCTGCGAGATTGTGTAAATAATCGTGAGAAGGAACAAAAAGCGGAACAGTTAATCGCGGGATTTGGCGATCCAAAACTACTCGCGGTTCTTATGCGCCGCGCAAAAAAACGCTGCCGGCCGATCTGGAAAAAAGTTCTTGTGCGAGGACTTCAAGTATTCGGGATCATCTTTCTATATTTGCTTATCTGTATTAGCCCGCTGATTATTGGCAGGCCAACTATTAAGGTTAATTACGCTGATTGGTTGAATGAATTTGAACAGGCTGACAGAGATGCTGCAGATAATGCAAGGTCTTACTATGAAAAGGCTGATGAGCTTTATGTAGAAATGCCGGAGTGGCTTACTAAAGGCAAGGCAAACTGGCCGACAGATTTTAACGATGTTCAGCTACTGTCCTTAGTTTCATGGCTCGAAGGTAATCAAAAGTCTCTTGAAGCACTGAGAGCGGCTGCGCAATATCAATACTATTGGCGTCATTATAAAAAAAGCGGTGAGGGTAAGTTAGCAGAGACTCTAATGCCGGATATTATGGAACCCTTACTGGACTACAGATATTTGGCGTTTGCAATGCGATGGCAGATTCGATACGAGGCTTATAGCGGAGACACTAATGAAGCGTTAAGGGATTGCGTTGTGCTTGTAAAATTTGGCGATCACCTGCACGGTCACGGTTTACTAATCGAGCAGTTAGTCGGCATTGCAGTTGAGGCTACAGCCCTTGATGAAATTAGCAGGATTTTGAGAAAAACCGATGTGCCTGCAGAGGTTTTAGGAGCAATCCAGGAAGAATTAGCAAAACAGTTCGAAAAGCGGGAGCCGATTATTAGCCTGGAAGCTGAAAAGGTGTTCTGGTACGACCAAATCCAGCGTTCATTTACCGACGATGGCCGGGGCGGAGGTCGCGTACTAATACGCGGCATGCCGTACGTCGTGCAGGATAACAAAGACATTTTATGGAGATTGCTGACGTTCAGCTATCCGGGCAGGCGAGAAACTATTGAACAAATTAACGGATATTTTGAGAAAGCAGCCGAACTGTTTGAGGAAACTCCGCGGGACTTGCATAATAAGGGAATAGATTCGGATAGATGGAGTGAGGTTTTCGAGACAAGTTTTATGCTAAGAGTTCAGGGACCTGCATTCAACAAAGTGGGGCAGCTTGGCTGGCGGTTAAAAACAGACAGAGCCGCTTTGCTTACGGTGCTTGCAACAATGAGGTATCAAAAAGAGCAGGGTAAATATCCTGACAGTTTAGATGAACTGGTTGAGGTTGACTATTTGGATGATTTACCGACGGATCCTTTCGCTGATAAACCGTTGGTTTACAAAAAAACGGACGACAATTTCATCCTCTACAGTGTCGGCCTTAATTTTATCGATGACAGTGGCAAGCCTGGGAGGGATAAAAATGACCAAGTTAGGAAGTGGATGGACAATGGTGATACGGTTTTCTGGCCTATGCCGGAGCTGTAGTCCTGCCGAAAAATATCACATCCTGATGTCGTAACAAGCGAGGTTGATTAGGGCTGATGTTATAACTTAAGGTCTTTTACTTGCAGAAACGGAATATGCGTTATGCAAGCATCTGCTCGCTTCAACCTACTGACGAAGCAGCTTACTGGGAGGATTGGTCTCGATATTCGGTTTTTCTGATTAGGGTGTGGGATGGTAGTATGTGGGCTGAATCTGTGCTAATGGTTTATAATTCGCTGGGTTTTACGCTGACGTCGGCGATTTTTCTCAGAGGGCTTTTCATAGTAGGCAGTGCGTTTCATATCTCTGATAAGACCCTCCTTTTCGCAGAGCTTTTTAAAGCGTCTTATCATTTGTTGAACCGATTCGCCTGAGCGCATTTTAACTTTTAGCACACAAAACCCCTTCAATCCTCATAAATCAAGTCCAAGAACAACGGAGCTATCTATAGCACCATCTTTCTGCTCGTCCAAAATTATATCGTTCGTTAATCTAATGCAGCTCTTACACTTTTTCAAGCCAAAAAATGTCTTTTGTCCGCTTTCATACAAAAAATACTCTGTTTGACCGATAAAACCGACGTTATTCTAATAGTGGTTTTATTAACCGTTGTTTTGAGTTCTATTGAGTGGGGCAGCCAAATGTGTTAGAATAAAGGTGCAATTTTGGAGGTTTTCTCGGTTGGAGAAGCTTCGTCAGACGCTGAGAGTCAGAAAAGAGCGGGCCATCTTGGTAGCTGCTGTTTTGCATGCCGGACATGAAGGTGATGATTTGGCTGAGCTGACGGCTCTGGCAGAAAGTGCCGGGGCAGTTGTGGTCGATAGATTCCAGCAGAAAATCCGCTCAATAAATCCAGCGACTTATATCGGCAAAGGTAAGGCTAAACAGCTCGCTGAGCGAGTTAGAAGGTTCAAAGGCGATGTTGTAATATTCGACAATGATCTTTCACCTGGCCAGATTCGTGAACTTGAGGAGGTTATCAAAGCGAAGGTTCTGGACCGCAGTGAATTAATCTTGGACATTTTCGCCACCCGAGCGAAAACGAAGCAGGCCAAGCTTCAGGTTGAGTTAGCTCAGCTTGAATACACATATCCTCGGCTGACGCGTATGTGGTCCCACCTTGACGCGGTGGCCGGTGCGGCTGGTGGCACTGCCGCAGGCACTGTTGGTGGTATAGGCACAAGGGGGCCAGGCGAGCAGCAGTTGGAAATCGACCGTCGGCTCGTCAACAAGCGAATCACCGAGCTCAAACACGAACTCGTGAAGATTGATAAGCGCAGAATTCGCGAGATCAAAGATCGAGAAGGCTTATTCAAAATCTGCTTGGTCGGCTACACTAATGCCGGCAAAAGTACACTGCTTAATGCACTAACGGACGCCGGGGTCTTTGTCGAAGACAGACTCTTTGCAACGCTCGATACCCGAACGAGAAGATGGACACCTGCCAAAGGTGTGGAGGTGCTTCTAAGCGACACCGTCGGTTTCGTCAGGAACCTTCCTCACCAGCTCGTCGCTTCATTCAAAGCGACACTGGAAGAAGCTATCAACGCCGATCTGTTGCTACACATCGTAGATGTGTCAAATTCGGAAGCGCTAAATCAGGTTGAATCTGTAAATATTGTCTTAGCAGAGATTGGCTGTGGTGAAAAAGCGATTTTGACAGTACTAAATAAAGTCGATGTTGTCAGAAAGATCGGTCAGCTCGAGATGCTCCAGACGCTCCTTCCGGATGCAGTGACAATATCGGCCAAAACAGGTTTCGGCTTGGGTGAATTGAGTGAGACAGTAACCGCGGAATACAAAGGAGCAGAGCTTGTTTTGCGGGTGTGTGCCAGCCAGGCTGATGGCAAAGTACAGAGCTTCTTACGTGCACACGGAAAAATTCTAAAGGAGCAGTACCTGGACAGCACTGTCCTTGTTGACGCCAGACTCGGCCAAAACCAAATACCAAGCTTACGACAGTTGCATCCTGATAGTATCGAGATTATACAAGACTAACCTAGCATCTATCTTACCTGCCGCACTTTTTTGCTCAGCTGGCTGTGGTGATGTTGAGAAAGTTTCCTCAGTGGAAAGGGAAAGTAAAGTTTGGCGAGTCCGACACTGTGAAACTCGTATGGCACGCCTAAATATCAAGATTGACAATTCTGTGTGGGGTTGTTGTAATGCTTAGTTGTTATGCGTTGTGCATATTGGATTTCGTGTAAAAAAACGACGTAGTACAAGATGCGAGATACGAGATACGAAAGGATTTCCATCATTGGTGACGGTGGCATGGCTACTGTGCTGGCTATTCTGCTCTGTGAAAAGCGAAAAGCGGATCACAAGTCACGAGCCACGAGCCACGAAGTATGGATGTGGGGCTACGACCGTCAACAGTTGGCCCAGATCGAGCAAAGCCGTGAGAACAGAAAATTTCTGCCCGGTCATAAGCTACCTGAAGCCCTTGTTTTTGAGCCCGGAGATAATCGCATAATGAGCGGGGCTGATCTGATTATTTCCGCTGTGCCGTGTCAATTCATGCGCAGTGTTTGGACGCGTCTGAAGGACTACGTCCCCGCCGGTGTTCCTATCGTTTCGGTTGCCAAAGGTATAGAAAATGGGACACTGTTACGACCAACCCAGATACTGGTCGATGTGCTGGAGCCAAAACTTAAAACTGCTGTTCTTTCCGGCCCGACAATTGCTGATGAACTCGCTAAAAAACTCCCGGCCATCGCCTGCGCAGCATCCATTGATGAGCGGTTAGCCATGAATATCCAGCACACTTTCAATTGTCCCTGGCTGCGCGTTTACACTAATACGGACATCGTAGGCGTTGAATTGGCCGGCGCTATGAAAAATATTATCGCCATAGCTGCGGGAATTATAGATGGTGCTGGTGCTGGTGACAACGCCAAAGCTGCTCTTTTAAGCAGGGGGCTTGCCGAGATGACTCGCCTTGGCATCGCAATGGGAGCAAGGCAGCAGACCTTTGCGGGACTTTCCGGACTGGGTGATTTGGTCACGACTTGTATTTCACCAAAAGGAAGAAACCGATCGTTCGGCGAGAGAATAGGCAGGGGCCAAAGCCTTCAGCAGGCTGAAAGTGCCACGGAGTCTGTAGTTGAGGGTATTACCACGTGCAAATCTGTTGTTGCTCTTGCTGACCGATACGGTGTGGAGATGCCGATTACTCAAGCTGTCTACGAGGTATTGTTTGAGAATAAGCCCGTCAGGGAGGCAATTGCAAATCTGATGACCCGCAGGCTAAAGGCTGAGTAGCTGCCGTGGATGGAGCTATACCAGCCTATAGTCTTCGAGTCTTATAATGTCCTACCCGTCCTTGAGTCCAAAAAAGCATCATTGCGTCTGAGAAATCTGGCTGTTGCCTTGAGAGTTTTGTGGCTGCTTTGGAACTCGGCCAGTTCACATTAACGATCACAAAGGATTGTAAGAATTGAACGGGCGAGGTCTTATCGGCAGTCCAGCTGCGATTTTACAGGACCATGAAAAATCAGCTTTTGATATATCTGCCGGCGTTTTGCTGGTTATGGTTCTATATCATATATTTTAGATAGCATTGCATTCGTTGCCGAATGAGCACGTTCAGTCAGCTTATGTTGGTTTTTGACTTGATAGAGTTGTCTTTTAAGGGAGGAGTAACAGCATTGTTCATCGTTATCGGTAGATTAAAATCTCTGCAGCCGTTCCAGCCGTCAGCGCAACAGAAGTTGTATCTGAATGAGCAAGATTGATATGTTTGGGTTTTTCAAGAAAGACCACGTTTATCCAATCGGTGTCGATATGGGAGAAGACGACATCAGGCTGGTGCAGCTTGCAAACGGCCAAGAAAGCGTGAGCTTGATTGCTGGCCGAAGTGAAACTCGGCCCAGTGATATCGAGGCAGGAAGCGCTGCATGGCAGAGATGGGCCGTTGAAATCTTGCGCCAGGTCATGGCAAACAGCGGATTTCAAGGTAAACAGGTTATAGCAGCCATACCTGCAAACCAGGTCTTTATTGACCATGTAAAAATGCCCAAAATAACCGATGTCAAACTAGAGGATACTATCTTTTCGAAGATCAAGCATCAACTGCCGTTCAAGCCGGAGCGAAATGATACCTTGATAAAGTGCATACCCACAGACCAGGATAATGCTCTGGTTATGGTAGCTGAACGTAAAATAATTGATAGGCATTTGGCGATATACGAGAAAGTCGGCATAGCAATCCAATCCCTTGGTGTCTGGCCTGTGGCGCTCACCAACTGCTACACGAAATTCTTTGGCAGACGAGAAACCGACCTAAAAGCAATTGTAATGCTTCTCGACATAGAACCAACGTGCACAAACCTTGTTATTTGTCGACATAAAAATCTTCTTTTTGCGTGTTCTATCCCAATAGGGGCAAAGCAGCTTGATGATGAAAAGGTAGTAACGCGATTGGTATTTGAACTTACTACATGTAGGCGTCACCTTATTTCGACGTACAGAAATGCTTGCATTGAGCGTTTGATTTTTCTTTCCGGCCAGGCCGTCGATGTCAATATATGTACGACGATAGCCAAACAACTGGAAATCCAGGCGCAGATGGGAGACTGTCTGGCGGCGGTGGAAGTCATAGACCCGCATCATACTGGAATAGATAGAAGGAATGGTGATGCCAATGTTAATTGGGCTATCGCTTTCGGACTTGGCTTATCATAAATTCTCTGCGGAAGGAGGCAGGTTATAAGATGCTTAACATAAATTTTGTACCGGATGATTATGTGCAGAACAACGAATCACAAAAGACAAATCTGGTCTGTCTTGTATTGTTATTGATAGTAATGGTAGTGTTGGGCAGTTCCTTCGCGACAATCAAGATTCGCCAGCGTTCTTTCCGTGCTAAGGAAAAGCTCGTAAACGACAAAATGACTCGAATACAGCAGGCAATACAGCAGTTTGAAGAGCTTCAGTTTAAGCGAAAGGAAATGATGAAAACCGCTTTGACCACGGCTGAACTGCTTGAGCCGGTGCCGAGAAGCGTCCTTTTAGCTGCTTTGACTAACAACTTGCCGTCGGGCGTTTCGCTACTAAAACTGAATCTGATTCAGAAGGAACCGGAGCGGGTCAGACAGCCCAGGTCAACCAACAGATACCGAGCGGCCAGCGAGGCGAGTGCCGGTGGACTGCAGCAAAAAGTCTCTACGGAGAAGTCGCTGGAAATGCACATAGATATCGAAGGTATGGCTCCAAGTGATTTGCAGGTTGCTGCCTACATTGAACGGCTTAGCGGTTCAGCTTTACTGAATTCAGTTGCACTGGTCGAGTCCAAGGAATACCAACTAAAAGACACAATATTCAGGCGGTTTAAACTCAGGGCATTACTGAGAGAAGACATCCATTTGAGCAAAGCAGACATCGATAGAATACGAGCAAAAGCTGAGAAGTCCGTATACAACTTTTAGCGTGGACAGATTGATTCTCATCGGAGGTCAATTAGTCATAACGTGAGGGCACAATTATGATAGGTCGCTTCAGAAAGGTCGTTTTCTTTGTTTTGTTGATAGGCGTGGCTATAGTCGGCTATCGATATATGATTAGGCCTGCTAACAAACATCTCGCAGAGGCTAAGCAACGCGTCGAGGCGAAACTTGCAAAATTGGCTGAATTTGAACAGGCTACTGCCGCTGCAGAGGACCTTACAAAACAGCTTGAGCAGTTGAAGGAAGCCATAGAGTTTTTTGAAAGCCGATTACCGCCTACCAGCGAGATTCACAAGGTCCTTGAGCAGGTCACCGTCATTGCGCAGAAACAGGGCCTAAAACCTAAGACTATTAGTACGCTCAACAAGAAGAACAATAATGGCTATGTGGAACAACCATTAAAGATGGAGTTGGTTGGGAACTTCAACGCCTTTTATTCGTTTCTTTTAGAGCTTGAGAAGCTTCCTCGTATTATGAAGATTCGTGAGCTTGAGTTGGAAAAGCAGGGAGAACAAGAGGGACAGGTAACAGCCGATTTCATAGTAAGCATATTCTTCCAGGATAAAACAGGCTAAAGCAATGTTGACACTGCCGGATACAAAAGGCATGTATCTTGCGCAAGAGTAAGGGAGCTTAATTATGCTGTCATTTTTGCGTGATCAAGGGCCTGAGAGCCTGGGGGGACGGAAAACTGACGCTGCCACAAAAGGTGACACCGACATATTGAAGGAAAATCAAGGTCTGGAGTATCTCACTGTTGCTGGACAGAGCAGAAGTGCACGCAAGAGCACCATCTTGGTCATTGTGCTATTTGTTGTGGGGCTTTTGTGTCTTTTGTACATGATAAGAAAAGTCCAGCCCCAAGCAGCCTCGGCAGCGCCGGTCGACACCGAAGAAACACAGATCGAGGTAGCCATCAGCCGACTCACCGGTGTCAGTTCGGAAATGCTTAGTCGGATGGACCAAATCGTCAAAAAATTCTACGAATTCTCAAGTGTTTTGCAGGTGCGGGTCAACGAGCTCGTGAAAAATCCATTTGAAGTTGAGATATTCTTGAACAGCCTTGAAGCCAGGGCTAATGATGAGCGGCAAAACCTTGAAATCGATGACGAGTTGCTAAGGCAGCAACAGTTGAGACAGCAGGTGAAATCCCTGCAGCTTCTGTGCATTATGCAGTCTGACCGTGGCAATTGCTGCATGATTGATGACAGAATCCTTCACGAGGGTGATTCGATTAGAGGTTTTAGAATAAGGGAAATCGGTAATGATTTCGCTAAACTCAGATGGGAACCTGAATATAGTTCTGAGGCTTCGCAGGACGAACTGCAAAGCCTGGATATTGTATTGAAGTTATCAGAATGAAATTACCATTTTTGTCTCAGATAAGAAGGAAAAGTCCTCCGGAATCTAAGGAGGAATTAAAGGCATATGATGCCGACGAATCACTAAGCCGGTTATCTGATGATCAGTCGGTGCGCGGTTTAAGTGATCTTTATTCTCCGCAAAAGAGCGACCAGGCGCATGTGCGTGACGTTGCCGATGTGCTGCTTGATATGGGCAAAATTACTCAACAGCAGCACTCCCAGCTCAGGCAGGAGCAGTTCGTAAAACCGGGTACTGATGCAGCAAATTGGCTGTCACAAGGAGGAATAGCCAGTGCGGACGACATCTTGATGGCTAAGGCTGAACAATGCGGCTTAGAATTCCGGCGCATCGGGCCTGAAGATGTGCAGAAAAGCGCCTTTGAGAAGCTTAACATTGATTTTATCGAAAGGACCAGCATTGTGCCGGTGGCATCTGAGCAGGATACACTTCTGATTGCGACAAGCGAGCCGGCTAATGTCTTTGCGATAGAAGATGTTAAAAGACAAACACAGATGAATGTCAGGATTGTCGTTTGTCCCGAACAAGACATCAAAAAAGCATGTGAGGCTTTACAGGATCAAGAGAGAATCGATTACAATTTCGACGACATCATCAGCGATATGACCGAGGTGGAGGTAGTGCAGGATCATGAAGACAATTCCGAGGATCTCGAAAAGATGGCGGGACAGTCGCCGGTCATAAAATTGGTCAACTATTTGATCAGCAATGCAATCCATGAGGGAGCAAGCGACATTCATATTGAGCCAAAAGAGAAGTTCACAAGAATAAGATACCGCATAGATGGAATGCTTTTTGAAGCAAAGCAAGCACCGTTGAAGATGCATCCCGCGATTGTATCGCGCATTAAGATCATGTCTAACCTTGATATCTCAGAGAGACGACTGCCGCAGGACGGCAAGGTTTCTGCTATCGTCGGCGGCAGGGCAATTGACTTGCGAATCTCAACTCTGCCCACGAATCAAGGCGAGAAAACGGTCATGCGTATACTGGATAGCAGGTCAATTATGCGTGGTCTTGAACAATTGGGTATGGAAGCCGGTATTTGTGAGGCTTTCGGTGAGCAAATAGCGATGCCGCATGGAATCTTCCTTGTAACCGGACCCACCGGTTCCGGCAAAAGCACGACATTGTACTCAGCTTTGTCTCAGATGAATGGCGACAGGCTCAATATATCAACCGTGGAAGACCCCGTTGAATACGAACTTGATTTTTGTAATCAGGTCCAGACAAACGACAGAATCGGACTTACTTTTGCATCAGCGCTGAGAAGTCTTCTCCGCCAGGACCCTGACGTGATAATGATCGGCGAGATCAGAGACAGCGAGACAGCTCGAATAGCTGTCCAGGCTGCGTTGACGGGACATTTGGTTCTGTCCACACTTCATACTAACGATGCAGCAAGCAGTGTCACGAGACTGGTCAATATCGGCGTCGATACATACCTGATAGCGGCATCGTTAAACGGAGTGCTCGCTCAGCGATTGGTTAGAAAAATCTGCCCGAAGTGCAAGGAAGCATTTTCCGCTACCGAACATATTCGCAAATACGTGGAAAAAGCCGGGCTTAATCCTGAAGAGCTGCTTCACGGCGCCGGCTGTGACTACTGTAGAGGTTCGGGCTACATTGGCAGAACAGGTATATATGAGTTGTTGATTATCGATGACAGATTTCGAGACGTGATTAACAAAGATTCCTCCGTAGCCAGCATGCGGCGAGTTTTTAGAGAAAGCGGTCGGCCTTCTCTTTTTGATGAAGGTATCAACAAGATAAAGCAGGGCGTCACTACGATTGAAGAGGTACTCCGGGTGACTGAAGTGCATGGGCGAAGCGAAGAGGGAGCCTTTGTTGAAAATACCGTGTAAATAGCACAAATCAATAAACGATTTTTTCATAAGGACTGCGATATGTTGGATGTCAAGACAATATTAGCAGAGGCAATTGAGAATAAGGCAAGCGATGTGCACATTAATGTCGGCATGCCACCTGTGCTCCGCAAAAACACCGAATTGATTGACATGGATTTCTCAGAGGTAACTAATGAAGACGCCGAGGGAATGATTCTTTCCATGATTGGGCACGACAAATTCAAGAAGTTTGAGGAGAAAAGAGACTTCGATTTTTCCACAGCCGTCGATGATGGGCATCGGTTCCGTGTTAACGCGCACTATCAACGTGACACCATCGCAATATCGTTTAGGGTAATTCCGAACCAGGTCATTCCAATAGATGAATTACACTTGCCCCACATTGCTCAAGAGCTTACCGACCTGCCGAGAGGCTTGGTGCTTGTCACCGGTCATACAGGCTCCGGCAAGAGTACCAGCCTTGCTGCGATGATTGGGCTGATAAATTCCAAATATAGCAAACGCATAATTACGTTGGAGGATCCCATCGAATATTTGATAGAGAATGAAAAGAGCATGATAGAGCAACGGGAAATAGGTTCTGATTGTCCGGATTTTGCCTCGGGATTAAGACATGTTCTTCGGCAGGACCCGGACATTATTATGGTTGGTGAAATGAGAGACCTTGAGACCACGAGCTTTACAATCACTGCTGCCGAGACTGGACACTTGGTCTTTAGCACTTTGCATACGATTAATGCCTCACAGACTGTAGAGCGTATTGTTGATATCTATCCGGCTAATCAGCAAAATCAGATTCGAACTATGCTTGCGAACACTCTGCAGGCGGTCATCTCCCAGACACTATTTAAGCGAATCGATGAGCCAGGGATGATTCCGTGCACAGAGATTCTGCTGTGCACCTCTGCTGCCAGAAACTGTATTCGTGAGAATCGAATCTACGAAATACCGAATATCATTGAGACTTCTCGCAGGCTGGGTATGCAGAATCTTGATACCAGTATTGCAGAGATGTACTTCAAAGGTTACATAGACAGGGAAGAAGCCGTGACACGCTCAAGCAACCCCGGCAAAATGGAGAAGATACTTGTTCCTGCTAATAACTTTGGCATTGTTCAGGCTCCCAGTACTGCTGGTGTTGAAAGGTAAGAAACATGTTTGGACAAGATTCACAAAATCATCAAAGTTCAATATTAGTTACTGATGACCGAGAGCAAACCACGGTGCAGTCGGAGCAGAGACCTTACCGACGTACTCACAAAGCTGGCAAGGACACGCGATTCGCTCGTGGCAAATCCAATGACAGGCTTACACTGCTGCAGAGAATACGGCAGTTCAGATTCGATTTAGGGCCGAGCAGAAAAGACATCCTGAATTTCACTTCCCAGCTTGCTGTCATGGTCAAAGCTGGAATAAGCCTTCAGGATTCACTTGAGTCGATATCTGGACAGCTCACAAATCAGAAGTTCAGGGAGGTAGTCACTGATTTGAAGGCTGGAATTGAGGCTGGACAAAGTTTTTCCCAGGCACTTGCTGAGCATCCTCAGGTGTTCACTAATCTTTATGTCAATATGGTTGCAGCAGCGGAAATCTCAGGTTCACTAAGCGACATGTTAGTTAAGCTGGCAGAGTATTTGGACGAGGAAGCTGCGACTCGCTCACAGGTCAAAGGTGCCATGGTTTATCCTATCATCATCGCGGTTATGGCCATCAGTGTAACGATCTTTTTATTGTGTTTTGTACTGCCGAGGTTTACAGCCATATTTGCAGGAAAGGAGCACTTGTTGCCGATGCCAACCATTATGTTGATGGCCGCCAGTGGTTTTCTGCGGAGCTACTGGTTTCTTATTGTGCCGGCTATCGGTGCAGTATTGTGGGGATTTTGGTATTTCATAAACACAGGCCCAGGGCGTCTTTGGTGGGATAAAACCAAGCTAAGGCTTCCTCTTCTAAAAACGTTGTGTCGCAGTCTCTATATAACAAGGAGCTTGCATACGATGGGTGTTTTGACGAGAGCTGGCGTGCCGATTCTTAATACTATCTCGATAACAGCTCAGATATCGGGCAACGCGCTCTACAAGGCGATGTGGCTTGGAGTCTATGAGGAGGTTCGCCAGGGCAAAAAAATCGCATCGAGTCTGGCACAGTATGCTCTGATGCCGCCGAATGTTGAGCAGATGATAAAAAGTGGCGAAGATTCAGGAAATATGGCGGAGGTATTAAAAGACGTCTCCAATTATTATGCACGGGAACTAAAAACAGTTATAAAGACCGTGACATCTATGATCGAACCCATAATGATAGTCTTGATGGGTGTATTGGTCGGTTTTATCGCTATGAGCATTATTTTGCCGATATTCAAGATGTCCAAAGTTGTTACGAGCAACTGAGTGTGTTTGGTGTGCCTGGAGACTTCGCCTTTGGCTTGAACATGGGGGGACAAAATGCGACATACTCGATACAGTAATGGCTTCTCTCTCGTAGAGGTTCTGATCGCCGTAGTCTTAGTTGGTCTTGCAATCGCGGCTTTACTTGCATCCAACAGTGCATTGACAATAGCCAATAGCGAAGGAGCAGAATTGTCAACTGCTGAATTTTTGAGCGAGCAGATAAGAGAGCTTACTGCCATGCTGAATGTGGTGGATCCTGAAACCGGTATCGGCACATTTGGCCCGGAGGAACCGAACTTTATCAGCTATGATGATGTAGACGATTTTGACGGCGCGATATTTTCTCCGCCGATCAGCGCCGACAGGTCCACTCTTAATGATTTTTCTGCTTTTACTCAACAGGTTACTGTTGAAAATGTTAGCGCTTCGAACTTCGAGCTGGTTGTTGGTGATCATAGCAGCAGCTTTGTCAGAGTCACAGTGCGAGTTCTTTTGAATGCCCGGGAAATAAGTTCAGCCTGTTGGATTCGGGCGCGGTATTAAAGTCGTGAAGAGTATCTCCTGAAGCATGAAGCTAACGAGATACGAGATACGAGATACGAGATACGGGATACGAGATGCGAAATACGAGATACAAGGGTGGTTTTACAATTGTTGAGCTGCTGATTGCTTTGGCAATATCCGCTATTTTATTGGCAGCCGTGGCTGTGGCATTTAACGCCTCGATCGTCAACTATCAGGAGAATGAAGAAATATTCAAGACTATAAACAATGCCCGCCAGTCGCTGTTTAGAATGACCAGTCAGCTTCGCACCGGATATTTTGTCGACCCCAGCGCGCCGAGCAACAGGTGTAATTTCTTTACCGTCGCAGGGGAAAACATTAGCTATGAGTACAGAGCTGACGATAACGCACTTTATGTTATAACTAATGACGATGGGGCAGAGTATGTTCTTTGCGGGGACGTCATTTCTATGAATTTTGTTAAGACACCCACGGATGACGGATTAGATTGCAAGAGCGTTCAGATTTCTATGACGGTTCAGAGTGGAGATTTTCAGCGGACGCTTTCGGCAGCGGCTGTTATCAGAAGGAATCTGGACTGAGTATTGCGGCAGATTTGTGGTAATTGGTTAAATCCTGATGTACATTGGGACTGGTTAAACAATTACGAATTACGAATCACCAATTACCAGTTACCAATTACCAGTTTTTAGACGTTCTGTCGGTCTTTTTTTTGCGCAGAGACACAGGCGAAAAAAGTTCTTGCCTTTTGTACTTCTTTCAGGCATATTGAGTTTTCTGAGCATTAAGGGCGGTTAGCTCAGATGGCTAGAGCGCCTGCTCGACACGCAGGAGGTCACAGGTTCAAGTCCTGTACCGCCCATTATTTTAAGCCACCTCTAATAGTTCGTCCCAATGGGTTGTGTACCGGTAAGAACGTCTGTTGAATTTGACCTTCCAGGGCTGATTCAATCCCTCTGTTGCCCATCGAAGCGGGCAGTTCAATCTGGTATTGACAGAATCTATCGCCTGCATAAGTCGCTGAGATTTTTCTCTGTCGGTATTATCGAACAAGCTTCTCTGAATTTGTTTTTCAGGCAAAAGGCCATTGAGTATAATCCCGGCCTTTTTGAAAGCAAAACCCCGGCGATACAATTTATCTATACACGATAGCCCAGCCCGAATAAGCTCCATTGTGTCATTTGTGGCAACGCCGAACTCAATAGTGTTAGCATTGAAATATCTTTTTTTTATAAATCGGCTGGTCGTAACAAAAACGGTCATTGCGCCGGCTGCTAAATGCTGCTCACGGAGTTTCTCACCTGCCCTTGACGCGTAGCTTGCAATAGCCTGTTTTAATTCTTCAACAGATTCTACCGGCTTTCCGA
This sequence comes from uncultured Pirellulales bacterium, assembly GCA_964519995.1. Taxonomy (GTDB): domain Bacteria; phylum Planctomycetota; class Phycisphaerae; order Sedimentisphaerales; family Anaerobacaceae; genus CAZFLY01. The sequence continues at coordinate 20,201 of CAZFLY010000025.1, read as the reverse complement.
ACATCCGTGATACTGTAATTGATTTTTTAACAGGCGGATTTTGCTCCAACGGATAACAGCAAATACCCCTTAGTTCATAAACTGTTCTTACGCCTACCACTCCGAACTTTTGTCTGATCCAACTGATATCCGTATCCCGAAGGTCAAGAGCGGTTTTAATCCCCGCTCTTTTTAGCTTGATGGTCGTTTTAATTCCTACCGTCCAGATTTTCTCCACCGGAGTTTCGGCAAGAATTCCGTCAAGGCAAGGGAAATCGGTCAAATCCAACACGCCATTTGCTTTGGCAGATTTCTTGGCGAGCCAATTGGCTATCTTTGCCAGCGTCTTCGTTCGACCTATACCGATAGTCACCGGCATACCAGTCCATTGTTTGACAGTTCGCTGTATCTTTCGGCCGTAGTCTGTTAAAGAACGGCCGAAGCCGCCAAGGTTCAGAAACGCTTCGTCAATTGAATATATCTCTATATCAGGGGTAAAAATAGACAGCGTTTCCATAACTCGGCTGGACATGTCAGCATAAAGGGCGTAGTTTGAGGAAAAAACCTCAATCCCATTTTTTCCGATAATATCCTCAACCTCGAAGGCAGCAACTCCCATACCTATACCTAATGCCTTTGCTTCATTTGAACGTGCTACAACACAGCCATCATTGTTCGACAATACAATTACCGGCCTGCCTTCTAATTTAGGATTAAAGACTCGCTCGCAAGAGGCATAGAAGTTATTACAATCGACAAGTGCAAATATTTCCTTTTTCATACGTGATGTATTACGCTGGTTACTACTCCCCAGACCTCGAATTCCGTATCCTCGGTGATTTGCTGAGCAGAGTAGTTTTCATTTTCAGGTTCCAAAATGATTTTCTTTTTCCTCATTCTGATTCTTTTAACAGTTAGTTCGCTATTTATAGCTGCAATCACCACGCTTTTATCTTTCGGTTCGAGGCTGCGGTCAACGATCAGAAGGTCTCCGCAGTGAATGCCCGCTCCAATCATAGAATCACCGGCAACTCTGACGAAAAATGTGGCTGCCGGATGCTTAATCAGGTACTTATTTAGGTCGAGCGTACCTTCTTCGTAATCAGCCGCGGGCGAGGGAAATCCCGCCGGCACTACCGCTTCGAACAGGGTCTGGTGATATTCTGTTGATAAATCCGGCATACAAGTTGTTTGGACTTTAGTGTTCATTGCTATGCGTATCACTGGTCTAAGGCAATCTTTGCCATGTTCGGATAGGCTCTCAGAAGCCCTTCGGGAACGTATTGTTTCTGGCCGGTCAAGAGACATTTCAGCTCAAGGGCATTGGCAAGTTCAGCACCTTTGTAATGATTGTTGGTAATGACGGTAAGAGTTTCAAAGGCCTTGGCCAATTCATCTATCCGCTGTTTTATCTCTGTCAGTTCCTCTTCGTTGTAATAGTAGTTATAGGTTTCGTCCCTGCCGGCCTTGCTAAACCATTTTTCTACATTTCTGCCGTGCATTCTAAAGTAACCGTTCGTGCCTACGGTGCAATGCTGCATATCAAACGAGTTTCGGGCAGTCGGATAATCAAGATTACAGACCGAAACTCCAAGCTCTGTGAGAAATGCCAGGGCATTCGGCATCTGCCAGGATTTGTGTCTTACCTCTACCGCTAAACTGAAGGCATCGGAGAAACTCTTTACTATCTTCGATAGATGCTGACGGTTCAAATTAGTGTCGGCAAAATCATATCTGAACTGCACGAGCAGGTGCTTTAGCTTACCGGTTTCGAGGAAAGGCCAGAAGCCTTTATGAAAATGCTTAACAGTTTCTGCATCAATTTTACCTTCGTGTGTGAAGCTTCGATGCAGTTTGGCGGTGAAGAAAAAATCTGGACGTTTTGAGGTTTTCTCCAACCACGATTTTGTGGTTTTCTCAAAAGGTGGCCGGTAAAAAGTGCTGTTTATCTCCAGACAGTCTACGAATTTGCTCACGTACTCAAGCTGGTCAACTTTTGTTTTTGGATATACTATCCCTCTCCAGTCCGGATAAGACCAGCCTGCTATGCCTATGTAAACCTTGCCGACCATTCTGCTATAGCTTCCTGAAACAACCTGTTACTTTGCCAATTATACGGATATCTTTATCGGTTCGCCTGACATATCTGGTCTTATAGCCTGCTGCACGGTTGGCGGATTTTAGAGCTATCCGGCCATGTTGAACGTACACTTTTTTTACTGTTGCTTCGTCATCGAGCAACACAACGCCTATTTGGCCGTTTTCGATTTTTTGGGTTGGTTCAACCACTACATAGTCGCCATCCATAATACCTTCATCGACCATACTATCGCCGACAACCTTTAGAATAAATGTATTCTTCGATTGATCGAAAAAGCCCTGCGGGTCTACGTATCCTTCGATATTTTCTTCCGCCAATATCGGCTCACCCGCTGCTACCGTACCTACGATAGGGATGCCTTCAGTTTGTCTTTTCCTGTCAAAATATGCTTTTGATAGCCTAAGTCCCCGATGGCTACCTACGTCTATCAGATACCCCTTTTTCTTTAGATACCTTATCAACTGATATACAGCATTTTGAGCCAAGCCAAAGTGCTCAGCAATTTCTCTTTGGCTCGGTGGACTATTCTCCTGCAATCGGCCCTCGATATATTTAAGAACCTTTTGCTGTTTTTCCGTTAGCGGTTCCATAGCTACCCTCTTAAATAATCTTATTACAGTATATGGTTGATTGACCATATAAGCAACAAAAAATCCATTTTTCCGCTAAGTATTGTTTCCCTGTGAGAAAGCCGCATATTTCTTCCCCTTAGTGGTTCAGTGTCTAAGTTAGTTTCCAAACGTACTTGCTCTGGCTCGGCGCGCAGGATGTCACTGCATGACTGCTCAAACCTGTTGTATTGATACGTCTATCCGTGGTTCGCAGTATGGCTGCTCAGCCGAAAAGTACTTGTTGGATTGGCCTGTTTTATTTATAATGACTAGGATTATTGGTAAGGAGTAACCTCTTTACTTCGTTTGGAGATCATAATATGGGACGCGTTTCTAAGAGAAGAAGATGGTTAAGATACAAGACACCAGGTGTCATGGCTATTGTTTCATATCTGTTGCTCTTTTTGGGTTCTGCTTTTCTTTTACCACTTGGCTGTCAGGAGCAAACCGCAGTCGAAGAGAGTTCATCTATGCAGACACAGCGTCAAGTACTGGCCAAAGACGAGCCCACAATGGTGCAATCGGACAGTCCTGAACGAAAAACCGATGCTGAACCAGCAGCGCCAAGAATCACATTTGAGAAAGTCGTTCACGATTTTGGCGAAATATCGCCTGGAGCGAAGCAGACGTGTGGATTTAGATTCACGAACACTGGGAATGGCTTATTGAAAATTAAAGAAGTCGAAAGATGTTGTGGTGTTTCCGCAAGGCTGGACAAGAAAGAGTATGCCCCGGGCGAAAGTGGTACATTGACAGTGGATTTTCGTTCCGGCTCGGGATATCGCAGGTTCACGCGGCAACTGCATGTTAGAACTAACGATGAAAAAATGCCGCGGGTTACTTTGACACTAAATGCTAATATTGTCAACAAGGTTAGCTGCGAGCCTAAAACGCTTAAACTTCTTCTTAGGGAGGAAAATGCAGGATGCCCGGAAATAAAGATTTCCAGCCGGGATAACAAGCCTTTTTCGATAACGGGATTTAGAGCTACCGCGGGATGCCTGACTGCTGACTATGATCCGTCGGTGCAGGCCACTGAGTTTTTTCTTCGGCCCAAGGCCGATATTGATAAATTGGGGCGATACGAAAGAGGAAATATCAAAATCAGCCTGACTCATCCGGAATGTGACTCCGTCGATGTCTTTTTTGATGTGCTGCCGCGGTTTGTGAGTAGTCCCCCGCAGATTATCGTCTTTGGCGCCAAGCCGAACCAACCTGTCGTCAGGAAAATATCTGTTCTGAATAACTACAGTGAGGATTTTGAGATTGAATCGACGTCATCAAAGAATAACACTATGAAGGTTCTGAGCCAGGAGAAGCTCAGTAGCGGCTACCAGTTCGAGGTTCAAATAACTCCACCGGCACGTATAGACGCGCGAAGTCTATTCACAGATGTCTTCCGTGTGAAGATAAAGAACGATGAGCAACTGGAAATTACATGTCGAGGCTTCTACTTAACAAAAAGATGATGATTTGGCGTCAAGCAGCAATCTATTTTGCCGTCGTGCCCAGTTAAGTGGGAAGTTTCAAAGATTTTGACGGCAGAGTGAAAATTATAACTGGGGCAGTGCTGGTTCATTTGGTGTGGTTTGAAAATTAACTTGCATATGATGCGATTGGTCGCTGGCGTTTGTGTCTTGGTGTTGTTAGTTTCGTGTATGCACGTCGCGCCAACCAGAACATCTGTCCACAGTATTGATGTCATTTCAGTTTTTCTAACAGGCAGTGAGCTTGGGGCTCTGAAACCATGCGGCTGTTCCGGTGGACAACTTGGTGGTCTCGACAGGCGCGGGGCTGTCTTCGATAAAGTGCCTCAGTATGCAAGACTCATTGTTGACACAGGTTCGCTCGTTGAAAACGATCATGAGCAGGACTTGATTAAGTTCGGAATCATACACGAGGCATTTGAACTGCTTGGTTACGATCTGGTCAATCTGAGTGAGCATGATATCAATATAGCGACAACGCTTGGATTATTGGATAGTCTCGGATCAGCTTTTTCTGTTATAAGCGCTCGTCAGCCTGCCGATGTCAGCATACCGTCTCGGTTTACAAGGCATCTATCATTAAAAAAAAACCAGACCATCGCAGTGACAGTTGCATCCTCGAATACACAGCCCAGCGATGTGGAACGAGTCAAGCAGCTTTTTTCCAAGTTGCCAGATGTCCCAACCCTCAATATTCTTATTCTGGATGCGTATGATCCTGTCTTTATAGATGATATCGCGAAAAGCGTACCAACTCTTGACTGTGTGGTTTGTCCTGGCGGCTCTGATGAGCCGATGGTAATTAGTCAGGTTGATGAAAGACCTTTAGTGTTCTCGGTAGGTCATTTTGGAAGATATGTCGGTGTTATACAAATCTTTTCCAGCCAGGACATATCTTTAGTCTTGAACCAACCACAGTTAGGCAGAATTGATTTGGCGCGGCTTAGCTTGATAAGTGCTAACCAACTTGAATTTGTCCTTTATGCTGTCCCGATAACTGAAGATCTGCCGCAGCAGAGCGCTCTTGTTCAACTCTATAAAAACTATCAACAACTTCTTAAAGAAAACAATCTTCTGGAAAAATATCCGCGTGTTCCTTTGTCTAATGGCTTGGAGTACATCGGTTCAGAGGCCTGCAAAGAATGTCATGACTACGAATATGAAATGTGGAGCACTAAGCCCCACACCGATGCCTTTGCGACACTTGAGAAGGTAGGTTCTCACGTTGACCCGGAGTGCGTCATTTGCCACGTTATTGGCATGGAATACGAGACGGGTTTTGTCTCCGACAAGGTGAATGCTCACCTGAAAAACGTCGGTTGTGAAAACTGCCATGGCCCAGGTTCGGAACATGCCAGAACATCGGGAGAGGCCAAAACTACCCAGCCGCAATCGTTCTGCCTGGACTGCCATACGCCCGAGAAGAGCGCAGAATACGCTGATAATGAGCAGCAGTATTTTGAAAACATCATCCATTGGAGGGAACCGAACACCGTCGGTGATGTCCAACAATAATAGATAACGAGTAGTTACCGGTGGATGAAGTCCGTTTTCTCGATGCCGTACGCTCGATAGTAAATGGTCAAGCTCTGGATAAAAGCATGATAAAAACATTACGGATAACGAGTATAGCCGTAGTGATATTAGCCGGCATTATGTTGGCTTTTCCTGTGGTTTTTGGTCTCCGTGGCGAAGAGCAGGTCGAACAGTTTCTGAGTTTGCCTGGGGCGATAGAACAGTTCAGTCAAGGCAGAGGCGATAACCAGCAGGAGAGCAGTGAACGCCAAATATCACCTCTTATAAAGCAGGCCGAGGCTTTTGCATTGTATCTAAATCCGCCTCCGCCCAAGCTGGCTGCTGGCGTATCTCCCTCTCGACCGAGTATCGACACTATCCCCAGACCTGAGAGAGTTTCAGCCAAATTCACACTTGTTGGCACGAGCGTTCGTCCATCCAATCCCGAACAATCATTGGCGTTTATTGATGAGCCAGGTAAGGATATGCGATGGGTCAGGCAAAATAGTGAAGTGGGACATCTGATTATTGAGCAGATAAAAGACGGCCTTATTGTTGTTCGGGATGGTCAGAGAACCTTTGATATACCTGTGCAGCAAAGGCCTAGGCAAATAAGCCTTCTCGATGATGGTTCTGGTCCGGTCTCCTATGAGGATCGAGGCGCAACAGGTTTACCGGCTGCTTTATCGGCCCTGGAAAGTCTTGATACTGGTGTTTCCACAACCGAGGCACCAAGTAGGCCGCCGGCATTTGTACCGCGATCCAGACCAGAAATAGATGATGGGGAAAGAGCTGCTCTGGAAGAGCTTGTCGGCAAATTAAAAGAATTGCATAGTAGTTTAGAGTCCGACAAGATTGATCCGGAACGCAGCCCGGAACAGGAAGCAGCTCTGATGGAAAAGCTCATTTCAGATTTCAAGCAGGCACGTGTCAGTACGGAGGAAGCAAAGAAGCTGGGCGATTTGGGCGATGAATTAGAGAATGATCAGCGGGATCCAAATCAGCAACAGCAGCGTAAGCTTATAAGACCTCGAAATACACGCCAACCGAAAAGGAAATAATAGTCCTGCATATTCTCGCGTCCGGAAAATACAAAACGGTGAAAATGGCAACATGGAGGGGTCAAATCTAACGCTATTTGTAGATGGCAGAGTCCATTATCAATGTAGGTATATTTCTTAGTCATTTTCGTTTTGATTTTATAGGACTTCTGAAATCGGTTTTGGCCCTGTTTTACTATTGAATTTGTTGCCATTTGGGTCGGTGGACCAGCGTTTTTAAGGCTGATAAGGGGAACTTTTAGGTTTGTTGTTTGTCTGATTAGATAGGCAGGATGCTCTACTGTGGACGTTAGTGCGCGTATGCCCAAGGTTCATGGTAAATCGACTTTCGCAATATTGTGATAGCTGGATTGTTGTGGAGTCTGCGTTGTATGTGTGTGGTTTTCGGTTTTTTCAGGATATGGGGTGAAAAATTATGAAGGAATGGGTTTCCTTGTGCGAAGGATTTGGCAGGTATAGTATAACGGCTTTAGTAGTAGCTGTCTTGTTGTGGTGCAATTTTGTCTTAGCTGAAGGACAAGATGATAAATCTGAAGCAGTGAAACATAAGATTTTCACTTTGAGGAACATATCTGCCCAGCAAGGCAAAGAATATTTGGATGAGCTTGGTATTGGCACCGTCTCACAGCTTCCTGGTACTGATGCGCTGCTAATTACGGCTCAGCCGTACGAATTGACCAAAGCAGTTGCTATTTTGCAAGTCGTTGATGCCGAGCAAAGGTATGTCATAAAATCCATTTGTTCTGCTTCTGACATCAAGAATCTGCCCTCTAATGCACAAATTGCCATGGCGATTGGTCACATATCGATCGGCAGTTTCTCAAGTCCACCAATCAGCACGGCCACACCCAAAGCCATAATAGACAGTCATGGTGATAACGTGCTGGTTATTGCGCCGGCCAGCCAGATGGAGAATATCCTTCTGGCTATTGAGCAGTTGCAGAAGCCAAAGCAAAGGCAGGTTCTGCAAACAACAGAGCTAAGTGAGCCGAAATCTACTACAGTCAAGGAAAATCAAGAGGTTTTGCAAACCATCGAGGCTGAAGAGACGAGTGCTGTGGCACGACTGCCGGAGCCGGCAAGTGCGAGTGGCAGCGAACGTGCCCAGCCGAAAGCGCAAGCTGAGCAAATCGCTGTCGAGCGGGCTCAGCAACCACAACCTCGGGCTGAGTTACCGGGGTCCGAGGCAGAACAGGTCGTGATCCCGACCAGCCCGCCGAAACAAATTGCTGAGTTGACTCCCACGATCCCCTCTTATAGCCCTGAATCCATTGCCAATGGTGAAGAAATGCTCAAGCTTAATTTGCCTGAAAAACTCTCGGTTATTGATTTGTTGGGATTAGTTGGTGAATATCTACATCTGGATTATATGTACGATCCGGCCAAGGTTAAGGGTGAGGTTGCACTAAAGCTTCATGGCAAACTTAGAGGGGAGTTAAGGGTAAAAGACTTATACCCTCTGCTTGAGTCTGTGCTGAAATTTAGGGGATTTGTCACCACTCGCAAAGGCAATCTTGTGACCATAGTCCCTAAAGATGAGGCATTAGAGATTGATCCTGCCTTGGTGAAAACCGGAGTAGGCAAGATTGGGCGTGGGGACGTAATCGTCACACGTGTGTTCGAGCTGCAACATATAGACACAGGCAGCGCAACGAGTCTTCTACAGGCGATGAAATTGAGCGTTGCAGTTTCACCAATTGCTGAGACAAGAACACTTATTGTCACGGGTTACGCCTACCGCATGCCACGTATAGAGCAGCTCTTGGAGATGGTAGATAAGCCTGGCGAGCCGAGAAAATTCAGATTCCGGCAGCTAAGATTCACAATGGCCCGGACGCTTGCCGAGAAGGTTAAGACACTTGCAGAACAACTGGGGACAGTCTCAGTCAGCATCAGCATCTCCACGACTGAGCCCACCCTAACACGAAGACCCGGTGAATCAGCAGCGGCTTTTACTCGCCGTTCGCGGGCGGCACAGGGTAGGCCACGACAGCCACAAGCTCCTCAACCGGCCCAGCCATCGGTATATCTTGATGCTGACGAGAGAACGAACCGCATTCTAATGATAGGTATTGAAGAGCAATTGGGCATAGTCGGTCAGTTGATAGATGCTCTGGATGTGGAGCAGCAAGATCTGCGGAACTTGCAACTCTATAAGATCGAGCACGTTGAAGCCAAGGAAGTCCGGGAAAAGCTGGAGGAGCTTGGCATCATTGGTGGCAGGCAAACAACTACAACCCCATCGAGAATTACCGCAGGTGCTCAGCCTAGAGAGCAGTCTCGGACTCCACGGCCTTCGACTACTGTCACAACCGAGACAGAGCCTCTTGTTGAAGAACCGCAAGTGGTGGTAATTGAATCCACTAATTCATTGCTCGTCAATGCAACACCTGAGCAGCATACTCAGATAAGCACAATCATCGGCTATGTAGATAGCGAAACGCTCATAGAAGAGATACCATATAAGCTGTATCCGCTCGAAAACCAATCACCTGGGCATCTCGCTGAAGTCTTGGAGAAGCTCATTCAGGAAACAGTCCTGGATAAGGAAGGCAAGATTGAAACAGTCATAAAAAAGAAGGAAGAACAGATAACTATAGTCCCTGACCCTAATACTTTCTCCCTGATTGTTTATGCCAGTAAGAAAAATCAGGAATGGATTGCAAGCCTGATAAAGCAATTGGATAAGAGAAGGCCACAAGTACTTATTGATGTAACGTTGGTTGAAATTTCCAAGACGGATGAGTTCAATTACGACCTTGATTTAGTCTCCGGCATCCCTGACATTACTGCGACTTCCGGCCTGGTAGGAGCTATTGACCCCAACATAATTAACAAGCTCCTCGCAAGTGGGCGTAGCCAGTTTGTTGACCTTCGTGCCAACAAAGGCATTGGCACAGGGTTCTACGGTGACAGGCACATCAACTTGCTTTTAAGTGCGATGCAGCAGAAGAACTATGGCAGGGTTCTTGCCAAGCCTAAGATACTGGTTAATGACAATGCGCAGGGAACAATCCAAACAACTGATACGACCTATGTCACCAAGAAGTCCTCGACTCCGTGGTCGACCGGCGCAGCAGGTCAGCAGGCTACGGTCATAGAAACAGCAGTCGACTTTCAGGGTTATGATGCCGGAATCACACTCGATATTACACCTCACATCAGTGAAGGCGAACTGCTTAGGCTTGATGTTGCTCTGACGCGATCAGATTTTGGAACCATAACGGGTGACAGACCTCCTGATACAACAGCCAGCGAAATCAGTACTACTGTCACCGTGCCCAACGGCAGCACCATCATTCTGGGTGGAATGCTAAAGCTCAATCAGAGTAAAGGTGGGTCCAAGGTGCCTATACTTGGTGACCTGCCCATTGTTGGAGGTGCCTTCAGGACTATCAGCAATAGCGATTTGCAGAGAAAGCTATATGTATTCGTCAAAGCCGAGATCATAAGACCTGCGGAAACTCTCGCAGCAGGTTTGCCGGACCTGGAGCGAATATCCGATAGAAACAGAATGGCGTTTCAGAGCTACGAGATGGAGTTTCAGCAGTACAAGGATTGGCCAGGCTTTAAGCCAAAGCCAATGGACCCCATACGGGTGCTTGAAGCCCAGTAACCGATGAACTCCGTGCTGAACGACTCGTATTTCTTAGCTGAATGTCCGCTTTAACCAAAGTACCCGAGACGCAAATATATGAAAGATTTGCTTATACAGACTGCCAAGCGAACCGGCATAGTTGATGCGGAACAATTGGCCAAATTCCTTAAAGAAAACGATAGTAAAAACCGTATCGATGAGCTTTTGCTTAACTGTCCGTACTTCACCGAGGAGTTGGTTTTAAAACTGTTTGCCGAGGCGCTCGGGTGGGAATTTCTACCTGAGATATCTGAAAGGTCTGTTCCCGTCGAGTTTATAGAAGCTGTCCCTGCGACTTACGCTCAGCACCATTTTCTGATTGGCATAAAGTCGGAGGACAACAACAGCGAGCTTGTTGTTGTTCTTTCCAAGCCGTTGGACCTGAACTCGCTTGATAATGTCTCGAAAATGACGGGCATGTCGGTAAGACCCGTAATATCTACGCGCGCCGCCATAACCGCTGTTATAGATATTGCCTACGAGCAGCGCACAACGGTTATCGAGGAAGTGGCCGAGGAGCTTGATTCACAAAACCTGGATCAGCTCATCGATGATGTTGTTGCTTCTGATGATTTGCTTGATGTTGTGAATCGCCCCCCGGTTATTAGGCTCGTCAATGATATTCTGTTTCGTGCACTTCAATTGCGTGCCAGTGACATCCACGTTCATCCTTATGAGACAAAGATTCAAATCCGCTATCGTATCGATGGGATTTTATATGATGCCTTGAGTCTGAATAGAAATGTTCTGCCCCTTATAATTTCCCGTATCAAGGTTATGTCCGGCATGGATATTGCCGAGCGTCGCCTGCCACAGGATGGTCGTTGTAGTATCAGGCTGGGTCAGCGCGAAGTTGACCTGCGCATAAGCACTGTCCCTACAAGCTTCGGCGAACGTAGCGTGCTCCGTCTGCTTGATAAGAGCACCGGTTTATTTGCTTTGAATGAGCTTGGTCTGTGGGAGAACGACCTGAAAAAGTTCGATACTTTATTGAATCGCTCTCATGGTGTAATTTTTGTGACGGGACCTACCGGTAGCGGCAAAAGCACCACTCTCTATGCGTGTCTTAACAGAATCAATTCGGCTGAGAAAAATGTCATAACAATTGAAGATCCAATTGAGTATCAGCTTGAGGGCATCAGCCAGATTCAAGTGGCCACGAAGAAGGGAATGACGTTCGCGACGGCTCTTAGGCACGTTCTGCGTCAGGACCCGGATGTCATAATGGTCGGCGAGGTGCGTGACGTCGAGACCGCTCGTATGGCAATACAGTCCTCACTTACAGGCCATTTGGTTTTTAGCACACTACATACCAATGACTCAGCCGGCGCCGTGAGCCGGCTTTTGGATTTGGGCGTCGAGCCGTACCTGGCAAGCTCGTCTCTTATCGCGATAGTAGCTCAACGACTCGTGCGAAAAGTCTGCTCTTATTGTCGAGAGGCTGCTGAACCTTCTGATCATGAGTTAAGAGAACTTGGATTCGGTCGGTTAGCTTCCAACAGCGATGCCCACTTCTATGTCGGTAAGGGTTGTGAGAAATGTTTTCAGACAGGCTACCGCGGCAGAACCGGAGTCTATGAAATGATGTTGATAAGTGGCGAGATTCAGGACCTCATATACAAGAGGGAAACTGCTGGTACAATAAAGAAGGCTGCTCTTGATGCAGGTATGCAGACCTTGCGAATGGATGGAGCCAGGAAGGTGCTTGCAGGTACGACAACTGCTTCTGAAGTGCTTAGAGTAACTCAGGCAGACGTAGTTTAACGAAACAAGTTCATCGTTCGAAGTTCGTTGTTCATCGATGAACTATGAACAATCAACTATGAACTCATAAATTTAGAATTATGCCTAAATATCAGTACAAGGCTATAGCGGCAGGTGGCAGGAAAGTAAAGGGGACAATCACCGCAGAAAGTCCCTATGTGGCGCGGAAGCAACTGAGGGTACGAAGTATTCACCCTTCGTCGATTATGGAGGTTGGCTCCGCTGCCCAAGGCAGGGCGGCATTATTTTCGATTTTTGCCGGTGGAAGCAAAAGCCAGATAATCGATTTCACAAGGCAGTTGGCTACGCTGCTCGATTCGGGAATCAAGCTGACAGAAGCGCTTTCGGTTCTCACCTTGCAAACATCCGATGCGCGATTCAAGAACGCGATTGTTGACATCCGTGATCGCGTGGTCACAGGCGAATCGTTCACTGATGCTTTAAAGGACTACAGTGACTATTTTGATGTCATATATGTAAGTATGGTTCGTGTGGGTGAGGTTACCGGAACTGTGGCAAATAGTCTTTCGGCCATCGCAAACTTCATGGAGAAACGTCAGCGTGTCGAATCCAAGGTAATGACAGCGATGATTTATCCGATTGTTCTTATCTTTTTCTGTATCGCAGCGGTTCTGATTCTGACCACAAAGGTTATCCCGACCATAGGCGAGCAAATTCAAAGGACGGGACAGCAACTGCCATGGATCACCAGACAGTTGATGAATGTTAGTTACGTTCTGACAAGCTGGTGGCTGCTTGTGGTAATTGTGGTTATATTTGGCTTTGTCTTGCTTCTTAAACGATTGTTCAGAACCGAGCGAGGCGCGCATTTGCGGGATAGGTTTGTGTTGTCTTTGCCGGTGTTTGGACCACTTATTAAGCAGCGGGTTGTTGCGAGGTTTGCCTCTACGCTTTCGACACTTCTTGGCTCGGGTCTTGCTATGGCTGAGTCGTTTCGAGTCGTGGCAGAGGTTACAGGCAACAGCCTGATGAAAAGGGCCATTCAGCAGGCGCGTGAAAGAATTCTTGCGGGTGCGGATATCGCAACGCCGCTAAGGGACAGCGGTGTTATCGATCCTGTTGTTGCGCACATGGTGGCGGTCGGGGAAAAAAGCGGTGAGCTTGAGTCAATGCTTAAAAGTATAAGTGGAAACCTTGAGGCCTCCACCGATATTGTCATCGAAAGACTTAGTACTGCAATAGAGCCGATTATTATTATTGTTATGGCCGCAATAGTCGGCCTGATCGCGTACGCGACAATACTACCGATTTTGAAAATTTCAGCAGTAGATTTTTGAGCACTTGTTTTTTGGGAGTACGATTGAATTATGAAGGCAAATAGAACAAAAAAAGTCAGAAATGCTTTTACGATGGTGGAACTGATGGCTGTGCTTATCATTCTTGGCTTATTGGCCGCTGTTGTGGTTCGCAATTTTGTGGGCCAGACAGACAAAGCTCGAGTTACCACTACAAAGGCTAACCTTAGACTTCTACACAACACTGTCAATCAATTCAAGATGGACACTGCCCGATTTCCTGCAGAGGATGAAGGACTTATTGTGCTTATTGAGCAGCCCGACGACGTCGTCAATTACCAGCCCGGCGGATATCTTGAAACAACTGAGTTGCCGAAAGACGGCTGGGGGAATGATTTTGTTTATGAGCTGTATCCGGAGAGTGGCAAGCCGTTTTGCATTAAAAGCTTCGGCGCAGATGGTGAAGAAGGCGGTGAAGACTACGATGCCGACCTGCTTAGTACTGATGCATTCTAATATCGTCACGCGTGATGCGTATTACGTCGTGCGTGTGCAGCCTGGTTTAAGTAATGCCCAATACGCAATACGCAATACGAAAAATGGCTTTACGCTTACTGAGTTGATAGTGGTGCTCTCGATAATGGCACTTTTTGTGTTCTGGACACAGCTACATCTTTTCGGATTGCTCAGAAAAAGCACGTTTAAGGCTCAGGTTCAGGATTTCGTTTCGACTATGCAGATGGCTGGTGTGGCAGCAGCCCAGAGCGGTAGAAGATATGAGGTTATTGTTGACTTGACGGAGCAAGGCTACTTGCTTCGCCAGATAATTTCACCCGACTTATCAGAAGTTCTGGAAGAAGAGATTATTTCTGAAAACAGTCTCGGCGACAATTGCTGGATAGCTTATGTTGAGTTTGATGATGGTGAATATACGAACGAAGGTAGGGCAAAGTTCCGTGTCGGACGTTCAGGCTGGCAGTATGGCGGCAAGATTGTCTTACTTGATGAGACTCAACAGTCGTATTCGATAGTTATCAATCGACTCAACCGAATCGTTGAGCTAAAGCAGGGCGATGTGTCTCTACTTGTGCCAAAGGCAAAAGAAGATGTGCCATTCTAAAAAAGCAAATATATTGTGCAATAAACAACGCTCGAAATGCAATACGACAGCCGAAGCGTTTACCCTTGTGGAGGTCGTAGCGGCTTTGGTCATATTGGCGCTGCTAAGCTCAGGTGTGTTTGTTGTTATTAATCGCTGCGTTACCTCGGCAGCAGATTCGGCACTGCGTATGAGGGCTTTTGAAGTAGCTCGCGAAAATATGGAGAAGCTTCTTGCCTCAGATTCTGTTACGGAGACTGTCGATTATGGTAACAGTGATAAATATCCCGAAATAAAATGGCAGAGTGTTGTTGAGACATTTTACGAGCCGATAACCAACCGAATGTGGGTCAGAGCTGTGTGCTCGGCTGAATATAATAACTCCCAAGGCCAAACCCAGACAGTTGAGTTGACGCACTGGTTAGCCGATGTAACAAAGCAGCAGTTGCTTCAAATTATGGAGCAGGAAGGAGCACAGTTGGCTGACCAGATCATCGAAACCATCGAAGAAGTTGCTGACTATGCTGGTGTTGACGTCGAGACTATCGAACAGTGGCTCGATAATGAAATGCTCACAACTGAAGATGGCTCTTTTATCAAGGCTAACCTCGATCTTTATATGCGCAGCAATGGCAATCCAAGTGATGAGGAAAAAGGCCTGCAGGTCCAGTCCGTAACTGAGTTGTCAGAGCGGACGAAAGGTCCGACTGAGTCGGATGGCCAAAGAACAAATGAAGCTCAGAAACAGACAGGAAACATCGACCCGGTTACAGGTCTGACATACGAAGAGCTTGATAAAATGACTTTCGAGGAGGTCCTGGAACTGCTGAAAAGCCGACACGGTAAGAATATCGAATTCAAATGAGAAAGGTAACAAAGATATCCTGGTTCCAGCCGGGCTTTTCGCTGGCTGAAGTGCTTTCAGCTTTGGTGATAGCGGCGATGATTCTGGTAGCAGTGCTGGGGATTTATCAACGGGCCGAGAATTCAGCCGCTGCTGCTTTGAACAAGCTGCACAGCCCCAGACTGCAGGCTGAAGTTCTGCAACGCATTGCGGAAGACCTTGACCGGATAGTTGCATATGGCTCGGACGTTAGGATTACTGTTGAGAACAAATTTGAGAACGGTTTTGCAACAGCCAGACTGGTAATTCAAAAAAGTATTCGTGACAGAAGAAATGATGAAAAGACTTTTGAAGAAATTATCTGGCAAGGCTCCTACGATTATGACAGTGTCGCTGGTGGGTTGGTTTTATATCGAAGCCATAGTGGCATAGCATTAGAGGATAAATTGCTTGATGGAAAAAGAGAAAGCTGGGAGAAGAATTATCCGTTTGTGCCGATCTGCAGAGGAGTTACCTTTTTTAGTATACAGGTTCCGAGGGGTGAGAGGTTATTGTCTAAATGGTCGAGTGCGTCTTTGCCTTCTGGCGTTGTAGTGACCATATCTTTTGCTGAGTCTTTTGAAACCGTAAGAGGAGTTTTTGATGTTCCTGATGAAGCGAAGGTTACACGGACTATAGCGATCGATAGAACCAGAAAAATCAGATTTGAGATTGTCCCACAAACGAGCGTAGAAGACTAATAATGAACAAAATTCCTCAACATTTGAGCGTTTGTGCCAGACGTAACCGGGCGGGAGTTGTATTGTTGATAACCTTAGTGCTATTGGTTGTCCTCTCAGCGCTTGGCTACACATTAAGCAGTTGTGTCACCGCACGGCGTCATCGAAATAACTATATTATAGATTACGCTATGGCTCGCTACGCTTGCGACTCGGCTTTAAAATATTCGCTTGCCATGTTGGAGGAGCTTAACCCTCAGTTGATTAGCCGGCCGAATGAGCCTGATTTTTCAGATGTATTTGCCCTTAGCGAGGCTGAGTATGAGGATTTATTAGCTCCGTACGCTACTAACAGTGCTGTTTTTCCAGTTGAGGGTTTTAGTGACATCGGTGGTATCGGTGATAGTAATGGTATCGGTGATATTAATGACATCGACAGCGTCGATGATATCGCCTCTAACAAGTTAAAGGATAACGATAATTTAATTGGTTTCGTACGCGGACCGTACGGCCCTCCATGGCCGCTTGTTACCGAGCCGGTTGAATTTGAAGTTGGCATTGCTACGGTGAGGATCGAAATCGAAGACGAAAATGCAAAATATCCTATCGGCTGGGTCTTATTGGACGATGAGAAGGTATGGCGCGAAACGGCTGCGAGCTTTGAAACTTTTTGTGAATGGATGGCAATGGAACACAGCCAAATAGAGTCACTGAGACAACAGTTAATTGAAATAGGTGAAATAAAGCCATTCAAAGTTGAATTTAAGTCGATGACTAAAACAGTGACAGAGCCGGTCAAATCGCAAACAGCGACAAGAAGTAGAAGGCGTACGTCGCGGACGCGCAGGCGTAGAAAAACTATATCTGCCTCTGACCAGATAGCCAGACAGAATGTTGATTTTATAAAACTCTTTCAGAGTTCGTTGCTTGATACGGAAATGCTTGCCAAACCTGCAATGGTTAGCGAGAGCAGAGAAGGCTCGCCCCTAAAATACCTGGGAATGTGGGCATCCAGTGAGGTTAACATAAATACCGCGCCACGACACGTTTTGGAGGCAGCGCTTGCTTTCGGCGGTCCCTCTGATGCCCCTGCGATTGCAGAGGAAGTCATACAACTGCGTCGGATCAGGCCGCTTAAGAATTTAGAAGACCTGAAAAAATCCCTGTTTGCTTATTCTGATTCGATTGACAAATGTAAGAGCTATATCACCACCACCAGCGGCTTTTTCACAGTCAGGATAACAGCGGTCAGTGGTTTAGCCAAGGCATCAGCTATTGCGGCTGTTACGAAAAGTGGTGAGAGAATGAGGCCGATCGCTGTGGTTTCCAATTAACGATTCGGCTTTTCGGGAGTCTGCTTGAAGTGGAATCTAATAACCGTTTAGGAATCTATTTGAGCGAAGATGAAGCTACTGTGGTTTGTGTTGGTCCTAGGGGCCGAGACAAACAACTGTTAGCCTGTTTCAAAGTCACTGTCCAGGAGCAAACCGATCAAAAGCAGCAGGCTTTGGCGAGTCTGATTGCTCGGGGCTGTTCGGAACGAGGCTTGAAATTCTCGGAAGCTGCTGTGGCTTTGGATTGTGCGAAGTTTATGCAGCACAATGTGCACAGTGAGTTCACCGATCCGAAGAAAATTGCTGCTACTATAAGGTTTGATACTGAGGAAGCGCTTGCTACGGATATAACCGATGCTGTGATAGCCTTTACAATAAAATCAAGCGACCAGACGGGTTCGGAGTTGACAGTTTTCACAGCTCAACGAAAGATACTGTCAGATGTTCTTCTTTCTTTGCAAACTAACGGCATTGACCCTGTAACGATAGAACCGGACATTGGTTGTCTGTCATCATTCATTTGTCAGCAAGTGCCGCCGCCCGAATCTGGACGAAGCGGAACGTTATTTGTGCTGTTATCTCGGCGTCGTGGATACTTCATTATCGTTTCGGAATCACAGAGGACGTTTAGCGGACGAACATTTCTCGTTGGCCCTGTGCAAGACAGACAGGCCCTGCTGTTACGAGAAGCGCTTGTGACCGTTCCTTTGACTGAGGCTGTTGGACCGGTAAATTGCCTGAAGATTTTTGACTCTGCGAATTCTATAGACCTTCAACAGTTAAGCCGGAGATTATCTGTTGAGGTTAGTGACATCGACCTGATTACGTCTGCAGAAGGAGCAGAGTCTCAAAAGGCAAGCGAGTGCGCCGACCCTGTCGATTTTGCGATAGCTTACGGTGCAGCCTTGGCTTGTTCGGAGAGGACTAAAACCATAAACTTCCGCAATGATTTTATGCCGTACCAGGGTAAGAGACTTCGGCTGCAAAAGGCGCTGAGGTTCTTAAGCGTTTCCGTTATAGTCCTTCTGTTTATTGTTGGTTCATATGCCCAGGCTAAACTGTGGCAGAAGAACAAGGACCGGAGCAAATTAGCCAGAAAACTCGAAAGTCAGTACTCAGAGGTCATGTTTAGTCGCAAGCCGCCGGCTAAATCCGATCCTGTGAAAAAACTTGCCGGCGAACTAAGGCGTATCAGAGATGTTAGAAGTGGACAGTTGAGTATCACGGGTGAGGAGTCTATACCTGCCAAGCTGACTTTGGTCCTTGAAGCCCTTAACAAATGCGCCGAACCGACAGATTTGAGTATAGAATCGGTCTTGATTACAGCTCGAAATATCAGTATCACCGGTGACACTTCCAGCCGTAGAAATACGCTCAGACTTTTCGATGCGTTGAAAGAAACTAATTTCGAAATTCTACAGCAGAACCTTTACGCAAAAGACAGACGAGACAACTTCAGCATAATCATTGAGCCTCGACAGTAATTGATGAAGAGTTTTTATGAAGGAAATATATAAGAACCCGATTTTGTATTATATATTCGTTCCCTTAATAGTCGCATTATGGCCGTTGTTTGTTTGGGGTATGTATTTGCCGCGTGCTCAGCGCAACTGGCAGCGAGAGAAAGCTAAGTATGAAAAAGCCCAGACTTTGATCACTGAGATTCTGACTATTGACCCAGGTCGGCTCGGCTTTAGTGATGCGGATAACACCGAGATGGAATTTGATTATGCCAGGGCTATTGAGAGAGTTGCCACCTTGTGTCGAATACCGCCGGCCAGCTATAGGCTTAGTTCCGGAATGATTATGACTTCCAGCGGCCAAAAAAACCAGAGTGCCAAGGTCGTTTTGAAGGAGATTGACATAACAAGGTTCGCCAAGTTTCTCTCAACAATCCAGCTTCGCTGGGAAAATCTACAATGTACGAAAGTCAAGCTGACCAAGAACAAAGGCTTGCCTGACAGTTGGGACATGGACCTCGATTTCAAGTACTACTACTGAAATTTTTCCTTTGTAGCCTTTGCCTATCAGCCGAGCAATAAAAAACCACGCCCCACGCACGCCTGTCCCCGCCGTAAGGCGTCCTGCGGAGAGCAAAGTCGAGGGGACGAAATGTCATTCCGGACTTGATCCGGAAGCCATATTTAGCCCAGGAGCCTGCTTCGGGGGTGATATTTAAGGTCTTGCTTAGCCCCGACACCCGTGGTCGGCGGTCATTGTTATATCATCAAACACCGAACTATGAACTAATCAATAATCAATCATCAATAATCATTTACTCTGTCATTTCTGCGCGGGCTTACCCTGAGCGCAAGTCGAGTTGGCGGCTATCCAATCGGTAGGGTGTGCTTTGCACACCTTCATCACTCAAACATCTGGTGTGACGTAATCAGCGTGCTGATCGGCTCATGCTGCCGGCTTAGCGAAATTTTCAATTTGAACTGCTCCTTGATAGCCTTGCCAATTTGCGGGTTAACTCCGTAGACTCCGTGCTTATGTATTAGGTCCAGGTACTCCCGCATCAATTCCCGGTCACTCTGAATACTCAGAAAAAACGTGTCTGTTATTTGATCCTTGAACTGATTAAGAACCTTCTCTGCAAAATCCGATATCTGAGACATATTCATTTCCCCCAATAATCAATAATCAATCATCAATCATCAATAATCAACCGGATTGCCCCCATGTCATTCCGTGCTTGACACGGAATCCATATTTAGCCCCCGGACCTGTGCCGGAGGGATATTGTTTAGCCCTGCCATCACTATGGCAGGGTCCGTCCTTATATTTAGCC
>CAZFLY010000024.1:0-39416 GCA_964519995.1 uncultured Pirellulales bacterium | reverse complement strand
TTACAAATTTTGCACCTGTTTTGTTGGTTTGTCCCACAATTTATTGCGCGTTCTGCGTCCCCGCAGAGAAAATGGTGTGCTGTCATACCCGCGAAGGCGGGTATCCATTTACCGTCTTTGTGGGTAAAATCAAACCTCTTCGTGTAGAAAAGATGGTGTGCCGTGCACACCCTACGTATCTTAGAACAAGAATATCTACATTGAGCTGCACCCTCTATTAAATGCACATAAAAAAGCAATGATAAGCAAGATTATCAGGATCACCTCTGTCAATTTACTTATTGCTTTTCTGGCGGGACGAATTTCAGAAAACCAGCACTTAGGACAATAGTTATGATATACCTGCTTGGCATTAAATTCTTTTCCACATTCTTCACATACCTTAATCATATATCAAATCCAGGTTTATTTTATGTAGTTAAATTATATCTTATGTTTTTATATCGGTTTGGAAAAAGACCAACTTTAGCAAGGTAAGATGTGCACTGCACACCACAGTCACATCGTATCGGGATTATATTGCTCTCCTCCATGAGATGGTGAATGGTTATTGGTAAATGGTTAAATGAGATATATTGTCATCCACTATGGCAAATCGGTGAAGATTAAATCGCGTTTTTTCGCTTCCAAAACACTATCTGTTTCGCCAAGAATTACTTATGGAACTGCCGCTCATGACCGGCACTCCTACGTCTTCTTGCGAAGGCAATAGCGGGATGTGCCAATTCGCTCCAATCGGGAATCCAGACTAAAAAGCCTGGATTCCCGCTCCCCGATCGGAGTCGAGGACAAATTTTGCAGGAATGACAACCATTACATGTCCCTTGATATGGCGGTAGATTTACCCAGCATAAAAAATCTAGCCTATCTATAATAAGAATACCTAAGTATCTTAGGTATTGAGACTAAAATAAAAATGATTATGGATCGTGACCGGTTCTGTCTAATTGGTGAACAGCTTCCTTACAATAGCTATAGCGAAGAACATATTCATTTAGTTGTAAGCGATGCGTTTTGATTGAAAGGCAAGTTTTATGCGTCGTACGGCAATGCCTGAGCAGGGAAGGGCAGAGGGGAACGGGATGGGTGACGCGTGGCGTTCGCTATCGGCTATAGGTTAAGAGGTAAATGATATATGTGACATAGCCGAAGAGCAGCAGACCGCCAGAAGTGCGGCTAATGGTTCGTTTGCCGGCCATAGCTAAAAAAGCAAATAAACCGCTAACCGAAATCATAATCCAGAAATCACTGCCGGCCAGACGCTGAGCTATTGCAAACGGCCGGACTACGCCGGCTGTGCCTGTAACAAGAAGCGTATTAAAGATATTTGATCCAACCAGATTGCCAACCGAAATGTCATATTCCTTTTTAATTGCAGCTACCACAGATGTGGCAAGCTCCGGCAAAGACGTCCCGACTGCGATCATCGTTAAGCCGATAACGGCATGACTCAGACCAACTCTTTCCCCAATAAAAACTGCACCCCGGACGGCTATGTCAGCACCCAGAGCTAAACCGAACAAGCCAATAATGACATAAATAATGCACTTTGTTGTGTTGTGTATCTCGTAGTTTGTGTCTCGCCTTATGTCTTTTGCCTCTCTCCGTGTGAAATAGACTGTCAGCAGTACCAGGACAAAGAATACTGCAAGCAGGATTGTTCCTTTGGACCGGGATAGGTACAGGTTGTGTAAGATGGGCCACAGCAGCAGAGCTGTTGCCAGCATTACAGGAATCTCACGGCGTAGCGTCTGTTTTCTGATAGAGATTGGGCGAATGATAGCGCAAAGCCCTCCAACGAGAGCGAGGTTAGCGATATTGGAGCCGAAAACGTTACCGACAGCGACGTCACCCATGCCACGCAGAGCACCGGCGATACTGGCTGCCACCTCAGGCGCTGAGGTGCCCATAGCGACTATAGTTAAACCGATGACAAGAGGACTTACGCCGAAGCGCTTTGCCAGATTTACTGCACCTCTAACCAGTAGATCTGCTGACTTCCACAGTATCAGCAATCCACCGGCTAAGAATATACAGGCCCAGGTTATATTCATATCGAGGGACATCGAATCAAGCTATTGTTTCTTAGTTGCATATTAAAACTGTGAGCATACTTTGCGAATTATAACGTATTGCCTGCAAGTGAATAGAAAAAATAAAGCCGATAAAAGTCACTTAGCTGCGAAATTAGAACGAAGGGTTAAGGGATGTATTTCAATAGGCATTGCGCTACTCAAAGTGAACAACAGCGATAGTCTGAACGCTATACGCTAAGTGCTATCCACACAGCTTTACACTTTTCCAACAACCAAGCAAGCGTTGTGGCCGCCAAAGCCAAAAGAGTTGCTCAAAGCTATATCGACCTTTGCCTGCCGAGCTTTAAGCGGAACATAGTCAATCTTGAGGTCGCAGCGCTCATCCTGGTTCTCAAGATTGATAGTAGGGGGGACAACTGATTCATTGAGGACTTTAACGCAGATGATGAGTTCAACGGCACCGCTTGCACCGAGCAGATGACCAAGGCTGCTTTTTGTTGAGCTGATTAAAAGCTTGTAAGCATGTTCACCAAAGACTGTTTTTATAGCGGAACTTTCTGCGATATCGTTCAGTTCCGTACTCGTTCCGTGTGCGTTGATGTAGTCAACCTGTTGTGGTTCAAGGTCGGCATCTGCCAATGCCAGCTTCATTGCCATCGCAGCTCCGTTACCATCCGGCAGGGGGGCAGTAATATGGTAGCCGTCATCGGTGGCACTGTAACCAAGCAGTTCGGCATATATCTTGGCGCCACGTTTTTTAGCATGTTCGTACTCTTCTAAGACTAAAATTCCTGCCCCCTCCGAAAGAATAAATCCGTCTCTGTCTTTGTCGAAGGGTCGCGAAGCTGCCTGGGGATTATCGTTGCGAGTACTCAGCGACCTTGCAGCGCAGAATGAGCCTAAACCAATCGGTGTGAGAGCTGCTTCGGACCCTCCGGTTATAATGATGTCACTTCGTCCGGATAAAATATTGCAAAAGGCCTCGCCGATAGCGTGATTGGCCGAGGCGCATGCGCTTGAAACGCAAAAATTTGGTCCCCTTAGTCCATAGTGAATGGCTATTGTGCCGCTGGCAGCATTGGCCATTAGCCTTGGAACGCAGAAAGGTGAAACTTTATTAGGGCCTTTCTCCAGAAGCCTTATATGCTGCTCTTCTATTTCCTTGATGCCGCCTATTCCTGTCGCCACAATAACGCCGATGCGATAAGGGTCTTCTTTCGAGAAGTCCAGTCCGCTGTCTTTGACAGATTGGATCGCTCCGGCTACGGCAAACTGAGTGAAGCGGTCCATCCGTTTGCCTTCGCGTTGATCGATGTATTTTGTAACATTGAAGTTTTTAATCTCGCCGCCGAAATGTGCCGTATACGCGCTGGCATCAAAGGATTCTATGGTTGAAACGCCGCTCTTAGCGTCGCATAGCGCAGCGAACAATTCTTCAACGGACTCGGCCAAAGCGGTGATGCAACCTAAGCCCGTAATAACAACTCGCCGTTTATCCATTTTGAACTATTCGCTTTTTTTACTTTTGGACTGTGCTATTTTGATGATGTAGTCGATTGCGGCACCAACTGTTTGGATCTTCTCAGCATCCTCGTCTGGAATGCTCATGTCAAACTCATCTTCAAATTCCATGACAAGCTCAACCGTATCCAGAGAGTCAGCATTCAGATCATTGATAAAGGAGGTCTCGCGTTTAATTTCGGACTTGTCTACGCCCACTTGTTCGCTGATTATCTCGATAATTTTGTTTTCAATTGCCTGGACATTTATGTCATCCACATTCACTTGTGTTTCCTCCTTAATAGACTAAGGAATTCGCTTTGCGACCTTACGACCGACATGCGACCACGATAACACAATTACTTCTTTGACCCTTCATGTTGGCGGGTTATATTACCGACTCTGCTGTTTATATACAAATATTTTTTTATTTTTTTACATCGCCATACCACCGTCGACGCAGAGAACCTGACCTGTGATATAACCGGCATGATCGCTTGCCAGAAACGCCACTGCTTTGGCCACATCGTCTACGCTGCCGATTCTGCGCATCGGTATGAATTGTTTTGCAGCTTCTATAACCGGTGGGGGTAGTTTCCTGCTCATTTCTGTGTCAATAAAACCCGGTGCGATGCAGTTTGCTGTAACATTCTTTTTGGCAAGCTCCCTTGCCACGGTTTTGGTCAGACCTATGAGTCCGGCCTTGCTCGCTGCGTAGTTTGCCTGCCCGGCGTTACCCATAACGCCGGAAACCGAACTAATGTTAACTATTCGTCCGAACTTGTTTCTCATCATTGATTTCGCAGTAACACGCATCGCTACAAAGGCCGCTCGAAGATTAACCTCGAGCACCTTATCAAACTCCTCGTTACTCATCCTAATCAACAGATTATCACGCGTAATGCCAGCATTATTCACTAAAATATCTATCCCCCCGTGTTCCGAAGCCAGAGCCTCGAGGACCTCAGTGAACTTTTCGGTGTCGGTTATATCCACACACCGCGTCGCTACCTTAAAAGCCTGTTCCTTAGCAGCGCCCTCGAGTTCCTTAAGCTGTTCAGCATTTATATCCAGACCCACTACGAAGTGTCCCTGTTTAAGCAGTTCGGTGACGATTGCTCTGCCAATCCCTCTGGCAGCTCCTGTCACCACAGCTAATCTTTTCTCCGACATCTTACAGATTCTCCCAGGGCTTAATCTATTCCTTAAAAAAGCAGTACAAACTTATTTCGACTACTTGGCTTGTGCCAATTCTTTCATGGAATCGAGGCCACTAACATTGATGACTTCTGCTTTTCTGTTAATTCTTCGCATAAGCCCAGTCAAAACTCTGCCCGGACCAACTTCGTAAAACTTATCAACTCCATCAGCCAGGAGTCTTTCCATGCATTTCTGCCAGAGTATCGGACTGGTCAGTTGCTTTATAAGTCCTTCTTTGATTTCTTTGGCGCTTCGGTAGTATTGGGCATTGATGTTGGCAATAACCTTGACATCGGACGGCTCTGAAATTCTGCAATGGTAAAGTGCCTCTTTCAAGGTCTCTGCTGCGCTGGACATCATTTGTGAATGGAAGGCACCAGCGACATCCAGACGCACAGCCTTTATGGCCCCATATCTTTTAGCCAGTTCTCTGGCCCGTTCACAGGCAGCCTTACTACCGCTGACCACAATTTGTCCGGGGCAGTTGAAGTTCGCGGGCACGAGAAGTTCATCCTCAGCAGCCTCGTTACGGAGCTGATGTACTTTCTTCTCATCCAGGCCGATGATACTGACCATAGCACCTTCTGTTACATCAGCCGCAGTCTGCATCGCCTGGCCTCGTTTTCGCACGAGGATAAGTGCGTCCTCAAAGCTAATCGATCCTGCTGCGTACAGGGCGGTGTACTCGCCCAGACTTAGGCCTGCAGTCACATCAGCAGCTATATCCTGTGTGTCGGAATTTGTCTTGAGGGCCTCCAGCATGGCAACGGAGGTAACAAAGATAGCTGGCTGAGAAATTGTTGTTGTGTTCAACTGCTCAGCAGGACCCTCAAAGCATATCTTGCTTAAGTTATAGCCGAGGATACCGTCAGCCGTCTTAAAAATCTCGCCGGCGGCATTGAAAGATTGCGCGACTTCCGCACCCATCCTTACAACTTGAGCGCCCTGTCCAGGAAACAAAAAAGCGGTTTTCATAGCTGGCTTCTCAGATTGCAACACTCCTTATGGAGTCTTTTGTTTCTGTTAAAACTCGATTACGCTCGCTCCCCACGTCAATCCTGCACCAAAAGCAACGAAGATGACAATATCACCTCTCTGGATTCTGTCCTGCTTGACGCAATCATCAAAGGCGATTGGCACTGAAGCCGCTGAGGTATTGCCATACTCAGCGATATTTATAAAGACTTTTTCACTGGGCAGGTTCAGGCGCTTTGCCGCAGATTCAATAATCCTCGCATTCATTTGGTGCGAGATGACCATCTTGACATCGTCAATGCCTAATCCGCATTGGTTCATGCATTTTGTAACAGATTCAACAATCCGGCGAACGGCCTGCTGATAGACTTCTCTACCCTTTATTTCCATGTAGATTTTATTAGGGTCATCCAGGTTTTTGTCTGCTGGAAAACGCGAACCATATGCCTGGCAGTTAAGCGCCTCCCAATAGTCACCATCTGAACCCAAGGTGCAGTACATAATGCCCTTGCGCCCATCGTCGCTTCGTTCAACAATCACAGCTCCTGCGCCGTCCCCGAAAAGAATACAGCTTGTTCGGTCCGACCAGTTAGTGATCTTGGTCAGAGTCTCAGCACCTATCACAAGAGCATTCTTAATTTGGCCGGTTGCTATGAGCTGATGCACAATGTGTAGACCATACACAAAACCGCTGCACGCAGCAGCTATATCGAACACCCACGCCTTTTTTGCCCGCAGAGAACGCTGCACAAAACTTGCAGTCGAAGGGAAAACCATTTCCGGTGTAATAGTAGCTACAATGATAAGTTCAACTTCTCCGGGATCAAGATTTGCGTCAGCTAAAGCCCGTTTCGCCGCTTCTGTAGCCAAGAGCGCCGTAGTCTCATTGTCGGTTGCAATATGTCGAACTTTGATACCTGTGCGCGTTGTAATCCACTCGTCTGAAGTATCCACCATCCCAGCGAGTTCGTCATTTGTCAGTACCTTTTCCGGAGCAAACGAACCACAACCTCTGATAACTGCGCTGTAGCTATTGGGTGGGTCTTCATTTGGCTTGTGCATCAACTGTCCTTATGCTGGTCTCTGACAAATACACCATGATCTTATCGTTTATTTTATGGGTGTAATGTTTTTTGGCGGCCCAAATGGCATTTTTTATCGTTCGAGCTTTGCTCGCTCCGTGACAAATCAGTGCTGTTCCATTAACGCCTAACAAGAGCGCGCCGCCGTATGTATTGTAATCATATTTTGTGTAGATTCTTGTCATGACAGGCTTGAACTTCATCGCGAGCCGGAGTTTTTCCTGCGTGAGTTCATGTTTTATCGCCTTAAAGAGACCATCAACGAGCCCTTCGGTGAGTTTCAGCACCACATTTCCGACAAAACCTTCACAGACCGCAACGTCGCAAATATCCCTGAAGATATCTCGTCCCTCAATATTACCGACAAAGTTCATATTATGGTCATCTCTCATTAGTTCGCGTGCCCGCTTAACTACCTCGTTACCCTTCGCATCTTCCTGCCCTATGCTCATCAAGCCGACCCTTGGATTCTCAATTCCAAGTAGATACCTCGAGTAGATACGCGCCATCACTCCGTACTGGTACAAATTTATTGGCTTAC
Organism: uncultured Pirellulales bacterium; assembly: GCA_964519995.1. Lineage (GTDB taxonomy): Bacteria > Planctomycetota > Phycisphaerae > Sedimentisphaerales > Anaerobacaceae > CAZFLY01. The sequence goes on along the minus strand of CAZFLY010000024.1, from coordinate 32,082 downwards.
ATGCAATATTGGCTCCCACATCGCATATTGTCACTGGCCCTTCGACTGTAGGAAATACTACTGCTATTCCTGGCCGATTAACGCCCGGCAGGTTTCTCATTCGCATCTGAAAAGCAGCAACACAAGCACCTGTATTGCCCGCAGAGACCACTGCATCGGCTTGGTTCCTTTTAGCCAACTTCGCAACCACGGCGATTGAGCTCTTGGGTTTTCTTCGAAGGCTCTCTATTGGAGCTTCATCCATCCCAATAGTCTCCGGCGCATCAACAATAGTGATAGTATTTCCCCGATAGTTCAGGGATGCCAGTTGAGACTTTACTACCTGCTCTGGGCCGACGAGTATCAATTCGTCGGCCTTATCCAGCAGCTCAATTGACTCCATGGCACCGGCGATAATTTCATCCGGTGCATTATCGCCTCCCATTGCGTCAATCGCTATGCGCATTTTTAGCTGCTTTCTTCCTTACCGAGCTTTAATGTGGTCTTGGGATTGACATAGCCGCAATTTGAACACGCTGCATGCGGAAGCTTGGCCTGTCCGCATTTGTTGCACAATGAATAGTTTACAGCCCTTAGTTGGTGATGGCTGCGACGAGTGCGTGTCCTACTTTTACTGGTCTTTTTCGCTGGTAACATACAATAGTACTCCCTGCGGTCTTTGTTATGATGCCCGACCGTTCAACTGTCAAATGCAACATGAAGTTATTCTGCTTAATTAACCACAGACCTCTTGTCAAGTCAAATCTTACTTTCACGACACTTGCATCTGCTGTGAACGTCCAACCCACAGACAATCTGCAAAAACAATCAGGGCCTATGCAGAGAAGCATAGGCCCTGAAATGATGCAAATCATTCTGCTTGCGATAAGTCTAACCGATATCGACTTTTTGACGGTTAATCAAAGCAATCAGGAGCCGGAGCATTTGCCTGGTTCCAGTTCGCGACCAAGATGTCCAGGTCATTAGTTGAGACGCGATACTTTTTCTTGCCTTGAGATCCGTGGTCGAAGTCGGCGCAAATCTGATTGCCTACCAGGTCTCCAAGAGGCTTATTCCAAGCTGCAATCAGAATGTCCAAATCGTTGGTTGATACCCAGTACTTCTTCTTGCCCTGCGAAGCATTGTCAGTATCACCGCGGCACTGTCTCGGATAGCACCAGCATTCTGGTTCACCGACCGCCACCCATGCGTTATAATCTGGATGGCTGGAGGGGAAACACCCCGTAGGTAGATTTACCCTGATGTCATCGAAGTACATAGTGCCTGAGCCTTTCGCCGAAGGAGCGGTCTTGTTGCCAACACCAAGAGTCACCTTGGTTATAGCTGTTAGATCCACGTTCGCATCTCTAAACACTTGCAGGTCAATGTTCCAATCTTGCCAGTTATCAGACTGTGTTCCATTTGACTCCTGATGCTCAATAAGATTGAAGTTGCTGGCGTTGTCTTCGACAATGACGTAGAGCATGTCAGCATCGTTGCTCATTATTCCAATATCGTTCGAGTCAGTAAATGGACCACTTGGACTGACTGTACCAGTAGTGCTGACGTTGGAGAAAACCGCTTCGGCCGTCGCCTCTGCGTCATGCGAGGTTAGCGCCAAGCCAATGTAGGTATTGACGTTCATCGGAATTTCTATAACAGATGGTGTGTCACCTTGCACACCAATCCAGGTCTGGTTATCCTCGGAGTGGTCACCAGTAAAAGTATTTTGGGTGCGGCTTATTTTTATCCAGTGTGGTGCATTGACATCCTCCTGCGCCATGGTTGTGGTCTCACCGGCTTTGTCAATGCGATACTGGAACGTAACGCCGTTTCCGGGTGTGATAGCGATCATCGCACAGACTGAATTCGCGTCGAGAGTCTCGCGTATCATCACGCCGGCTTTGGTCCACTCATCGGTCTCGGTGAGACTTTCGACCTTTGCAATAATCGAACCTTCGCCAGACAGTTGCTTATAGGCAAAATGGAATTCATCGTGGTAGCCTGTCTGACGTTGATCAGCAACGTCGTAGATATCCTCGCCTGAGCCGGTCATCGTGTAGGTGCGTGCCACTGGGTCATAAGTAATTCCACCAACGGAATCTGGTAAACCGTGGAACCAGATCATCAAAGTCGCAACGCCTTGCTCCGTCCAGTCTTGCGGCGTATCCCAGGTACGGATAGCTTCGGAGTAATAAGGAGACGCAGAGTTATTATAAAACAGTGGCATCGATTGTCTGCCGGTATGGATGATTAGCTGCTCTGCAAAAGGTTTCTTGCCCCAGCCAACTATTGAACCAGTACCATTACCGGGGATACCCTGTAAAGGTTCGCCATAACCATCTTTCCACGTGCGGTATATCAAGTTGGTCTCGTCGTTGTAGTCCTCAAAGTTATCGACAATGATAAAATCAGCAACTGTGAAACTCCAGACACTGCTTTCGCTAGTTGTTCCATCGACATTACGTTCATCAATACGCCAGTAGTAAGTCTTGCCCCATTCAAGAGGTGCTTCCGGCAGGTCATACTTCGTATTTTCAAGGGCCTGCTCACCGCGATAGATATCTGGAGTTGTTGTATCAGCATTTAATACAGCTTCATATTCATCACCGAAGTACACATCGTGCCCAATAGCTCCATCTCCCGGAAGCCATCGAAGAGTGGGTATCTGTTTGACTCCTATGAAGCCATTAACTGGACTTAATGCTGTAGCCCTTACTGGTAGTGAGAATCGCTCTCTCGGGATAATTTCTCGTGGTATGGATGGACTTTCCCAGCTTAAACGTGCCACTGCACGGTGGCCGGCTTCGAAGTACTCCACCCTGATGGATGCCTGCCCAGCGGGTAGGTCGATAGTTACCCTTCTTTCCCAGGGCTCTGCTCCGGTCCAGTGATCGGTAAGCAGCTGTCCATTTACCCACAATCGGATGCCATCTGATAAAAAGATATTGGTGATAAAGGTATAGGTCTCAGTATATGGCACTTCTAATTCAGCAGTCCACCTGACCGAGAAGCTATCTTCGCTAAGCAGTTCATCGGGAGATTCTAGACCCCAGTCAAAGTCGATTGTCTCGTCTGTACGAGTGAGCGTCGGTTGACCTGACAAGTTCGTGTTGTTGTAGTACTCAGCCTTTATACCGGCGCCAGCACCGAGGGCGGTAAAGCTCCAGAGATCGCCTATCCAAGGACTGTCGTCGGGACGCTGGTCATTTAACTCATCTATGCGCCAGTAGTAAGTTGTATTCTCTTCAAGGGGTCCAGGTTCATAGGTTGTAAGTGGCTGATTGCCTTTAAACTCATCCGAAGAGGTATCCGCATTAGCAACGGCGGTTTCATCAGTACCGAAGTAGACGTCATGAGTTTGTGCATACATCCCCGGCTGCCAGGAAAGGTCTGCGTCTAATTCTATCCAACGAGCGTCGTCAGCAGGGTCGGGGCTGTGCGCTGTTAAGGGCGCACTCGTAAAGTACCAGATGTCACCCGTTCGTGTCTGGTCTGCCTCGACTACGTCGATACGCCAGTAGTAAGTGGTCTCTGGTTCAAGACCAGCTTGATGTAGATACTCTGACTCGGCCTGGTTCTGTATGAATTCATCGTTCCCTGGTGTTGGATTGGTACCAAAGTATACATTGTGTGTTTCTGCATTTTTCCCTGCTATCCACTGCATTAGTCCCGCAATGACGCCCTTGGCACCATGACGTGGGGTAGGATTGCTGGCCTTAAGACCGGCCGCGAGCACAACCGTCCCAAAAACACTCGGATTATTCCAGGCCGCGTTGCCTGTACTATGCCAAGAGAGTTGGGTATCACGGTTAGCACCACCATCGTCATCGTTAATCATTACTTCAAAGCCCATTAAATCACCGAGCGTAGGCTTGCCTCCTACATACAGATTTTCCCATGGGAATTTTATTTCGAGGGTATATCCATCATCGGTTTCCGTCACGATAAATTCCACGCCGGGTACGCTTCTGGCGCCATGGTGATATTCCTGAAACTCGGGAACCTCAGTGTTCCAGGCAGCACGATACTGGTATTCATCACCAGCAGGCAAATACGAAGTTGGCTTGTCGTTGTCGGCATCGAAGTAAATCTCTATACTGTCATCCTGCCAGGACTCTCCAGAATCGTTCTGCAAGTCTTCGTCGTTGACATCAACGAATACATACAGATAATCTAAATCCCACAGGGCCCACCAACTACCGGAACAATCAGCATCCGAATCAGGCCAGTTATCTGCGTCGAGCTCAAGTATCCCGTGTTCCTCTGAGGCCGACCATGCATCTTCTCTGATGCCGTCGATAACCGGCAATGGAAGTCCTGCTGGTGGAATTTCAGCATCTTGAGCAAAGACATGACCTGCCAGACACAACACAAAAATAAGAGAAATCAAATAAATTAATTTCCTATACATTATATTCCTCCTTTACAAAAGCACCAAAATCATAATATCTGTGCTTTGGTCACACACCAAAACAAACATTATTTTTAAATTTCTGACCCTACTGCTATGATTGTCTTTGTAAGCGAAAATTTCGCTCAAGAACAATCGATAACTCCGAATTACGTGGGTTGTCTCTAACTTACACAGCAGGGCTTATTGGGATTTAACTTTATCTCATTCCTTCTTTAGATTGATTATAGATGCATATTGGTCTCATACAGGAAGTGCACGGGCCCATCGAATAAATTGGATATTTGATATGATGGGCTCCTAATTAAGACCATGTACGTCACAAATTGTATCTCACTGATTGCCGAGGTATATGCTGATCTATTACCTAAACTAAGCCAGACCAGCTATATTACAGATCTTCTCCATAATACCCTATTTTATACCAGATTTGCTATTGTTACTTCAAGTAAAATCTCCGCCGAATTGCAGGAATTGCGTGAGGTCTTTTACATATTGGCTGCTAGTGTGTAACTTGCTCATATACAAGTAGTTATGGTTTCTGGAAGGATAAACTTAAACAAAATCTGCTTTCTTTGCAGCTTATCTGCCTGCCAGCCTGTTTATCAGACATTATGTAGCATAGCAGTTATTTGCAGTTTTGTCGTTGAAAAAAGGGTGACAATCTTTTACAAGAGCTGGCATGGTATAATAAGATTTTGGACTTGTTGCGCAGGCTCGCGGAGATAAAATACGGTCTTAAAGATCGTGTGCTCGGTGGTGGATTTGATTATGGCTCGATATCGTGGTAAAAAAAAAGCTCTGTATGAGGTGATGAGCAAGTCTCGGCTTAAGCCAGCTTATGGCAAGCCGGTAGAACCGCTGCATTCGCAGAATTCTGACAAAGCCGGCCCATCTGAATTTGGCAGGGCGATGCCTGAACCGACCATGCAATGGCGGACAAAGCCGAGGCATGTGCAGTTTAATGCGGACAGAATCGAGATATCGATACCGTATCAGCTTGCCGTTGCGCTGATTCTTGGCTTGATACTCATAGCTCTAATAGCCTTCCGCTTGGGCCAGTTAAGCCGACGGGTAGCTAATTCAGAGTCGCTGCGACCGCTAAGCCAAGCAGGTCGTGTCGATGCCGCAGGAATGCAGCCGTCCGTTGCGGTCGGAAGAGTGGCAACGGAGACTGCCGAAGCCGGTCCGATTGAGCCGCAGCGGAACAACCGAATCGTTATACAGACGTATCCAATTAGAGCTCATCTTGAGCCGGCTAAGCTGTACTTCGCTGAATGTGGCATAGAAACGGAAATAAGAAAAATTGGCGATTGGTATTATCTTGTTACAAAAAATAAATATAACAATCCCGAAAAGCAGGGGACAAACGGCTACTTTGCCAGACAAAAGATAGTTGAGCTTGGCGCCAAATACCAGGCACCGCAGGGCTATGAGACTTTCGGTACGAAGCCGTTTCACGATGCATACGGGATGAAGTTTGACGATTGAGTTTTTGGAGAAGTTTTGAATGTCTATAGATCGTTCGTTGAAGATAAAGGGCGCCTTGAGCAGGCACAGAAACGTACTGTCGCGAGCCGAGCGCATCGAACAGTTGAAGGACGAAGAGCATTGGGCCGAGGGCAACTCCGTCTTGGGCTTGCCGAAGGTTGCCCATCGCAAGAGTCACGCCGGCCGAAAGGAAAGAGCTGCTCTCGAGAAAGAAGCTGCGACTGAAGCTCCCGTTGCCGGAGCTGAAGCACCTGAGGCCGCCGAAAAGAAAGAATAGAGTGTTTAGCCCCGCAATTTCTCGTGCTTCGCAGCGAATCGCTGCTTCGCGGAGTAACAATTGCGGGATCAAATTATTGGTGATATTTAGTCCCCCAGGTTTAACCTGGGGGACATGGTTTTATTTAGCCCCGCAGTAAACTGCGGGGTGGACTCAAGCAGTAGGGGGGTCAAAGCATACTCAATTCAAAAACGCTGCTTTTCCACAAAATTAGTGAATAACGACGGCAAAAACTGCTACATAGTCTTTTCCGGAGAGGATTGCTTTTCGGTTCGCGTAGCGAGGGTGTTTTGACATGTAGGATTTGGAGGTTTTTTGGAAAAAAAGAAGATTTGAAAAGTCGAGAAATCAGGTACTTTTGGGATTTTTGTGGGTGTTTTTTGAAAACTAGGTCTTTGGCACAAGTACAAGTATGATATTATAGGACTTAAGTATTTTTCGGCTGAAAAGGGGTGTAAAAATGTGCGCAAATTGGCCGGAAATTGACAGAAATGAGACGGTTTTGATCAAAAGTTAGCAGAAATTAACGCTTTTTGAGCAGTTTTTTGCACACAATGACGGGCCAGTACAGGGGAGTTTTGATGATGGAAGGCGATACACTATGTCGTGAATACGGCGGTTTTTTTGCTCGTGATTATTCGCGGATGTCAGGCGGTGGGTAGTAGGGCAGTGGACGGCTTTGTTTAGAACCTAAAGCTGGTATGTGGAGACGGGCGAGACAAGCTGCTTTTCCATAAATTTAGTAAAAACGACTTCAAAAAATGCTATCTGCTCTTTTCAGGGGAGGATTGTATATATGATTGGAAGAATAGAGGAAATAGTATGCTCAGCATACCGTAGGGATTAATCCGTAGTGTTCAACCAATTGTTAATGTGTTCTTCTACCTGCTTGACTGTCCTGTACTCTTGGTAGACCTTCATTACAATGTCAGCATGGAGAACGCTGAGACTTCGGTGTTTGAGAATAAGGCACTCGCGGGCCAAAAGATGCATCATTCCGAGTTCATATGCTACGTTTGGATTGAATACTTGACCAGATTCAGGCCTATCAAAAACAGCAAGACCTTTTGAGCAACAAAGAAGGCAAGCTATTGGATTATAGAGGTCATCTGTTAGATTGAGATCAGAGGCAAGTATGCCGTGGAAGCCCTTTTTTCGCAGCACAGACTTAATACGAGTTACTAGATCTCTATTCCGTGCACGGTATTTTATCATTATGAAAATTGATTGGTCGAACGGATGGTGATTTAGAAAAGCTTCAAGCTTACTCCTCCAACCCAATATAGAGTTTGGGACAAAGCGAGCCGGAAGATCTGGTATCGCAGGAATGAAAAGGTCTTCCGTGGTCGTCAAAGGCATGCCTGGCTCCTCCAGTTTTATCGGGGGTAGATACAGAACCAGATTATCTGCAAGCTGAATTGCTCGGAGGAGGCGCTTGCGATATTCCGTAAGAGGTTTGTACTTTGACGTTAATTTTGCGAGCCATTCCATCTCAGCATGTAGCTTCAGAAAATCTCTTTTAGATTGCACAAAGTCTTCTATGGTTGGTCGAACGGCAAATGTCCAGGTACGAAACAGCGTGCGGAACCTCTCTCGCAAGTCATCGTCACGAAGGGTCTTTTTTGGGTATGCTGAAACGATCTCTTTCAGCGCGCCAAGTTCGGCCTTGAATGCATCAAATGCAGAAACTGACACTTGTCGGATCTCCTACTCTTGAAGCATTTCCTTTATCGTGTCTTCACCGTCTGATGTCAGGACAAAAGCTCTTCTGTTATCCTTGTCACCAGCTGCCATCATAAGCCCCTTCCTGATGTTGGCATTAATCAGATTGTTGGTGTTCGCTGGCGGGGTGATTTTAGCACTGCGTATAGTAGTCTTGACGTCAGCGGCCGTAAACATTTCACAATTCTCGTACTTCTCGAGATAGTAGCCAGCAAGAAGTGTTCGATCAACATCTGTACGTGCGCTGGACTTCCTGAAGAAATGTGCGGGTGCGATTCTTCTTCTTTGGATAGGTGCTTCAGCGGCAATCGGCTGAGAAGCTGGGTGCCTAATAGCATGTTGGCCAAGAGGCGTGGTTTTGTTGAGTTCGATGAATTCAGCGATTTTCTTTTCCACGAAGTTTGCTGGACCCGTAACTTCGAGTTCGCTCTCCCCGACGCGGATTCGCATCGTTACTTTTTCGATTTTCTTTTGAGCCATGCTTTCTCTCCTAGTCATGTCTGTAATCTTAATTTTAGTGAAAAATTACACACAAGTTTTTTCCCCTCGGTTCGTGTGATTCATAATTTTAGCCATCCAACACACAGATACAAGGCTTATTTGGTTGGATCTGGCACATTCTCTTTGCTTATTGGGATTATATAGCTATTATAGCCAAAGATGGACAAGATTCTTGCGGACAGAACGGCCAAGATCGACGCAAGCGGTATAAGAAAAGTTTTCGCATTAGCTGCGCAGTTAAAGGACCTGGTCGATTTTTCGATAGGGCAGCCGGACTTCGATGTGCCGGAAAAACTCAAAGATGAGGCGATAAAGGCCATTCGAGAGGGATTCAACAAATATTCGCAAACGGCAGGGGACGTGATTTTAAGGGAGAGGATTAGTGAATTAGTAAAAAAAGAGATTGGGTCCAGCTACGGCTCGGGCCTTCGCCGAGACGAGTGGGAAAATCCAGTGGTGCTGGTGACAAGCGGCGTAAGTGGGGGGCTGCTGCTTGCCTTTCTGGCGCTAGTCAATCCCGACGATGAAGTAATTATACCGGACCCGTACTTTGTAATTTACAAGCACATGGTCAATATGCTCGGCGGAAAATGCGTGTTTGTAGATAGCTATCCGGAATTCAGCCTGCCGGTCGAGAAAATCGCCAATGCCATAACAAACAAAACCAAGCTGATTATTCTCAACTCGCCGTGCAATCCGACCGGCGTGGTCTACTCAAAGGACAGCATTAAGGCGCTGGCTGAAATTGCTGCGGAAAAAGATGTGCTTGTTCTAACCGATGAGATTTACGAGAAATTCTGCTACGACGGCAAGTGCACGAGCATAGCGAGCTATTACGACAAGGCTCTTATCCTGCGGGGTTTTAGCAAGTCTTACGCGATGACCGGCTGGCGGCTCGGTTACGCTGCGGCGCACCAGTGTTTGAAGCCTGTCATTGAAGAAATGACGAAAATCCAACAATATACATTTGTCTGTGCGCCAACGCCTTTTCAGAAAGCGGCAATGGCGGCCCTTGATTACGACGTCAGCGACTTTGTGGAAGCCTACCGGCAGAAAAGAGACCTTCTCTATGAAGGATTGAAGGACAAATTCGAGCTGATTAAGCCTGGCGGAGCGTTTTATGCGTTCGTCAAGGCCCCGGGCAAATCGGCAACTGAATTTGTTGAAAAGGCAATCAAGAACAATGTACTTATCATACCGGGCAATGTGTTTAGTGAAAAAGACACACATTTTAGAATAAGCTACGCAACCAACGACGACAAAATCCAGCAGGGCGTGGAAATCCTGCGCCGGCTGTGCTAACATCACGGGCGTTCTGTAATCATTCTTGGGAATTATCTCAATAAGAACTCACTTGACCACCTGTTGCAAAACAGGTAAAAAAAGAGCCGCGCAGCTTGTTATCGCTTGTACATGATGTCGTGTAAATGAGGAATCAACATGGTCAAAGAGATGATCTTTGGCACAGTAGGGGGGTTGGGGTTATTTCTTTTCGGTATGGGCTTGATGTCCGACGGCCTGAAGAAAGTCGCCGGGCGGAAGCTCAAGAACATTCTTGGTTCACTAACGAAACATCGACTTATCGCGGTGCTGGTCGGCGCCGGCGTAACATGTCTTATCCAATCGAGTTCAGCTACGACGGTTATGACGATCGGCTTTGTCAATGCAGGGCTGTTGACCCTTAAACAGGCATTGTGTGTCGTCCTCGGAGCGAATATAGGAACGACATTTACCGCGTGGCTTGTCTCAATTTTTGGCGTCTTTAAGATAACAAATTACGTCCTTCCTATTTTGGGTGTTGGTTTTTTTCTGAGCATTCTCTGCAAACGGCAAAACGCAAGAAGTATCGGGCAGATACTGTTAGGCTTTGGCGTTCTGTTTCTTGGCATCCATTTTATGAAGGAGGGCTTCGGCGGCCTTAAGGGAAGCCAGCAGGTACAGCAGGTTTTGATCTGGCTCGGGCGCAACCCGCTTTTGGCGGTCCTTGCTGGAACTGCTATTACAATGCTCCTACAGAGCAGTTCCGCGTCAATTGCCATGGTTCAAATGCTCGCCTTTCAGGGTGCTTTCGGGGCGGATTGGGATTTGGTTTTGCGAGTAGCGATACCATATATCTTGGGCGATAACATCGGTACAACCATTACAGCGCAAATCGCTGCGATGAGGACATCGCGGAACGCAAAGCGCACGGCCATGGGCCATACTCTATTTAACGTTATTGGTGTCGCCTACATACTCCCACTTGTTTGGTTCGGATGGTTTGCCGATTTTGTTGAATGGATTACACCATTGAAACTCACACAGAACACGATTATGCTGCACATAGCTATTGCACATAGTACGTTCAACGTCTTTAACACCATTTTGTTCTTGCCAATCATCGGCGTGCTCGAAACAATTGTCATGAAGATTCTGCCGATAACGCGTGAAGAGCTGGCACAGAAACCTGTTGCACTGGAGAAGCATCTGCTCAGCACCCCGGTGATAGCGCTGGAACAGACAAAGCAGGAAATTGTCCGCATGGCAAGAACGGCGAAAACGGCGATGCTGACCGCTGTTGACGGACTGCTCCAGAACGACAGAATAAAACTCGACTTAGCCCATAGCATGGAGGATATAACCGACACCTTCCAATACGAGATCACCACGTACCTGTCGGAGCTATCCAGCAGGCAACTGTCGGAAGAAGTCTCCATTGAATTGCCTGTCCTGCTGCACACTGTCAACGACTTGGAACGCATAGGCGACCACGCTGTCAACATTGCCGAAATCGGCCACCGAAAGATCGATCAGAAGATCGGCTTCAGTGATTCAGCACTGGCCGAGGCTGACCAACTAAGGACGGAAGCGCAGCAGATGTTCGACCGCGTCATAGCTTCACTGAAGGACAATGATATCGAAGCCGCCAAGTCGGCACTTGCAAACGAAAGTAATCTCAATATTATGCAAATAGAGTTTCGACGCAGTCATGTCCAGCGAATGACCGAAACTATCTGCAGTCCTGAATCAGGCCTGATATTCATCGACCTTGTTGACAACGTTGAAAAAATTGGTGACCATCTCACCAATATCGCACAGGCAGTCATAGGCGGTCTGCAGTGGACTGGTGTTGAGCCGAAAATTTCTACCGATTCCGATTCTAACAGAATATTGCCAAAGCAGTAATATCGAGGTACAATTCTCTCTATGAAGAGCTCACTTCGGTTAGTTCCTGTTGTGTTAGTGTGCCTATTTCTGCTCGGCAACCAGACGCCTGCAACCGAGCAAAGCGATATCACTTCCTCGTCACGGTCTGTCAAAGCTACGGTGATTGTCTGCAAAGGTATGATTGATGAGGGGTTATTTAAATCTATTAAGCGTCGAACTCATATTGCTCTCGACAGCGGTGCTGAATACCTTATCTATGAAATTAGCACATACGGCGGCCTGCTCAACTCGGCTGACGATATATCTAAGTACCTTATCCTTGATATTGGCAAAAAGGCGCACACCGTTGCATACATAACCACCGAGGCAATATCCGCCGGTGCAATGATAAGCGTATCCTGCCAGGATATCATAATGCGGGAGAATACAACGATAGGTGACTGTGCCCCTGTCGCGATGGGCGCCAAGCTCGAAGGTGTCGAGCGGGAGAAAATTGAGAGCTTCACTCGCGCAGCATTTATGCGTGCCGCCGAAGCAAACGGCTATCCTGAGCCGCTGCTAAAGGCCATGGTCACCATGCAGACAGAGGTTTACCGCGTCAGGAATCTTCAGACAGGCGATTATGAGTTCTTTGAAAGCGACAAGCCCCCAAAAGACCCTAATGACTACGACATGGACAACAAGGAGCTGATTGTTGGTAGCGATGAACTTCTGACACTGACGGCTTCCAAGGCCTTCGAGTACGGGATAGCAAGGGCGATGGTTGAGGATTTGACCGAAGCACTTGAATTTCTTGCAAGCCGTGACGAGGTCACTTTTGCTGGTGAGCCGATGGTGCTGGAGACCACCTGGTCGGAAGAGATGGTCAGATGGCTTAATTCGCCTGCTGTCATGGCAGTACTTGTTATGCTCGCGCTTCTGGGTGTATACATCGAACTGAGCACACCTGGAGTAGGATTGCCGGGGCTTGTGGCGTTGATATGTATCACAACCATAATCGGCAGCAAATACCTCGTGGACCTGGCTAACTGGGTGGAAATTGCGCTATTTGCTGTGGGTATACTTTTGCTGATGATTGAGATTTTTGTGCTGCCCGGCTTCGGTATTGCAGGGACCCTGGGTATAGTCTGCATGCTGGTCGGCATCTTCGGTATGCTCATTAAGAATCCGCCGGATAGGCTGCCCTGGCCTGAAACGTCAATCGACTGGCAAATATTCTTAAACGGAGTATTGGGGCTCTCATTTGGCTTTGTGGGATTTGTTCTCCTGGCGTTTCTATTTGCCCGATATCTGCCAAGACTGAGTTTTCTTAGCGGCCTGATACTTGTGCCGACCGCAGCGGCCCAGAGGAGACAAGCACAGATTAGCATGACTGCTCCACCGGAAAATGGAACCGTAGCTGTAAATGTGGGTGATATCGGTGAAGTAACTTCAACGTTAAGACCAACAGGAAAAGCAAGATTCGGTGACGCAATTGTTGACGTGGTTGCCACAGCCGAATTCCTTGAAAAGGGAACGCAAGTCGAGATTATCGAAATTCACGGCAACAGAGTCGTGGTAAAGAAAACGTAAGAACAATCGTAGAGGTGATAGATGGGTTGGTGGCTCGCTTTTGCCATTTTTCTGTACTTTGCTTGTGCCGCTCTGATCTTTGCTGAAGTGTTCGTTCCAAGTGGCGGCCTGATTAGCGTTTGTGCGTTTGCCTGTCTGATCGGCGGAATAGTGCTATTTTTTTATCACAGCACCACAGCCGGATGGATAGGTGTCATTGTTGCCGCTGTTATGATACCGTCACTTTTGGTGGTCGCGTACAAAATATTTCCTAAAACCAGATTCGGCAAGAGTGTAACACTTACGCCTCCTGAGCGAGAGCGAGGTGACGCAATTGCAGATACATCTGAGCTGAAAGAGCTGCTGGGCGCTGTGGGCACAGTCGTGACGCCACTAAGGCCGGTGGGGATGTGTGATTTTTCGGGACAAAGAGTTGAATGTGTGGCTGAAAGCGGATATGTTAATAAGCGTAAAAAGGTCAAGGTTATTGACGTGGAGAGCACACAGTTGACCGTTCGTATAGTTGAAGAAAGCAAATGAAAGGCCAAAAACTATGCATAACTTAACAAACGTAACCTTAGCAGCACAAAAACCCGTAGAAGTTGTCGGAGTGGCACTTTTGGTCATAGTTGCCCTTGCAGCGTTCGTGTTCCTGCTGCTGTTCTTAAAATTCTTCAGGTTGTGGTTGCAGGCTAAGCTATCCCGAGCCGACGTTAAATTCTCCGAGCTTATCGGAATGTGGCTGAGAAAGGTCGATATCAGGACGATAGTGCTAAGCAAAATAACCGCGATTCAAGCAGGGCTGAGCCTAACCACGCAGGATTTGGAAAGCCATTTCTTAGCCGGAGGGCGAGTGCCGAACGTCGTGCGTGCTTTAATCGCCGCCAACAGAGCAAACATTGATTTGACTTTGAAGACGGCTACGGCAATCGACCTGGCTGGCCGAGATATCCTCGAAGCGGTCCAGACAAGTGTGAACCCCAAGGTGATCGATTGCCCCGACCCGGCGAAAGGCAGGGATACGGTTGACGCCGTTGCTCAGGACGGTATCCAGGTAAAAGCAAAGGCACGAGTGACCGTTCGAGCTAATATTGAAAGACTGATCGGCGGCGCAACTCAAGAAACGATTATCGCGCGAGTAGGCGAAGGAATCGTTACGACTATCGGTAGTGCCATAACGTACAAATCCGTTTTAGAGAACCCCGATGATATCTCCAAGGCTGTCCTTGCCAAGGGATTGGACGCAGGGACGGCGTTCGAGATTCTATCAATCGATATTGCCGACGTTGATGTAGGCGAGAATGTCGGCGCCAAACTTCAAGTCGCCCAGGCCCAAGCAGATCTGCGAAGAGCGCAGGCCGAGGCAGAAAAACGCCGGGCTATGGCATTCGCGCGAGAACAGGAAATGAGGGCATTGGTTGTCGAAAACGAGGCAAAAGTACCGCTGGCGATCGCTGAGGCCTTTACAAAGGGTAATCTCGGCATTATGGATTATTACCGCCTGAAGAATATCGGAGCCGATACCAAAATGCGCGAATCCATAGCAAAACCAAAGAAAAAGGAGTAGGTTAAGATTTATTGTCATTTAGCCCCCGGTTCTACCGGGGGTTTGTACCTAAATCGGTTATGATTGGTATCACTGAGCAACTAATTCTCGCTGCACGCAACGATGACGTTGATAGCTGGATGAACATACTTATCGTTGTCATAGTAGCCGTTTTTTGGGCCCTTGGTGGTGTCTTCAAGGCCAAGAAAAACAAGCAGGATAAGGAGCAACTTTCTGCCAACGGCCCAGGTAGGCGGCCCGAATATGGCAGGGGAGCTCAAAGACAAGCCACTCGGCAGGCCCGACAGGTTCCCGCCAGGCAGCCTCGCCCGTTCAAACAGTATCGCCCCATACCTGAACAGGCTGGTGCGAATGTCCGTCAGCCAAGGCCTCTTACGGAAAATTTGCCTGCGAAAGAAAAACAGCCAGTTGGAATGCCTCAGTCTCAACTCTCCAAAGCAGCCGGGCCTCCATCGGAGATTCCCCAGCTTGAGCTCGCCCTTGGCGAGATCCCGCATCTCGTCGATGAGTACGAGTCTTTGAAAACCCCTGATATTGAGCCTGCTTTTGCACGCCCGCAATCTTCCGTCATCAAGCTTTCCCTCGACCCAGCCTCTGATTACGTAGATTTTGACACACTGAGAAAGGCCATTTTGCATTTCGAGATATTGGGCGAACCTGTAGCTCTTAGAGACCGTTTAGAGCGATTCCCAGGCCTTTAGACTTTCAAAACCTAATGAAGTTTCCTATCGGAGGCTATTTCCTCATACAGGAAAAATTCCTTTGGTGTAAGATAAGTGGTTTGATAGGCTTTTAGTTGAACTATATCCAACGTCCTATAAGATATGTTATGTTTCATTCAGTTATCATCAGTATTCAAAATAGACTTTCCCGGCCTTAGTCCTTAATATTGATATTGTCTGAATTTTTGGCAATATCGTTAAGATTTTGCCACATTGAAGATACTGTGTCCACTAAATCAAGATTTTCAAGAACTACATATATATTGGCGGGAGTATCGGTTTGGATAAGATTATTCAACATTTGTCTGTGAAGATTTAAAAGCGATGAGGCAAACTTAGCCTTATCACAATAAAGAAGAGATATTTTATAATGAAGATGGAGTGTATTGGGTGTCAGATGTTTGGGGGGAATTAGATGGTCCAAAGCCTCCTTGTTTCTACCACTTAGGAATAGGCAAATACAAAGCTTTGTTCGAGCTCTGGCGTACATAGTATTTAATTCAAGTGCCGAACGAAATGAATCAGTAGCTGCTTGAAAATAAGGAGTACTCATAAGTAGAACGCCGAGTCTGTAATATAGGGCAGGATCGCGAGGCTTAGCAGATATTTGATGTCGGTGGGCATCGATAATAATTTTCAATAGTTGAGTATCTTTGTAGGATCCATAGAGATGCATAGTGTTGGCATGAGCGGCCTTGAATATGAGCATAGCTGTCTGAGCGAACAGTAGCGAGCTGTTTGGTTGAATTGCGGCTGCAAGAGACAGCGTAGTAAGGGCGTCTGATGTACTTCCGGCAAGATTTTGGGCTGTTGCAAGACCAATATAAGCATCAACGATTTTATCATTTATATCGACAGCTCTGTTGAATTGTTCAGCAGCGAGCTGACCAGCATCTATTTTCAGGTATTGCGTGCCCAGCTTTATCGTCGCCTCCAGAAAGTCAGGGCAAATATCCAATGCTTGTTTATATTTGGAGATGGCCTCCGTCGTATCCCCCAATATGATCAGCATATCTGCTTGGCTGGCAAGCAGTTCAGGTCTATTCGGCCACTGTTCGAGCAAACTTTCAATATAGGTGAGTGCCTCGTACAATTGCCCATCACGGATAAGCTGCTCCAGGTATTCATCTTCAATCATAAAGGTGTCAGGGTGTATAAGAATGGCGGTGTTGAACGTCTCAATGGCTTTGGTATATTTGGCACCAGCGATGTATAGATACCCTAATGACACAAGGGTTGACATATCGTCCGGATGGTGCTTCTTGAGCAGCTCATATTGGTCTATGGTTTGTTCCAATTTTCCATTTTTGAAGTAGATTGCGGCCAATCTCTGCGCCGGAGGCTGCAAATAATCCTTAAATTTCAGGCAGTCTTGATAGAACTCAACTGCCTGAGATTCTTTGCCGAGCCGCTCGTAGCAATGTCCAAGCGCATAAAGAGCCATTGTGTTGCTGGGTTGCCTCATGTAGACCGAATTTAACTCTTCGACTGCTTCATCTAATCGGTTGTGGTGAAGACATAATGCTGCTGCTGCCATGCGTCCGCGTGTACAGGAGGGATTTTCAAAAAGATAAAGTCTTAGCTGCTCCTGAGCTGCCTCGATCTTCATTTCGCCTAGCGAGTTAATGATGTTAATGAGCTGATGGTGTTGCTCTGTTTCGTGATCCTTCGGTGGTGTAATTGCTTTTAGCCAGTGCCAAATCAGCTCAGTTGTATCAACCGCAACCCCCCTGCCAAGAATTTCCAGCAATTTGCTCATCCCTCGCTCTCGATATAATATTGTTTTATATCAATTTTTAAGAACATATCGACAAAGTACAAAGGTTTGTTAAGACATATCTGCACGGTTATGTAGTTCGCTGTTTACTTTGTTCTGCAGATGGGGCAGTTGTGTGTACTGTAGGGATTGTTTCGACTCTGATGACCGGTTATCGGGTTTTTACCCCCCCCACTGCCAAGTCAGGCTTTGTTGCATGTGCTTTGGCAGCAACGACAGGTTAGAGTGCCTGCTGCGTCTCCGGTTCCGATTTTGCCACCTGAACCTGTTTCTCTATATCACTGAGATATGCGAGCGTACGTTCGAGCTTGTCACTGAGATGTTTTAGTTTGAGCATAGTTTTAACGCGCGTTAAAAGCTCAAGTTTATTGACAGGCTTGCTGATGAAATCATCCGTACCCGAGTCAATACCTCGTTCGATATCTCTAAATTCATTAAGTGCCGTGACCATAATTATAGGGATATCACTCGTTTTGGGATTGCTTTTAAGTTTTTTACATACCTCGAAACCGCTTATTTTCGGCATCATAACGTCAAGTAAGATTAAGTCAGTTGGTTGTTTGGCTACGATTTCCAATGCTTCTAATCCGTCGTGTGCCGGGATTGTTTTGCAATTCACGTCCTCCAGATATGCCTGTAAAAGTTCCAGATTTTGCTGGTTATCATCAACAACCAGCACTGTGGGTGTCTTTTCTAACTCCATCTTCGGATTCAGTCGGCTCATAACCAATTTCTCCCACTATGCTCATAAGGATCAATTATTCTTGCCGAGAGCTTTCATGATTGCTGTCCTTGTATTCTTAACCAAAACGTCCGATACACAGGGATAGCCCTCTTTTGAATGATATTCTTTATTTGCCTAAGTCTCAATGAAATTAACCTCCAGACCATTCTCATTTATACGATAATATGAGTGCCAAACTTCGAGAACCTGATACATATCACCAACCGTTATAGCCACTTTTTTCCGTCATAATCAAGTGCTCCTTTGAATATAATTCTCGATAAATTGACGTACACCCGGCTTTAGGTACATCGCCTCGATGTCCAGCAGATTCCAGATGGCCTCGGCACATATCTCTGCAACGGCAACCGAAGAAGCCTGCGTATCCACAAAGAAGATGTGTTGGCCCTTTATGGTGCATAGACCTCCACCGCTGCCACCGAGCGGCTCATTACGAACAGTAATGTTGTTCGCCTCAAGAAGCACTAAAAGTTCTTCCAGAATACGTTGTTCATCCATTTTTTATATGTATAGGCCGTAGTGGCACGTTTAATTCATGTAGCCGGTTTTTTTCAACAAATCATGATTCAAGGAAAATCGCGATAAAGGTCGATATAGATACTTGTAGCTCAACAATTTGTATCAGATAATAACGTACAACAAATTCATACTAAATTTTATAACAGGAGTCAAACATTGACAAGTATTATTGAAAAGCGTCGTTCCCTACACAGACATCTTGCTAATCAGCATCAGCGATTCAGTGTACTGGAATCCCAAAATCTTAAGTTGCAGCCGCTGGCCAATATAGGCTCGATCACCTGCATGATAGCCCACGAGATCAACAATTTGCTTACGCCTTTGGCCAACTACGCAGATCTTGCCCTTAAGAATCCTACCGATAAATCTTTGGCTACAAAGGCGCTGGAAAAGACTGTGCGAACCTGCCTACATGCCTCAAAGGTTACCGAGAGCATGCTCGCGCTGGGAAACGGACAGAAGCAAGAAAAAAAAGATATTCAACTAATTACCCTCGTTAAGGACGTATTTAGTGGCCTGTGCCGGGACTTTGTTAAGGATGGAATAACCGTTGAGATTGAGATTCCTCAGGACCTGGTAATCCGTGTCGTGCCTGTTCAGATTCAACAGGTTCTTATGAACCTGATTCTTAATGCGCGTGATGCCATGTTGCCGAAGGGTGGTATTCTTAAAATCCGCTCTCGGCAGGACGACGAAGCTATTCATATAGAAGTTGCTGATACCGGTAGTGGCATTGAGTCGGCTCATCTAAAAAACATTTTTGAGGCCTTTTTTACTACCAAGGTGGAAAAAAGCACGTCATCGCAGCGCTATGCCGGCGGGCTTGGCCTTGCATTTTGCAAAAAAATAATAGACGCTCATAATGGTCGGATTTCTGTCGATTCTCAGCCTTTAAAAGGAACTGTGTTTAAGATAAACCTGCCCAAACCACAGTCAGGTAGTAGCTAATATGTCGGCCCTGATGTATCAGAATATTGGCCACTTTGTTTTGCTACTGTCGCTGCTGGCCGGCTCAGCGTTTTTTTCAGGTTCTGAGACGGCGTTTTTCAATCTCACACGCAGGCAGATTCGGCTGCTGCAGGAGTCCACGCACAAGCTGCAAAACCTCGTTGTGAAGTTGTTGAAAAAGCCCAGCCAGCTACTCAATTGTTTATTATTTGGAAACATGTGCGTTAATGTTTTGTATTATGCTGTTGCAAGCGTGCTTATTGTTAGAGTTGGTAAGCAAGTGGGGTTGACTGCGGCGGCAATTACTGCTGGCGTTAGTTTTGTTGTGCTAGTACTGTTCGGTGAAATACTGCCCAAGTCCATAGCGTACGCGAATTCAAGGTCTCTGAGCATCGCTGCTGCCCTACCGGCTTTATTATGCCAGCAGGTTTTTGCTCCTTTCGGTTTTGTGTTCAGGTTTATTATCTTAGAGCCGGTTTTGCGTTTGTTTCTTGGGCCGGTAAGGAAGACCAAAGCTATGTCGATAGGTGAATTCAAATCACTCATAGATGCCAGCAGAAAACGCGGTTTGATTTCCGATGAGGAGAACAGACTATTAGCGGAAGTTGTCGAACTGGGATTTCTCAAAGTCCGTCATGTTGTGCGGCCGCGTGTAGATATGCCTGCTTGTGCTGTCACAGATACTGTCCAAACTGCCCGGGAAATCATGTACAAACACCACCTGACGAAACTGCCGGTCTATGTTAGGACGATTGACAATGTGGTCGGTATTGTGCATCTCCGACAGCTACTTTTACGAACGGGCACATCGTTAGATAAAGTCGTTCAACCGGTACACTTTGTACCCGAACAAAAATCGGTTGAATCTTTGTTAGAGTTCTTCCGCAAGACTAAAACGGATATGGCGGTAGTTGTTGACGAATATGGTGGTATTACGGGTTCGGTTAGTCTGGAGGATATCGCGGAAGAGTTATTCGGCGAAGCTGAACCGGATGATGGTATTGAGCCTATCGAAAAAATCGGACCTTTTCAATATCGGTTAACAGGCAACCTGGCTATCCGTGAATGGGCCGAAGTATTCGGGATAAGTCCGGCAGAAACACGGGTCGCCACGGTCGGTGGATTAGTTATGGTTCTGCTCGGTCGAATACCAAAGCCGGGAGATTCAGCGTGCCTTAGAAACCTGAAGTTTACCGTAGAGAGCGTGCAGAGACACAGAATAAAGAGCCTAATACTAACCATAGAACCATTGCAGGCTGATGATCAATAGTGCAGTTTTAGCATTGGCGGTGGTGTTTTTCGTTGCGCTTGCCGGCCTTTTCGCCGGCGCCGAAACGGGTCTGTACACGTTAAGCAGGCTTCGCCTGCGTCTCGGTATCGAAAAGAAACGCTTGTCATTCATCATACTTGGAAAGGTGATGCACGATAGCGGTGCTCAGCTTATATCTATGCTTCTTGGAATGAACCTTGCCCAATACTTTGTAACTAGCATTGTTACGATCATATTGCTAAACAAGTTAGGGACTAAGAGTGCCACTTTGCTCACCGCAATTACGATTGCACCGGTTCTTTTCGTGTTCTCGGAAATGATTCCCAAAAACGTATTCTTTTACCGAGCTGATTTACTCATGCCATATGTTTCACTGATCCTATACACATCGCACAAGCTTTTTGTCTGGTCCGGTGTAGTGCCGCTACTCAGATTTCTCTCCGGCATTTTAACCCGAGTAACAAGAACCTATGTCCCGCCGAAAGTTATGATGATAGCTGCCTCCAAAAGACATCAGGTCGAGGCGATTCTGAGGGACACGCGAGAGGAAGGAATCGTTAGCCCCATCCAGGCTGAAATGATACATCGTGTTGTTAACATCCCGCATGTTCAAGTAAGGTCTGTGATGATTCCTATTACCGGGGTTGAAATGGTTGATATGAATTGTGACCGTTCAGTTTTGCTTAATAAACTAAAGAGCTGTGCCTACACGCGTTTGCTGGTATTTGATGGCACATCGGCAAACATATCTGGTTTCGTAAATATCTATGAAACTCTCAGCTCATTAGAGCAGTTCACAAACTTGCATAGTTTCATAAAGCCGATCCGAAAGCTCAATGCGGATACAACTCTCACCGATGCAATAAATATTATGCAAAAGGAAAACCTTAAGATCGTCCTTATTACAAGAATCGGTCCTACTGGCCGAGAAAGAATTCTCGGCATTGTAACGATGAAAGACCTTGTTGAGGAGGTATTCGGGGAATTGGCTGAATGGTAAGCAGCCCACACAGTCATACTCGAACGAAAGCAATCGGATGTTACAAAAATTCCTCAGTGTAGTTACTGCTCTTACTCTTTTAGTACTCTCATTTTGCCTGTTTGCAAACAGCATGACCAAGCAGGCCAGCCGTGATGAGCAAATGTACTGTACTGCCGGTGTTCTGATGGCCCAGGGTCAAACTGTCTACAAGGATTTTTCATACGTGGCCCAACTGCCTTACCATCCACTGTTGTATTCAGTTTTATTCAAATTCATGGATACAAAATATTACTTGTTCACAGGCAGAGCAGTTTCTGTTCTTTGTGACATAGGTGTTATGGTTTGTATTCTGGTAATTTATCGTCGAGTCTTTTCACAGTACTCCTCAAGTGGAGTTCTACTGGGATTAACTGGCGTCTTGCTTTATGTATTTAATCCGCTTGTCGATTATACTAATGGTTACGCTTGGAACCACGATGTTGTCGTTTTGTGTGTAATGTTGTCTTTTCTTTTATTCATATCTGTTGATTTTGCCTGTAGATACAAATACTTGCGAATCGCTGCCATGGGTGCTTTGCTGACCTTGGCCAGTTGTATGCGGGTGACCACGGCACTTGTGGAGTTACTGTTCTTTATAGCCTTTTTGACTCAGCCGGCAGCGTCGGCAAGGGAAAGACTCAGAAACATTCTGCCGTTCGTACTCGCGATGACCGTTGTTTTGATTTGGCCGATCTGGCTCATAGTGAAAACGCCACAAGCGTTTTTTCTAAACGTAGTACGGATGCCGATGCTTAATAGCAAATGGTTGCACGATATGGGCATTGCTCACAACAAGCTTGGATTGTTATTTACTTATGCCAGCAAGCCTGGTTATTTTGTTCTTATCGTGATTGCTGTCTATCTTTGTGTTGTATTTTACCGCCACTGTCGCAAACTGACCGTATGCCCGTTGGGAAATATGATACTTGCCACCCTGCTGCCGCTGGTGCTTTTCATAGTTGCTTTTTTACCGCCAACAATGTGGCGACAGTATTTAGCTGTCCCTGTTCCTTTCATAATTGTTGGTTTTGTCTATCCCTTGGCATCTCTAAAGAGGTTGGCTGATGAAAGTCATTCTGGTAAGCATTTCAAAAGAGCATTTGGTATCATCGTAAGCTGTGCACTATTAGCAGTGCTGTTTCGCCCTGTTGTGCTGTCAAGGATGTCTGTGATATTGGTGCCGGCAAGATGGGTGCCGCTTAAACAGCACAAGGCCGCAATAGATATTGTACAAAAAACGAAAGAGCCTAAGCGTATACTCACCTTGGCTCCCCTGCTTGTTCTGGAGGGAGGTGGCAAGATCTATACTGAACTGTCTGCTGGATCAATCGCTTATAGGTTTGCTGATTTCATGTCACCAGCCGAACAGTCAGTCACACACACTGTTGGACCAGACTCGCTGGCCGAACTAATCCGGAAGTCTCCGCCATCGGCCGTCATACTCGGTGTGGAACCATGGCGTTTTTCGTTTCTTGAAGAACGTCTCAGAGCGGTCGTCAAATCGGACTGGAAAATGGTACCTTATAGAAGTAACCTCGAAGTGTATTTCAGGCCTTGATTGCTTGCTGGACAAAAAAGTTCAGACACATACCTTTCATCAACTTCCGTCTTCAAACTCGTCGATAATTGCCGCTGCAATATCGTTAAGTGCTTGGCGGGTTTGACCGTTGGTCTTGTTGGCTATGACAGCGAATATGTAATCGCCCTTGTTGGTACTGCATATACCTGAGAATGACTTAACAGCCGTGATATATCCTGTCTTGCCGAGGATATTGCCTTTATACTTCTCTTCTTTGAAGTACTTTTCAATTGTCCCATCCACCCCCCCTACTGACAGCGAAGACTCATAAATCTCCCAATAGTCACTTTTGTAAATATCATATAACGTTCTTGTGATGGCATTTGCACTGAGTCTGTTTTCTCTGCTTAGCCCACTGCCATCGTCGATGTAGAACTGGCTCTGGTCGATGTCCAGATTCATTAGATACTGGCTGATCACTTCGCTACCTGCAGCCCAACTACCTCCCTTTCTGCTCGGCTGACGGTGGGCACCAATTGTCTTAAGTAGTGCTTCTGCTGCCAGCCCAAGACTGTCCTTGTTGCACCGTTCGAGACAGTCCGCTATCGAAGTGCTGTATTCTGTCAACAACCTGAAATCGCACTCTGGGGTGAGTGCCTTCTCAATGAGCTTACCCCGGGTGTTAATACCAACGATGGACAATTTTTCTGCTAATAGAAACCCGAAGTACATGGCGGGTTTTTCAATTGCAACATCAAATGGACCGACCCTGTCTTTGCATTTACCCCGAATAGTGATGCTGTTAGGCTTGGTTTTCCGATAGGCGCCTATTGAACTTTTACCCTTCGATATAGGAGAGACTCGATTTGTTAATCGCACATAACTCGTTGCCGGCTCAATAGTTATGTTAATATCTCCAGCGTTATTTTCCGCGGTTATTGTAATGCAGTTGCCGATGAAATTAAGTCCGCTGACTTCGCAGGCATACCATCTATTTAACTCGTCTCTGGGCCAGTTTGGATGAACACGTTGGTCGTCAAATATGCTACTGTCAACAATGATGTCCTTAATGGTTTCTACACCAAGGCGTTTCAGCTTGGTTGCAATATCCTCAAATATCCAGCAAGGCTGGCGGTTGTATTTCATATCGGTTGACTTATTTCCCAGCAGCGGGTCACCACTGCCAATTATTACAAGTGTGTCTTCACATAATCCGACCTTTGTTATGTACCTGAAGGACGGACTCAAATATTGCAGGGCTGCTGCTGTGACAATTATCTTCATGTTGGAGGCGGGAATTAAAGCCTTCGTAGCTCTGTAATCGTATACCGTCTTTCCGGAATTAGCCTCGATGATATGAGCGGAAAATTTAACACCCTTCTGTAAGTTTATGATATGGTCAATACGCCCTGCCAGATCTGCCTCGGCTGAGCATAACATGCAAAGACTAAGCATGACGGCAGGCAGTACTTTTCTCATTTGACCATTCATGTGACTCATTATTCAATAGTATAGAGTGCCTATCAATATGTTTTTTCCTGATGTTGCATTGGAAAGTGAGCGTTTGCCAAAAGCCTGACTCTTTCCAAGGCCAGCGCTAATCTCAATAGTAGATTCTAAATTTGCTAGAAATAGAGCCTTTACGTATCGTTATTCTTGGGTGTACAATGTTCATTTATAAAAGAAATCTGCTTTATATACACTCTGTTCCCAAATTGATAATCGTTGGGGATATCTTGCTTGAAATGACTTGCTTATACCTGTAGAATACCCCACAAATTGGTTGAATACGCAGTTAGGTCTTACCGGCGATGTTAGAGTTTTTGTTGTGCCCCAAGTTAATTGTCTTGACTGGTGCTTCTTGCGCACTGGGCAAAGTGGGTCAGGGATATTGGCCAAAACGACCATGATCTACCAATTATCGGCAAAATAGCCTTTTAATTACGACTCAATGAGTAGAAACTCCATATTTCAGGTAAGCAAAACTAAAACAATTCTATGAGCACTTTGTGAAGGGGAAATCTATGCAAGTACTAATGGCACAAACCTCACTAGGGACACCGGATTGGATTGTTATCGCCGCATATTTCGGTATTCTTTTGGGCCTCGCTTGGTGGGTAATCCTTAAAGGTAGAGACACGGCCGACGACTATTTTCTGGCGGGACGCAATCTGGGATGGTTTATCGTCGGAGCATCAATTTTCGCCTCAAATATTGGCTCAGAGCACCTGGTCGGCCTTGCCGGATCAGGCGCCACAGATGGTGTAGCCATGGCACACTATGAATTGCACGCCTGGTGTCTGCTTGTGCTCGGATGGGTGATGGTTCCTTTCTATATGCGCTCAAAGGTCTTTACAATGCCTGAGTTTTTGGAAAGGCGGTTTTCTCCGACCGCGCGCTGGGTCCTCTCGATCATCTCCCTCGTAGCCTACATCTTGACCAAAATTGCAGTCGGCATATTCGCTGGTGGTATAGTCTTTAGCGTTCTGTTGCCGGATATTACTTTTATGGGTCTTGACAGTTTCTGGGTCGGCTCAATCCTCGTAATTGTCCTGACCGGAATCTACACAATCCTCGGAGGACTTCGTGCTGTCGCATATACCGAGGCCTTGCAGACAATTGTTCTGATTTTTGGCTCGATCGTAGTAACGATCTTTGGCCTGCGTGCCTTGGGTGGCTGGGACCAGTTGCGCGAGATTTGCGGTTCGGAGATGTTTAACCTGTGGAAACCGCTTGTCCCCGACAATATTGCCGGCACCTGGGCACCGGTGAGAGAATCTGGCCGTATGGCCTGGTACTTCAATGACAACTATCCCTGGTTGGGTATGCTCTTTTGTGCTCCAGTTATCGGCTTGTGGTATTGGTGCACGGATCAGTATATTGTGCAGCGTGCGTTAGGAGCACCGGATGAACGCACGGCACGCAGAGGCTCCATTTGGGCTTCTTTTCTGAAACTACTGCCGGTGTTCATTTTCATAATTCCAGGTATGATCTGTTTCGCACTGGCCAAGAGTGGCCGGGTGGAGGCAATTCAACAAACCATGTTCGATTCGCAAGGCCAATTGATTCGCGACGAGAGCCAGAAAGCATTTCCAATGCTCGTAGCGACAATACTTCCCGTCGGCGTGCGAGGTATCGTTGTTGCTGGGTTGCTCGCGGCACTCATGAGTTCTCTGGCTGGGGTCTTCAATGCCTCTTCCACCCTGTTTACAATGGATTTCTATAGCAAATTACGACCGAAAGCCTCGCAACACCAGTTAGTGTGGATGGGACGCATCGCAACAACCGTTATGGTGCTGATCGGGCTGTTTTGGATTCCCGTGATCCGCGGAGGCAAAGGGCTTTACGACTACCTTCAGGGGGTGCAGTCGTATCTAGCTCCACCGATTTTCGTTGTTTTCTTTTTTGGTGTGTTTATGAAACGTCTTAACAGCAAGGGGTGTTTAGCCGCTCTGGTTGTTGGATTCGCTATGGGCCTAGTACGGTTGGTGATCGACACACCAGTCAAGCTCATGAGCGATTTCTCGTACACAGAAGGCACTTTTCTCTGGATAATGAACAATGTCTTCTTCCAGTATTACAGCCTGCTTATCTTTGTGGTGTGCGTAGTTGTGATGATCGCTGTGAGCTACCTTACCAAAGCTCCCTCATACGAAAAGATCAAAGGCCTAACGTATGGTACTGTTACCAAAGAGGACCGCCAGAAATCACGAGCAAGTTGGTCATCCATAGAAGTGATTCTCTCAGTTCTTCTCATGGTGATTATTGTGGCAATCTATCTCTATTTCAGAGGTTAACCGTGAGGCCGCCGAGGCGGTAAAAGACTCCACGTGGAACGTGGGGCTAAATAAAATATATTTAGCCCCGCAATTTATTGTGGGATTCACAAAAACGGATTCAATTAGTACTGGATAGCAGAGGGACGAAGTATGGCTTTTACAATCGGTCTTGATTATGGAACTAATTCTGTACGTTGTGTGATTGTGGACGTCAATAATGGAAACGAGCTTGGCACAGCTGTCCACGAATATGAAACCGGCGAGGCGGGTATTATATTAGACCCATCGGACCACAACATGGCTCGCCAGAACCCCGGCGACTATCTCAAGGGTCTGGAAGTTGCGGTCATGGATGCTATTGTACAGGCGAAGAAGACCGAATCTTCATTTAATCCCAGCCAAGTTATTGGTATCGGCGTGGATACAACAGGCTCTACTCCACTACCCGTGGACAGGAACGGCACTCCATTAGGGCTGCTGAGTGAATTCAAAGACAATCCAAACGCAATGGCGTGGCTCTGGAAAGACCACACTGGCTATGCTGAGGCAGCAGAGATTACTGAGCTTGCCAAAAAAGAGCGTCCCCAGTATTTAACAAAGTGTGGGGGCATATACTCGTCTGAATGGTTCTTCAGTAAAATCCTGCACTGCCTTCGTGTAGATCCAAAGGTTTTCGATGCTGCTTATACATGGATTGAACATGCCGATTGGATACCTGCAGTGCTGACTGGTACGGATTCGCTGGATAAGCTCCTGAGGTGTCGTTGTGCCGCCGGCCACAAGGCGATGTTCAACGATGACTGGGATGGCTATCCGGACGCTGAATTTTTGGGTAAGCTCGATCCTAAACTCGCCAAGCTTCGTGCAACACTCAGCGAGAAGACTTATGCTGTAGATAAACCTGCTGGAAAGCTTACTGAGCAATGGGCACAGAAGCTCAGCCTTCCCGTAGGCATACCCGTAGCAATGGGTGCGTTTGATGCTCATCTGGGTGCTGTCGGAGCAGGTATCAAAGAAGGTGTGCTCGTCAAAATCATCGGGACTAGCACCTGTGACATGGTTGTAGCCCCGACCAGCCAGGACTTGCCTGATATTCCCGGCATTTGCGGAATCGTTAATGGATCAATACTGCCGGGTTATTTCGGCCTGGAAGCCGGTCAGTCCGCCGTAGGGGACATCTTCAACTGGTTTGTTAACTACATTCAGCCAGGTGGTGAAAAAACAGGCTCTCACGAAGCCCTTACCAAAAAGGCAGCGAAGCTCAAGCCGGGACAATCAGGTCTGTTAGCCCTTGACTGGAATAATGGCAATCGCACAATTTTAGTTGACCAACGGCTTACCGGTCTTCTCTTAGGCCAGACACTCCATACAAGACCGGAAGAAATATACCGAGCGTTAATTGAGGCAACCGCTTTCGGTGCCCTTACCATTATCAACAGGTTTGAAGAATATGGTGTCGAAGTCTCAGAAGTAATAAATTGTGGCGGAATCGCTGAAAAGAATCCTCTACTTATGCAGATTTATGCTGATGTTACCGGCCGGGAAATGAAGATTTCGAGGTCTGCCCAGACGTGTGCTCTGGGTTCGTCAATTGCTGGAGCGGTAGCCGCCGGTAAGTTTGCAGGTGGATACGACAGTTTTACCGATGCGCAAGCGACGATGTGCGGCGTAAAGGATAAAACATTTAAGCCCATTCCGGAAAACGTTAAGGTTTACAAGCAGCTCTACAAGCTCTACAAACAGCTCCATGATAGTTTCGGCGTTAAAGACCACACAGAAAATCTTTACAACGTGATGAAAGACCTGCTTGATATTAAAGAAAAAGCGAACGCATAATAATGCATGAGCAACTAAAAGAGCGAGTGTGCAAAGCCAACCTTGAGCTGGTCGAGCACAAACTAATTGTTTTTACCTGGGGCAATGTTAGTGAGATCGATCGCCAAGCCGGGATTGTAGCCATTAAACCCAGCGGCGTGGACTACGATGAGCTAACAGCGGACAAGATCGTTGTTTTGGACCTCGACGGAAATATCGTTGACGGCGAATTTAGGTCGTCATCTGATACAGCTACGCATCTTGAGCTATATCGCAATTTTGAAGGCATTGGTGGCATTTGTCACACCCATTCGTGTTATGCGACAATGTGGGCCCAAGCCTGCAAAGAAATCCCCTGTTTAGGCACAACACATGCGGACCATTTCAACGGCCCGATTCCGGTCACGCGGATCATGACACCGCAGGAAATAAAAAAAGATTATGAGCTTAACACGGGTAAGGTTATAGTAAGAAGGTTTGAGGGCATAGACCCTATGCAGATACCGGCTGTTCTTGTGGCTAACCATGGGCCGTTCACCTGGGGTTGTGATGGGCATGATGCTGTCAGGAACGCCGTGGTATTGGAGCATGTAACACAAATGGCTTTGGGAACGCTTCAAATCAATCCCCAGCAGGATGAGATACCGCAGTCGCTATTAGATAAGCACTATTTGCGGAAACATGGCAAGAACGCCTATTACGGTCAAAAATAGAGGAGAAATAAAATGTCAAAGATAAACTTTGGAGTAATCATTGGTAATCGTGGATTCTTTCCGGACGTGCTGGCAAAGGAGGGGCGTAAAGACATTCTTAGTGTTTTGAAGAAGAACGGTTATGGTGCCGTAGCTTTACCGGTGGGGCAGACCAAGTACGGTGCAGTTGAGACTTTCGAGGACGCGAAGAAATGCGCAGAGCTGTTTGCTTGCCATGCAGATAAAATTGACGGCATCATCGTTACCCTTCCAAACTTTGGTGATGAGAGAGGTGCCGCTGAGGCGATCAAACGCAGCGGTCTGAACGTGCCTATACTCATTCAGGCCGAGCCCGATGATCCGGACAGAATGGCGATAGGTAGAAGGCGGGATTCGTTTTGTGGCAAGATCAGCGTATGTAACAACCTAAAACAAGCTGGGATACCATTCACATTGACTAACTCACATACGGTCAAAGTTAAATCGGCTGAGTTCAAGGAAGAAATTGATCAATTTGCAGCCATTTGCCGGGTTGTCAGGGGCCTTGAGAACGTACGCTTTGGCGCAATTGGTTCAAGGCCGGCTGCTTTCAATACGGTTCGCTATAGTGAGAAGATTCTGGAATTCGCGGGCATCGCTGTAGAGCCTATCGATTTGTACGAGATATTTGGCAGAGTTGACCGAGTTGGTGATAATGATCGAGGTGTAAAAAACAAACTAAATTCCATTAAGGGCTACACTGCTACGAAAGGCATTCCACAGGAAAGCCTTTTGAAGATGGCCAAGTTTGGCTATGTCGTTGACAGATGGATCAAGGAAAACGAGTTGGTAGGTACGGCTATTCAGTGCTGGACTGCCCTTGAGGAGTTCTTTGGAATTGTACCGTGTACGCTTATGAGCATGATGAGTGAGTCTCTTTTACCAAGTGCTTGTGAAGTTGACATCATGGGCCTCTTGGGTATGTACATCCTTCAGTTGGCCAGCGGCACTCCAAGCGCATTGATGGATTGGAATAACAACTTTGCGGATGACCCGGACAAGTGTGTGCTGTTCCACTGCAGCAACCTGCCGAAATCTTTCTTCAAAAGCGACAAAATGGACTTCCAAGAGATTATTGCCGGTTCCGTCGGCAGGGAAAACACGTACGGTACAATAGTCGGGCGCATCAAATCGAGCCCGACCACGTTTTGCAGAACGACCACCGACGATATAGATGGCATCCTGAGCGCCTATGTCGGCGAAGGCAGGTTCACAGACGACAAGCTCGACACATTCGGTGGATATGGCGTGATGCAGATAGAAAATCTGCAGGCACTGATGGCTTACGTTTGCACGATGGGTTTTGAACATCACGTGGCAGTGAACATGTCTGAAACGGCTGACGCTATTGCCGAGGCCCTGGGCAACTACATGGGCTGGGATGTTTACAGGCACGTGTAGCTCTTGCGCTAAACCTAAACGAAACAAGCGACTTGTTAGCCGCTTCGCGCCGCTATTGTGGACCCTGACGGAAATCCTATTGCTGCTACATTAATTGAGTGTACCCCTGTGCAAACGCCTGGTGAAGGGCTTATCAGGCCGATCGTTAATTGCTGATGCAAAGTCATAATCCCTAAGTTTGTGATAATCGGTATTGTAAATCAGCCAAATTTCTGATATAACTTATTTTTACAAATTTGGGGTGGAGAAATAAAAGGAACAAGTTTAACTTTTTCTGCATCCTCATAATTAGAGTTTAAAATTATGACGGGAAAAAACAAAGCTAATTCTCACAAGCGCAGAGATTTAATCTTGCTTGGCTGTAGGATTTCTAACTGGATAGATAATAAACCTCAGAGGGGGTTTACTTTAATTGAGCTTTTAGTGGTTATCGCCATTATAGCTATATTAATGGCGATATTAATGCCGGCTTTAAATCGAGCCAGAGAGCAAGGCAAACGTGCGATTTGTCTCAACAATCTCAAGCAGCTAACACTTTCTTGGATGTTGTATGCAGATGACTATGATGGCAAGATCGTAAACAGTGATGTAAGTTATCCAGGCACTCTATCCGTGACTACTTGGTGGGTGCAATGGCCCACCAACGGCTCTGATAGTACCATTCCGGAATGGGAAGATGCTATCAAAAAAGGACAATTGTGGTCTTATTGTAAAGATCTAAAACTTTACAAGTGCCCAAATAGTGCTCGGCAAAGGAGACTAACTTACACCATAGTTGATTCGATGAATGGCTATTGTGGTTGGGATTCCTATACTCCAGAACTGAAAATAACGAATAGGAATCAGATTCGCAGGTCATCTGAGAGGATGGTCTTTCTTGGTGAAGACCCAGTGACTCCTGGCACTTGGGGTGTTTTGTATTCGATGGAAGCATGGTATGACCCTCCTCCGAAGCTGCACAGCAATGGTACGACCTTCAGTTTCGCGGATGGACACAGTGAATACTGGAAATGGATGGACAGGCGTACCGCAAAGACTACTTGGGACGATCGTGAAACTACACAGCCGGGCAATATCGATTTGCATAAGGTGCAGAAAGCTGTCTGGGGGGAACTGGGATACCAGCCAAGTTACTAAGGCACTCTAACAAAACTCCATAATTCGTCGCCAACAAATTAAAAAACAA
>CAZFLY010000023.1:0-40222 GCA_964519995.1 uncultured Pirellulales bacterium | reverse complement strand
TTGGTGATGAATATTTTGAATATAAATCAAAAGTATGGGCTGTATTTCCAAAATTATGGTGAAAAACAAAGACATATTCTAACAAATCGCTCCAGCGGTCCTGCCGAAAGCTGCGATCCATTCAGATACCGTCCTGAGCAGCGCGAAGGAATGACAATTTTTATAACCTTTCAACATAGTAATATGGCATACGTAAAGCGCGTACCTGTGGTAGTCCTATGGACTCCTTGCGGAGAGCTACGCGTTTTACGTATGAGTTTTTTTATTGAGATTGATTATTAAAATGCAAATCGGAGATTGCTTCATCGTCCCGATAAATCAGTGCTCCACGCAATGACATTTTTTCAATAGGTCCCTCCACTCCGGTCGGGATGACCTTTTCCAATGATTATTGATTATTTTTGAGATTGCGGCGTCGTGCCGACGACAGCTAAACAAAATCCCCTGCGGTGTAAGGGGTGCGTGAAAGGTATAAGAGAACCCCCCAGGACAGGCCTGGGGGCTAAGCGAAACCCGCCGAGTAAATCGGCGGGCTAAATATTTTTGGATTCCGTATCCCCCGACTACGACCAGTCACATAGAAGGCTGGTAAACATTCGAGGGAAAGCAAGTACGGAATGACGCCGCCATAAATCTAAAGAAGACCCCCAAATAAATATGAAAAAGACCCCGCAATAAATTGCGGGGCTAAACAGGATTCCTGCTGGAGTTCATCCCATCGCGGGGAATGACACCAAACGTTTTGTCCTTGTTGCTGGCTGGACCCAAGATTAAAATCTGCCTTTATGAAAAAGGCAAGTTTAGTAAGTTGGGCTAAAGCCCATCCTACAAGGCTGAGATTTCCATTAATTGTCTAAAAAATGAAAAAGAGAGAAAAGATAACCATTATATTAATTTGCATATTTATTTTCATAGGTGCATCGTATTTCGGATTAAGATTTTATAAATGCCATATAAAATTGATAAACGAATGGAATGATTTCCGAAATCCAAGATCCAAGTTAATTGCTCTGGGAAGGGATGTGAAGCGAATAAGAAGATATAATATGTCTCTTGTATACCTGAAAAGTATAAAGCCCATTTTGAAAAATCCGCATAGGGAAGACATTCATTTGTATTTCAATCTCGTTCCAGATTACTGTCGTGGTGCAGATGGCTATGCTTATAAGGATTCAAAAGGAAACTGGTTTTATAAAGTGCCATAAAAACAAATAACCAACAGATCCAACTAACCAGCATTTCATCAATGACAGCAAGCTATTTTCCCTTGTTTTGGCCTGCGGCTGAGATTAGAATCCGCCTTTATGAAATAAGTGTTTTTACGCAGTAGTGCAGATTGGAATGGCAGGTAATTTGGCAATAACCGTTAACCCAAGAGGAGAATAGTATTATGGACTTGATTGTCGAACGTGTGAATGTGTGGGCCGCAAGTATTAGAGACGAAGTCGGTGGCTTATCGCATCTGCTCACCGGGTTGCAGGAGGCCGGTGCTGACCTTGATTTCATCATCGCGAGGCGAGCGGCGGAAAAGCCCGGCACGGGGGTCGTGTTTGTCACACCCCTACGTGGTGATAGAGAGGTCGCCGCGGCTGCGGAGTTAGGCTTTAACGTCACGAAAAGCGTCCAGTCAGTACGCGTCGAGGGAGATAACAGACCTGGCGTCGCAGCCGAAATAACGGAAAAGCTCGCCGCAGCGGGGATCAATCTTCGAGGACTCTCGGTGGCTGTGATCGGGGCAAGGTTCATCCTCTACATCGGCCTAGACAGTTCCGCAGATGCCGTAAAGGCTGCCGACATCCTCAAGCAAGCGTAGAACGGCGGTTGGCGGTGAGGAATTAGTTTCACAGGATGGGCTAAAACCTATCGTCGCTCGTCGTTCGTAACTCGTATATCGCCTGTTGAAGATGAGCTTTGTTAGGTGGGCTAAAGCTCACATTATATGACTGTGGGACAGTGCACAGAGAAATGTAAAAGTTAAAATGCAAAAAGCAAAATTTAGGAAGTTGTCCCAACGGGACTCCACAATTTTTATTTTTGAAATTTGATATTATGGATTCACGCCAGCGCTGGGAATGACACCAAGCGTTTTTTTCTTGTTTCCGGGTGGTCCTATAATTAAAATCCGCGCTTATGAAAAAAGCAAGTATCGTTATCATCGGCAACGAGGTTGTTAGCGGTCAAATCATCGATACAAATACAGCGTTCTTAGCGCAAGAATTACTTTCTCTGGGGATTCCAGTTATCAGCACTTACTGTGTTCCGGACGATATTAAGGCAATTGCAAAGACGCTTAGCCTGGCGACTGCTGATGCTGACATAATTTTAGCTGCGGGTGGACTCGGGCCTACGGATGATGACCTTACACGCCAGGGGTTTGCAGAATTCCTCGGTACAAAGTTGGAAATGCAACTCGAGCTTCTCCAGCGGATCGAGGGATTCTTCGCGGCACGAAGTCGAAAGATGCCTGCAAGTAATAAAATTCAGGCATATATACCTGATGGTGCCAAGGCTATTGAAAACACTTTCGGCACTGCACCCGGATTTAGGACGGAGAACAAAGGGAAACTTCTTTTTGCTTTGCCTGGCGTTCCATTCGAAATGCGACAGATGTACCGAGACAACATTGTTCCCGAGTTGCAGCAACTCAGTGGCCGACAGGCCATCGTGATCAGAAAGCTCAGGTGCTTTGGAGCAGGTGAGTCAGATATTGCTGAAATGCTCGGGTCAATGATGCAGCGTGGCCGAAATCCGTTAATCAACTGCACTGCTGGACATGGCGTTATTACGCTCAGCATCGTTGCCATCGCCCAATCCGAAGCTGAGGCTCGAAAACTGGTCGAACGTGACGAGGAATCACTGCGACATATCCTGGGCGAGCTTGTTTTTGGAACAGACGACCAGAGCCTCGCTGAGGTAGTTGGCCTGAAGTTGGCTGAACAAAGGAAAACCGTAGCGGTGGCTGAATCCTGCACAGGTGGGATGTTAGCGAAACTCATCACTGATACGCCCGGCGCAAGCAGATACTTTACGTATGGATGGATTACCTACAGTGATCAGGCTAAGACTACTGAGCTTGGTGTGCCTAACGAGTTAATAGAAAGGTATGGTGCTGTTAGTGAACAGGTTGCTGTTGCTATGGCGGAAGGTGCGAGGAAAAAAGCCGGCGCAGATTTTGCCATTGCTATAACCGGCATAGCCGGACCAACTGGGGCAAGCGAACAAAAGCCAGTCGGTTTGGTATATATCAGTGTTGACTCCGATAACAACTGCGAGACTATGCGTTATATCTTCAGCCACAATAGAGAGTTCATAAGGCTTCGGGCGGCGTATACGGCTCTGAATATGATCCGATTAAAACTGTAGATTTGACTTAAAGCTTCGGAATGATTATAATAATAGTTCGTCGGGGTTTTCAAAGCAGGAGGCATGTATGGCTAAAGATCGCAGACATTTGGGTGAAATACTCTACAAAGCTGGATTGGTAGAGAAACAGCCACTTATCGATGCAATCAAGACGTCAAAGAAAAACAACAAGCGGCTGGGTCAAGTATTGCTCGAATCGGGCCTCATAGATGAAGAAACCCTGACTAAGGCAATCGCCAAACAGTTTGGTTTGAAATATGCAAATCTGGATCAGATAACCATCCCGCCTGAAGCAGCTAAACTTATCCCCGAAGATCTTATTAAAAGGCACAACATTCTCCCACTGAGTATGAATAACGGGAAGTTGAGGCTGATTATCAGTGATCCATTGGACCTGGACGCAATGGACGCTGTTCGACTTCGGTTGAATACCGAACTGGAGTGTTATCTTGCAAGCCCCTCCAAGATCAGTTCTTACATCCGGAACTCAACTGGCGAAATCAAGAAGGAAGAAGATGACAGGCTCAAGCATAGTATTGATGCGACTGCTGCTGAGCTTGCTGAAGTTGGTGACGCGTTGCATCAAGCGGAGATTTTAATAGGGCAGGGAGGAAAGGAGGACGGCGAGGGCCCCATAATCAGACTGGTGAATCTGATAATCGACAATGCCTATCACATGCGGGCCAGCGACATACATATTGAACCGATGACTGATAGAGTGAGGGTAAGATATCGCGTTGACGGTGTATGTTTGGAGAAGGACAACATTCCCAAGAACATGCAGGCGCCCTTGATTACTCGATTGAAAATCTTGTCCGGTATGGATATTGCCGAAAAGAGACTGCCTCAGGACGGTCGTATCAAGCGCATTATAGCCGGACAGGACATCGATTTTCGTGTCTCAGCACTACCCGGCAATCACGGCGAGAGTGTGGTTCTAAGAATCTTGCGTCGAGACGCAGTTAATGTCGGTATTGAGTCGCTCGGCTTCGAGCAAGACAATTATGAACATTTCCAACAGATAATCAAAAGGCCTAACGGTATCTTTCTTGTCACGGGGCCGACTGGTAGCGGAAAAACCACAACATTGTACGCAGCACTACAGGAGCTTAACAAACCGGACAAGAAAATTGTCACGGCTGAGGATCCTGTGGAGTACAACTTTGATGGCATGAATCAGTGTCAAGTCAAGGAAGAAATCGGGTTGACATTTGACAGGATTCTCAGGTCTATGTTGCGACAGGCTCCTAATATAATATTAGTGGGTGAGATTCGAGATGGCGTCGTAGCGGATATCGCAATCCAGGCAGCCTTAACAGGGCACTTGGTCTTCAGTACCCTGCATACTAATGATGCGCCGAGCGCAATTACCCGTTTGATCGACATGGGAGTCAAGCCCTTTCTTGTAGCAAGCTCCATACAGGCAATTATGGCACAAAGGCTCATAAGAGTTATCTGCAAAAAGTGCAAGGTGCCTGATGAAAATCCGGATCCGCATTCTCTGCGGATGCTTAATATTACGCCTGAAGACCTGGAAAAGTACACAATCTCCAAGGGGGCTGGATGTAGCAATTGCCAGCATACAGGTTTCAAGGGCCGCATCGGTATATTCGAGATGTTTGAGTTAAATAGTGAAGTAAGAGAGTTGGCCTTCAACAAAGCACAAACGAGCGAACTGCGTGAAGCGGCCAAAGCAAGTGGTATGAGAACACTCATGGAGGATGGGAAGCTCAAGATATTTAATGGGACAACCACACCTGAGGAAGTCGCAAGAATCACGCAGACAGAAGGTGTATTGGTGGACTAAACGATAGTTTGATTTGGGGAATTTTTATATGGCAACGGTGAATATGGACAGATTGCTGAGCGCCTGTGTCACACAAGGGGCGTCGGACATCCACCTTGTAGTTGGGCGAGCACCGGTACTGCGAATAGACAGCCGACTAAGGTCCTTAGAGACCAAAGTTCTTGAGCCGAATGATACGGCGGCTCTAATGAAAAGCATCACGCCCGATCGCAACCAACAGGAACTACAAGAAGAGGGTGGAACCGACTTTGGTTTTGCGTTCGGTGACGAAGGCAGATTTCGTGTGTCTGTTTTCCGGCAAAAAGGCAATATCTCCATAGTCCTGCGTCTTATCCCATCGAAAATTATGACATTTGATCAGATAGGACTGCCAAAGATTTGTGCTGCTCTGTGCCGAAGACCGCGAGGTATGTTTTTAGTTACAGGCCCAACCGGATGTGGAAAAACGACAACACTGGCTTGTATGATAAATTATATTAACGAAAACTTTGACCGCCATATTGTGACCGTTGAAGAGCCCATAGAATATTATCATTCACACAAGAAATCTATTATTAACCAGCGAGAAGTTGGTGTCGATGTTCCGAGCTTTGGCGAAGCATTAAGACGCATTCTGAGAATGGACCCTGACGTGATTTTGGTTGGCGAATTGCGGGACCTCGAAACGATCGAATCTGCCGTTAGGGCCGCAGAAACCGGCCATCTGGTTTTTAGCACGGTCCATACAACAAGCGCTGCTGGAACGATTACAAGAATGATTGACGTTTTTCCCGTAGATCAACAAGAGCAGATCCGCATTCAGCTAAGCAGCAACCTGATTTCTGTGCTGAGCCAGGTTCTTTGCCCTTTGGCTTCAGGCAGAGGCAGAGTCGCGGCTTATGAGTTTATGGTTGTTACACCCGCTATTGCCAACCTGATAAGAGAGAACAAGACGTATCGAATTGATTCGAGTATTCAAACTGGTAAGAAGCTTGGCATGCAGCTTCTTGATGAGCATCTCTGGCAGCTTTACGATACTGGTAAGATAACGTTGGATGAGATGCTGGACAAGAGCCGCCAGACAGGATCGCTCCAAGACAAGGCTATGGAGAAGATCGGCAGAATGGAAGGGCGAAAAGGAGCTAAGAAGAAGGAAAAGGCCGATCAGGGATTGGAGGATTATGACAGGGTGTTACGAACGTGACCTGGAAGGATTTTTGAACTTGGGTTATTTGGTGGGGGAATAAGGGGAGCGCAACAGGGGAGGTTATTAGATAAATGGGTAAAAAAAAGGGATTTTTCTTACCAAATTTATAGTCCTATTAACTAAATGTCCTATTCATAATTCTTTTTGCATGAATTGCTTATTGTTATATAATAGTGTTGTTGGGTTCAATGAAATATTGCTGAGGAAAGATAAATGGGTAAGGTCAAATTAAGGCAAGAGCTTCCTCCGATAGAACAGTTGCGAGGTAGACCTCTTGGTAGAATCCTTATCAAGATTGGTCTTTTAAACAGAGATAAGGTTCATGAGTGCTTAAGGATTCAGAAGCAGCGGAAGGGAGCTGTGAAAATTGGAGAAATTTTTCGGGAACTTGCACTGGTTGATGAGGCACAGTTGAAGGTAGCCTTGGCAGCTCAACGAGGCATGGAATATACAAGCATTGAGGGCATAGAGATTCCTCCAGATGTGATTGAGAAGGTGCCGGCGCAAATGGCTAAAACTTATCGGCTTATTCCAATAGAATACAACAAAAAGCAAAACGAGCTGACCGTAGTGCTGGATAACCCCGATAATTTTCGAGCCACTGACGACCTGAGTACCTTAATGGGTTTCAAGGTTAACGCAAAGGTGACAGACACAGACGCGTTAGAAGCGGCGATGACAAAATACTATGAAACTCAAGACGAGAACATCAATGAGTTAATAGACGAAATTCAAGAGGATAGTTTTTTAGCAGAATTTGAGGGACGAAATCAAAGTATCGACCTTGACGAGCTAAAGGAGCTATCTGAGTCAAATCCTGTTAAGAAGCTGCTTAACCTGGTGTTGTTGCAGGCTATACGTGATAAGGCCTCGGACGTTCATTTCGAGCCGTTCGAACACGAGTACAAAATGCGATATCGCATCGATGGCGTTCTTTACGAGATGGTTCCACCTCCGAGGTACATAGCGGCAGCGCTTAGTTCCCGAATAAAAGTTATGGCGGACTTAGATATTGCTGAGCGACGTTTGCCACAGGATGGTCGAATATCATTAACTGTTGAAGGCAAGCCCGTTGACCTGCGTGTCAGCGTTCTGCCGACAATGTTCGGAGAAAGCGTTGTGTTGCGTGTTCTTGACCGAAGTCAGGTGACTTTCGATTTGCGAAAACTTGGGCTGAGGTCCGAGGACCAGGAATTAGTGCGTCAACTTATTCGCAAGCCTAATGGTATTGTCATTGTTACGGGCCCTACAGGCTGCGGTAAAACAACCACTCTATACGCAGCTTTGAGCGAGCTCAACGACGTTGAGACGAAAATAATTACAACTGAAGATCCAGTCGAATACGACCTTGATGGCCTAATACAAGTTCAGATGAAGCCGAACATTGGATTGACATTTGCACGGTGCTTGCGTTCGATTCTGCGTCAGGACCCAGACATAATACTGGTGGGTGAGATTCGTGACTTAGAGACCGCTGAGATTGCTGCTCAGGCATCTTTGACCGGTCATGTTGTGTTTACAACTCTGCACACAAACGATGCACCTGGCTCAATAGCGCGACTTTTAGATCTGGGTGTTGAGCCGTTCTTGATTACAGCTACAGTCGAAGGCATCGTTGCTCAGCGTTTGATTAGGAAAATATGTGATAATTGTAAGACAGCGTTTGAGCCGAACGATGTTCAGTTAACCAAATTAGGGCTTAGTGCGGATGATATCAAGGGCAAGAAGATCTATTATGGCCGGGGCTGCGAACGGTGTAACGGTACCGGCTATAGAGGCAGGACGGGTATTTTTGAGGTGATGACCTTCAATGAAGAAATACGAAATCTAATCATGAATCGGGCTTCGACAAATATTTTGCGTGTTGCTGCTCAGAAAGCCGGGATGAGGTTGCTACGCGATAACGGATTGGCTGCGATCTATGATGGCATTACTACGCTGGACGAGGTGGTGAAAGAAACATCTATAGAGGGCTAATGAATATCATGTTTTTCCACAATAATGAATAATGTTGAGGTAGTTTTAATTTGAAGTGAGGTAGTAAAAGATGTCTGTTTTTGAATATGTAGCGCTGGACTCCCAGGGGATAGAAGTAAAGGATCATGTTGAAGCGCTGAGTGAGAAGGAAGCGATAAGCAAGATACGTAACATGGGGTATTTCCCCACGAAGGTTCGTTCGAAGATGGCGGCAAAAACGACGGCGAAAGCTGCTATTCGACCGAAGCGTCGGCGCGGTGCCGGCGGGGGAGTAAAAACAAAATACATTACTCAGTTCGCGAGGCAACTTTCGACCCTCCAAGATGCGGGTCTGCCTATTTTGCGTTCATTGCGGATCCTCCAGGAGCAGCAGAAATCCGGGACATTTAAGAGAATCATAGGGTATGTCGGTGATGACATTGAAGGAGGTGCAACACTATCAGAAGCCATGGCCAGGTATCCGAGGTGTTTTGACAGGCTGTTTGTCAACATGGTGGCGGCTGGTGAAACTGGAGGTGTGCTTGATCTGATCCTGGCACGCGTGGCGGACTTCAAAGAAAAGGCACTGCGGCTTAAATCACGCGTTAAAAGCGCAATGGTCTATCCATCTGTAGTGTTGAGTGCGGCGTTTCTTATCCTCTTAGGTTTGATGAAATTCGTTATACCATCGTTCAAGCAGGTGCTTGAGGAGATGGTGCAGGGCGAATTGAATCCTGTGACGACAGCGGTGCTTGGCATCAGCAATTGGATTGCCTACCACTATGGTTGGGCGGTACTGTTGGGAGTACCTGTTGGGGCTATTTTCTTGCTGAGAGTAGCAAAACAATTTCGCGCCGGCAGATTGGTCCTGGATATCATCAAGTTGAAGCTGCCAGTTATGGGCCAGCTTAACAGCAAGGTAGCAGTTACACGCTGGACGAGAACATTGGGAACATTGATTAGTGCAGGTGTGCCCATCTTGGATGCTATCAACGTTACGCAACAGACGTCCGGCAATGAGGTCTTCGCCAATATGCTCGGGAATGTCCACAATTCAATCCGACAAGGAGATACGTTTGCCGGTCCTTTGCGCCAGTCGAAAACCGTTGACTTGATTATTTCCAGCATGGTGGCAGTGGGAGAGGAAACCGGTGACCTCGACAAGATGCTTTTAAAGGTGGCTGACAACTATGATGAGCAGGTCGATGTTCTTGTGGCTTCGCTAATGTCTATGCTTGAGCCGATCATTATTATCATCCTTGGTGGTATGGTAATGATGATAGTACTGTCTGTGTTCTTGCCGATGATACAGGTCATAACAAGCTTGAGCGGACAGGCATAGCCGGAGTATTACAAACTGAACAGTTATTATGAATCCAATAAAAGGAGAAACACATGGAACCGACGACCAAACAAAATAACAAGATAAGGGCATTTACTATCGTTGAGCTTCTAACGGTGATGAGTATTATTGTGATTCTGATAGGCCTTTTGGTGCCGGCTTTAAACAGAGTCAAGATATATGCCAAGGGTGTCCGACAACGGGCACAATTCCATAGTATCGAAGCGGCTCTGGAGCTGTTCAATAACGAGTTCGATGGCTATCCAGGGTCTGACGCGATGGACCCTGATAGTAGGTCCTACTGCGGTTCGATGAAACTTTGCGAAGCGATGATGGGCTGGGACCTGCTGGGCTTTCACACCAATTCTCAATTCAGACGAGATGGGACATTCATAGACCCTGTCAGCGGTGCGACTGTAGCTCTTTATGACTCTTCTGATTTGTCTGCCCGCAGAGGGCCGTTTCTACCACTGGAAAATGCTAATGCTTACAGGTTAGGCGACCTGTATCCATCGACCAGCCCGGGCTTGGGCGCGTTTAATAAGGAAAATTTTGTTCTTTGTGATGTTTACACGCGCGAACTTGAGAATGTAAAAGCGGGTATGCCCATCCTTTACTACAAAGCCAATACTGCAAGTAGTCTGCACCTTTATGAGTACGATGACACGTCAGCAGAGCACATGCCGCCAAGCCCATTTGATGATGCGGGAAATATCTACAATTATTGGGACAATCAAGAACTGCTTGAGCTTGGCAAGCCATGGGTAGCAGGCGGTGCTGGCAGCGTAGCCAACCAACATCTGCTTGCCGATCCTGAGAGGTTCTACAGGAATACAAAGAGTCACAAAATTGAAAAACCTTGGCGTCCTTACAGAGCAGATTCCTACATCTTGATTTCTGCTGGGTATGACGGCGAATACGGCACCGCTGACGATATATGCAACTATGAGTGGAAATACACCGAGTGATGCAAGTCGACCTATACCCGGCGAGCTGCATGACGTGTGAAATTTGAGAAGAGTTTGAATATGACTGTTACTGGATTGATAGTGATCCGAGGAGGGTGATAATGAAAGCTCTATTGCGGTTTATGGTATTCTTAATGGCATTATTTGCTGCGGGTATTATGTGTGGTGCTGAAGACTGTAATATAGTTAATGGCAGCTTCGAAGATGACGGCTATATAGCTGATATTATAGTGACTGAGCCGAATGAATGGGATGTCAATGTCCCTGCAGATAAGTTCGCAGGCTATGTGTTCAGGGACTGGGTGACTGAGGGTCTTTATAACCTCACAATTCATTCCTGGAGGGCAACGTTTGAACCTGGTGACGTAGCAAAGGTCTCTCAGCAAATGGAATTGTCGGATGTAAATGAGATCATCTTTGACTTGAGACTGGATACCGACCGGTTACCATGGGACCCGAACGTATTCAAGGCGGTTCTACTAATAGATAGCGATGTTGTCTGGGACTCGAATAGCGCCAGTTCGGATATACGAGGTGAGTATCTTAATCTAAGGTATGAGGTTGGAGATAAATACAGAGCACCCGGACTCCACGAGTTATCACTCGGTTTGAAGAGCGATGCCGGTGGAATGCTGTGGGAGCGCTACTATACAAACTGGGATTTTATCAGGTGTACTTTGTACTGTGGAGGCGGCAGCCTTTTAACAGGGGACTTTAACCACGATTGTTTTGTGGATGTGAACGATTTGCAGTTGATGGCAGATTTCTGGTTAGCTGAGGTAGAACCGTATAGCCGATACAATTTGTCTGGGATTGATGATGGAGATCCTAATGGCATTGTCAATGTTTTTGACTATGCTATTTTTGCTGATGACTGGCTTGGTAGCAGCTTAGTGCAGGAGCAACCGGAGCAGGAGGAATAAGAACGCCTGATTTATAGGGAAAGAGGACGATTGTGAAACATAAAGAATCTGGATTGACGGTTGTGGAGTTGTTGACGGTTGTCGGGATAATCGTACTATTGGTTGGGCTGCTTATCCCTGCTACGAGTATGGTACGTCGTATCG
The DNA here is from genome assembly GCA_964519995.1 of uncultured Pirellulales bacterium. Lineage (GTDB taxonomy): Bacteria > Planctomycetota > Phycisphaerae > Sedimentisphaerales > Anaerobacaceae > CAZFLY01. Next base: position 28,533 of record CAZFLY010000023.1, on the reverse strand, counting down.
CACGAGAGACCAAGCAAAAGGCTCAGTTTGCCAGTATAGAGCTGGCGCTAGCCGCCTTTAGGAACGATTACGGCGAATACCCGCCATCCAACTGGTGGGCGCCTCCTCCGGCTCCCTCCGGTCCAAGGGACTATTGCGGTACGCAGAAACTTGCGGAGGCCCTCGTTGGTTGGGACCTGCTTGGGTGTCACCCAGATACGCACTGGCAAGCGGACGGAAGCAATGCGGAATCGTACTGGGCTTTGGGGCGTATGTGGGACCCAGGTACCTACTTTTTTTACAATCCTGACAGTGCCATCGACATGGATAAGCGGAAAGGTCCTTATCTGGAGCTTTCAACTGCAAATGTTTTTAGGCTCGGTTACAGCAGGCCTGGCGTACGAGACGGATTGTTCAGTGATACGACGGGTGGTTGGGGAGGTGCGCTGTCAGCAAATACATACGTACTATGTGATGTTTTTCCCGTTACACAAGCGAAGCTGACTCTGGCCAACGGTAAAGTCGTTGCACCGGGAACTCCCGTTCTCTATTACAGGGCGGACAGTTCCAAAAGGAGCATAGACATATCTGTGGAGTTGGAGCCTGAAAATTTGATTTACAATTTTCGGGACAATTTTCCATTAGTGAGTCTGAAACGGCTGGCAGATTGGAAGAAACCTATCGGCTATCGTTTACAGCACAGACTTGAAGATATCGACGCCTTCTATGAATTTATCAGGGACCCGAAGGTGCAGGCGATAGCATGGCCTTATAGACCTGATTCTTACATATTGATTTCAGCGGGGGCGGATGGTCTTTACGGCACGAGCGACGATATCTGCAACTTCGGAAACTGAGGCGCCCGTCCACACTTCATTTGAGCAAGTAAAAGCCATGAAAAATTACGGGGACAATTGTGGCTACGCGTTGACACTTGTCGAGATGCTCGCTGTTTTGGCTGTGATTACAGTTTTAGCTGCGATTGTTGTCGCTGTTGGAATGCATATCGAAACGCAATCCAGGGAAAGGGGACTGACGCAGCTTTTTGCCCTGCTGGAAGCTGCACTGCAAGAGTATCGTGACTTCAAAGGTTATTTTCCTGAGCAGCCGGAAAGGGATTTTTCCAACGCGTCTGCGCACTCGGAATATCTTTATAGAGAGCTTCGATCTATACCCGAGTGTCGGAGAATACTGGAGAATATTGACAGTTCATTTGTGCATGACTACTTCGACTCTGGCGTTGTACCTGCAATGCCGGAGATATATGATTCTTGGTGGATTAAGGATAAAGAAAGAAGGAGGGTGTTGGACTACATTTATGCTGCTGATGATAGCTTTCCCGAGCTGATATCGGCTGGGCCGGATAGGATATTTGGCACGGCTGATGACATAAGGAACAGATAACAGAAGACGGAAGACGGAAGACAGAAGACGGAAGACAGAACAACGAACCATGAACACCGAACAACGAACTAAATTTGGTCTGACGCTTATTGAAATGATGGTTGTCATTGCAACCATTACGATGCTGGTTTTCTTGGGGATGCCAGCAGTGCGGGCATTCTTCAACTCGTTCGAGACGCAAAGTGGTGCAAAGACTATGATAAGCGCTGCGCTGACTTCAGCTCGCGCAATCGCCATAAAGGAACGGCGATATGCAGGCATAAGATTCCAAAAGGCGCACGATCCTGGCGATCCTGCGTATCTCGATGCCGTTCAATATATGATTTATATCGTGCACGAGGAGCGAAGAAAGATAGGCAATATCACAAATGGCTTTCGAGCCGTTGATGGTCTAAAGCCCGTTAAACTTCCCGATTCGGTGGGAGTTATGGACTTTCAGTATGATCCCGGTCTTTTTCCTTCAGGTGATGGCATTATTGACAGCGATGCTGAGATCGGTAGTCTCAACGAAAGTGTGATTCGGGATACGACAACGTTCTCAATTATTTTTTCCCCGTCCGGAAAACTGGTAGTGCATCCTGTCCGGGTAAGAAACAGGGATGGCAGGACGGAAGGAACGGAAACATCTGAGCTGAGCAGAGATGCTATTTTTAATACCCTGACAAAGATCACTGACAGTATCAATCCCGTTGGCATGTTTGTACAGGATGACTATCCGGCTTTGGGCTTCAGTGAAGAAAATAGTCGCACCAGCTTGATCGTATATGAGAAAATAAAATTCAAACAGGCATATAAAGCGGGAACGGCATGGTCAGGATATTTGGCCAGGCTTGTTCCGGAAACGATTTATATCAACTCTTACACGGGTACAGTGATTTCGCCTGATTCATAATCCTATGGCAAAGCAATCGCGACATACAGGTTTTTCTCTTACCGAAGTTCTGCTAGCGGTGGCAACCTTAGCTATCGGAATGCTTTTTGTAGGCGGTACATTCCTTGCTGGGATTTACTTTACTACACTTGGCACAGAACGAACGATAGCAGCCGTTGCAGCCGATGAAGCCTTCGCGAAGATAAGATTGTATGGCCTTGACGTCAACAGCCTGTTGTTAGTAACCGATCAACTCACAGCCTTTAGTACGCTGACATCCATCACCGGCGAAGAGCTTATGTACCCTTCTACGATTGCGCCGATGTCGCACAAACAGTACTGTTGGGCTGCTCTTTGTAGGAGGGTCAGTGTGGACGGCAGACTTGTGCAGGTGACAGTTTTTATCAGCAGAAGGGCAGGTGCCAATACAAAATACTGGTCAAGGCAGGGCGAAGAAGGTTTTCCTGAACTTGAGCATATTTCGTTTCCCCGACCGATTCTCGTCAATGTTGTGCAGGACCCAGCGTTACATGGTCCTAGTGAGCTTCAGATAAAAGACGCTGTCCCGACGGATAATGTCGATGAGAGGGGTTTCATCAATGATGGTTATACGATAGCGGACAATCAGACGGGCCAGACGTATCGAGTATTGGAGCGGAAGCCGGATCAGCCCGACATAATTATACTTGACAGGCCGTGGCAGGGAGGAGCTATAAGTCCGCCGACAGATGGCTGGGTGTGGGCGGTTCCGCCACCAATTAGTGGGGGTGGAAATCCCTGTGTAGCTGTATACCAAAAGTTAATCAGATTTTAATTGCTCAAAATATATAGATGAAGGAACACAAAATACAATCTATGTCTTACAAGCCACAGGTCACAAGCTTTGAGTTACGAAGCAGAGGCTTTACACTCATTGAGCTTGTGGTGTCTATTGGTATTCTTGCGTTAGTTCTGTCATTTGCCGGCGTTATTTTCAGAGTCAGTATAGATTCGCAGCGGTTTGCCATTGCAAATGCGGAAATTATGCAAAAGTTGCGGGCTATCACGACCCAGCTTAATGCCGATTTCAAGGGCCTCCGCAAGGATGGGGAGATATTCATTACTTGGGTGGCAAAGCAAGGACCTAATACCAGCCCGAGTGATCCCAATGCGTATGAGCGATTCGATCGCATAGTGTTCTTTGCGGATGGCGATTTTCAGTCCTACAAAGCCAATCCTATTATCCGTGGTAACATCGCGAGAATCAGTTACATGCTTGCCAAAAGTGGTGGAGTCGCATCTTCTCTTCAATCCCCGGAAAAGAGGATTCTTGCCAGAACGCAGCACATAATGACAGCAGATCCGAACCTACCGGCATTCTTCGATCCTAATAGCTTTACTGTTGAACAATGGGATCGGTGGAATAACTGGTACGAGTATGACAAACTTTCGTTGGAGGAATGGAAATTTAGCTTCACTCTGGTTCAGAAGGCAGAGATGCTGTCTGTGATAAGCGGCATTGGAGTATCTACCGATGTTGAAGAAGACATGCGTATTGGTGCCGTGGTCAATCCAGCAGATCCAGATTCAATCCACATGCTTTTGTGTGAGGGTGTAGGTGAATTCAAGGTTCAGGGTTGGTACCGGGCCCAGCAGCGATGGGTGCCGGAAGTTGACCCAGATGGTGACGGCGACCTGACAAATACAGATTTTGTCATGGCTGAAACAGGGAGTGGCCTTGACCCTGAATTAGTTCCTGTAATACTGTACCCTTATGTCGGCATAGGCATCCGAAACATCAATTATCCATCAGAGTATCTGGATGAAGCACATTTCAGCTCCATACCTGGGTTGGGTCGTGCGCTTAAGTTTACATTCACACTTTATGACTCGAAGGATATCATAAAGAACGGTAGAACGTTCACACATATTGTTTATTTAGATTAGTTCGTAGTTCATTGTTCGTAGTTCATAGTTCATAGTTTATGTTGATTGGTGCGGGAAATGAATAAAAAAAACGAGCCACGAGCCACAAGCCACAATTCACGAGGACGTGGTTCGGCTCTGATCATGACTGTTGTTCTAACCAGCCTATTAGCTATTGTTGGCGCACTATTTATTATGCTTGCCCGCATAGACAGAATATCAACCTCAGCCATGGCGGAGAACAAGGAGCTCGATCTTGCTGTTGAGACAGTCATTGCCAAGATATCAGATGAGCTTGTTATGGATGTGCCGGGCGTAGCGAATCAGGAGTACTACGACTACCCTGGCCCAAACGATATGTGGCTTGCAAGCCTTGAGCCATATATGTCTGATGTGAACGACTATAGATGGCGGCGTATAAGCGACGTTACAGGATTCTTAAACCGGAATGGATTTCAGGTGGAAGATGTCAATGTAAATCCACCAGGACTAAGAAAAGTTATCCAGGAATATCCGGAAATTCAATTAACCGACGGTGCGTTGGATGACCAATTGGCTGATGCCGACGGTGACGGTATAGCTGACGCAAAATGGATTGAGCTTGACGATGTTACTTCCAGCAAAGGAAAACATATTTATGCCGCCATACGGGTTGTAGACAACGGCGGAATGGTGAATGTGAACACGGCTTATATATTCGACCCAACTAAGGGCAGTAGTATGCTTGATGGTACGAGCCAGATGCAGGTCAACCTTGCCGGTTTGGCAAGAGGGGACGACAATGTTGATGATCTCCATGCTATGCGGTGTGGCTCAGGTGACCCGGATTTAGAAGAATTTCAAACAAATTTGATTTGGCGAATTGAATTGCCGGATCCAAATTATCTTCCATTTGACATATCCGACGAGCTCGCCTTACGCTACCTTTATTGTAGAAATCCTGTAGGTGATACTCGATTGGAGGTTATCTGGCCGAAAACCCTGGATAACACTAATAGCCGGCCTTATGCAGGAGGGACTTTCGGGACGCTCGAACAGTGGTGTGAGAGAGTTACTCAAGATCCCAATGCAGACAAGCCTGATAGGCGTCATCTTCTTACTACTTACAATATGGACCGTATTATCGACCCACTCGGCGACAAGATGATATCCATAAGCAAGGGGCGTATAGACCAGATGTCGTTCGAGGAGAAGTTAATCTTAGCGGACAGAATACAGCAGGCGTTGTTGAACGCTATCTCAACTGTGGTTCCTGAGCGTGAACGAATTGCAGCGCAGTTGGCAGTGAATGTCATCGATTTTGTTGACGATAATCCCGATGTGACTTTTTGGCCCTCTTTTGGGGTGCCAGTCTATTATGGTTTTGAAGTCCAGCCTTTTATCAGTGAGATCGCATTTAGAATCAACGAAAGCGGAGCGGACAATCCAGCAAGCAATTATTTTGGCGTCGAGCTATTCAATCCATTCGAGGTGGATATTCCACTTGATGGTTTCAAGCTGGAGATGTGCAGACAGGACGGCACTGTCGTAGAGACGATTGATTTGGGTGGTGAAAGGATGTCCGACGGTGGCCGATTTGTTGTAACTAATAACATGGCTGCTGCGATCAGATTTGGCGTTGGCGGTTTAATGTCAACTGCTGGGAAGGTAGATCCGAACCTCATCTTAGCCAGATACGCTCCCAGAGGCGACGAGTCAGAAGGTTATGTGCTCAGCGAGCATTACAGTATCCATTTGGTCAGGACGATAAGTGCACATTCCATCGATTTGGATATTGTTCTTGATCAGCAGATTACACAGCAGCAGTGGTTTGATTGGGATGATAGTATGGGGCGCGTGCGGTCTTACTACAGGCCGGATGAAAATTGGAATATTTTGTACCAGGACCTGCTCGAAAGTCCAAGTCCAGGTTTGGGCACTGCCGGTGGGGGAACGAGAACGAATTACAATATTCCCATTTCTGCCGGTGATTTCGTAACAGTCGGTGATATAGCCAGAGTGCTTACGATCGGGCCAAGTACCGATCCTTGCGACATGATTGGCGTGCGACTGGCACCAGAGCCTTCTGAAGAGCTGGTTCGGTTAAATTTAAAGAATCCAGCCTTTTCAAACATTTTTCAATACTTGACTGTTATCGACCCAGCAGACCACGGGTTTGATCCGAATGAAGTAAGAATCAAAGGCCGGGTAAATATCAACACTGCGCCCTGGTTAGTGGTGGGTCAGTTGCCGTGGGTATTTGCTTCTGCAGGGGACTACTGGCTGGCAAAAGCGATTGTTGCCTCCCGTGACAAAATACACCTCTTCAATGGGCCCGACTACGGAACACGGACAGGTCCTGCCGGCTTCAAGAGCATTGGCGAATTAATGCAGGTTGGCGAGATGGGATTCTATGCGTATGATTCGGTAGACCTGAACGGATCCCCCGATCTTGTAGGCGATAGTGCAGTTGATGATTTTGAAGAACGGGACGTCATTTTTTCGCGCATCAGCAATCTTGTTACCGTGCGAAGCGATGTTTTCACAGCTTATATCCTTGTTCGCATTGGGACCGACGGGCCTCAAAGACGGGTCATTGCGATACTTGATAGGAGCAATGTCCGCTCCATCGGGGATAAAGTAAGAATCATCGCACTGCACCCTGTTCCAGAACCACGATAGGGCTGAAGTCTATGGTTTCGATCTCAGAAGTTCCAGGATATGGCCGTGCACTTTTTTGTTGGCCACCACTGTCTGAAATTCCTGACCTTCGTAGCTATCAAGATCGATGGGGAAAATCTGCTGCCCCTGCCAGCTTGTTACGACAGCCCCTGCGGCCTCGGCAATTATTGCTCCTGCTGCTATATCCCACAGCTTCGGTGTGTTGATGATTGTCGCTACGAGGCTTCCCTTTGCGACGTATGCAATTTGCACTGCCGTTGTACCAAGGTTGCGAAATCGTGTTTGCTGGATAATCTCGCAGGCCCAGCCCGGCACGCCCTCACTACACTCGAAGTGGCTGTCGAGGCCGACACTGGAGAATTCGTTCATTTCTTCTTCGCCGGCGAGAATTCGTCTGCTGTTCAATTGTGCCTCACCACCTTTTACAGCGGTAAACATCGAGTCAGTGGCTGGCTCAAAAATCACGCCAACAACTGGCACGCCCTCGCTTAGCGCAGCAATGCTTATTGCAAAGAGAGGAACTTGGTGCGCGAAGTTGTTCGTTCCATCAATCGGATCGATAACCCACCATATTGGTTCAGTTCCCCGTGGCGGCTGCTTGAACATCTTGTTGTGCTCTCCCTCTTCCGCAATAAAGCCATGGTCGGGATAGTTCTCTTTGATTCGATCGATGATAATCTGCTGGCAGCGAGCGTCAGCCTGGGTCACCAGTTCGCCTGGGTTCTTTATCGAGGCCTTTATAAAGTTGATTTCTTCCATAGCCCGCTGGCCGGCCAGTCGGGCTGCCACAATGGCCGTCTCAAGCATCCTGCTCAAATCTTGTTGCTCTATTACCATATCTGTTCTCCAGCTTGTAAACTTGACGGATTCACTAAGCTGCTTTATTGTAACATTGTTATGCACCCAGACCAACGCTCAAATAAGGGAAAATTTATCCGCCGTGCATCGTCTCGACAGCGGCTTAGAGCTGGGTTGACTTTTCTGATTGTGGCTGGCTTTCTTGGATTGCTGTGGATTATGGAGAAGGGCGAGGTGAACATAGAACGGTGGCTTGGTCCGTGCGGCTTCAAACAAAGGACCGGCCTGCCGTGCCCGACCTGCGGCTGGACTACTTCGGCACTTGGATTTGTGCAAGGCGAAGTTATACAGGCGTTCTATCTTCAGCCAGCCGCTGCTTTTTTCTGCTGTACTTTGGTTGTTGTGGCGATTCTGGCTTTGCTCACCGCAGTTTTCGGAGTGTATTTCAGATTGATCGAGCGTTTCTTTACTGAGGTTAAGATCCGACATATTGTTTTGGCTGTGATTATCATTATCTTGGCCGGCTGGGCGGTGACGATGTCGCGAGCATTGGCCGCAGCGGGTTAATAGATAAGAGATGACAAAGACTTGACGTGGAAACAGAAGCAGAAGACAGTGGACAAAAGAAGAGAGAATTGCCAAAATTTTATCTCTTTCCTCTTGACTTTTGGAGCATACCTACTATCCTGCGAATGAGAAGGCAACCTGGAATGCCTGATGTCATATGGAGTTGGCTGAGAAATTAAGGATGGGGATAGATGACATTCCATATGGAATCAGGCGAAGAAGGTTCAATTGCGAAATCCTGCCAATCCGAGGGATATGAACAAACATTTGCAGGTCTTGTTGATAAGTATTTGACCTACATTCTTTCTGGACGAAATATTCCTTCATTTGTTGTATTCTTGGTGATGGGATGGGTTTTTGTTCAAGATAATAGAGCAGGTAGACTTCAGGATTGGCATGACATTTTTTGGACTGCACAAAAATGTCTGTTTTTTGTGTTGCTTTACTTGGTTTTGCAGTTAATCCGCTTCGTTTCCCAATCGTTCAGTAAATAACATATCTGACTATAATGTACGCGGTTTCCGGTATTTTCTGTAACTTATGGGTTGGCATGAAAATTCGCAGAGGGGGAAAGCCCGCGTGAAACATGTTGGAAGCCCCCCAGATAAATCTGGGGGCTAAATATTTGGCCTTGATGGGGGTATGTTATCCGCGCTTGATATTTTTGCAGGTCCGGCTACAATGTGCGCACAGAACGTCAGATGTGGATATTTTTGGAGGCTAAGTATGATCAAAGTTCTTATCACTGACAAACTCGCACAGGAAGGTATCGACCTGCTCAATTCAATGGATGGTGTCGAGGCTGTTGTTAAGACCGGAATAGGCGAAGATGAGCTCGCGCAAATTATTGGCGAGCACGACGGCTTAATCGTCCGAAGCGGAACAAAAGTCACATCAAAAGTCTTAGCTAATCCCGGCAAGCTAAAGGCAATAGCCCGCGCGGGCGTCGGCGTGGATAACATCGATATTCCTGAAGCAACAAGAAAAGGCATCCTCGTTATGAATACGCCTGGCGGCAATACGCTAAGTGCCGCTGAACATACGATGGCTTTGATACTGGCGATGAGCCGAAATGTCGTGCCGGCCTGTGATAGTCTAAAAAGCGGTGCCTGGGACCGAAAAAAATATATGGGCAACCAGCTAAACAACAAAGTGCTTGGCTTGATAGGCCTGGGCAGGATAGGAATGGCTGTAGCCAAAATGGCAACAGGCTTCAATATGAAGGTGCTCGGCTATGACCCAATTGCTGCACCTGCTGAGGCGGAAAAACTCGGCGTTGAGGTGACAGACGACCTCGAAAGAATCTTTAAGGAAGCAGACTATATCAGCGTGCACGTGCCGAGGAATGAACAGACGCTGAATATGATAAGTACAGAACAGATAAATATGATGAAACCCACGGTGCGGCTAATCAATTGTGCTCGCGGTGGCATAATCAGTGAAGATGCGCTTTATAACGCGCTTGCGGAAAAGCGCATAGCCGGTGCAGCTCTGGATGTCTTTCCGAAAGAACCGCCGGAGAACGACCGCTTTAAGGAGTTTGAAAGTTGTCTTGTAACGCCACATTTAGGTGCCAGCACAGAAGAAGCCCAAATTGAGGTTGCGGTCGAAGCTGCTCAAATTCTTGTTGACGCTATCAAAGGCGGCCCGGTCCGAAATGCCGTCAATGCGCCATCCGTAGTCGGGGCCGTGCCAATAATTGTTAACCAGTATGGCAAGCTCGCTCGGCGAATTGGCATGCTTCTTAGCACGATTGCGCCCGGAAATATTAAGGAGTTGCACGTGCAGTATCGTGGGACGATTGCCGATATGGCGGTCGGTTCAGTGACAGTTAATTTCGCAATCGGCTTGTTGCAGAAGCATTTTGATATGCCTTTGAATTTTGTCAACACCCCTGTTCTTGCCAAGGAACGAGGCATAAGCTTCGATGAAACAAAAAACCCTGAGGCTAAAAACGTCGCAGCAAGTTTCAGCGCAAAGGTCGTGACCAATAAAGTGACTCGAACCGTGACCGGCTCTGTTTTCGGCGAGACGCTGCTGCGTATTATTGAGATCGACGGCTTTAACATAGAAATGACGCCACAAGGTCCCGTTCTCGTTATCTTCAACGATGACAGGCCAGGTGTTATTGGTGCCGTTGGGACTGTCTGCGGCAAGCACCGTATAAACATCTGTACTATGGGCGTCGGACAGAAATCGGCAGACCAAAAGGCCATCCTGGCTGTCAGCTTGGATAAGGAACCTGATGCGGAGGTTGTGAGCGAGCTTGGAAAGCTTGACTTCGTAAACGAGATTTACGTCTGCACCTTGGAATAATTCTCGTGATGCGTAATACGCAGTATGACATACGCGATACGGTTTTAGCATGTCTGAAGAATTGATAATTAGTGTAAGTGGAGTTAGAGGTATCATCGGTCAGAACCTCACTGCCTCCATTGCGGCTGAGTATGGCAGTACCTTCGGGACTTTTCTGAAAAAAAGATGCGCCGATAATGCAGGCAGATTGTCGGTCTGCATCGGCAGGGATTCAAGGCCGAGTGGACAGATGCTTCAGTCAGCTGTTTGTGCCGGATTGTGTGCGACCGGTATGAATGTTATTGATCTGGGTATTGCGACCACGCCTGGCGTAAGCGTTATGGTGAGGGAGCTGGGCTGTGTTGGTGGCGTGATTATTACAGCTTCACATAATCCGATTCAGTATAACGGGATAAAGATGTTGCTCAGCAGTGGGATTGCTCCATCGGATGATGACGCTGGGCGTATAAAGAGGCTCTTCCTTGATAAGCAATTTAGCCTTGTGGCTTCACACAATTGTGGCCGGGCGAAGTCTAATGCACAAACCGACAATGTACATATCGCGAAGGTGCTGGCGATTACTAACAAAAATGAGATCATGGCAAAAAAGTTCAAGGTTGTCCTGGACAGTGTTAATGGAGCGGGGGGGCGAGTTACTAAGAAGCTGCTTAGCGAGTTTGGTTGTGACGTTTTTGCGATAAATGATGAGCCTACGGGCTTGTTTGCGCACGAGCCTGAGCCGACTGCTGAAAATCTGAAAGATCTCTGTGAAGCAGTGAAAGCTGAAGGTGCTGATATTGGCTTTGGCCAGGACCCTGATGCGGATCGAGTTGCTGTTGTTGATGAGACCGGGACTTATATCAGCGAAGAATATACTCTTGCTCTATCGACTATGTATATTCTCAGTAAGAATCCCGGCACCGTGGCAGCAAATTTGTCAACTTCAAGAATGATCGACGATGTAGCCGGCAAGCACAAATCTAAGGTCATTCGTACACCTGTCGGTGAGGCGAACGTAGCTGCAGCTATGTTGCAGTACAATTGCATCATTGGAGGTGAAGGCAATGGTGGTGTGATTGATCTGAGGGTAGTGCCTGTTCGTGACAGCCTTGTTGGTATTGCTCTTATTCTACAACTGATGGCCGAGACAGGAAAGACGGTGGGTCAATTGGCAAGTGAAATTAGCGGTTATTATATGCACAAAGAGAAATTTGCTGCAGAAAAATCCCAGTCGCAGCAGATCATGGATTTGGCTAAGAAGACTTTCTCCGAAGCAAAGCTTGATACCAGTGACGGTTGTAGGTTTGACTTCGACGATGGCTGGCTGCATCTAAGAGTCAGCAATACCGAGCCTGTAATTAGAGCCATAGTTGAGGCGAAGGACCAGTCTACCGCGCAGAAGTACATTGATGCTGTTCTTGATATGCGCAAAAAAGTGCTGGGTTGAGGCACGGATGAAACAGAACAAGAATGACATTTCCAGACGCGAGATAAGATCCGTCACATATATTGGCGCTGTAATAAATATTGGGCTTTCGGCCATGAAGGTCGTCATCGGCCAGATGGTCGGTTCACTTGCGATGGTGGCTGACGGGATCCATTCGATTTCTGATCTTGGAACCGATGCGGCTGTATTGCTGGGCTTGCGTCTCGGCGCAAAAAAGGCCGATCAAAGCCACCCGTATGGGCACGGTCGAGCTGAGACTTTTACCGGAGGTTTAGTAGCTGTTGTTCTGGTGGTTGTTGGAGGGGCAATGATTTATTACGCCACCATTGCTATAGCAAAAGACGAGGTCACAAAACCTCATCCAGTCATTCCCATAGTGGCAGTAATCTCGATTGTTTCTAAGGAGTGGCTTTACAGAATCACAAAGAGAATTGCTGTTGCGTCTCATAGTCCTTCACTCTATGCCAACGCGTGGCACCATCGCAGCGACGCCTTAAGCTCCGTAGCAGTCGTTGTGGGTTTTATAGCACTTGTTTTTGGCTTTGGCCATGGCGATCAGGTTGCTGCGATTGCGGTGGGGCTGATGATTATATGGATAGGCGTACGGATTATCGGGGATGTATTACGGGAGCTTACCGAAGGTGCCGTTGACCAGGCCACTATTGAACGTGTTAAAGGGATAATCAGCGAGAATTCGGCGATACGTCAGTGGCATCAGCTCAGGACACGAAGGGTCGGCAGAGAAATATTCCTTGACGTTCACATCTTAGTGGATCCGGGCCTAAACGTGATCGCTGCCCATGAGATAACTCAAAACTTAGAGGATACTCTGGATGCGGAGTGTACGCGTCCCGTCAATGTTACTATTCACGTTGAGCCTGACATACCAGCCCTGAGAAGATAGATATAGAACTGCCGGGGTTTTTTCAAGCCGTGAGAAAAACTTTGCAAAGATCGCTTGAATTGCGTAGAATACCTTGCCTTTGGAATCCTTAACGGTTTGGTAAAGGCAAATTTTGTTATGAGTCTTGAGAGTTTTTTCAATCCGAAATCTATTGCTGTCGTAGGTGCCTCCCGCCAAAAAGGCAAAGTCGGCTATGAAATTCTTGCAAGTATAATTGAAGCCGGCTATGCAGGTAAAATCTTTCCTGTTAACCCAAAAGCGGATTCAATCGAAGGTCTGAAATGTTATCCCGACCTTGAATCAATTGGAGAGATTCCGGAGCTTGTTGTTGTAATTGTCCCGGCAAAAGCAGTGCCGACTGTTATGCAACAGTGCGCTCGGATTAAGGCTAAATCTGTCATAATAATTACTGCCGGCTTCAAAGAGGTTGGCAAGGAGGGAAAACAGCTTGAGGAACAGGTCGTTCAAATTGCCAGGCAGGCTGGTATCAGGGTAATCGGGCCGAATTGTCTGGGTATGATAGTGCCTGCTAATAAGCTAAATGCCAGCTTTGGTGGTGACTTGCCGAAATCCGGTGTCATAGGATACCTTTCGCAATCGGGAGCACTGTTGGCGGCCATCCTCGATATAGCCAACTTTAATGGTATTGGCTTTAGCAAACTTATCAGCATAGGCAACAAGGCAGATATCGATGAGCTGGACGTTGTCGAGGCCCTTGGTCAAGATGCCGAGACCAAGGTTATTGCAGGTTACCTTGAGAGTATCACCGATGGAAATGCCTTCGTCCGTGAGGCCGAACGCATATCATACAAAAAGCCAATACTGCTTATGAAATCAGGTGCAACAGAGGCCGGTGCGAGAGCTGCTTCCTCTCATACCGGCAGTCTCGCCGGCGGCGAAGTCGCTTATGAATCAGCATTCAAACGAGCTGGAATCATCCGTTGTGAATCGATAAAGGAGCAATTTGACTATGCCCAGGCGTTCGCCAACCAACCGCTACCAAGGGGGCCAAATGTTGCTGTTATAACAAACGCGGGTGGACCAGGAATCGTGGCAGCAGATGCCATCGAACAACTGGGCCTGATGTTTGCAAAACTTACAGATGAAACTGTCGACAAGCTAAAGAAGAGACTGCCCTTAGCTTCGAATGTACATAATCCTATTGATGTTCTTGGTGATGCGCTTGCAGATAGATACGAATTTGCACTTGATGTTGTGCTGAAAGATACCAGCGTTGATATTGTCATTGTTTTACTTACGCCACAGGCAATGACGGAATCCGCAGCCACGGCTTATGCAATCGTGAAAATAGCAGGCAAAAAGTCTTTCAAACCTGTGCTTGCCTGTTTCTTGGGTGCTGACAAGGTTGCCGAAGGAATAAAGATTCTGCGGGAAGGCAGGATTCCCCAATATGACTCTCCGAAAAGTGCTGTAGCGACAGTTAAGGTAATGGCTGACTACGTCAGGTGGCGCAGTCACCCCAAGCGTGTTGTTAAACTCTTTGCGGTCAATCGAAGAAAGGTCGAGAACATAATCGACAGGCATCTCAGGCAGGGCATGATGGAGATTGGCGAAGCTGGGTCGAAAGAGATACTCGAAGCTTATGGCTTTATAACGCCGAAGGGTTCCATTGCTACAACGGCAGAGCAGGCGGTGAATATCGCCCAGCAGTTGGGATTTCCGGTGGTGCTGAAGATATGGTCACCGGACATATTGCATAAGTCGGACGTCGGTGGCGTCAAGGTTGGTCTTAATAGCAAACAAGACGTAAAGGACGCGTTTGACCTGATGATGTACCGAATACCTAAGAAACGACCTGAGGCTGACATTCTTGGAGTTCTTGTTCAGCAAATGTGCAGAGGTAAGAATGAAGTCATCCTCGGCATGAATCGCGATCCACACTTCGGGCCGCTGATGATGTTCGGAATGGGCGGGATAATGGTGGAAGTGCTAAAAGACGTGTCCTTTTATTTGGCGCCGTTGACAGCCGAAGAGGCAAAGCTGATGCTTGTCAATACTAAGACATATCAAATGCTGAAAGGTGTGCGAGGCGAGGAGGGAGTCGATATTGATAAAATCGCTGAGGGATTACAGAGATTGTCTCAATTGGTTACAGAGTTTCCTCAAATAAAGGAAATGGATATAAACCCGTATGTTGTAGGCCCGGAAGGGACAACGCCAATTGCTGTTGACGCGAGAATTGCTTTGCAGAGTTAATATGTCAGAATTTGACTGGAAAGAAAAATACAGGAACAAAATAAAGTCTGCTGCTGCGGCCATGAAGCTGATTAAGTCCGGCAACAGCATATTCATCGGAACTGGGTGTGGCCAGCCGCAGCATCTTGTTGAGGCACTTGTTGAGTACTCTGGGCATATCTATGATGCTCACATTGTACAACTGCTGACGATGGGCGCCGCTCCCTATGTCGATGAAAAGTTCCGCGAAAAGTTCAAGATGAATAGTTTCTTCATAGCTGACAACGTCCGGGACGCTCTCGAGAAAGGAATTGGCGACTATACGCCGATATTCTTATCCGAGATACCCCAGGAATTTGAAATGGGAAGAATCCCTATAGATGTTGCGTTGATCAGTGTCACGCCGCCCGATGTGAATGGCTTGTGCAGTCTCGGTGTGTCTGTGGATATTGTCAAATCTGCTGCTGCTAATGCCAGGTATGTCATAGCTCAGGTCAACAGTTGCATGCCACGAACGTGTGGCAATAGCTACATACATATAAATACAATTGATTTGCTTGTGCCGTACGATGAGAACATAGTTGAGATTCCTATTCCTGAACCCGATGAAACACTGCACCTTATTGGCCAAAACATTGCCAGGCTTGTTGAAGACGGAAGTACAATCGAGTGCGGCATCGGTCGGATTCCACAAGCCTTAGCTGATTTCCTTGTTTACAAAAGAGACTTGGGCATTCATACCGAGATGTTCAGCGACTGGATTATCGACCTGGTTGAGTGTGGTGCGATTACCTGTGCGAAGAAGTCACTTAACCGGGGTAAGATCATTGCGAGTTTCTGCATGGGTTCGCAGAAGCTCTATGATTATATCAACAATAATCCCTTCTTTGAGTTTTATCCGACCGAGTACGTTAATGACGTTAATATCATCAGTCAGCATGAGAAGATGGTGGCAATCAATGTTGGTTTAGAGATCGACCTAACGGGTCAAGTGTGTGCTGACTCTCTGGGATACAAGTTTTACAGTGGTATTGGCGGCCAGGTGGATTTTATCCGCGGTGCTGCTCGAAGCAGAGGTGGCAAGGCTATAATTGCGATGCCGTCTACCGCTCGCGGCGGTGAAGTAAGCCGAATTGTTCCACATCTGACTGAAGGTGCAGGTGTGGTCACAACACGGGGCGATGTGCATTATGTAGTTACTGAGTACGGAATTGCTTATCTGCACGGCAAGAGTATCAGGCAAAGGGTTCTTGACTTAATAAATGTTGCCCATCCGAAATTCAGAAAGCAACTTTTGCAAGCCGCCAAGGCTCAATGTTACATCTACCAGGACCAAATAGAAATATCATGGGACAAGGTCAGCTATCCGGAGGAGCTGGAGCATTATGATACGCTGAAGGATGGCACAGAAATCTTTTTCAGGCCTATTAAGCCCACTGACGAACCTGCACTATCGGAGATGCTGTATTCACTGAGTGAAGATTCTGTCCGGACGCGCTATATGACACATACGATGGCATTTCCTCATCGTGATGTTCAGCAATTGACTAATATCGATTACAAAAACAACTTAGCCATTGTGGGTGTTGTTCCCAGTGCTGCAGGCGAGGAGGTTGTGGCTATTACGCAATATTTCCTGGACCCAAAGACGCAAGCTGCCGAGGTGGCATTTCTCGTTCAGGATGAATGGCAGCAAAAGGGTATGGGAACTTTCCTTCTGGATTATATAACCCAGATAGCTAAGCTCAGAGGTGTTAGGCGCTTCTACGCCAAGGTGCTGCCAACAAATAGACCTATGTTGACTATATTTCACAATTCAGGGTATAAGGTCAACACCAAGTTTGACGGCGAGGTATACAGCATTTCGTACGATTTAACAAAACCTTAATTTTAACTGAACAATATTGTAGCCGTATATTATATGTACGCATCGTCACATCTATTTACAATCCATCCGCCAGAGCATAAATCAAAACATTCCCTACAATACACACATTCATTTGCCAGTTCTGGAACAACGGCTGGCTGCCGATCTATGCCTCTTCCTTTGAAGTAAACTACGTTTAATTTTTTAACCTCTGCACAATATCTAACACACAGCCCACACATGCTGCAATCAGTATACTCAGGAATAAAGCGAGATTTTTCTATTCCGTACTTTCTTGCCAAGCTTGGCAGTAATGGCCACAAGAGTTCAACAATCATCCTGCGAATTTTCCTTATCCTATCGGTGTCAGTTTTTACAACGAGATTTTCCTGAACAGGATAGATACAGGATGCTACCAACCTTGTTTTTTTGCCATTTGAGATTTCGACCATGCACAAACGACATGCACCATAAGATGAGAGTCTGTCGTAATGGCAGAGTGCGGGGATATGGATACCATTCTCACGGGCAGCTTCAAAGATGGTTGCCCCCTCTTCTGCTCGAACTTTTTCCCCATCAATTTCCAACGATATTGTTCCCATTGTTTGTTTCCTTTTCTGTCGTTTAAGTTGCAGCTTGTGCGGTCTCAGAAACAGGCTTAGGTGAAATTATCACCACGGCTTTTGCTTTTTCGGGACAGACCTTTGCGCAACTTCCGCATTTGATACAGTTGTCCTGTTCGATAACATATACTTTATCTTTCGTTTTAGAGATCGCGTTAGTTGGACAACTCTTTGCGCATAACCCACATCCGATACAATCGTCCGCGTTAATGTAATAGGCGATAAGTTCCTTACAAACGCCTGCGGGACAACGGTTTTCTTCGATATGAGCTTCATACTCATTCTTAAAATGTTTAATTGTGCTCAGGACAGGATTTGGAGCTGTCTTTCCGAGAGCACATAGAGATGCTTCCTGAATAAATTCTGATAGTTCTTCCAGGAGTTCAATGTCACCCTCTTTACCTTTTCCGGTTGTTATGTTATTCAGGATTGTGAGCATTTGTCTGAGTCCTTCACGACATGGGACACACTTTCCACACGATTCATGAGCAAGAAAGTCTGTATAGTATCTAGCTGTATCCACCATACAGGTATTCTCATCCATGACTATCATTCCGCCAGAGCCCATCATTGAGCCGGCTTTTGTAAGCTCGTCAAAATCAACTGGGACGTCAAGCATGCTTTCGGGCAAAATCCCTCCGGAAGGACCACCAGTTTGCACGGCCTTAAACTTCTTGCCTTTAGGGATGCCGCCGCCAATATTATAGACGATTTCTCTTAAAGTTATTCCCATAGGTACTTCGACTAATCCGGTATTGTTAATCTTTCCGACCAGTGAGAATATTTTGGTACCTTTACTGTTCTCCGTGCCAATGCTTTTAAACCAATCAGCGCCTTTATTGATAATAAAGGGCACATTGGCCCAGGTTTCTACATTGTTCAAGCAGGTAGGTTTGTTCCACAGGCCTTTTACAGAGGTATGAATGTATTTGGGTCTGGGCTCACCGATATGGCCTTCAATAGCACTCATAAGGGCGCTGGATTCGCCTGATACAAAGGCACCAGCTCCTCGATGGATAGCAACGTCAAAATCGAACCCTGATCCAAGGATATTTTCCCCCAGCAGACCGTATTGCTTAGCTTTCTCAATTGCAATTTCCGTATTCTGCAATGCAAGTGGATACTCCTGGCGTACGTAAACAAAACCTTCATGTGAACCAATGGCATAAGCGCCGATAAGTAGGCCCTCCAGAACACTGTGCGGATTGCCTTCTAAAAGGCTTCTGTCCATGTATGCACCTGGGTCACCTTCATCGGCATTTACAATAACATATTTTGGTTCTCCCGGAGCATTACGTGTGGTTTGCCACTTTTTCCCAGCAGGGAAACCGCCTCCACCTCTACCTCTCAGATTAGCCTCTTCGACCTCCTGAAGAACCTGCTCAGGTGTCATTTCAAAAAGTGCTTTAGATAAGGCCCCATAGCCATCAAGGGCAATATAATCGTCTATACTTTCCATGTCTATGAATCTGTTATTGCCCAGCACAATACGGGACTGGAGGTTATAGAACGGAATTTCAGACTCCTTCGTAATCCTCGCGCTGTTATTGGGATCCTCGTACAGAAGCCGCTCAACAACCTTTCCTTTAACCAAAGTCTCGGAGACAGCTTCTGGAACATCCTCGGGCTTCAGACTCACATAGCAGGTCTCTTGTGGGAGAATGATCGCACAGGGTTCTTTCTGGCAAAACCCGTGACAGCCTGTGCTTTTTACCATTACCTTCCCAGACAAGCCTTGCCTTTGTATTTCATCAGTGAAAGCCTTTAGCACATCTTGGCTGTGATGTGTTTTTCCATCAGTACCGTTGGTTATGCAAACGACTTTCTTACCTTTTGACTTAGCTAAAAGGTTTTCCTTAAGCTTTTCCAAGTCAGCGGTTGAGTTCAACCTTTGCATAATTTTTTCCTTTCTCGCGACTTACTTTGCATGAAGCGGCAATCTCTTGGATTTGTTTGGTAGAAGGATTGCTGTAATACTCTCCATCAACTACCATCACCGGCCCTAAAGCACAGCAGCCCAAACAGTGAACTGCTTCCAGGGTGAATAACTGCTCTGAATCTGTCTCGCCCGGCTGAATACCAAGGATTGACGACACTCTGTCAACTAAGCCGGCGGCTCCCCGGACATGACAGGCTGTGCCGGTACATATCTGAATCAAATGTGCTCCCCGAGGTTCCAGGTTCAATGCCTCATAAAAGTTGGCGATATTGTATATACGAGCAAGCGGAATGTTGAGTCGTGTTGAGACCCATCTCAAAGCATGTCCCGGGATCCAGTGGACTTGCGTTTGAATATCTAAAAGAATCTGGATCAGTGCGTTCTTCTTATAATTGTACTTCTCGATAATATCATCAACCAGTCGTAAGTCATGAACTATGTCGAGTATCGCTTCTTCTTTCTTTTCGATAAGGCCGAGTCGCTCAGCGTGGTATTCTGCTTCTACTTCAAGGTATCTTAACTCATCGAAGAAATGCTGTTTTTTAAGTCCGAGCGAGTAATATTGACCTAAAACTTCCAAGCCTTTCAAAACAATATTTTGTTTGTTTAACGGGGCTTTTTCAGGTGCCTCTAATGGCGGTGCCGCTTGCTCGGTGACTTCGGCCTCTTTGGCTGGTCGGCCTAGCTCCATTCCCTGCTTGACGGATTCAATAAGCCTTTCCGGCGCAAACGGCTTAGTCAAAAAGTCCAAGGCTCCGATTTTCATTGTTTCAACAGCAGAATCAATCGAACCGTAACCGGTTATAA
Organism: uncultured Pirellulales bacterium; assembly: GCA_964519995.1. Classification (GTDB taxonomy): domain Bacteria; phylum Planctomycetota; class Phycisphaerae; order Sedimentisphaerales; family Anaerobacaceae; genus CAZFLY01. The sequence goes on along the minus strand of CAZFLY010000023.1, from coordinate 8,270 downwards.
CTATTGTTACAATGGATGGATCGAACTCGGAAATCTTGGCCAGCACTTCCATGCCGCTTATACCTGGCATTTTGAGGTCCACCAGTACAACTTTCGGATGGGATTGTTCGACAAGTTTCAGCCCCTTGGTTCCATCCCGTGCAATTGCTGCCCGGAAGCCTTCTGCTTCAAGGGTTTGCCTGCAACCCTCACATATTGATTCTTCGTCATCGATAACTACCACATCCGTTGTCCCTGGCTCTTGAAAACCTGACTCTGGCGTTATCTGCTCTTTGGTATACATTATAAGCTCCTTCTGCCCACAATGGATATCATTACGTAATCAATACAATCACTTCTAATCCATTGCAAAATCCTTGCCAGGTTATCAATCGATAGAGCTCAAATGCCCAGCAAAGGCGCAAGTGTTTTCCTAACAATAGGTTAAGGGCAATAAAATTTTTTGGGAGCAATTATGGATGGGAGAATTGAAGGATAAAGATGGTATTTTTAGTGCCGACGATGGTCAGAAACGAGTAAGGTAGTACCGTTGTTTACTTAAGAGTCGACTTTGATTTTATATTTACTGATTTTTTCTCGCAGCGTCTTGCGGTTAATGCCCAAGTACTCGGCTGCTTTGGTCTTATGACCGTTAAATTGCTTCAGCACCTTGCTAATCTTTTTCCTTTCCATTTCCGCAAGGCAGCCTTGCTCTAACGAATTGATATTGCCTTGAATTGCCAATTCGTTAAACGACAAATCATCAAACTCAATTACTTTTCCTTCACATGTTACAATCGCACGCTCGATTGTGTTTCGTAGTTCTCTTATGTTTCCGGGCCAATCGTACATTTCCAGAGGCTGCATCGCCTCAGTTGAAATATTTGTTACAGGCTTTTTCTTGTGCCGGCTGAATTTCTTCAGAAAGTACTTCGCCAACACGCCTATGTCCTGCCTTCTTTCTCTGAGAGGTGGTATATTGATGGGAACAACATTTAGACGATAAAAAAGGTCTTCTCTGAATCTTCCTTCATCTATTTCTTTCAGCAAATCCTTATTGGTAGCCGCGATAATTCTGACATCTACCTTTATTTTTTCTAAGCCACCTACCTTGGAAATTTCCCGTTCCTCAATGACTCGCAGCAACCGTGCCTGCATATTGATACTGATGTTTGCGACCTCATCAAGAAATATAGTCCCGCCGTTTGCCATCTCGAACTTACCCTGCGTGGTCTCTATAGCACCGGTAAAGGACCCTCTGGTATGTCCGAACATCTCGCTTTCAAAAAGGCTCTCAACAAGTACCCCGCAGTCAACCGTCACAAACGGCTTATTAGCCCTATTGCTTAGACGATGTATTGTCTGTGCCACAAGCTCTTTGCCAACACCGGTTTCGCCAGTAATAAGAACAGTGGAGTTTGTAACGGCAACTTTCTTTATAAGAAGAATAAGCTTTGCTATGTCGTTTGATTGGCCAATAATGGTTTTTGATATCATTTCTTCGTCAAGGGCAAGCGCTACACAGGCATCTTCCAGAGCACGTAGTCTACTATCCACAGCTCTCTTAACAATGGAGCTAAGTGCTTCAGGTGTGAATGGCTTGGGAAGAAAATCATAAGCACCTCGTTTCATCGCTTCGACAGCGGAATCTATTGTGGCGTATCCGGTAATCACGATTACTACAGAATTAGGGTCATTTTCCTTGAGTCTTTTTAATACTTCCATTCCTGGGATGCCAGGCATCTTCAAATCCAAGAGAATCGCATCAAAGGACTCTTTATTGGTCTTCTCCAGCCCCTTGCGTCCGTTTTCGACGGCCTGAACCCTGTAACCATTTTCTGCCAGCGTTTGAACACACCCTGCCCGCATGGATTCTTCATCGTCTATGACCAGAATATTTGCTGAAAAAGGCATCAGGCTTCTTCCCTTTTGTTTTTTGGCAGAATGACCACAAAGGTACTTCCCTTACCGACATGGCTTGAAACTTTTATTGTTCCTCCATGTCTTTGTATTATACCGTAACTTATTGATAGGCCCAAACCTGTTCCATGGCCTACCCCTTTTGTTGTAAAAAACGGATCAAATATCTGATCAAGCTCGTCCGGTGGTATTCCATCGCCGGTATCGGTAAAACTGACCTCAACATAGTCATTTGTGTCGGCTGATCGTGTACTGATTGTCAAAACACCCTTACCTTTCATTGCATCAGATGCATTCATTATGATATTGACAAAAACCTGCTGTATTTGGGCTAGGTCGGCAGAGATTGCAGGCAAATCCGGCTGATATTGTTTTACAATCTCGATGTTATGGAACAAAGGTTGATTTTCAAAAAGATCAACGGTTTTTTCTAATACATCATTTAGTTCTAAGGTCTCAACCTTTGGTTCCCGTTGACGCGCAAAGTCTAAAAGACCTTGAACTATGCTCTGGCAGCGATTAGCATCTTTTTCTATCCTCTCCAGATTATCTCTCATAATCCCTTCAGAAGGGGCCTTTTGTAAAAGAAGCCGGCTGAACAAAAGAATGCCACCTAGGGGATTGTTTATTTCATGAGCTACACCAGCAGCCAACTGGCCGACCATCGCCAGCCTCTCTGACTTCATAATTTCTTTCTGTGCCTGCTGTCGCAGTTGCTCGTCTCGTTCCTTGACCGTGGAAACCATGTAATTGAATGCTTCACCCAATGCGGCTATTTCTTCCGGTGAATTGCTTAGCTGAACACGTTGTTCTATGTTGCCGTCAGCCAGACCGCGGGTGGCGAGAAGTAACGAATTAATCGGTCTCATAATAGAATTTGTGAGAGCGAAGCAAATGATTACAGACATCGTAATTCCGGCAAAAGTTATTCCGAGAAATATCCACAACGCTTTTCTTTCCATACTCTTGAATTTACTTTCAAGTACACCAAGACCTAAAATACCAATAGTCTTGCCGGATATATTCTTGATCGGCTCGTATGCTGTTATATACCAATCGCGCACTGCGAATTCTATTTTACTCAACGAATTGCCTTTAATAAGAACGTTTTTATATGCGTCCTCAGAAACTAATGTACCTATGGCTCTTTGGCCGTTTTCTGTTTTAACATTTGTAGAAATGCGCACGTCATTTTGGAAAATCGTTACTACTCCAATATCTTTACCATTGTATTTTTCATCCTCATAAATCATATCTCTTATCTTATCGACAATAGTATTATTATGATTTAAGAGTCTGCCTCCATATAATACTCCCAGGATTTTGCCCTCATTGCTTAGAACAGGCGCTACTGCAATGATGAACATTCCGGAAGTTTCTGCCTCTTTATGGATTGAGTTCAATTCAGGTGTTGCAATAATTTTAGTATATGCCTGCTCTGCAAGGTCCTTGCCTTCCCTTGTTAATTCTTCTCTCGATAATATCTCAGTGGATGCTATAACATTTTTTTCAGTCAAAACTCTTTTGATCAGTTCATTGGATGTCTGGTTGTCTCCCTCTTGGTTTGGATTTCTCGTTCTTAGTAAAACAGTTCCTTCATGATCAGTTAAATTGAGAATGTCGAGTGTTTCTTTCTGTTTAACCTTTTGGAGTTCTGCATTCAATCTTTTGAGATCGTTACTTAAGATGCTTTCCCTGATGAAGAACCTTGTAGAAGTGAGCCGAATAACATTCCGGATGTCTGCCTCCGCTCCTCGAAATATCTCACGAGCAGAGTTCAAATCAACTCTGACCTTATCCTGAATTCTGGGCACAATACTCTTATCAATCAACTTTATGCCGACAAATGTGGCAAAAAAGCCGGTTATGCCTATAACAGTGAGAAAGCTTAGTATTACTTTTTTCCTGAACCTTATTTTCATTATCTTCGTATAGTAGAACTGAAAACGCAAACACTAGAACCCGACCATAAATATCGAGTTTCAACTATTACAATCCCAGCCATTTCATGGGTATATGCATGATTGACATCCCTATCTACACCATACTCAAAGTATAACGATTTTAACGGAAATGTTCAACATCTGTTATTTGGACGCGTTCCGCGTTTTGCTGTCACAAGTGCATTATGGCACTTGGATAGCGGCGAACATAGCCTTGTTTAGGCTAATGTTTCTCTACATAACAAAATCGTGAAAGAGATTGAAATGACAAATACTAACGCTGAGAGTTAGCGGCTCAACTGCAAATTCATGTCGAGAAAAAAACAACTCAACTCGGCGCTGGTGGTTTCTGAAAATTGTATAGCATCTTTTCCAGATCAGCCTCACATTTTTACAGTTTATTGTTGAAATACTTTGCACCCAATGCTATGTATCCTACAAGGATGTTCAGAGACTGTCAAGTGGAATTATAATAAAGCACACGGCCAGGTGCAAGTGAAAAGTGGTTCTGATCTATCCCAAGTAGGAGTAATTATTGGCAATGACAAAAGCTGCCTTTATTTATTCACAGGAGCTGGAGAAGTATCCCTATCCGCCGGATCATCCTTTCAACATCAGCCGTGCTCAGCAAACTCGCGCTGTTTTGAATTCTATGGGTTTGCTGTCCGGCGAAAATAGAGTTGAGGTTGCTCCTATTGCCGCCGAAAGGACTGTGCTAAAAAAATTCCATTCTGCTCGTTACCTGCACGCCTTGAAAACGGCAAGTAGCGGTCTATGGGATAGCACAGCGTTGCAAATGGGGCTTGGAAACTCCGATTGCCCTGTTTTCAAAGGGCTTTACGAATACGCGGTACTTGCTGCAGGTGCCACGCTTACAGGTGCTAAATTGCTCGTTTCCGGCTCAGCCGGCGTGGCCTTCAATCCTTCAGGTGGATTTCATCACGCTCATCCTGAACGTGCTTCCGGTTTCTGTTATGTAAATGATGTTGCCCTTGCCTGTATGATACTGGCCGAGCAGAACAAACGAGTCTTTTATCTGGATGTCGATGTACATCAGGGTGACGGAGTCGTATACGCATTTTATGACCGCTCCGATGTGATGACGATTTCCCTGCATCAGAATCCTCGCACCCTTTTTCCCGGAACGGGATTCGAAGACGAAATCGGTAAAGATAAAGGCAAAGGCTTCTGTGTGAATATACCACTGCCCATAGGAACATACGACCAGGCCTATATGCAGGCAGTTGAAGAAATAGTTCTGCCGCTAATCGGCGCTTATAAACCTGATGTGTTTGTTTTTGAGCTGGGTGCCGACGCCCTTGCGGGCGATCCGCTTGCGCATTTGTACCTGACCAATAATGTCTATGTTGAAATAATCCATCACTTGCTGAGCTTCGACAGGCCGATTCTTATGACGGGTGGTGGCGGCTACAACGTTGAGAATACGGTTCGGGCCTGGTCTTTAGCGTGGACGGCTCTTTGCGGAGCCGACAGCGACCAGTCAATGAGTCCTGCTGTTAGTGGCGTCATGCTGGAAAGTACCGACTGGCAGGGCGGATTGCGCGATAGAGAACTTGCTGTAAGTGCTCAGCAACGTGAGGCGGTAATGCCGGCCCTGCAACAGACAATAGAACACCTTAAGGCAACTGTCTTTCCAATTCACGATCTGTGAGGTTCAAGTTGCCTCTTTCTGGATTATAACGGACTTGTTGCGTGCCAGCAGACTATGAAAACCGAGTGCATTAACTGTGATGATAACCCTTGCCTTGTTAGAGCCAAGAAGTATAATTGGTACACAATTATATAATCCGTTTATCGGTGACGAGCACAGAGAATGATAGAGTTCCATATCAAAGGTATGGAGGCAATCAAAAAGGCCTCTGAGCAGTCAAAGAAAGGTCTTATCTGTACTCCTTACTACAGCGAGCGGGGCCTTCAGTTGTTGGATCCTTTCTTCGAAAAAGCAGAGAAGGTAGAGTTTTGGACGCGCTTTAGCCCTCTCGACTGGAAAGCTGGAGTGGCAGATATGGCAGCCTTGAATCGACGAGTCCAGTCAGTTCTGAAAAAAGGAAAAGAATTCGGAATTTTAGTCTCAGATAATCTTCATGCTAAAATATACAGCTTTAACGGCAGCAGGATAATAATAGGTTCTGCAAATCTTACATGGCCCGCAATGACAAATAACATAGAAGTAGTCTGTGAGCTGACGGGAAACGAAGCAGATACGTTCTCATCTGTGCTAAAGGCCATTGAGGCCCGGCTGATACCTGTGGGAGCGGATATTTTAGCTGCTTACGTTGATGTGTCAGCTGACGCTATTTCCAAAGCTTCTGATTACCCGGTCGAAGAAGATGAGGAGATGAATGCAGCGATTGACCTTGCAGAGGAAACACTGAGAGAATCACTGGCTCCCAGAGCCCCAGATGCGCCTCAAATTGCTCGATTTGAAATTGGTGTGTTCATTGATTATTGTCGGCAAGAGAAGACCAATGCTAGTCGCGATGTTATCGCGAAATATGAAGGTCTCCACAATTTACAGGGACATGTGAAGCACTGCTACTATGGTGCTGTGCGGTTCTTGTTACAGTTCCCCGAGTTTGTTAGCAGAATAGCTGCAACTCCTGGGGATGCACTCTATGACTTTACGGATGTTTCTGTTCGCACAAAGTGGAGGGATTTTCTGTTAGAGCACGCGAATGAAATTGATAAAGGTCAAAAATTCGGTTTCCGCACCCTGAGAGTCTATCTTCCAGAGAACTTAGGGGGCACTTGTACGGGCGGTGGTGGCGGAAGTGGAACGCTCAAGCGGGTACTACCATTAGTAACAAGAATGATGCAAACTTCAGGAATGACAAATGCACAAGACTGAAATCATGGACGAAATCCTTTTGGGTGACTGCCTGGACTTATTTCGAGAGGTACCGGATCAGTCCATTCGTACCATCCACACGAGCCCGCCCTACAATATCGAAAGGGATTACCATGGATATGCAGATAACCTTGCTAATAAAGAGTACTTAGATTTCTTAGAGAAAGTCCTTTCGGAATGCCGTAGAACCTTGGTTCCTGGCGGCTCTCTTTTCTGGCAGACGGGATACACCACTGAAAGGGACGGGTATATAATCCCGTTGGATCATTTGACATTTCATTTGTTCACGAAGCTTGGGTTTCGCCTGAAAGATCGTATAATTTGGCGCTATTGGGGTGGGACTGCATTCAAGTCGAAGTTTACGAACAAACATGAGACGATACTTTGGTGGGTTAAGGCTGTGCCAGGTGTTACCGGGCCGAAGTTCGACGTCTTCCATGTCCGAGAGGCAACCAAGTTCTTAGACCCTCGCAATAATCTGTTCGGACGCAATCCTGGTAATGTCTGGGAGGTTGATCGTGTGGCGTACGGAAGTAGCGACCAAACATCCCATATAGCAGTCTTCCCCGAAGAAATATCCGACAGGATTGTGCTGACCACAAGCGATGTAGGTGACGTTGTCCTCGATCCTTTTTCTGGAAGCGGTACTGTTTGCAAAGTTGCCAAGGCGCGTGGACGTTGCTTCCTTGGCTTCGAGATAAGCCCTCTCTATCACAGTGAGTCGGTTCAGCGGCTCGCTTTGCAGGCCAGAGGTGAACTTCTGAGTGTTCTATCAGAGATTATTAAAGAGCATGTGTTGAACGTTGGAGAGACTGCTAGAGTAAGTACTATTGCCGAAAAAGCAATGGTCATACTGTCTCCATTATCGTTGAAGCCCTATGAGAAAATAATTCCAAAGGCGTGTTTAGATGCACTGTGTGCTGGTCGAGAAGATGGTGTGAAGAAATCTGATAAAGTGGCCCTTTGGAAGGACTTGGAGAGCATTTTACCCCCTGTCGGGTCTGATAAAGCTGGAATAGACTCAGTTGGGCTGGTTTCTCTTGTCGACAAGAGCTTTATTCGGGCATACAAACTGCATAGGGTATACAATAGCGCAATGCGTTTTCACTGTGTCGCTAAGTGGGTAAGCATGCTGCGGCAATTGCTTGGCCATAATGAGAGAGAGGGCTGGGGAAACATCTTAACGTCGCTTGCGAATAGTGAAACAGGAACTTACTGCATGGAGGGTGATAGAATTACTGTTATCAAACGCGACATAAAAGTAAAACAGGAAATCATCGAAAGCCGTTCTCGAAATGATTCACGAACCGGGCGCACCGATGCGACGCTTTTTGATCGGGCTATTCATTAAAGTGTATTTTGGGAATCTGATCCGGATTGGTCGTATCTCCATAGGTTGCCGGGCAATAACGTACTAGCCGCAGTGTTCACAGGTGCGCTCTCGCATGAAATGCTGGCTTCCTGCTAGGGATTTATATAGACTGCGAAATTGTCTTTCCAATTTATGGGCTTTGACCTCGCATGGTCACAGATGAAAAATGGGCTGAAGAGAGATATTC
>CAZFLY010000022.1:0-40352 GCA_964519995.1 uncultured Pirellulales bacterium | reverse complement strand
TTTGTATTGATAAATCATTAAAACCAGCCGCCTAAAAAGTGCGAAAGTTGACTATCAGCAACTCTTCTTAATTCTGCAAGTAGAATTTCCTTTGTCGCGAGTGAACCTTTCGTACCTTGGAAATTATATCTGTACTTCGAACAAAACCTTTCTATGGCATTTCGCCAGGTTCCAAACTTTCTCTCGTATACCTTAGTCCCGATTCTTCCCTGTTTCCTAAATTCTGCATATGAAGGCCTTCTACCTAAAGCGTCCCATACTCTTTTTAGTTCTGTGAAAAGATGTTTTTCAGTTAGCTGCTTTTGGTTAAGTTTTGATACTATTATGACTTTTGTTTGCTTTTTCAAGGTTAGAACACCCTCCAACATACTGGGCCAAGTAGAATACCCCAAACGCTTTTTCAATGTCTCCGAGCTATACTTGCCCCCCTTATTAGTGTAGAAATCAAAAGTGAAGTATTTATCTTGATTCATCTTCTTTATCTTTTTCAAATCTTCTATTAGATCTGATTTCTCAATGATTCTACGCTCATATGCGAATCCAGATTCTTTCATTGCATTTGACCATGAACTAAAACGCCTTATGATAGTATTAACCTTAACCCTACCATATTTATTGAAATCCGTTGTCTTAGGGCACTTATTACCAAAGTATTTTTTTGCTACTCTTTTAATTTCCGCGATTATTGCTTCGTTTGTGTAGCTTGTTAAGCGGTTTGGTTCAAAAGCCTTACTCATGAACTCTCCTAATAAATTACCCTTGGAGCTTCCATTTTTATCCGCGTTCTCTGTGTCCTTTGCGGCAAATTTATTATATTTTACTGGTTTCCTGCCGGAGTTTATCTCGCGCTACAATGCGGGGTGAGGACGATTTTTTCTTTGCCGTTCATATATGGGCGGAGCACCTTGGGGATTGTTATTGAGCCATCGGCATTTTGGTAGAGTTCCAGGAGCGGAATCAATATTCTCGGTGAAGCGATAACGGTGTTGTTTAGTGTGTGACAAAATAAATTCCTTTTTGTCGCAGGGTCTTTATATCGAAGGTTCATTCTTCTTGCCTGAAAATCATAGAATTTACTAGCGCTGTGGGTTTCGCAGTAATTGCCACGAGACGGCATCCAGGCCTCAATGTCATACTTCTTGACCTGTCCTCTGCCAAGATCGCCGGTGCAAACGTTTACCACTCGGTAGGGCAGTTTAAGAGCCTGCATTACCACTTCGGCATTGGTCAAAATTTCTTCATGATATTTGTTGCTTTCCTCGATACTATCTTTGCAAATTACCACCTGTTCGACTTTATCAAATTGATGGATTCGATAAAGACCATATGTATCCTTTCCCGCTGCGCCAGCTTCGCGTCTAAAACAGCTTGACAGGGCTACATATTTTAGCGGCAGTTCATCGGCATTAAGTATCTCACCCATACGGTAGGCTGTCAGCGGCACTTCCGCAGTTCCTGCGAGGTTAAGCTCGTCTTTCTCCATCCTGTAGGTCTGGTCTTCGGAGCCCGGATAATAACCTGTCCCCATCATAGCTTCGTCTCTCATAAGAAGCGGCACCGCCAAAGGTACATATCCCCGCTCAAGCATAAGGCCAAAGGCAAATCGCAAGACCGCCCAGTGCAGTAAAGCACCGTCGCCTTTTAGAAAATAATTGCGTGTCCCCGCCAGCTTGACCCCTCGTTCGATATCGATGATGCCCAGCGCAAGACCCAACTGAACATGATCTTTAAGTTCAAAATCAAACTGTCGAATTTCACCTTCTTTTCTTATCTCAACATTTTCGGTGTCGTCCTTTCCAAGGGGTACATTATCGTCGGCCGGCTGCGGTACCTGAAGCATTAACTCATCGAATTTCGGCAGAAGCTGCTTGATCTTTTCCTGGAGCTGAGCTTCATGTTGCTTGAGAACGCTCAAATTTTCTATACGCTCCTTCTTTTCATTATCGTCCTTTAGCTGAGGGATCAATTTACCGAGCTTGTTTTTCTCCGTTGCATAATCTTGAAGCTTTTTTTTGATGTTTTGTATGTCTGCGTCGATTTTCACCAAATAATCAATATCAACTTCAAAATGTTTGTCTAAAGCAGCTTTTTTGAATGCTTCAGGATTTTCTCGTATTTGCTTGATGTCAATCATGGTCTGTCATGCTCTATTCATTTGATAGAAACCGGCAGTAAAACCGTCGGCTATATATTAGTCGTATCTTTTTATGATCACTACGTTGTTCTGGCCGCCGAATCCAAAGGATTCTTTCATCACAATGTTTACAGGCACTTTTCGCAGCTTATTTGGGACATAATCCAGATCGAGATATGGTTCTGGGTCATTTAGATTCATTGTCGGGGGAATAACATTGTCACGAATCGCCAGGACAGAAGCAATGACCTCGGCCGCACCTGCAGCACCGATTAGATGTCCGAGCATACTTTTAATACTGCTAACAGGGACACTCTTAGCTCTCTCTTTGAAGACTGCCTTAATCGCCATTGTCTCAATATAGTCGTTCTCCACGGTTCCTGTGCCATGCGGATTTATGTAATCAATATCCTTGTAGGTAATACCAGAATCGGCCAAAGCGGCCTCCATAGCCTGTATTGGACCTCTGGCTTCCTCGTGCATATCGGTGACTCTGAATGCATCGGCGCTACTGCCATAACCTATGACTTCAGCCAAGATTTTTACACCTCTTTTCTTAGCTAAACTTAGGCTTTCAAGGATTATTATTGCCGCCCCCTCGCCAAGAACGAAACCGTCCCTGGTAGCTGAAAAAGGTCTCGACGCGGTCTGAGGGCTCCCATTTCTTCTCGAAAGGGCGGTGAGCCGGCTAAAACCCATTACGCCAAGCGGATGTATCATTGAGTGAGCACCGCCGGTAATCACCGCATCGGCGTAACCATTGCGGATCAGCATCATTGCTTCTCCAAAAGCTTGTGTGCTGGCCGCACATGCGGTAAGGCAATTTCTCGTCGGACCACGTGCGCCAGTGAGCATAGCTATATGGGCTGCTGCCATGTTGGGCTCTTGTTCAAGTTCGTGCCTTGGACTCATTCTTTTGGCAGTTGTTGTAGCCCAAGCGTCCCAATTCATCTCATTTTTTTCTGAGTTCCATGCATCAACAATTGCACAAAAAAACATGTCACTATCTATAGAACCTTCACCAGCGCCGAGGTAAATCCCCAGTCTTCTGCGGTCTATTCCATCGGAAGGCTCAGCAGTCTCAACGTCAATGTGAGTCTGCTCACAGGCCTGAGCAGCGGCACCAATAACAAACTGCGTGCTGCGGCTGCTATGCTTGTGCAGGTCCAGGTTTTTAATGTATTTAGCAAAGCCATAGCCCTTAACTTCAGCGTCGAATGTGGTCGGATATGTCGAGGCATCAAAAAGTGTAATCCTTCCCATGTCACTTTTTCCTGCAAGCAGCGCCTGCCAGAAAGTCTCGACGTCATGTCCCAAGGGGCAGACAATGCCCATTCCGGTTACGACAACACGCTCTTTCGAATTTGCTCCCGTCATTTTCTCTAATTCTCGTACTTCTTTAGCAGTATAGCCGTAGTTTGTCCTCCGTATGTGTAACTGCAACATATAGCATAACGAATGTCAGTCTGCTGTAGCTGCGTCACAATATTTAAGTTACAGCCATCGATTTTTTTGTCGCAGTTTTTAGCTGCCGGTATCTTACTGTCGCCTATAGCACAAACAGCAGCGATTACATCGAGTGCGCCACTGGCAGCCCCTGCTGTGCCTAACATACTTTTTATTGGCCAGACAGGCACTTTCGCTACCGCTGTTCCAAGCGCTGCCTCAATCGCCTTTGCTTCAGCGAGGTCGTCGGCAGCTATACCTGTTCCGTGCGGAATAATCAAGTCCAAATCGTAAGGCCTAATTCCCGCCTCGGCCAATGCTTTCTCTATTGCCAACTGGATGCCCTTATTATCCGCCTCGATGTGGTCGTAGCTCGGATTGATGTTATTGCTTTCCCCTACGCCGACCACTTCGGCAAAAATCTTTGCTTGTCGGCTTTTGGCACTATCCAGATTTTCAAGTACTACGATTCCACCCGCTTCACTTGTAACACTACCTCTGGCATCAGCGTCAAAAGGTCTACAAGCAGAATCAGGGGCACTATTGCTTTCGGTATTAACTCTTCCAAGCAGACAAGCACGTATCAGGATTGTTGGATTGACTCTCGCATCAGCACCACCGGCTAAAGCGACATCACTACTGCCGCGGGCGATAATCTGAACAGCTTCACTTATCGCCAGACTTGCAGAGGCTTCGCCACATGTAATGGTGTTACTTGGGCCCTGAATATCGTGAATTATACCGACATGACAAGCGAGCATATTTGGCAGATACTTCAACAACCATAAGGGCGTCACCAGTTCCATTCCAATTTTGCCCCATTTGTGAATATCAAACTTGCCATCGGTGACACTCGCTGCCACAGCAGGGGCGATCTCGATCAGGTCGCAACTTATAAGACCGGCGCCGAGATTAATTGCCACACGCGTTGGGTCAATATTTACACTCTCAGGATCGATGCCTTTTGTAATAAAACCGCTCTTGGTCAAAGCATCATGCGCTGCTATGATAGCCAATTCGATGTCTCTCGACATGAGTTTTATTGCTTTGCGGAAACTCCTCGGCACATATTGCTGGATTTTATAGTCTGGGACCTGACCAGCAATCCGGCAGTCAAAACTAGCCGGGTCAAATGTTATGATTGGTCTTATCCCACATTTACCCGCGCACAGAGCAGCCCACATATCGGCGGCAGTCAATCCGAATGGGCTGACTGCGCCAAAACCCGTTACAACAACGCGGGCATCATTCATTGGCGCTGCTCCGATTTGGCCTCGGCTGAACCAGTGCTTTCCAAGAACATCTTTAGAAGTGATTTGAACGCCTCAGTAAACACGAAATTCTCTTGTGGGAATTTCTTACCTGCCAGATTTTTATCTATGTGACTGAAGATAAGATCTATCTCGGCGATGAGTTTGTCCGAGCAAGTGATTAACCCAGTCGTGCTGGCTGCTTCGGCAGTGACCGAATCTATCTTCGCTTGCAATCTTAACGTATCTCCGGGCTTAACGTAATCAAAGAAGACGGCTTTTCGTATCTTGGCTAAAATGACCTTTTCCTCAAAGCTCTTTGCTTCGCCTACGAGTATACCCGCAGTCTGGGCCATCGCTTCAATCATTAGACTTTCCGGCATTACAGGAAAACCAGGGAAGTGGTCGTGGAGGTGCTCTTCAGCAAGCGTAACGTTTTTAATGGCCACAGCACTTTCGCCACTATGAAACTCGATAAATTTGTCAATCCAGATCCAGCGCATATTGGTGTCTTTTCCGATATTAAAATTAACGGCAGGTTCACCTTAGGCAACCCTGCCGTCAATCTAAAGAGCGATCTCCGAACTATGAGGAGCCATTTAGCTTATAATCAACAAAATTGACAATTGCATCAACCGTAAAGGCATCTGCCAGTTTGTTAATTTGAGGGTCTTTTTCTAATTCCGTCAAGTCCACAAATGGAAGTTTCTCACGCAGTTTGGCAAGTCCTTTGTCAGTCAATTTGCCGTTATTGATAAGCTCGGGATCATTCATAAGACCCTCGGCAGGAAACAGCTCTTCCCGTGGAATCTTAATCTCAAATGTCTTTTCGAGCCGAAACACTATATCCAGAAAGTCAATGCTTTCAGCACCTAAATCCCCTATGAGAGCCGCGTTGGATGTGACCTCATCGTCATCGACACCTAAAGCATCAACAAGGACTTCTTTGACCTGCGTCGTTATCTCATCCCTACTTATTGCCATACTTTCTTTACCTCCGGTAAAATCATCTCACTATTAATTCTATACCTGATTTGGTCTCTCATCTGGTTGCCATAGCAGTTTCCATCGCTTTTTCATATTTTCAGTCACTGTCGCATCCACCACATCCATAGCAGCATTTTGCTCAGAAAGATTGAAGTGTCTGAGCCCAAGTTTGGCTTCTACAATGCGCTCACCTTGTGATTGTCCGAAGCCCCAGAAACTACTGACTCTCTCTTTGATGGCCTTAGCCTCGACAGTATATTCTATCTTGGACCCTGGTGCCAAAAAGCTTCTATATTTTACGTTCACAGCGCGATTTAGCAATATCATACTGTGCGCGAAGTTCTCTGCATGACGCACTAACCAGGACGCTGATTCAATCATTCCTTCCAACAACAACACACCGGGTAGTACCGGAAATGTGGGGAAATGGTCCGCCAGATATTCTTCAGCCAGAGAGACACTCTTGACAGCTTTTATTCGCTTACCGGGCTCCAACGAAATAATCCTGTCAATCAATATGAATCTCATTGCTTAGTTAATAGCTCAAGGTTCTAAGTTCTTATACCCTCGTTCAGGGCATCTTAAGTTTGCGTAATTTATCCTTAGCAGTAAGCTGAATGTCCGCCATTTTATTGGCCAACAATTGTTTTTCCACCCTTTTTTTGGCTTTTTATGCGATTTCCGCGCATTTTGCGATTGGCGGCTTATTCAAAATACCAGACCATTTTATGCCAACCGAGCTATGATAGCCAACATTGTCGCAGCCGGTTCAGGCATTGTGTATGTTTATCAAGTAGCATCTTGTTATGACACACTATTTATGTTACTGATAATATAGTAACCAAGTCTAATGCGCTATTGTCTATTTTTGCAAGCGAATTAGATAGGGTTAATGAGACCCCAGGAAGCAATGTTTATGAAAGAAAGAAGAAAGGCAAAAAGCTGGGAAGATCTACCGGACGAAGAAATTCTGCAGATGCGGGTTCGCGATCTTAATGTGCAGATCACCGGATCTCCGCTTGAGCCGTTGATACAAATGCTTTACGAGGAACTGGATGCTAAGGCCATTCGATTTCATCCACCATGCTACCTGGCAGATGAGTGGTTTTGTCCCGACAAGGACCCTATTATTGGCATTCCCTTTTACCTTGCTCAGCCACACCTGAAGCACATTGAGCAGAAAATGATGTTCGAGGTTGAAGGAGGAACGCAAGAATCTTTCATGAAGCTTCTGCGTCACGAATGTGGACATGCCTTCAACTACGCCCACGAGTTATACAAAAAAACACGATGGCGCGAATTGTTCGGCCCTTTCACGGTGAAATACTCAGATACTTACTATTTTCAGCCGTATTCCCGTCGATACGTGACACACCTTGAAGATAACTATGCTCAGGCACATCCGGATGAGGACTTTGCAGAGACATTCGCGGTCTGGCTTACTCCCGACAGCCGCTGGGAGCAAAAATACCAAGTTTGGCCGGTCATAGCGAAGCTGCGATATATAGACGGGCTTATGAAAAGGATACGTGATCACAAGCCGATTATAACGGCGCCAAGGCATCCACCATGGTCAGCTTCGCGAATGACTTCTACACTCGCGGCGTACTACGAGCGCAAACGTAGAGCCCTTGGAAGTCAGTTTCGTGGATATTATGATGATAGCCTGGCAAGGCTGTTTAGCATAAAGGACAGTAACAATCAAAATTTGAAAGCCTCGAGTTTACTGCGGTCAAACCGTAGGATTCTTGTGGACAATGTTGCAAAATGGACGGGGCATCGCAAGTACGACATCCACCAACTCGTCAGCAGAATCATCCAGCGTTGCGATGCACTGAAACTGTACACGCCAACGACCGAAACAGACAGTATAATAGCAGCTGCCGTTTTGCTCACAGCAATTGCAGGCAATACGCTCAGGGTAAGCCGAAAGAGACAACATCAATGAGCCGACGATTAAACATCACTGTTCTGGTTAATACAACAGCAATGCCGTCACATGATCCTGATTTCTCGGATATCCCTGAAACACCAACTACAGAATACCACGTGGTCGAAACAGTGCGTGCTCTGCGACACAATGTCTCAATTCTTGGCGCTGCAGAGGATATTTCAACAATAGTAGGAACTCTCACAGAAAATAGACCCGATATAGTTTTTAACCTAACTGAAGAATACAGAGGAGATCGCCGACTTGACAAAAACATCGCAAGCCTTCTTGAAATGATTGACATTCCGTTCACCGGCGCGGGACCTATGGGATTGATGCTGTGCCGGGATAAACGATTATGCAAACAACTGCTTGGCTTGCATAAAATCCGTGTTCCCGGCTTCGTGTCCCTTCCTCCGGGCCGAACAGTGCGTATACCCAAGAACCTTCGCTACCCTATGGTTGTCAAACCGGCATTAGAGGATAGCTCTGAGGGCATCTCCAATGCCTCTCTGGTAACAAGCGAAGATGCCCTCAGGGAACGAGCACTGTTTGTTCACGAACGGTGGGAACAGCCCGCGATTGCCGAAGAATATATCGAAGGCCGGGAAATTTATGCCTGCATACTGGGCAACAAAAAGTTGATTGTTCTGCCAATCCGGGAGTGTTTTCTAAGTGCCGATGCAAACGAGGGACCCCTTCTTGCGACTTATCGAGTAAAGTGGAACGAAGAATATCGCACAAAATGGAATGTGGAATTTGGCTTTGCGAAACTTGCCCCTTCAATAGTTGAGGATATTAAACGTATATGTAAAAGGGTATACCGTGTTTTGCAGATTAGGGACTACGGACGAATAGACCTGCGGCTGGCACCGGACAATAAGCTGGTCGTGCTGGAAGCCAATCCTAACCCAGATATTGCTTATGGCGAAGAAGTAGCCGAGGCCGCAGAGAAGGCCGGTATCTCGTATGAGGAATTCATTGAGCGTATTTTGAATCTGGCCCTGCGGCGGTATGCTTAAAAGAATTGCACCTGCACGATTCGATATAAGATTGCACATAACGTCTTGACCGATAAGCATAATTTTCATTTTTGCTATATAGATGCTTTTCGATATACTTGCGAATCATGAATGTGCGCGGTGCCACAACTTCGGATGTCAAGGCTATTCATGCTCTGGTAAGTTCCTATGCTGAGCGGGACCAGATGCTGTTTCGCTCCGTAGCTGACATATATGAAAATTTGCAGATGTTTCTTGTGGCTGAGCTTGACGGAGTTGTGGTTGGCTGCTGCTCGCTGGAGATTATCTGGTCCGACTTAGCGGAGATAAAGTCACTTGCAGTTGATCAAAACCAGACAAATAAAGGCGTCGGAAAAATGCTCGTTGCAGCAGCTCTGGAACAAGCCCAACAGCTCGGAGTACCACAAGTTTTTGCGCTTACATTGAAGCCGGATTTTTTCCAAAAACTAAACTTTAGGGTGGTTACAAAAGAGACTCTTCCAATGAAGGTCTGGAGCGACTGCGCTAAGTGCCCTAAGCAAGATAACTGCGACGAGGTGGCAGTTATAAAGACCGTATCTCGTGAAGCGTGAATCGTATCTCGGATCAAATCAAGAAGGAACTATCCAACTTGCCTGCGTTGGAATAGCGCAACCGCAAGGGCAAGGATGGCGGCTGTGTAAGACAAGGCATATAAACCACTGATTAGGATATATTTGAGAGGAACCTGGCTGCCTTCGTAAATAGCATCACTTATCCAGAAGACCTGCAGATTCGGCATCAGAAATCTACCTATCTTAGCCCACATGTTCGCTTCGGCGAACCTGCCGAAAACATAGTCGTTTACCAGACCAAGCAAAAAAATCCCGATGCAGCAAGCCAGCGTCACTACAATATTGAACCTCGCTGAAAGCGCAACCGCCAAAGCTACAATGATCATTGACGCTAAAAGCAGCAATAGTGAGCCATACAAATCTACAGTGTTTATTCCATTGTTTTGGGGATTAAATTTCCAGTCCCGGTCGATAAAGGTTAGGAAAACTATAGCCGCCGCAGCAAATAGGCTAAGCACTGTTATCGCCGTCGAAGAGAATTTCCAGTCATAAAAATAGTTGAAAAAAGCGCTTAGTAAAAACGTTCCAACGATTGCGACGGCAGCAGTGCTTATGACGGTCCAATCGTGGGTCTCCCTTACCGACTCGAGTACGCCGTGCCGAATGGCCATCAGCAGGGCGATAGTACATATGTAATGGGCCACAACCACTGCGGCAGCCACACCGAGGAACTTCGCCAAGACGAATATAGGACGTTGAACCGGCTTGCTCAGCACCGTGGTTATAGTTTTATTGCCTATTTCCTCAGCCACCGTACCGGAGGCGGCAAATATTGCTATGAACAAGCTGCTTAGAAATAGCGTAGATAACCCTATCTCTCGCAGGAGCTTGTTGTCGTCGCTCATCGTGTACATTGTCAATGAAGGACTGATGAAGAACAGAAAAATAGCAACAGCGAGGATTACTGCATAGACGGGTTGTCTTATCGTCTCGGTGAAAGTATTTTTAGCGATTGTAAACAGCTTATACATTATTTACCAACGATGTGTAGTCATAAAAGTTATGTGCCAGAATTAGGCCCCAGCGTAAAGTCCTAATTTTTCCACAATTGCTTCTACCCTACAATGGTACTTGATGTTATATTAGGGAATTCCGAATTTGTAAAGCGCCAATGCACTTAAGTACTGCCAACGAGGTTATTTGTTCGAGGCAAAGAGCGAAGATAGAAGATGACGACATCGTCTAAACGACCTGAATACATAGCTTGGGCATCGCTGATTCTGAGCGTGCTGTTTTTCGGTGTAGCTTTTCTCATAGGCCGATGGAGCGGCTTCTTCGCGGTTTCCGCAGTTAGCTGGCAGATTCTTTCCGCAGGACTGATATGGTTTGTTTTAGCAATCCAGTTTCACCAACGCGGGCTGGCCGAGCAGGAAAAGCTCGATATGCACAAACTGGCCAAAGAGAAAGATGCTGCCACCATTTTTCAGGCCAAAGGCGAGCATGCGACTTTATTTGCGGCTGCCCAACGCCGGCTTGAAATATTTGAGAAGTGGTTTCTTCCAATATTCTCAGCACTAATCGCTGCCTGTCAGCTATTTATTGGCCTGTATTTGCTCAAAGGCACCGAGAAAATAGTCCAGGGGCAGACACAACAGCCACTGCTTTGCGCAATTTCGATGACTGCCATTGCATTCGTCAGCTTTCTGATGTCTCGCTATGCCACAGGTATCTCGGCGCAGCCACAATGGAGACCGTTAAGAGCAGGAGGGAGTTTCTTTCTCAGCGTAGCTGTCATTTGTTTTGCCCTGGCCATAGGGCTGGCATTGTCACAATTTCAGATATTTATTGTCGTTGATGTGCTTGCCTTTGTCGTACCGATTCTTCTTGTTGTTTTGGGAATTGAAACTGCGTTAAACGTCGTTTTTGACATATACCGTCCAAGACTCAGCGATCAATACGCCAGAACTGCTTTCGACAGTCGGCTTCTCGGAATCATAAACGAGCCTGGAGGAGTATTCCGCAGCGCCGCAAGTGCTATAGACTATCAGTTTGGATTTAAAGTCTCACAGACCTGGTTTTACAAGTTGCTTGAGAAGGCTATAGTATCCTTAGTTCTGTTTGCCGCAGTAACGCTTTATCTTTTAAGCTGCGTTGTTGTAGTGGCCCCAAACGAAGAGGCGATAATCGAGCATTTCGGAAATCCTCTTGACAATGCAGGTCACGTCAGACACATTGGGCCAGGGCTGGCGTTCAAGTGGCCTTGGCCTATTGACATCACCTACAAGTATCCCACCAAGCAGATCATGGAACTGTATATTGGCTATGTTCCTAAAAAAGACCCAAAAACAGGCGAGGTGGTTCGGGAACGACAGCTTTTATGGGGCAAAGAACATTACGAACAGGAACACAGTGTGCTCATGGCCACTCAGTACACCGGAGAGGAATTATCTGAGGGAGCGGTGCCGGTAAGCCTTGTCAAGGCAAACATTCCTGTTCAGTACCGTATAAAAGACCTATACGCTTACGTATACAATCAGAGCGAACCGGCAAAATTGCTGGAAGCAATTTGCTATCACGAACTTGCCAAATTCGCAGCCAGTGCTCAGGTAGAGGCTGACGAGGCAGGGCAGGGAAGAGAAACGCTAAAAGAAAGCCTGCTCGGAGCAGGTAGAACAAGAGCCAAACATGTTCTAACACAAAGAATCCAAGAGGCGGCGGATAAAGCGGGACTTGGTATCGAGCTGGTGTTTTTGGGATTGCAGGGAATTCATCCACCGCCTGAGATCGCGACCGACTATCAGGCAGTCATTGGGGCGGTTCAAAAGAAACAGGCCTCGATCCTTGAAGCCCACGCGGAGCGAAACAAGAGCCTGAGTACACTGGCTGGCTCTATACAGAAAGCCGATGAACTTTATAACCTTGCAGCGGAGTATCAACAGGTCAAAGACAGAGAAAACCAAGCGGACGTGACACAGCTTGCAGGGCGGTTGGATACGGCCTTTGCCGGTGCCAGCGGCGATATCTTCAAAACTCTCAGAGAATCACAGAGTTACGCTTTCGAAAAAGCTGTACTTGCTGAGGCAACCGGGCGACGCTTTGCCGGTCAACTCCAGGCTTATAAAGCTGCTAAGCAAATTTACAAACGCGAGCAAAGGCTTCAAGCCCTCGAACAGGGTCTTGAAAAAACAAGGAAGTACGTCGTAGTTGCCGACCAAAATGATATGCAAGTTTTCATTATTGATGTCCAAGAAAAACTAACGCCAAGTCTATATGACATAACTGGCTTAGAGGAGAGTAGCAAAAAATGAGAAACATAGCTGTTCCTATACTCATCGTTCTTATTTTCATTGTCATGGGCTTGTACCTTGTTGCGTTCCAGGTCAGAGAGACAGAATCTGCCTTCGTGACACGATTTGGCAAACCTGTTCGTGAAGTTACAAAACCCGGCTTGTACTTCAAATGGCCGACTCCAATCGAGCAGGTTCACAAGTTCGACGCGAGGATGAGAGTTTTTGAAGGTGATCTTACCGAAACGACAACAAAAGGAGCTGTGCCAATCATCGTAAATACTTACGTAATTTGGCGGATTGCTGATCCTCTGGAATTTTTGAACGCCGTTGGAACCGTCCCCAAGGCAGAGAGCAAATTGATTAGCCAAATAAGCGACACACAAAACAGAGTGATAGGTCAGCACGCTTTTGCCGAGTTTGTGAACAGCGATCCAAACAAGATAAGATTTGAACAAATTCAGGCGGAGATGCTTGCCGACCTGAGGGAACCGGTCAGGGCGGAATACGGTATCGAGATAAAAACACTTGGCATAAAGCAGCTAAAGGTCAGCGAAGATGTCACCAAGGACGTTTTTGACAGGATGAGGGCGGAAAGAAAACGCCGAACCGAGACCACAATCGCCGAAGGAAATGCCCAGGCAACGAAGATTCGGACAGACGCTGAGTCGAAAAAGACCGAGCTACTCGCTGCTGCAGAAGCAAGGGCAAAGGCGATACGCGGCCAGGGAGATGCTGAAGCTGCAAAATACTTTAAAATGCTCGAAGAAGACCCTAAGCTGGCAATATTCCTGCGAAACACCGATGCGCTAAAGAAGATTCTAAAGGAAAGATCAACGATTGTAATACCGGCTGATTCAGAGCCTTTTATTCTATTAAAGGAAGTTCCAGCTCTTGAATCGGGCAAATAGGCGAACTGTATGACAGAACAAAGCAAAAAAGACAACGAGGACCAAAAGACTGGGGCAGCACAGCAGCTAAAAAGAGATGAATTTGATGCTGCGGGCAAGTCACTGTCTGATGCGCTTCGTTTTAGCTTCATGATCCTGAAGGTAATCATGATTATATTAGTTATCGCTTTTCTCGCATCGGGCTTCAGGACAGTGGGTCCTGATGAAAAGGCGTTGGTCTTACGGTTCGGCAAAATTCGAGGAGTAACTGAGGAAAGAGTGCTTGGTCCAGGCGCCCACTGGGTTTTTCCATATCCGATAGACGAAGTAGTAAAAATCCCGGTAGAGAAAAAGGTAAATTTAGCTGTTAACTCACTCTGGTACTACCAGACAAAGGATGAGATCCTCGGCGAAGATCCCAAGAGGAAACCTCGTGTGGCTGAAAAACTGGACCCGACAAGAGAAGGTTACAGTCTAACTCGCACGACAAGACGGAGTGATGAGATTTTGGGGTCGGATGGCAGTGATTATAATATCGTTCATTCCAAATGGCAGCTAACCTACAAGATTGATGACATCGAGGTGTTCTTCAAGAATGTTTACGTCAATGAAATAAAACCGGGTCAAATTTACTTTGACGTCATAACCGACAGCATAAAACCCCTTCTGCAGAACGTTTTCGAGGAAGCGGTCGTAACAGCATTAGTTAATTATACAATTGACGAAGCAATCAAGAGCAAGGATACGATACCCAGGCATGTGAAACGGCTGGTTCAGCAGGAACTTGATAGTATAGAAAGCGGCATAAAAGTCGTGTCGGTATATCTAACCGACATAACGTGGCCACGACAAGTTGATGAGGCATTTCTGGCCTCGATTAGGGCAAGCCAGGAAAGTCAAAAGGCGATAAGCGAAGCCAAAACTTCTGCTGAGAACACACTCAATGAAGCAGGTGGGCCGGTTGCCGAACGGCTGCTTGCGACACTAAAGGACAAAAGTATCACTGAGGAAAAAAGGGAGTATCTCTGGTTGCAATTGGCAGGCTCGGCCCAAGAAAGAATCGCAGAGGCACGAGCTTATCGAACGCAAGTTGTTGAAACAACCAAGGCCAACGCTGAATACCTGCAACAATTATTGCCGGAATACCGTAAACGCCCAGAGCTCGTTATTCAAAAAATCTATCAGGACACCATAGAATTTGTCCTGATCAACGCCGATGAGAAATTTGTAATCCAGCCAACTGAGGGAGCGGCAGGTAAAGAACTGCGAATCATGATCAATAGGGATCCGTCACTGAAGCCGAAGTCGAGTCAACCTTCGGAACAAACTGGACAATAGCGGTAAAATAAGAAGTCATGGCTCACGAACATTTACATTTGAAAGATGATCTTGCCGTTGAGCACACACGCGGCAAGCAGATTCGTGTCAGTATTGCTTTGCTGGGGACACTGGCCGGTGGGACTCTCTTGATAAACAGCGGAGTCTCCAAATTCATCTATGGCTCGGATAGCTTCAACACAGAATTTTTTGCGTTGGTGGGTGCGATTCTATTAGGCGCACCGATCGTCGCAAATGCCGTCAGGAGTCTATTAAGGCATGAATCACACATGGATGAGTTGGCGGCATTGGCGATAAGCGCTTCTTTTGCTACACAAGACTACGTCACCGCGGGAGTTGTTGGATTTTTCATGCTATTGAGCGAGCTTATTGAGACACGTACCGCATTAGGGGCGCGGGCTTCGATCGAATCGCTCATTAAGCTAACACCTATAAAGGCAAACGTCATCGATTCTAATGGAAGTGAGAGAGAGGTAAAAGTAAACGGCTTAAAACCGGGCGACCTAATTCGTGTGCGTCCTGGCGACAACATACCCGCTGATGGTGAGGTCGCAAAAGGGCTCAGCTCAGTCAACGAGGCAACAATAACAGGCGAATCGCTGCCGGTTGACAAAGTGCCGGGAATGCAGGTCTTTGCAGGGACAAACAATCTCACTGGCGCCTTAGACATAAAGGTGATCAAGGCTGGCAAGGATACAACTCTCGGCAAGGTACAGTCATTGATTATGCAGGCTGAGCAGACCAAGATACCCATTATGCGGATTATTGACCGGTACGTGAAATGGTACACGCCAACGGTGCTGATGATAGCGGGAATTGTTCTATTCTTCACCGGCGAAATAAGCAGGGCGATTACAATATTGGTAGTATCGTGTCCCTGCGCATTGATTTTGGCAACGCCGACCGCAATGGTAGCAGCTATTTCTGCTTCCGCTCGGCTTGGAGTCTTGGTAAAGAACGTTGCCGACCTTGAGATTGCGGGCAAAATAACAGCGATGGTTTTTGATAAAACAGGCACGGTTACAACAGGTCGGCTATATGTTACCAAGCTGACACCCGCCGATGGTATTGAGCCTGCTGAATTATTGTCGGTTACCGCTTCTGCTGAGCAGATGAGTAAGCACCCAGCCGCAAGGGCGCTATTAGAGGTGGCCAAAGAAGCAAAACTGTCGTTGCCTGAGTCCCACGATTTCCAGGAGGTGCCTGGCAAAGGTGTCACTACTGTGGTTGATTCGGCACGTATTATTGTCGGTCGTGACACATTTCTTAAGGAGAACAACGTTGATATAAGCAATATCCCCGACCCGGGTCTGCACGAAGAGCAGGGTTTTAGTACTCTATACGTTGCCAAGGATTCAAAGTGCATCGGCTGGATAGGTTTGCAGGATAAGACCAGGCCGGAAGCACAACAGGCAGTGAAGGAGCTGATGGATATCGGTGTAAAGAGAGTGACGATGTTGACCGGCGACCGCAGTGAGGTAGCTAGCCGTGTAGCTGCCGAGTTGGGCTGCACGGACTACAAAGCTCATTGTCTGCCACAAGATAAGCTGTCCATTGTCGAACAAATTAAAAAGGACGGACATACTGTTGTAGTAATCGGTGACGGCATAAATGACGCGCCGGCGTTGGCGGCGGGTGATCTTGGCATTGCCATGGGTGCTGCTGGAAGCGATGTGGCAATAAACTCTGCTTCGATTGCGCTGATGAGCGATGACCTGAAGAGGCTGCCATTTTTAGTCAGACTTTCCCGTAAGACCGGAAGAGTTATATATCAGAATCTTGGTTTTGGAATTCTCTTTATCATCCTCGGCATTACGGCAGGAGCCGCAGCATGGTTGCCGGCGGTCTATGCGGCCGTTCTGCATTTTGTAGGTTCGCTGGTTGTTGTTTTCAACAGCGCCAGACTCGTTCGCTATGGAGAGGAACTTGAGCACGCACCGGAAAAAGTGTAAATATTAAAGTGCAAAACTCAAAACTAAAATGCAGAATGTAGAACTATCGATTTCAGCCATTCAACCGCAATTATGAGTTTCATTTTTTCACTTTAGTTTTTTGCTTTTTTATGCAATACGCCGTTGAGACATTTTCTTTGACCAAGATTTTTTCCGACTTGTGGGGTCGAGCCAAAGTTTATGCCGTCGATGATCTGAACCTGCAGGTCCGCTACAACGAGGTGTTCGGGCTTCTGGGCCCTAACGGTTCAGGTAAGACGACTACGCTGAAGATGCTGCTCGGCTTGCTTTATCCTACCAAGGGAAGAGCTGTTGTCCTGGGTGGCGATGGTGCTGATACAAAAATCAATGCAAGAATTGGTTTTCTTCCTGAAGAGTCATACTTGTATCGATTCTTGAACGCAAGAGAAACGCTGAATTTTTACGGTCAACTGTTTGGTTTGCCACCGAAAGTCCGCAAGATGCGTATTGAGGCATTGCTTGACATGGTTGGGCTAAAAGCTGTAGCGAATAGACCGGTAGGGACGTATTCGAAAGGCATGGCCCGAAGGATTGGGCTTGCTCAGGCTTTGATAAATGACCCCGATTTGCTGATACTCGACGAACCAACAACCGGACTTGATCCAATTGGCACACGACAGATAAAAGATCTGATTCTAAAACTCGCAGAACGAGGCAAGACCATATTGTTATGCAGCCATCTTCTTGCGGATGTTGAAGACGTCTGTGACAGAATTGCCATTCTGTATGGAGGAAGAATACAAGCCCAGGGTCGAGTCAAAGACCTATTGCAACAGTCGCACAAAAGACAAATTGTTACCAGTGCAATAAACGACAGCACTGTCGAGAAAATTAAAGAGATAATCGACGCCGAACATGCTGAATGCGAGATTACCTCACCGATGGATAAACTTGAGACATTTTTTATAAAAACAGTCGCTGAGGCGCAACGACAAACCAGACCTACAAGCGGTGCCGTCAGTACGACGCATATTGGCGAGTTTCTTACTGAACGATCCAAAGAAAGTATTCTTGACAAGCTTGTCTCCGCACCGACACAGCAACAAAAAATATCAAAGGCTCCCAAAACAGAAATGACTGTACCCGCTGAAAGTGCTGAGCCCAAAGCGGACAAACAGTTACTCGACGAATTGACCAAACCACACAAACCAGCTCAGCAAACGCCAAGTTCTAACGATAGAACAACAAGAACAGAACCCGTTGAGGCTATGCCTGATACCTCAGAGCAACAGAATCACACCAAAAGGAGCATCTTAGAAGAACTTACCGAAGAAGGAACTCCTCAGAACCAACAGGAGGGACAGACCGACACTAACGAGGGAGGTGATAGGAGTGATGCTTAGTGCGGGAGCTTTTTTCGGCATCATGGGATACATATCTTTGAGAGGAATTCTACTGACAGTATCGCTCGTCCTTGCGCTGTCGGCAGTAGTTACGCTACCTATCGTCGGCCTGGCGATACAAAATATTCGTGCGATCGCTCTAAATACCCTTAGGCAGGCACTGCGAATGAAGGTTGCTGCAACGTTCATTATGCTTTTACTTGTATTGCTGCCAATTATTGGCTTAACTGCATCAGGTGACGGTACTCTTAAGGGAAGGCTTCAAACATTTCTCAGTTATGGGCTTTCATTGACGAGTCTTTTACTTTGCCTGTTGACAGTGATAGTGTCAATCTATTCGGTAACCAGTGACATCGAACAGAAACAAATATATACAGTCATCACCAAACCGGTTCATCGTTTTCGGCTCATTCTCGGCAAACTGCTTGGAGTACTCCTTTTAGACATGGGGCTACTTGTTCTATTTGCGGCCATAATCTACAGTATCACTATATATCTGCCAGTTTTTCACGGAGCAAACTTTGAAGAACGCAAACAATTACGAAACGAGTTCTATACCGCTCGTGCCAGCGTCGTGCCAGAACAGATTGATGTCAGCAAAGAAGTTGAGGAATCCTACAAGAAGCTTGAAGCGAGCGGACAATTGGAGCAGGTATTTCCCAACTATACGCGGAAAGAGATTATGGCTCAGCTTTCCAACAGGGCGAGACTTATGAAACGAGCTGCTCCGATTGGACGCGAATTAGTCTGGGAATTCCACAATATCAAGCCACTTGATCCAAATGAAAGTATATTTGTAAAATTCAAATATGATGTTTCTGTAACTCCTCCCGACTCTCAGGTCTACAGTCAATGGCTTATAGGCGACTATAGACAAATAAGATACGGTGCACAGTCTGAAACGCCCATATACCGCGATGACCGTAAAGACCCTATCCGGACATTTCGGGAGATAGAGGTTCCCGCGGACGCCATTGCTCAAGACGGCTATCTCGCAGTGGCATTTCTTAACGTCCCGCTGAACAATACGGTGGTAATATTTCCAATCGAAGATGGTTTGGAGGTACTCTATAAAGCCGACAGCTTCACGGCTAATTTTGTGAGGGCTTGTATACTGATTCTGTTTCGTCTAATCTTTCTGGCCTGTCTGGCAGTGTTAGCTGCGAGTTTTCTTTCATTTCCTGTAGCCATTCTGCTCTGTCTTGCCGTCTTTCTTACTGGGACGCTCAGTGGCTTTGTTCTGGAATCACTTGACTTTCTAAGTGCGAACGTAAGCGGTGTTTACTCGTATACCGTCAGACCGCTTATTAAATTATTACCTCGCTTTGATGAATTCAACCCAACAAAATTCCTGGTGCCGGCTCGGTTATTGAGCTGGTCACTAGTGGGAAAAGTTGCCGCCTTTATGGTTTGTATAAAGTCGTTATTACTACTAATTTTCGCACTGATAATTTTCAAATATCGAGAGATTGCCAGGATCGTTGTCTAATCAGCATAGGGCTTTTCCGTCGATGCGTTTGCGTGATGTAATAATCCTGTCTGTGTGTATTTTTATTGCCGTGGTTTTGTTTGTCATAAGTGGCAGTAGTCTGGACTACATCAATTCTCAGCGACAGAAGATGCAGCTTGTGTCAAATGAACCTCTTAAAAATGCGCCTCCTTCGCTTGCATTTGCAACAGTAGCCATGGGGGCTTTTCGGGGTCTGGTAGTCGATATTTTGTGGATACGAGCGGATAAGCTCAAGGAGCAGGGCCAGTTCTTTGACGCTAAACAGCTCGCAGAGTGGATAACGACTCTACAGCCGCGATTCTCAGCAGTTTGGGTGTTCCATGCCTGGAACATGGCTTACAATATTTCAGTGACAATACCTGCAACTCAGCCGGACCAACGGTGGCAGTGGGTCAAAAACGGCTATGAACTTCTGCGCGACCAAGGCATTCCACTAAATCCAAAGTCGCTTGAATTGTATCGTGAGCTTGCGCGGATATTCCAGCACAAAATTGGTGACGTGGCAGACGATGCCCACAAGTATTATAAACTGCAATTGGCTCTTTCGATGGAGCCACTGCTCGGGCCAGCCGACAATCAGTACTTCGAGGCCCTTGCAAAGGCTCCGGCACAGTGGCAACAGATAGTAAGCGATGCAAACGTGGCACAGCTAATCTCAACACTTAAATCAGCGGATAAGGCGTTTTCAGATGATAATCAGTTCGTCAGCAACTATTTGTCATTGAGGCAAAATCCGGCCAGATTCAATCCCAATGCTTTTGCAGTGATAGATGGGTTTCGCGGCACGTCGGGTCTGGAGAAATTTGATGTCTTTGCCAAGGCTTATCAATTGCGAAACGTGTGGAAGCTTGATCCATCGTTGATGCTCGAATTAAATAAGACTTATGGCCCTGTTGACTTTACTGATCCCAACAAACGCTTTCCTCTTGACTGGCGACATTCTGATAGTCACGCTATTTACTGGGGTGTCAA
This sequence comes from uncultured Pirellulales bacterium, assembly GCA_964519995.1. Taxonomy (GTDB): domain Bacteria; phylum Planctomycetota; class Phycisphaerae; order Sedimentisphaerales; family Anaerobacaceae; genus CAZFLY01. Next base: position 19,737 of record CAZFLY010000022.1, on the reverse strand, counting down.
AGGTTTACAGGAGGTCAGTAAAAAAGAGTCACGCACAATCGACTTTGTTGAAACTAACACCGACCGCATTGTTGCTCATAGTCTTCAGAATCTATTCCGTAATGGAAAGATATTTATCTATGACGTGCCGATTGAGATATCTAATGAGACCTCTGAGCAGCCCATGCAGACCGTAGTGAAGGAAATTTTTCTCAGACCCGACCTGCGCATGTTTGAGCCGTACAATAGGTCGGTGCTGGCTATTCTCGATAAATACAAGGATTATGAAAGGAGGGGGTCGTACGAGTCGCTCCAAGACGGCCACAGAAATATGCTCAAGAATGCGCTGTTTATGTTTTATCAAACCGGTCACATCGGCCAGGCCCAGAAGATTTTCGATATGTTAAGGCAGATGTATCCCAGGCCTGAATTTCAAGGGTCCCTTGTGAACTATGCGAGGAAGCGCTGGATTGAAGAGCTCGACAGCGTTAGCCCAAACGATGCGAAGGAACAGGTGATCGCGCTTATGCGAGAAAGTTACCTAAGGTATGCCCTGCGCGATGACGATGAGGCATTCGGCAGAGAAAAGATCGCCAAAGAAATCTGGGACCTTTACCTATCAGAAAAGGACGACGTAGTCAGGTTAAGCATTCCTGAATTTTCTCTATTGAGATACCTGGCACTTATAGATTTTCTCAACGACCAACAGTATCCACTTAACCTTAGACGCAATTTGCTTAATCGCATACAGATCGAAAGACCCGATCTTTATAAAAAATTAGAACAAGAAGAAAAGAGATTGATAGGAGAATCGACGCAATCACCGTGACGTGTATCATTTGCCCGAGATATGCCAAATTCACTTGCCGACCAACTGACAGACTCACAAGCCAAAGCTGTTTTTCATGCCGAGGGCCCGTTATTGGTTCTTGCGGGGCCCGGCAGCGGCAAAACGCGTGTCATTACATATCGGATTGCAGCTCTCATCGATTCCGGCTTTAAGCCATATAACATCTGCGCGATAACCTTCACAAACAAAGCTGCAGATGAAATGCGACAAAGAGCATACTCACTCGGTTCTTCTGCCGGCACCCATATCAGCACATACCACTCCCTATGTGTTAGAATTCTCCGGCAGTATGCAGATAAGGCGGGAATCAACCCCAATTTTAGTATCTACGACGACTCTGACCAGAACAGATGTATCAAACAAGCTGTTAAAGACTGTGAACTCGATACAACTAACTTTCCACCTGCTCGAATGCTTGAATATATCTCCAAGTTAAAAAACAGTCTCATAGACGTGGATGCTTTCAAAGCACGTGCAAACGATTTTTTGGATAAAACATTAGCCAAAATATATGCCCGCTACCAGCACATTTTGAGCGAGCGAAATGGTCTGGATTTCGACGACTTGTTGATGAAAACAGCCTTTTTGCTGGAGAGTTGTCAGGATGTTTGCTGTGAGCTTGGAAACCGCTTCAAGTTCCTGCTAATAGATGAATATCAGGATACTAATCACGCCCAGTACAGAATTGCCAAGGCATTGGTTTCACAACATAACAATATTTGCGCAACAGGTGATCCGGACCAGTCTATCTACGGCTGGCGAGGGGCTGACATCCACAACATACTGTCATTTGAACGCGATTGGCCTGATGCAATAATTGTCAGACTGGAGGAAAACTTTCGCAGCTCAACCAATATCCTCGAAGTTGCAGACAACTTGATAGAATTCAACAAAAAACGAAAACAAAAAAAACTTGTTGCTACGAAAGGTCCGGCAAAAGACGTAGTTGTAATAACCGCTGAGGATGAAGCTGAAGAGGCTGAGACAGTCACCCAGCAAATAAAGCAATTGACCAATGAAGGAACCTCCTTGAGAAACATAGCTGTATTTTATCGCGTCAATGCCATGAGCAGGGTGCTCGAAGAGGCGCTGGTTCAAAACAAAATACCGTATCAGATTGTTCGAGGCGTCGAATTCTACAATAGAAAGGAAATCCGAGACCTGCTGGCTTACCTGAGGATTATTGTCAATCCGAACGATGAGGTTGCGCTGCTTCGGATTATAAATACACCTGCTCGGGGCATAGGAAAGGTAACGATTGACCGGCTGCGTGGCTATGCCGTCCAGCACAAGATTAGTCTTTTTGAGGCACTTGGCAGGGCAGAACAGATTGACTCTCTTGCGAGAGCCACCAAGGGCAAACTTATAGGCTTTGTCAAAATGCTCGAGCAATTCAAGAAGGATACGGCAGGTGCGATTGCACCGCTTGCGGAGTGTGTCTTCGTCGAAACAGGCCTCGAAAAGTTCTTTAGGACAGCCGGCACCGAGGGCGAAGACGCATTGGAAAATGTCAGAGAATTGATAAACGCAACTGCCTATTACGATCAACAAACCGAACAGCCCTCGCTGTCCGACTTTCTTCAGCAAATATCGCTTTTTAGCGACGCCGACAGCTATGATACCTCAGTCGACCGTGTTGCGTTGATGACCCTACATGCTGCCAAGGGCCTCGAATTTGAAAATGTTTTTATCGTCGGGCTGGAAGAGGGGCTGCTACCACACGAAAGGAGTAATGACGGTGACGACCTTGAGGAAGAACGCAGACTTTTTTTTGTTGGCATAACCCGTGCTAAAACCGGCCTATATATAAGTCACGCCCGATACCGAACGCTACGAGGCCAGATGCTGCGTACAATACCCTCGCAGTTTCTTTCAGAACTCGGTCAGCAGATAACTGAACAAGCTGAAGATAATGAATATTACGACGATAATTATCTGAGCAGTAAAACCATTTCTCATTTTAACCAAGGCCAGTTGGTTCGGCACAAATCCTTCGGCCTTGGTAGAGTCAAAAAGTTTATCGATATGGGCGAAAACAGCGTTGTTGTTGTGGAATTCAACTCCGGTCAGACAAAGACACTAATGTCGAAGTACGCTAGACTTTCAAAAGTTTGATTCATTCATGCCAGCCGGCGGAAAAACCTCGACGTCCCACATTCGCTGCTGAGCTGATGAACTTGTGCTTTTCAGTCAGTATGGTAAAATTATCCACAGTGCCAGCGGCAACATTCTCTGCCATAACCACTGGGTTGAGTAATTGTCTGTCTTAGCTTTTGAGAAGGTTTTAGAGATGAATTATGCAGTTATAATGGCGGGAGGTAGCGGAAAAAGATTATGGCCTTTGAGCCGACAAAAGCGCCCCAAGCAAGTATTGAGGCTCCTTGACGGTCAAACGCTGCTCGGTCGCTGCTTTGAACGGCTGTCGCCGATCTTCGACGTAAGGAACATAGTTGTACTGACAAACGCGGGATATGCAGACATAGTCCGCGAAAACCTTCCAGAACTACCTTTTAGTAACGTCATTGCTGAACCTGTTGTGCGAGATACTGCAGGGGCAATAGGATTAGCCGCGACTGTCCTGACCAAGTACGATCCTGAGGCAACAATGGCAGTTGTTACTGCCGACCAGGTATTGAAACCTCCTGAAGTGTTGCAGCAGGCCCTCAAGGATGCGTTGACATTCGTTAATGACAATCCAGAAAACATAATCACTTTTGGCATCAAGCCAACGTTCGCCAGTACATCACTTGGATACCTAAAGTGTGCCGACGGCAGGGAATATCCGGGTTGTACCAACAAGATTTACTCTGTTAAGGCCTTTAGGGAAAAACCCGATCAAGCAACCGCAAAAAAATACATCACAAGTGACGAATATCTCTGGAATTCGGGTATGTTCGTCTGGAAGGCACGTACAATCTTAGACAACATGACAAATTTTCTACCCGAAGCTGCCGAACCTCTTCGCAGAATCGGGGCTGCTTGGGACGGTCCAAGTCAACAGGAAACACTGCAAGAATGGTTTGTGAAACTACCACAAATAAGTATTGATTTTGCCGTTATGGAAAAGGCAGCTAACGTTTGTGCTATCAAGCTGGACTGCCGCTGGCTCGATATGGGCAGTTTTGCCGCCCTTGCCGATGTTATCAGCTCAGACAGAAACAACAATATCGTCGTAGCTGATATGAGCGAACTGCTTGACTGTAAAAACAGCATCATAGTCACCGAGGACAAAGGCCATCTTATTGCCGGCATCGGCCTGGAAAATATGGTGGTAGTTCACAGCCCCGACGCTACGCTTGTATGCCACATAGATCAGACACACAGACTGAAAGAATTACTGGAGCTAATAAAGCAACACGGGCGTGAAAAACTTTTATGACCAAAAAAATTATATAAGCCAGCACGGCAATTCATTCGACAGACGATGAGGTATTTAGCGATCGATTACGGTACTAAGCGCACTGGGTTGGCGATCTGTGATGCTGCTGAGACTATTGCCTCACCGCTTCTGGTCCTCCACAGTCAAAAAGGATTATTAAGAAAAATTGCGGATATAGTCAAAACTGAAGGTATTGGAGCCGTTGTGTTGGGACTGCCTTTGAATATGGACAACTCCTGCGGTTCTCAAGCTATGCTTGTCATGAAATTCGCTGAGCAAATGAAGGAACAGCTCGATATTCCAGTGTTTTTCCAGGATGAACGGCTAAGCAGCTTCAGTGCTGAAGAAAAACTCGCAGCAGTAGATCTGAAAAAAGACAAAAAGAAAAAGTATCTCGATGCTGTGGCTGCTGCGGAGATATTAGAAGCCTTCCTTGAGGCAAAAAGAAAAAAAAGAACTTAGCATGTTTAGACCAAACCCTTTCAAAATCTCGTCTGGAGCTTAGCAGGACAGCCGATAATGCGGAAACCGAACGCCGACGACTGCAAATATTTTTCTTAAGTACATGTTGGAAAAGGCTTGCAAATTTGGTCAAGCAAGATTAGTATTCAGGTTTTGTATCATATAGAAATATATTTATTGGAAGTGAATATAGGGGATATTTATTGAAGCTATGTTTACAAAACAAGAAAAACAAGTAACTATACATGACTTTGAGACCCATGCCGGCGACACAGGCTCTGCAGAGGTGCAGATTGCACTGCTGACACGAAGAATCAACGACCTCACCGAGCACCTCAAAATCCATAAAAAGGACCACTCATCTCGGCGCGGTCTACTCAAGATGGTTGGGACAAGAACAGCATTACTTAAGTACATCAGCGGAAAAAGCATCAAGCGCTATCAAGAAACCATATCCCGACTCGGCTTACGAAAGTAGCAAACCATGAGAACACAGCAACATAAAAGCGACAGTAACTTACGTGTCACCCATAAATGCTTGGCACTCCAGTTGAGATGAAAGTTGTTCCATAACCCAGCCTACAAGATTGTCTACGAGGTAGTATATGTTTGATGTTCAGAAAGTAGAAAGAGAAATTGGCGGTAGAATCCTCTCTATCGAAACCGGCAAAATCGCTAAGCAAGCTGATGGTGCTGTCCAGGTTCAATACGGTGAGACTGTTGTTCTTGTCGCGGCGGTAACAGGTCCACCCAGGTCAGAGGATATTGACTTTTTTCCGCTGAGTGTCGAATATCGTGAAAAACAGAGTGCCGCTGGTAAATTTCCGGGCGGCTTTATTAAGCGCGAGGGAAGACCCACCACTAAGGAAATCCTGACAGCAAGAATTATTGATAGGCCTATTCGCCCGTTATTTCCGGAAGGTTATTTTCAGGAGGTTCAGATTATAGCTTCTGTGCTTAGCGCCGACCGCGAAAACGACCCAGATGTGCCAGCAATCATAGGTGCCAGCGCAGCACTTGCCATAAGCAAAATTCCGTTCTTAGGTCCGTTAGGAGCGTGCAGAATAGGTAGAGTAAATGGAGAGTTTGTAGTCAATCCAACACACAAACAGTTGCTGGCCAGCGACATGAGCATGCTTGTCGGTGGAAGAAAAGATGCAATAAACATGATTAAAGTCGGTGCAAAGGAATTGTCAGAAAACATCATTGCTGAAGGTCTCCTAACAGCTCATCAAACAGTCAAACAGGTTTGTGAGATGATTGAGGAACTTTGTGAAAGAGTCGCTGTTGAAAAGGAAATACCCCTAATAGAAATAGACCAAGAGGTTTATACAAAGGTTCTCGCCCAAATATCAGATAAATTGTATGAGCTCAAGCAAATACCAAGTAAGCAGCAGCGTAACACGGCCGTAAAAGAGTTGTTTGAGCAGGTTAGTGCCGAATACTGCGCCTCACAAGAGAATCTCAGCCCGGATACTTCAAGCCAACTTCAGGAAATTGAGCTAAGATGTGATAAGACAATGCTCAAGCGAATCTTCGAGAAGATAGAGGGAGAAATAGTCCGTAAACTTATATTTGAGGGTAAGAGACCCGACGGCAGAGGTTACAATGATATCCGTCTAATTACATGTGAGGTAGGTCTGTTACCAAGAACTCATGGGTCGGCGTTGTTTACACGCGGGGAGACACAGTCGCTCGTGAGCGTTACGCTGGGTACTATTAGGGATGCACAGATTATCGACGGTTTACTGGACGAGTACGCTCAAAGCTTCACATTGCACTACAACTTTCCGCCATTTTCTGTTGGGGAGACACGGCCAATTCGTGGACCTGGCCGAAGAGAAATTGGGCACGGCGAGCTTGCAGAACGAGCGCTGAAGGCGGTTAGACCACCAGAAGATAAGTTTGCTTATACGGTCCGTGTTGTCTCGGATATTACCGAGTCGAACGGTTCCAGCTCGATGGCCTCAGTTTGCGGCGGTTCACTGGCCCTGATGGATGCTGGTGTTCCGATTAGCAATGCGGTCGCGGGTATATCAATTGGAATGGTTAGTGATGGAAATGGCCGGCATGAACTGCTCACCGACATCATCGGCGAGGAAGACCATTTTGGCGATATGGATTTTAAAGTCGCCGGTACCGTCGATGGTATCACAGCGATTCAACTCGACATCAAGGCTGAAGGATTGTCTCACGATATTATGATTGAAGCGATGGAACGTGCAAAGGCTGCTCGCTTAGAGATACTGAATAGCATGAACAGCGTCATTAGTCAGCCAAGAGCGGAATTGAGTAAGTATGCACCAAAACTGGTGACTGTGGAAATCGACCCGGAGTACATTGGCAAAGTAATTGGGCCAGCAGGCAAGATGATTAAGAGCATCCAGGAGCAAACAGACACAACAATCGAGATTGAAGAAGATGGTACTATTTACATAAGCTGTTTGGATGGCGACGGCCACCTGAAGGCCAAAGAAATCATAGAGTCGATTACCCAACCTCCACAGGTGGGACGAATATATCAGCAGGCAAAAGTAGTCTCCGTAAAAGACTTTGGGGTGTTTGTTGAAATCGCACCGGGCATTGAAGGGCTGTGCCATATTAGCGAACTCAGCGACGGCTTCGTCAAGAACGTTGAAGACGTTTGCAAAGCGGGAGATATTATACCCGTAAAGCTGACAATGATTGATGAACAAGGGAGATTAAAACTCTCACGCAGAGCTGCTCTTGCCGAGCTGGGCATAAAAGACGAAAAAAAACCTGTAGAAAAATGATGACATAAGTGAGGGGGCAGGTTACTATACTAAGACGGAGAATTTAGAAGCTGATATCGGCAGGCACAATCCTAAGCAGGTGTGTCGATTGAGCTTTAGCATTGCACTTTTACTCCCTGCAGGTCCTGAGCTGGAGATATAAGACACGTGCAGCATTTTATCAGTGGTGTTATTGTCGTTTTGTTGATCGTTATGCCCTTGCTGGTACTGTTACTACGTAAAAGAATACAGCAGATTAGAACAGATAAAAAATATCACCCTGAACAGCTTGAAGAACTTGCAAAATTGACTGGTGAGCTTGCCCATGAGATCAAGAATCCACTTTCCACAATCAAGATTAATCTAAAGCTTATTAGTGAAGAGTTGCAAGTTCCTGACGTTACAGAATCCGGCAAAATGAGCTTGGATAAGGATGGACAGAAACTGGCAAGGGCTCGTAGGAAAATAGCTATTATTCAAAAAGAAACGGACAGGCTTGAGGAGATACTGGATGGCTTTTTGCGTTATATTAACAGGGCTGAGCTACAATTGGCGAACGTTAATATCAATGAGCTTGTAAGCGACATGATAGATTTCTATTCGCCTCAAGCTTACAGTCACTCAATAACCATCCGACAGGGCTTGCAAAATGAGCCACTTATCTGCAAAATTGACGCACGTATGCTCAAGCAGGTGATACTGAATCTATTTGTCAATGCCCAATACGCCATGAGCAATGGCGGCGAACTAATGATACGAACAGATAATCAACAGACCAATGCAGTAATACAAATCAGTGACACCGGCTGTGGCATTGACAAGGATATATTGCGTAACATATTCAAACCTTACTACTCATCTCGACCGGAAGGTATGGGATTGGGCCTGGCAACGGCAAGAAAAATAGTGGAAGGACATAAAGGCACAATCACAGTCAACAGTGAACCTGGAAAAGGAACGTCCTTTACCATAAAACTGCCTTTACTTGCTGCTGACGAGGTCGACATCGAGGCATCCACTTGACAGAGCAAAAAAACATCATTCTGGTTGTCGATGACGAGCGCAATCATGCAGATGGCATTGTCGAAGCTATTGAAAAGTTGCCTTCAAAGGCAATTGCCGTCTACAACGCTGAGGATGCGCTAGAGATGCTGCGCACCCAACAGGTAGATGTAGTCGTAACTGACCTGAAGTTAGGCAGTGACATTGACGGTTTAGCCATACTCGAAGAAGCAAAAAGACAAAATGTCCAGACAGAAGTGATTCTGATTACCGCTTATGCAACTATTGACACCTGTAAAGAGGCTATAAAACAAGGCGCATTCGACTATCTTGTCAAACCAATTGACATCGATCAGCTTCGCGCGCTTGTAGCTCAGGCCAGTCGAAAGGCGGCAGCAGCTTATTCCCATCAGTCTATGAGGGACAAACCTGTAAGAGAAGATTTTGAATTCGAAGGAGTATGGGGAACCAGTCCTATTATGCAGGGGATTTTTGAGGTGTTGCGACGAGTTGCACCGACTAACATATCTGTCTTGATTGAAGGCCAGTCCGGCACGGGCAAGGAGTTGTTGGCCAGAGCAATCCATAAAAACTCACCTCGGCAGGATAAGCAATTCAGACCCTTGAATTGTGCCGGTCTGACAGAAACCTTGTTGGAAAGCGAACTATTCGGCCATGTCAAAGGTGCCTTTACAGGTGCCAGTGGTGACCGAAAGGGACTGTTTGAGATTGCGAATAAAGGGACATTGTTCCTGGATGAGATCGGCGATATGCCGATGAATATGCAGGCAAAGCTGCTACGCGTCATCGAAGATGGCGTTGTCATTCCGGTCGGCTCGAACAATCCAACTGTCGTCGATGTTCGCATCATAAGTGCTACAAATCATGACCTTAAGACACTAATAGAAAAGAAAAAATTCAGAGAAGATTTGTACTTTAGAATCAAGGGTGTGAACATCTCTTTGCCCGCTTTGCGCGACAGAGTGGAGGACATACCGGCTCTTGTGGATTATTTTCTCAAGGAAGCTGTCACCGAAACAGGCTTGAAGGTCACTGGGATAAGTGACTCAGCCATGGCAGTTCTCTCGCGTTATGATTGGCCTGGCAATATCCGCCAGCTTAAAAATGCTATCCGGACAATGGTTGTAATGTGCGATCGTGACCAGCTTGATGCCCAGGACATACCGCCGGAGATAGCGCAGAGACCACAATTAGCTGCTGACAGCAGGGCGACTGGCCTGGCAGGTGTGTCACTTGAAGAATTGGAAAAACAAGCCATCATTGACACATTAGCGAGAACCAAGAGCAACCGCGAAAAGGCAGCTAAAATCCTCGGCATCGGCGAAAGAACTCTCTACCGCAAAATTAAAGAATATAACCTATGACGTAGTCACCCCCCGGTTTTGTTTCAAGATGTCGAAACTTGGGGGGTAGCGTGCCCCATGACTCGTGAAACGTCATTGCGAGGCGGAGCCGAAGCAATCTCAATCCAATAAGCAATTATCATTAATCATTTTTAGAGTCATTCCGAGCGCAGCCGAGGAATCTATTAAAAAGTCATTTCGAGGCCGAAGGCCGCGGCAATCTCATTTCCTGTCATTCCGCACTTGATGCGGAATCCATACGAAATATGAACCACAAAGCACGAATCACGAGTTTCCTTATCAGGGTAATTAAGTATTTTTGCATTTTTTATTTTTCTCTGGTCACGAGCCACGGACGACGAGCGACGATTTTTCCTTGCCTTTTCCCTTCTTTTGTGTTATTTTCTGTCGCTAAAGGCGTGATGCATCCGGGAGCGGAATACTTCTTTGAATCGTCCGTTTGTCATTCCTGCGCAGGCAGGAATCCACGCGAGGTACGCTTTACAAGATACGCTTCACGAGATACGAGATACGAATTTTATTGGCGGGAATTGCGGTTTTGTAGATTGATAATGAAATGTAGGGAAGAAAAAATGGGTGACTGTCCCTAGTATTGAGTATTCCTTTACTAGTTTTTAGCATTCTAATTTAGATGTTGAACATGGGGTTCTCGAAGACAATCTTATTAAGGTCAGAGAAGAAAGACATCAAGTTGTATTCGGTTACTGGAGCTTCGCCAGGGTGAGCGCAGTGACATCTCATGTCAAAGCAGCTCCGCAAGCGGGTGTGCTGATTTGAGTCTATCATCCCCATGCCCTCGATGATCCATATTACAAGCGTGTCGAAGACCTCCCTGATTTCGCCGATAGAATTGACGTTTTGGGGTGAACTAAATCTCTTGAATCGGCCCTTTTGTTGACTCGCCATTTGGGCTGATGTAACATTGAACGTGGAAAAACCCAACTTGCCTATGCGCCGGTGAATTCGATCGATGGCAGCACACCATCCTAAGATTACCGCGGCACGAAAGAAGCCTCGCTGCGCACAACTGATGGCTTCTTGCAGATAGTCGTTCTCCTGAGGATCAGGAAGATTTGAGAGGATATTGTGAAGGAGCGCCAACGAAGTATAATTCGTTCCTTCTGTCTGTACAGATAGAAGGAGTTCGCTGCGAAAAGGTTTGATTACAGCATCTAAAACATCGAGGTAGCTATTCTTGAGATTGTTAGGCGCACTTAGTGCAATCAGTCGGCCGCATCCATCTGAGTACTTCTGGAGAATGTCACTCGACATGCCGCCCTGTTGGCTTAGTTGTATCAGGATCTCATTGAACCAACGTGTACCGAGTTGCTCAGCTCGCGCCCTCAGGTCATTCTTCGCAATCTGTTTGACCTTTTCTGCCCTGATGTCTTTCCGCAGAGCCTTGAGGTCGGCAAGAAACTGTTTCAATTCACCAATCATAGACCTACTTCAGTTCTTTGATTAAATCGGCGAGCTCAGTTTTTCCTTGGTCTGAAAGATTTATTGTTTGCACCTTCTTAGAGTAATGCTTAAAATCGAACAAGCTGGCATTATTAGTAAAGTTGTTGTTCCAGTTATTAACGTCATAGCACTTGCGGGTTCCAGCTTCCTCTTTGATGGCTTCCACCGAAGTCTTGAAGTTCCCCGACCGAATGGCGTTATGCAGGCACTGGAGAAGAGTGATCCGCACCTGACTCTCAGACGTCCGCGTTGTCTTGAGGTTCTCGTACAAGGGGAGAATCTGGTCTCCCTCTTTGTAGAACAACTGGTTGACATCATTTACAGTAAGACTGTGCTTGTCTAGGAATCTGCGTGCCTTCAGATGAAGATCTGCGCTTGTGAGATCATCCTGCGTTTGATCGGCCTCTTCAACAATGCTCTCCGGCGTCTTCTTCTGGTCCTTCTCGTGCTCTTCCGGTTTGGGTTTGTCGCTTGATGCCGGTGGTTTGCCCCCCTCAAGCGTGTGTTTGAGCAAAGTCTCGAAGCAGATCTGCTGAAGATTCTCAGGACACTCTTGTGCAATCTTGGCAATTTCAAGCACTTTCTCTATGACCTTTTTGTTCATGTTCTTCTCCATTTCAACAGCCCAATTGTCCCTAGTTTTCTTTTTTTATCCCCAAACTTTCGCGGATTCAGCATCGAAATAGTAAATGTTTAGTTCCTCACGACTCGCTTTAGTTTTTTTCTTTTTCCTACTTGCTGTTTTTGCCAAATTTAACTGCCGATTTTCTTTCATTAGGTCGGCACGGTTAATTATCTGCTGATTAGACCTGGAACTGGGCTTGCCATATAAACTAATGAAAACATTTTCTAGTTTGCCATTTTCAATTATATGCAGGATATGCTCATCATTTTCTGCCAATGAATTACCGTATATGAACAGATTGCCACTAATGCTTTGTAGACTTTTATAACCTTTGTTTAGAAATATACTATGGTTTACACGTTTAAGTTTTTCTTGCCACGATCCTTCTGCAACAAAATGGGGGTATAGTCCTTTATCTAAAGCTTTACGAATTTGTTCCATCAAAGGAATCTCGGTATTACAGTAGGTTAACTTTTGAAATTCTGTACCAGCATCAAAAATATGTAATCCTCCGTGCAAGTAGAAGACACTTTGAGTATTTGAATGACTCCCGTCCCAAACCACATATTCCTGCTGCCCATCCTCTGGCATAACGAAACCATCATTGATACTTTTGATTAATCTTTTGCCCTCCATATCGTGCATAAGCGTCCAATAAAGCAGGAGGTCATAATTTATCGTATATAAGGTTTCAAAAGGTGATAGAAACGCACTACACGCATTATATTGACTATCATTAATATCGGTGGGCAGACTTGGGTGTTTCCCAGAGATGACCTTAACAAGAATCTTCTTTAGAGTATCTGCGTCTTTTGTAAGTTGCTTGGAATGTTTTTTCAAAGCTCCGTTATACAGTGTTAATATTTTTGCGGCATCATATAGCTTCCTAATTATTATCTCAAAATCCTGTGTTTCAAATAAGTCAAATGCTTCTCTGACACAAGGGGAGACTAATGAAAAATCAGCTTCATCTAAAAGAGCGTTGTATGCAAATATGTCTTTCTTGCATGCGATACTAAAACCATTACCTAACAACAGACGTTTCTTCCCGTCAGCTTTTTTTAATGCTTCTTTGAAAATAATAAGTTTAACTGTCACATTTTCTCCGCAGTTACTAATGTTGTGACTTTTACGTTTGTTCTATAGATCTCGACTTACAGCGTGGGCAAATAATAGGATAAGAAGGCCTGTTTTTCTCCTCTGCCTCACCTGGCTCAAAAACTTCTTCTTCAAATCGACATCCACAATTCTTGCATATGAATTTTTGCTTTTTCATAATGAACTCCGAAAAAGCAATAAACGTTTGCCTATTTTTTTCTTTTGGAAGGTTTTTCCCTTTGGCTGAGCGCGCTGCCAGCAGCACTTTTCGATTTGCTGCCTGTTCTTTTATCGCGCAAAACTTTGCTCGCCTTTTTCGCAACCCTTTTGCTTGTTACTTTTTTACCACCTTTTGCCATGACTAAGTCCTTTCTAAAATCATTGGTTATAAATAAGTGTACTTTAAGCGAAAAACTCCAAAGTACGGGATCAACAAGGGAAACCGAAGAGTGGTTTTTTTTACGCGCTCTCGGCATCCTTCGCCGATCGCTTAAAATATTAGTATTTTATAGAGCAATACCTGTGCCAAAAGCCTTTTTACCGGACCCAAAATAACGCAAGCCTTTGTTTCAAATAGACTTACACTGTAAAAGTGTTTTGGCTCCATCTGCTAAAACTCCATCCAAAACCTATTTTCTCTGCCAACATGGCAGGTCAGACAATTGACGAAAACAAAGCAAAAATGCAGGGGGCGGCAACTCCGGCTATAGGACGGGGCTAAACATAACGAAATAAACCGGCAGGATGACCAAAAAAAGCGATTTTTGGCCTTTTTCAGCCCCTTTTCCTGATTTCTGCAAAAAATTTGGTCTTTATAAGACTTTATGATTGAAATTTTTGTTCTAATCGCCTATCGTACTTTTTGAAGGAGTGGTGGTGGAAAAGCTCGGCGGAGGCCCATTTCAAGCTTTCAACCACGAAAAATTGTATTTTGTTGCGAAAGAATAACTCAAATTTTGGAGGAGCAAAAGATGGGAAATAGACGTGTAAAGATGAGGGCAACTATTTTTATTATTTTACTAACAATTGACCACTTAGCATTTGCTAGTATATCTGTTATTGACGGCAGTTCAGGCATCAGTCACCTGCCCTTTTGGAAGAATAGTTTCTGGGGATTGACTTCCCATATAGAAATGGCGTTTCCATTTACGGCAACTTCTGGGGGCCCTTATTTTGCTGAGGAGCTTGAGGTTGCGTTGTACCACTATGAGGGTTTAGCTGGTTCAACTGCTTACTTTTCCATTAATGTTGACAACAATGGTGAACCAGGAGATGTGATAGCTACTATCGAAATGACTGATATTACCACGAACCAGCAAGTTGTGAGCGCAACATTTACTGAAAAAATAATAATTAACAGCAACACTAATTACTGGCTTGTCGGTGGGACGCAACAAGGGCAGGTAAACTGGAATCTTGGGGACGGTGTTTTCGGAATAGTTGCCAAACGAGTAAATCATGGCGCATGGACTATCTTCTCGTATTCGAATGTATCTGCTTATGCCATCCTTGGCTCGCCTGTTCCAGAACCGGCCACTTTTTTCCTGTTTGGTCTTGGCGGATTAGCTTTATTGAGAAAACATAGAAAGGAATAAAAAATATTGAACAAACCAATTATAATACTGTTGACAGCAGCGTTGTTGTTTAACATATCAGGTGTCGGAAAGGCCACCATTGCTCAGTTGACATCCCCTGCAGAGTTCATTTACCCTACAACAACAATTGACTTTGATGACGGTTCAAATCTTACTGTTGCGAATACCCGTTATCTTGACCTGGGGATCGAATTCTCAAGAGACGACGGCTACGGAGTAGTACTTTATGAAGAGCAATTTACGACTTCACCTCCAAATGTTCTCGCAACGGTCAAGACTTCTCCCACCGGCCCACCTTGGGTTATGCACCTTAACGCGAGTTTTTCATCCCCGACTTTCGAACTGGGGGCATTCTTTGGAAATGATCAGGGTTACGGCTATACAGCAACGACACTTTCAATCTTTGACCTTCATAATGTACCATCTGGTTCTGTTACTGTGCTGACCAACAATAACAACAGAACAGATCAGTTTATTGGTCTGCGAAGCGATGTACCTTTCTATTCAGCCCGATTCGAAAACAACGGTACGTGGTTGTCTGTATCTCTTGACGATATGATTTTTACGGTCCCTGAACCGGCGACGGTTTTGCTGCTCGGATTGGGTGGGTTTGCATTGCTGAGAAAACGTAGAGAGGAATAGTGTTAAGTTTTTGGTGCTTAGTTTTGAGTTAACTCAAAACTCACTTCGCCAATACGGCATTTGCTCAGGTGTTACATTCTCCCACAAACCTTTCTTTTGGCTGCGGGCAGCAGCTTCTAACTGCTTGTACTTATTATAAAAACTGTGGCGAAACCGCAGGTCAGCGTAAGCAAAACCTTCTGATACAAGAACCTCATTCAAAAATCTGCTGTTTGGTAATTGAACATACGCCAATAGTCTGTTGTATTCTTTATTATCCCGTGTGCGGTTTCCTCCGTCGAGATAAATTGTAACAGTTTTTCTAAGAGTCAGCGTTGTCGTGAATTTGGTAGCCTCTGGGCCGAAATACTGAACCGGCGTGTTCGGCTTTTTGGTTTCCGGCGTATCAACACCCCAAAGACGAATCCTCGTGTGAGGATAATGACCATTTGGCACATTTATATCAAGAGTGTCACCATCAACAACATTTACTACTGTGAAGGTCTTGCCGTGATATTTCTCAAGGTCACGTGGCTGAGGTTGCCACTTTCGCCTTATTGGGCTGTGGTCGAGCCAAACAAAAAAAACCGCCAGTAACAGGCATATCATTACCAAGCCTGCTTGCCGGCGTTTACTCATCGCAAAGGTACTATTGTTTTTCTTACTCAATAGAACAAATAATCGATCATACTTTATTTCGAAGCTCAGCAGGTTTGTCCAGCTCAAAGGCTGAACAGACAGCTTCAAGGGCTTTTTCAGCGTCCTTTTTATCCACAGCACAACTGATGCGAATTTCACTGGTAGTGATAGAGTCAATATTGACCTGAGCTTCAGCCAAAGCGCTGAACATTCTCTCTGCTACACCATAATGCGTCCGCATGCCAAGACCTACTGCCGAGACAAGGGCAATATCATCACGAACGAATATGTTATCATAGTTGACCTCGTCCTTTATCCGTTCCCCAACCTTCTTGGCTTCATTCAAATCTGATGTGCTAACCATAAAAGATAAGTTAGCCTTCTCAGGACTGACTTCGGTTTGGATAATATCATGGACCACAACTTTTGCCTGAGCCAGGCGGGAGAAGATTTTTGCGGCGTTACCAGGGATATTGTCAACACCAACAAGGCTTATCTTGGTCATATCTTTCTGTACAGTTGCACCTGCAACTACAACACCTTCCATTTGCGGCACCTCATGAGTAATTATTGTCCCCTGTGTTTCGTTAGCACTACTTCTTACGTGTATTTTGACATCATATTTCTTGCCGAACCCTACGGCCCGAATGTGCATAACACTTGCACCAAGGCTTGCAAGTTCAAGCATCTCGTCATAGCTGATTTGGTCCAATTTGACGGCGTTTCTGAATGTTCGTGGGTCTGCTGTATAGATTCCATCAACGTCCGTATAGATTTCGCATTGCTTTGCTCCAAGGGCAGCAGCTAATGCGACGGCGCTTGTATCCGAACCGCCTCTACCCAGTGTGGTAATGTTTCCTTGTTCATCAATGCCTTGAAAGCCTGCAACGATAACAATCTTTCCCTCATCCAGTTGTTTGTGAATTCGCACTGCGTCAATGCTCTTTATCTGAGCTTTTGTGTGAGTGCTGTCGGTCATCAAACGAATCTGGCCACCCGTAAAACTAATAGCGCCATAGCCCATACCATCGAGGGCCATAGCGAAAAGTGAGACCGTCTGCTGCTCACCAGTACTCAATAATTGGTCCAGCTCGCGCGTTGGTGGATTTGGATTAAGCTCCAGAGCATCAGCTATTAGCTCGTCGGTTTGTTTACCACGCGCTGACGCAACCACCACTACCTGAAATCCATCCTTAACCATTTTGATTACTCTTGAAGCGGCCCGACGGATCTTTTCTGCATCCGCAACTGACGTACCACCAAACTTCTGAACGATTATCTCCATATCCCAACCAGTAAAAGAAATTCAAGATGTGCCTAACAATACTGCATCATGTTTTGATAGTCAACAATGTCAGCTTTTCAAAAAGTACTCCATAAGTTCAAAGCCTTTATCTATCTTAAATCCCGATTTAGCAGCGTTTGCTTCACTAAAAGGCTTATGTACAATTCCCATGATACCATTACCCGCCATGGCAAATGGAACAGGCTCCGGCGAATGAGCACCACTACTGACCAGAGTTGGATGGTCCGGCAATATTAATATCCGCCAACTTTCGTATTTCTGCAGCGCTTCCAAAACGGGCCCGATTATATGCATGTCCACCTGCTCGATTGCCTTTTTCTTCATATCGGCATTGCTCTGATGGGATGCCTCATCAGGCGCTTCGATATGGACGAAAACCAGATCGTATTCACCGAGCGCCTCCACCGCAGCGGCGCCCTTGCCTCGATAGTCCGTATCAACAAAACCAGTGGCACCAGGTACCTTTATCAAATCGAAGCCGACAAGTTTTGCAAGACCTCGTACCAGGTCAACAGCAGTGATAGCAGCGCCTCTTGGACCGAATCTCATTTGGAAACTATCCAGCATGGCCTTTTTACCCTGTCCCCATAGCCAGATTGAGCTAACCTGATTTTCACCAAGGTCCTTTCTCACCTTATTGATATCATGATCATCGAAGAACTGTTTTGAACGAAACGTTAAATCCCGCAGCAGCTCTGAACCTCTACCACGCGGCAAGATTTTTTCTATTGGCCGACCTATATAATCGTGTGGTGGATACGTCTTTACATCAAAGTCAAAACCCTTAAAGACTACAAGGTGCCTGTAACTCACACCCGGATAAAAACGAATCTTCTCGAGACTAAGCTGTTCTTCCAACTCTTTTATCAACTTGCCGGCTTCTTCGGTTGAAATGTGTCCGGCACTGTGGTCAACAATTTTGCCATCTGCAATAGTGATTAGATTACATCTAAACACCCAGTCACCAATTCCCAATTTGATATTGCGAGCCACGGCTTCAATTGGGGCGCGACCACTGTAATATCGCGCTGGATCATAGCCCAGCACGCTCATAAGAGCAACATCACTACCTGGGTCCATATCGGGGGGAACCGTACGTACAAGGCCTTGCCTGCCTTCGGTGCTAATCTTATCCATATTTGGTGTATCAGCAGCTTCAAGGGGAGTCTTGCCACCAAATTGTTCAAGTGGCTCATCCGCCGCACCATCAGGAACTATTACGGCATATTTAGTCACTATTCCTTATCCTCCGGCACGTCAACTATTCTTATACAGACCGGCTTGCTACAAACCGTATCAAGTTCGTCCAGACTTTTAAGGGCTGCAGTAACCTTGCATTGCTTGTTGGGGTGGGTCGTTATGACCACCGGCACGGTATTACCCGGCCCAGCACCTTCGTGCTGTAGCACGCCGGAGATACTTATGGCGTTTTCAGCGACTATTTTACCAATCTGCGCGAATACACCCGGCTGGTCCTTGACCATCAATCTGATATAAAACCTACTTACACAGTCATCGATTTTTACTATTCGTGACTCTACTTCGCTTCTTGGCTTAAGATATAAATGCTTAAAGCTGGTCGCGGAATTACCCAAAGCAACATCGATAATATCAGCAACAACTGCACTCGCTGTGGGCATCATTCCGGCACCCCGGCCGTAGAAAATGACTTGCCCAACCGCACTTCCAAAAATGCTAATGGCGTTAAACGGACCCGCTACACGGGCTAGGGCGCTATCCTTGGCTATAAAAGACGGATGTACACGAAGTGAAACCCTGTTCTGCTCATCTTTTTCTCCAATTGCCAAGAGTTTCAGATAATAGCCCATCTCGGCACCAAAGCGTATATCATCTTTTGAAACTCTCTCAATACCCTCAATATAAATATCTTCGAGCGCAATTTGGTATCCAAATGCGATGGAAGTAAGTATCGCTAACTTGTGCGCGCTATCCTCGCCGTTGATGTCGAGTGAAGGATTTGTCTCGGCGTAGCCTTTTTGTTGGGCTTGAGCCAGGGCCTCGGAAAAATCTTGACCCTGTGAGGTCATGTTCGACAAGATGTAATTGCAGGTACCATTGACGATACCATACATCGCGGTGATATTATTCGCGACCAACCCTGTGCGGATGGCGGAGATAATAGGGATACCGCCGGCACAGCTCGCTTCAAAGGCAATGCAGCGACCGTTCTGGTGAGCGGCTTCGTAAAGCTCATTGCCATGCTTGGCAAGTAGGGCCTTATTGGCAGTAACTACGTCTTTACCCGCCTGGAGCAATCTTAGCTGAATGTCCTTGGCGGCATCAGTACCCCCGATGAGTTCCACTCCTATCTGAATGCTCTGGTCACTTAGCAGTCTGCCTATATCATCAGTAAGAAGACCATCCGGCAGTTTCACTGGCCGAGGTGACCGCGTATCAGTATCAATAACGCGGCTAAGCTCCAGCCGAAGGCCGGTCCTAGCCTCTATGAAGTCTGCCTCTTCGAGTATCAGCTTAGCCACGCCGCAGCCGATCGTGCCAAATCCGACAAGCCCAACTTTTACAGTTTTTCCACTCATATAGAACCTGCTCTTGAAAAGCCG
>CAZFLY010000021.1:19732-41641 GCA_964519995.1 uncultured Pirellulales bacterium | reverse complement strand
TTCGAATGATCCAATCGCCACAACACATGCTGTGTACGATCCCCGCTGAAACCCATATTTACCGCATTGCGTGGTGCATAGCATGTATTCCAGATTTCCTTGCCCGTATTTTCCCAACCATGGGTGATTGAATCGCCAAGAAAGAGAAGATCGACATTTCCCTTTTTCAGCCGCTCATTGACGGCTTCATGGCGTGGGCCCCACCATTTGACAGCCCATTCGACTGTCTGCTGCACAGGTATTACTGCGGAGTGATTCTTACCTTCGACGGACCTGAAAGCAAGCTCCTGTAGAGCAAGCTCTTGCTGATTGGCACACCCGATGAGTATGGTACTTGTCAGTGACAAAACGACAATGGCCGTCATCTTTCTTACCATTCGTTGTCTCCTTTTCTTTAGGTCCCTTAACTTTGTAGTTCACAGGCACAACGTGTGTGCCATCCTCGTGCAGCCACCAGTTCGAGCAATATAATCAAATTTTCACCCTGCGGCTATTATGGATGTCGAGTTATCCATTATTGTTCATTGATCTTTAATGAATAGTATGCAGCAAGGCCACTTGGCTTTCAGTTCTGACATCCACCTCTTTATAACCTCTCCTCCGTCATCATCCTGAGTTTTAACTGACAGACCGGCCTCACGGGCACCCGAGCACATATATTCCAGAAGCTCGATCTTGCACTTGTGGAACTCCTGACATGAGGTACAGTCTTGAAGGTTCTTATTCGTTGCACAGATTCTGATTTCACAATCGTCTCTGCCGCCGCCTTTCAGGCATCCTAGACACAGGGACATGCTCTGTATTGTCTCAAGCCCTTTGTAGAATTCGCCAAAATCAAAATCCTTGGGAACCCAATCTTTCAGATCATAGGCATTTATTAGTTCTTTGTACCTTTTAGTGAGTTCCCGCAAAGTCCCATTGCCCACTATACAGCTACCACACCATATCCCACAGAAGCCAATTTGGTCCTTCACATTTTCAAAAGCGGTGGTGTCTTGGTTTCCTTTCATTTCCCATTCACTTTCAATGAGACCGAATGTCACAGTTCATCGGCGCCGAATAAGCAGCGTCCGTATGCAGTCGCTGGTTCGGTTCAACAATCCGTATGGACTGAAGCCCATTCTGTTTTACTTTGTTGGCGATTAAGCATTTACAAAGCAGCAAGACTCGATTGAAATGTATACGCGCATCAGTTTTCGGTATACCATGATTCTGTTTTGAGCCACTCGCTCGCCATTATGGCAAGGTCGCTTAAATCAACTATGCCATTGCCATTAAGGTCGGCACGCAGAGTATGAGTGTGAGTATACTCGCTAGCAATCGCGAACCATGATAATGAATTAATTCCCTCAACCCGGAGTGTATTATTTGAGAGGTCTCTTTGTGTTTCAAGCTGGAGCCAAGTGCCGCCATTGTCAGGGGATTGCAAAAGCATCAAATCGGGCTCTGATAAACTCAAACTTATCACGTCAGCTTCATCGTATATTATGGTGAGGTCGGCCGAAAAGGTTAGGCCTGTCATACCTGTAATTTCCCAGTAGTAGGGCAAGGCACCGTTTTGGATGCCAACGGGAATGCCAGAATATTTCTGCACAAAGACCTTCCCATAATCGGAGCAAAAGGAGAAGTCTATCGTCAGGTCATAACCTGCGAAGTCAATGGGATCGGGATCGCCAGGAACAATAGTACGAAAGGAACATTCATCACTTTTGACAATGAATTTCGCGTAGTGGTCTTCTTCGTACGTTCGCACTACGTAGACATGACCGGCCAAACACAGTTTGTCGCTTGTCGAGTAACCTGAATGAGCAGCTTCCACAACGGACTCGAAATCCACAGCTCCAGCATCATAGAAACCATTGCGTCCGTTGACATAGAAAATATCGAATTTTAGTACATCCTGATCCTGCCGCATCTCTAAATCGCGAACTGAATCCGGTAATTCATATCCCTCCACTTTGCCATCTGAGAAATCTACTCCTCCATCACCATTTAGCCAGTCAATTGTGCCTGTCTGCAAATCGCCTTCGGTAAAACTGAGGCTGCCATCCGCCTGATAAACATAGTCAATAATGATTCTGCGATTAGGAAAGAGCTTTCTATCCTCAACAGCAGTCCCACCTGCTGGAGGTGTGAATGTATCAGTATGATATGCGTAACCTGATGCTGAAGCCGTGACTCTATGTTCCGTAATTGATAAACCTTCGAATAAATACTGCCCGTCCTGGCCAGTGGTAATTGACATGCGTGGTTTCGCACTAGTCCCGTGGGTAGAAAATGGAAATCTAATGGAGACACGTGCTCCATTGAAGGGTTGATTGTTCTCATCATAGACTGTTCCAATAACCCTTGCTAGATTTTCGATAGGGGTTTTTATCATTTCGAATTCCAAATAGGTCATCTCTCCGTCCAGTACTGTAACGGATGCGTCGATTGGATCGTACCCAAATGCTCGTAGGATAAAGCCCACCCCTGAACCTGCATAAAATGATGAACCTGTACGCCCCATAATAAACCATCCGCCTTCATATACCCAAAGCGGTTCGTCCCAGCCATGATACATATTCACCATGACATCTTCACCACCATTGATAGTGGCGCCATCACTCAAGGTAACTCTTCCCGCGATACAAATTCCGCCCTCTGAATTAAGCACAGCGATCCTCTCATCAAGAATCTCTCGTAGGTTAGGTGGAAAATCGTCATAGTCCAGAGCTGAAACCGGTACAGAAAGAAAAAAAATAAGCAAACAGCAATATATGAACTCTCTTGTTAACGAAGATGTTTCCATTGTTAAGCCTCCTCTTTAAAGTTCTTTTTCTTACAACATAAGCGCCCGAAGAAAATTTTTCTGATTCTTTGAACCATTAATTTACTATCTATCGGATTAAAATTCAATTCCTTTCTTGAAGGTTCTGTAAGACGTAGATGTTCCCCGCTCCTATTGCAATTTCTTGTTTGATATAAAGCGTGGCTAAAACCAATCCTACTTTTAGTTTTCCCTGGTGGTTGCGTCAACGGTGGGTATTTCGCTTATACCAAGAATATTATGTCGGTATTATAGGAAATAACAAAAGAATTGTTCGTCCCTCGTCGCTTTGGATATTTGGCCTGCTCCTCTTGCTGCGCTTTGGGCTGGGTCCACTATATTATTAACGGATTACGTACTCACACCGCCCCGAGGGCACGGTATCTCTCATCGAAAACTCCCAAAGCCAAAGAGGGTTTTGATTAACTAAAACGTCTGTTTAGTATTACTTAAAGATTTGCGTTCTTTTGATAAAACCATGCTTATTTTTGTTGATTTTTGCGCATTTTTGCAGACTTTTGCTATTTTCTGCTAACCTCCCATGAATAACCTAACTCTTTTCTGGGGATGAACTTATACAAAATCTATGGAGATTGTCCAGCAGACTAAATGTCCAATTCAACAGCGAACTCTGCCGCGATCCTCTTACATAACCAATGTGTCAGTTTTTGTGAGTTTTTTCTTGACGAACCCCCGGCGATAGCATAGCATGATATCTGGCAAGCAGCTAATGATGAACAAAGCTGTGGGCAGTCCCGTACTTGTAGATGTAATGGTTTTCTGAAGATAAGGGCGGGACAAGAGGAAAGATGTATAATTTCTTTCCTAAATAGCAGTTAAGTTGCGAAGCCGCTCTTAGCACGCGTCAGTAGTAAGCAATGCTGTAAACCATGATTAAATCTTCGACGCGTTGCCGAGAATGAGTTTTCCGTGAGACGAAATCTGATCGAGACAGAAATCGCTATCCAGCGAGGGAGTGGAGGTATTGAGCATAGAATCGACTAGCAGTCTGGAAAAGAAGAACTTGCAAGCGCTAATTCTGCAACGTGTCTTCGCGATTCTTGCCTTGGCTGGCTGATTTTAAGCCTTCGCGAAAAGGATTTCGGAATTCACAAGCACTTCTTTGCAACTTCCCTGCTCAAAGTCCCACAACCTGACTTCACTGAGCCGTTTTGCAACTATATGGAAATTGCATAGGAAAGGTTAGGAACAATGGGCGCCTTAATAATGCAAGTCATTACTCTTCCGGCTGTTGCTGCATCGGTTATCACCTTTATTCTCGGAATTTGTTTAGCCGTCGTTATCCAACAGATAATCGCCAGAGCAAAGGCGAAAACATTCGAGAAGGACTTACAACGACAAATTGAAGGGGCTAAAAGAGAAGCCGAGAACATAATAAAATCTGCGCAGATTGATGCAGCCACAGAGACTATTAAGAAAAAAGAGGAATTTGCAAACGAGGCTAATCAGATCAGGACAGAATTGCGTGAAACCGAATTGAGATTAGCCAAACGGGAAGATGTTTTTGAACGCCAAGCTGAACAGCTTCAACAACATGAAAAGGCATTAAAACAACAGGAACAAGAAGTAGATAGAAGATTACGCAACGTGGAGCTCAAAGATAAGCAACTATCAATGCTAATGGCACAGCAGAAAAATCAACTGCTTAAAATCACAGCAATGGACATTAACGAAGCCAAGGAGCTTCTGCTTAAGCGCCTCGAAGATGAGTGCGAGCATGAAATGTCAATGCTGATTCAACGCAAAGTTGAGGAAACTACGGAAATCGCAGATGAAAAGGGCCGTGAAATAATCAGCACAGCTATTCAGCGTTACGCTGCTGAGCACACGTGTGAAGTTGCAGTCTCAACAGTGGACATCCCCAACGACGATATGAAAGGTCGAATAATAGGCAGAGAAGGACGCAACATCCGAGCATTTGAAAAGGCTACCGGCATCGATGTCATTGTGGACGACACGCCCGGAATGATCGTCGTAAGTGGCTTCAATCCTGTCAGACGCGAAGTCGCTCGGCTTTCTATGGAACGGCTCATTCAAGACGGACGCATTCATCCATCGCGAATCGAAGAACTTGTCAGCCAGACCAAAAATGACGTCAACCACAAGGTTTTACAATTAGGCAAGGATGCATCCGTCGAGGCTAATATCAGAGGCTTGAGCAATAAGGTGCTCAGCTTGCTTGGGGCATTGAGCTTTAGAACCAGTTACGGTCAAAACGTGCTTCGCCATAGCATTGAGGTAGCCTTTCTGTCGCAGGCCATGGCCGACGAGCTTGGCCTGGATGGGTCCATAGCAAGACGGGCTGGACTTTTGCATGACATCGGTAAGGCAATCGACCATGACGTCGAAGGTAACCATCCGACTATAGGCGCAAATTATCTAAAGCGCTTCAATGAATCTCCCATTGTGCTTAACGCTGTCGCCGGTCATCATGGTGACATCCCAGCAGATAATCCTTACACACCACTTGTTGCCGCCGCCGACGCAATCAGCGCCTCTCGTCCAGGTGCAAGGAGAGAAACTCTTGAAAGATACATCAAACGCTTGGAGAAACTTGAGGAAATCGCCAGCAGTTTCAAAGGAGTCGAGAACGCATACGCAATCCAAGCAGGAAGGGAAATTCGCGTGATTGTTGATGCTGCGGAGATAGACGACGAGTCAGCCATGAAAATTGCCCGTGATATAGCCATCAAAATCGAAGCTGAAATGGCTTACCCCGGCGAAATCCAAGTGACACTACTGCGTGAGGTCCGCTGTATCGAATACGCAAGGTAATCATGAAGCTAAATATACTCTGCATTGGAGACATAGTAGGCCGGCCCGGCAGGCGCATTGTCGCTGAGAAGCTCAAGGATTTTATCGAGAAGCACTCAATCGACTGCGTAATAGCTAATGCGGAAAATGCTGCCGGCGGATCGGGGCTGACCCCTCAGATCTACGACAAGCTGCTGCGGTACGGTGTCAATCTGATCACATTGGGCGACCACACCTATCGCAAAAGAGATATAATCAAAACTCTTGATACAGCGGAAAACATTGCTCGTCCAGCCAATTTTTCAGAACACGCCGCCGGCAGAGGCTTCGCAGTTTACAAAACAAGCAAAGGGCCGACCGTAGCGATTGTCGCTCTGATAGGTCGTCTTTTTATGAAGCCGGCCGAATGTCCCTATAACGCAGTGGACAAAATGCTGCCAAAGCTTCAGGAAAAAGCCGATATTGTTATCGTCGATTTTCATGCCGAAGCAACCAGTGAGAAACTCGCCATGGGTTATCATCTCGATGGTCGAGTAAGTTGTGTTTTTGGCACTCACACACACGTAGTGACTGCTGATGAGACGATTCTGCCAAAAGGTACTGCATATATTACCGACATCGGCATGACCGGGCCTCACAAGTCCGTGCTTGGCCGTGGAACCGAAAGCGTGCTCAAATCATTCAGGACTCAAATGCCGGTGCCGTTTGAGATTGCAACCGGTGATGTGAGAATGAATGCAATCCTGGTTACTGTCGACAGTAATAGCAAACATGCCGATCGTATCGAACGAATAAGTGTCGCTATGGAGAGCGAAGATTCGATACGATATGATAGTGACGACGGAAAACCAGAATACTTTAACAACAACTTCTAACTCGTCTCAATCCCAATCCAGCCTATAGCTATTTGACTTTGCTGTGGCAGTGTGCTACTCTGCATGAATTCAAAGCCATTAACATATGCAGATAGCCCCCTCGTTTACAGTCATGCCAGATAAATGCGGCTGTTCACTATGTGCTGGCCAATAAACAATCTCGGCAGGGTCGCATAGGAGCGTGATTCATAGTTGATATTTGCTAGAATCGTAAGCTTTGACCGTCACCATCTTGTCATTTACAACGGTAGATTGCCGACACTCCGATGGCCGGTGAACTAGCCCGATAATCGGAGAATTCATTGAAGCCGTAGAGAATCTTGTTATATTTTCTATCAATCAGACCCATCAGGTTGTACGCATCCAGCCGAACCGTCAGATTCTTGCTGGGTTGATGCTGAATACCTATGTTCAGAAAGATGCTTGGACCATACGGATCGTCATAACCAGGATCTATAGCGATAGGACTACTGTTAGCTGTATTGTATTTTGCATAATCCTCAGCTCCTGGGAAACCCCAGTAGATACGGGCCGAGCCGTCGATGCGCAATTTGTCATCGATTTGGTAACCGACCACCAGCTTTGTTATGTGGTTGCTCCAGTTAGCCAGGTCATCGCCGTAGCCGTAAGGTTCGGCGGTGAGAGCTGTACCAGCGCCTGGCATTAGGCTGAAATTAGCCAGCTTTGTGTAACCATGCGAGGCAGTGAATCGGAAGCTGTCTTTTTCGTAGGTCATTTCTGCCTCGAGACCATACTGTTGCAACTCTCCGATATTCTTTGTGCCGGCATCCCACTTAACACCCCAGGCGCCTGGATCCCAAGCGATGACATCGAGATCGTGGTAGAATGCGCCGAGGGCGAACAAAAGGTTCGGGGTGTGCTGGCGTTCGTACCTCAATTCTATGCTGTCCAGAGTCTCGGGGTCGCTTTTATTACCGAATGTCTGCCACTGCCATTGAATTTCCTCAGCGAAGGTCATGCGTAGGGATCGAGCAAGCATCAGCTTAAGAGTGTCCTTGTCGGTGGGTATGTAGACAACAGCAAAACGAGGTGAAAAGAGCTCATGCGTATGTGTGTTTTTATCGAGCCGGCCGCCAACAAAAGTAGTCCATTGATTGTTGATTTTCCATTGATGCTCGGCCATAGCAGATGCTGTATTCGTATTCCAACGTGGAGAGTTGCCGTTAAACGGAGGTTGCACATAGGGGGCTAAACACGCCTGATCGCCGGGAAAACCTGGACTCTGCATGCCCCATTGCTCGCACGACCACTCGCCACCAAACGCGAGCAAGTGTCTCTCGTTAATCTCCCAATTGGCCAGCACTTTAGCATAATACTCATCCTCACGATGGCTCAGGTTCCAGATCGCGCTCTTGGCACTATCAAAGGATGCCCTTTCGAAATCGAACATGTCAAAGCTGATCGCGTAACTGACGGTGAAATTGTCGCTAATTTCCTGCTTGTAGCTTGCATAAACAGTGGCCTGTTGGTAGCCCTCACCGGGCTGGTAGAAATGCTCATACGAAGGATAGTCGGGCACCGCCCAGTCGTCCATCCAGCCATAAGGAGCGCGAGCAAGATTGCTCTGACAGAAAGTGAACAACTCGCCACCCCGGGTATAACGTGCCCAGACATCAAAATTGTTTTTAGTGTATTGAATGTGGCTTTTTATACGATTAAGGTCTCGATAAGCCTGGAAATCATTGTTAATCCGATATGGAAAAGGCTTTCCCCCTTCGATCGGTCTTAACCAGAAATCGTTAAAGGAAGTTCCAAAAACAAGTGGTGAATCCTTCTGGTCGGCGCCGATATATTTATCGGTTCCGAAATATAGAAACAGGCCTGAGTCTTCACTGAACTTCTGGCCATATTTTACTTCACCGGAATAAAACTCCTCAATCGCCCCAAATCTGCCGGTAACCTCAGTGCCTTCGAACGTCATTGCGTTATCAGTAACTATGTTGATAACCATCGAAACGGCTCCAGGGCCATAGATTGCCGAACCAGGACCACGGACGATATCTATGTGATGTATATCCGTAAGCATTGAAAGATCACGCTCGCTCAACACACCGTAGTGGGTGCGCTCGTTCATAATACGATTATTAACAAGCAGCAGGTACTTTTCCTCGCGATCGTTGATTATTCCTCGTAGGCCAAGATGCCGATTCTCCCAGTGGTGCCGGATCATTTGAAGGTTGGGAACGTAAATCTCGAGTAGCTCATTGAGACTGCGCGCTCCAGACCGGCGGATCTGCTCCTGGGTAATGGTGGTCACGGTGGCCGGTTCCAGTCGGCGAGTGGTCTTTGTCAAGGCTGCGGGCGAGACGATCTCAACGTCCATCAACTCCTGTAGAGACATTTCAAAGAGGTTCTGCTGGTTGTATGGGCCCGGCTGCTGTGCGAATAGCTGAGAGTCGAAGTTGAATACAATCAGTAGTATCAATAAAAACACAGATTTCTGCATGAAAGAGTTTTTTTGCATAGAAAGCATGATCGATACCCCTAAATCAAGCGTGTTGACATAGTATATTCTGCCTTTATTTGACCCAGAAAAATTGGCATAGCAGTATCTCTCTGGGAATACAAAGGATATTGGTGCTATATCGACAGGAGCAAATCGTTCGTTTAGATAGAGCAGGCCGATTTGCGGATTTCTATACGCGGTAGTTACAAAACAGTGTTTAATGGGCTATTGTGGGGCTCACAGAACTGGGCTTTTTTTGTCCACCCAGCCTTTTGCAATAATGCTCCGCTGTTATCGGACGGGATTTTAGCTATAGTGGTGGCTTGAATGCGAATCATCGGTGTCCACCAGTAAACTCCGTTCGGAACGCGGGGTTAAAATACTTTGAACACTGTCGTGCGGCACCAATCAAACTTGGGCCCACGCGGAATTGGTGCGGGACTGGTAACAACAGAACAGGATTACTGGAAGAATGGGTTGTGTACTTTTTCCTCACCTATTGTCGTCGCAGGACCATGGCCTGGATAAACAACAGTCTTGTCCGGCAATTTCAGGAGCTTATCCTTTATGCCAGCTATCAGTCGTGCCATATCACCACCAGGAAAATCTGTTCTTCCCACTGAGCCGGCAAACAAAGCGTCCCCGACAAAAGCAATACCGTCCTGTTCCGAATACAAACTTATCCCCCCTGACGTGTGGCCTGGTGTATGAAGCACCTGGAACTTTACACCAGCTTTCTCGATTATGTCACCGTCTCGGATAATTGAATCTGCTGGTTCAGTAGTAAACGAATAGCCTGCAAAGGCCGAAAGATTCTGCTCAGGACGCGTAAACATATCGGCATCAAGCTCGTGGATATAAACTTTAATGTCTGGGAATTCCGTCCGCAAAGCAATAACACCCGCTATGTGGTCGATATGGCCGTGCGTGAGGACCAAAGCGACAGGATTGAAATTGTGCTGCCTGAGAAAGCCGACCAACTTATCGCCATCGAAGCCAGCATCAATAATAAGACAATCCGTGGCTGTCTCGCTGCTACGCAAAATATAGCAGTTAGTCTCGTACGCACCCAATATCAAACGCTCAACTATCATCTAACGGCATCTTAAATACCAAAGGCACTCTCAACTGTCAACGAAAGCTTTGTGCTTGACCGCAATGGGCAATTTTGTTACTGTTCCTGGGCCCTGGCGGACATTAAATAATACATGGAGAAAAAAATTATTCGCCGTGTATTTAGATAATGGAGAAATTCTACTGGATGAAAGACTTTAGGCGAGTATTCAAATATATCTGGCCGCAATGGCCCCGCATCATTGTTGTAGTTTTTAGCGCCGTGCTTATCGCCGCTCTTTTGTCGCTGAGCTTCCTGACGATAATACCGCTGCTCAAGGTGATGATGGGCAGCGAAGGTCTGCAAGGATGGATCGATAGAAAGGCGTGTGAGTACCATTACGGTCTGGAATTCTACAGTCCCACAACCGTAGATTTCGGCAATATAGAAAACCAGAGCCTTGCATATCAGCTCCTTGTCACCAACATCAAAAAAAACAGCCTGGCTGAAATGGCTGGCGTCAGACCGGCTGATAGAATTGTCGGCATAGGTGAGCTTCTAACCCATGATGATGTCACCAATATACCATTCACACGTCTGCTTGAAGAGCTGGCTACGAACAAACAAAAGACCCTTACGGTCCAGCTCAAACGATTGAACAAAGATAATATTCTGGAAGACAAAACGCTAACGCTCAATACGCCAGACAACAAGCCCTACATAGACAGCCTGCAGTGGCGCAGCAGCCATCGCCTCAAATGGAAAATCAAGATAGCTCTTGTCAGTCGTGCACAACGGGTGGCGGAGTTACTGCCAAGAGAGCAAACTGCACAGAGCAAAATCAAAGCGGTGGTCTTCATCATACTGGCTATGGGGGTAGTGACTGTGATTCGATGCCTTGCTAAATTCTATCAGGACTACATGGCTCAAAAAATAGTCCAGGTCGGAATAAATAAACTACGAGAGGATGTCTTTGCACACCTAACATATATGCCGATCGGGTTCTTTGCAGTCGAGCGTCCAAGTGACATTGTCAGTAGAATCGTCCGCGACACGACCTCAATGGCCCAGGCAATAAAAGTAATGCTTGGAAAAGCACTTCGAGAGCCGCTCAACGCACTATTTATGTTGGGCGCTGCAGCAATACTGAACTGGCAGCTAACGCTGATTTTCTTTTGTGGTGCACCGTTGGTACTGGTACTTCTGGCCAACTTCGGCAGAAAAATGAAACGAGCTACAGGAAAATCTCTAATTGCCAGTTCACAAATGCTCGGCAAGCTTCAGGAAACAATGGCAGGACTGAAAATCGTAAAGGTATACAACCAGCAACAACATGAACAACAAACCTTCAGAGCTATAAACAAAAGACTGATAAGGCAACTTTTAAAGATATCCAAGGTTGACGCCGCCACTAATCCCGTTCTGGAGGTTCTTGGAATGATTGCCGGCTCGGCTGCGCTAATAGCCGGTGTGTACTGGGTTACACAAGGCCGAATCGACAGCCCGGAATTTTTTACGATGCTGATTTTAATGGGCGCATCAGCAGATGCTGTACGCAAAACAAGTGACATCTGGAACAAAATCCAGCAGGCAAACGCCGCTGCTGAAAGAGTATTTGCCGCTCTGGATCAACCTGTCGAACTGGAAATGCCCGATATGATTAAACTGCCTAATCTTAGGAACAAGATTGAATTCAAAGACGTCGTTTTCGCCTATCCGGGCAGCGTCAGACCGGTACTTAAGGAAGTCAACTTAACTGTAAGTGCCGGACACAATGTTGCGATAGTAGGACCAAACGGCTCAGGCAAAACTACTCTGGCAAACCTGATACCGAGATTTTATGATCCTGACAGTGGCCAAATACTTATAGATGGACAGGATATCCGCGATGTAACTCTATCCAGTCTGCGAGAACAGATTGGGATGGTCACGCAAAACATAGTGACATTTAACGACACTATAGCCGTCAACATTGCTTATGCTAAGCCCGGCGCTACAAGAAAGGAAATCATCGCTGCAGCCAAACGTGCATTTGCCCATGAGTTCATTTGTCTTTTACCTGATGGTTACGATTCAGTAATAGGCGAACACGGCATGGGTCTAAGTGGCGGCCAACTGCAAAGAATCGCCATGGCCAGGGCAATTCTGAAAAATCCCTCCATCCTGATTTTTGATGAGGCCACAAGTCAGGTCGACGCTGAAAGCGAAGCAAAGATTCACAACGCCATCGAAGAAATCATGCAGGACAGGACCAGCTTTATAATAGCGCACAGATTCAGCACAGTCATTACCGCAGATGTGATAGTAGTCATGGATGATGGACAGATAATCGCTCAGGATCAGCACAATAAGTTAATGCAGTCCTGCCCTTTATACCAAAGACTATACGAAACACAGCTTGTAAGGACATAGTAGAAATCTAAGATTTGCACATTCATCTACAGAAAATCAGGCCATTTGCCGATGTAATTTAGATATAAATTAAACTGGTTCGGATAGAAATTGTAGAATTTTCCTCGGTGGGCCTCTGATTGCCGGATTCTATGCAATCTTGCACTTGGAAGTTTTTGGAACTTAAAATATGACTGAGTGTTCACGCGAACAGAAAGCACATAATCTTTTCAAGAAGTATCAGGGCAATCCCATACTATCACCGGAAGACTGGCCTTACCCAGCCAACGCTGTATTCAATCCGGCAGCAGCAAAGTTGAACACCGAGACGCTTCTACTGATTCGGGTCGAGGATATGCGAGGTTTTTCACATCTGACTGTTGCCCGCAGTCCAGATGGATTTACAGACTGGCAGGTCGATTCTGCACCAACTCTGCTGGCTGACCAGAGTTCCCGCGAAGAAAAGTGGGGACTGGAAGATCCCCGTATCGTCTGGCTCGAAGAGCAAAAGCAATTCGCTGTCACCTACGTCTCTTTCAGCGAAAGTGGGCCGGTGATTTCTCTGGCGATTACTAATAACTTCAGGACCTTTGCTCGGCTGGGCTCCCTGCTGCCACCGGAGGACAAAGATGCCTGTCTGTTTCCTTGCAGATTCGGCGGACGGTTTGCACTGATTCACCGCCCCATCGTCAGAGGCGAAGCCCACATTTGGCTTAGCTTCTCACCCGATCTGAAACACTGGGGCGACCATCAACTGCTGATAAGGACAAGAGCCGCCTATTGGGACTGTCACAGAGTCGGCCTTGCCTGTCAACCCATTGAAACACCTCAAGGATGGTTGCTCTTCTATCATGGTGTCCGTAGTACAACCGCAGGGCAGATATATCGCGTCGGACTGGCACTTCTTGACCTGAACTCGCCCTGGAAAGTCCTACGCCGAAGTGACGAATGGGTATTAGGACCTGAGGCGTATTATGAACGAGTCGGCGATGTCAGTGGCGTTGTGTTTCCTACAGGCGCCATCGTTCATAAAGAAACCGATAAGTTGCATCTATATTATGGAGCGGCAGATTGCACCGTTGCCGTCGCCACAGCCAATTTAAGCAAGGTCATGGACTATATTATGTGCTCGCCCGAGGCAAGCGAATAAACCCCGGGCCGAGAGGAACCAGCAACCACCTGCTGCTATCCCTGTGTTTCGCTGTGTATGAGCTCTTTGGCTTGGATCCGCGCCATTACTTCTTTGGATAGGGCTTCGTACTCAGCGGCTGCTCTGCTTTCAGGGGCATGTGTTAGAACCGGCCGACCGACACTTGGGGCTTCGGTCAGCCTTATACACTTATGAATAACGGTGTCAAACACCAAATCCCCGAAGGATGCACGCAATTGTTGCTGAATTTGTCTGGTAAAAAGAGGCCTGTCTTCGACAAAAGTCAACAACATCCCCAGTATCTTCACAAAGCAAGGACAAAACCGCTCTCTTACAATGTGGATTGTCTCAATTAATCGTGTTAGACCCTCCAACGCATAGTAATGCACCTGAACGGGCACAATTACATCGGTACTTGCCACTAGTGCATTTACCGTTAACAGGCCCAGCGAAGGTAAGCAGTCAATGATGCAAAGATCATATTCATCCCGCACAGTCCTTAGTCTTTCGGCCAAAACAAACTGCTTTCCGAGTATGCTGCTCATCTCGAGTTCGGTGTTTGCAAGTGAGATGCTGCCGGGCACGAATTTAAGCCATTCTATGTCTGTTTGTTTTGCAGCTTCAGACATTGAAATTTGCGGATTGATTAGGACATCGCCAATACTTTTTTTCACAGTCTCCGGTGCATAGGCCAACCCGATAGTAGTGTGTGCCTGTGGGTCGAGGTCGATCAGCAGAACCCGTTTGCCCAGCATGGCAGATGCTGCCGCAAGATTCGTAGCCGTAGTTGTCTTACCACAGCCGCCCTTGTGATTCGCTATCGCTATTGTTCTCATTTCTGTGAACCACAAACGTTGGCCAATAATCCGCTCCTATTTCTCAAACTATGTTAAGGTGATTTGCTGTCCACGCACCTTATAAGATGAACGGTAATAATGGTTACGACCCTCTCACTTTATCGGGTGGAACGCAACGAAACTCCATTCAGCAAAGGGTAATTTTGCAAAAAATTTGTGCCTTAACACGACCATAATATCAGGGTCTTTAACAATAGCCGGCTGAATGTAGAACTTATAAAGGTAAAATCGGCCCTTCACAAAAGCTGATATTTTTGGAATTCAGGGTTTTGCTTGCCAGTTGCCGAACGATAATATACAGTAAGACTCTTTATTATGACAATTTAGAGCATGGCCGGGAGCACAAATGGAACTCATACGAAAGATAAAAGAGTCTGAAGCGCAGGCCCAGCAAACAATTGACCAAGCCAATGCTGATGCAGCTAAACTGGCCGAGCAGGCTCGACAAAATCGACAGCAACAGCTTCAAGAGGCAGAGCAGAAAAGAAAAAAGGTGATTGAAGCGGCTGTGGCCGAGGCAAAAAAACAAGGCCTTGCCGAAGCAGAGAAGATTAAAACTCAGGCACTGCGACATCAGCAGGATTTGCGAGCCAAGGCAGAACCCAAAATGGCCAAGGCCATCGCAAAGGTAACAAGTTACCTTAGAGGTTGACCATGGCCATAGCACAGATGACGAAAATAATAATCGTCACCCATCGCAACCAGGCTTCGGAGCTTCTCGAAGCCTTGCAGGCCGAAGGAATCTGTCACATTCTCAACGCAGATGAGGCAATGATCAGCAAGGACTCGCCCGAATTGGCCCCTCCAAAGGAACAACGCCGCGACATTGAATCGTTGATAAACCGACTGCAAAAAAGCATAGCTTTTTTGGGTGGCTACGCCAAAGCCCAAAAAGGCCTCGCTGGCGTTTTATCACCTCGAATCGTCGTAGATGAAAACTCCTACAACGAGGTTGTCCATGATCAGAACATAATGACCGTCCTCGATAAGTCCGAGCAGCTCGAATCGTCAATAGACAAAACCAGAGATGAAATTGACAACCTGCATAGTACGTTGGAAATACTACAGCCATGGGCATCTCTTGAAACACCGGTTGAGGAAATCAGTAGTCTTCAAAAGACCACGTCATGGGTAGGACTTATACCAACTCAGCACTTTGAGCAGGCACAGGAAAAATTAGCAGAGCTCGGCAGTGCGGTTCAGCAAGTAGGTACTGCCGGCAATAGGTATGCCTGTATCATCGTGTCGCTTAAGGAAACGGCTGACAATGTACAGAAACTGTTACGTGCGGTTGAGTTCGAGTCCGTCAGCTTCGAGCATATGGCTGGCACCGTTGCACAGTTGATTCAAGAATACACCGAAAAACTGGAACAGGCGAAAGAAAGACTACAGAACCAGATAAAACTCGCCATAGCATTAAGTAAGAATCTACTTAAGCTGGAGGTTCTTTACGATCACTATAGCAATCTCTCAAACAGAGAACAAACCAGAGACACAGCACCGGCTACTGAGCACACAATCCTTTTGGAAGGTTGGGTGAAAACAAATAAGTACCAGCAGTTGGAGAAAATCGTATCGAGCTTTGAAGCATCAAGTCTAATAAAAATCAAACCGACCGAAGGCGAAGAAGTTCCGGTTGAGATAGAGAACAAAAATGTTATCAAACCGTTTGAGGTGATAACCCGACTTTATGGTATGCCGCGTTATTTTGAAGTGGACCCAACTAAGTATTTGGCGCCATTTTTTGCAATTTTCTTTGGACTGTGTCTGACTGATGCCGGATACGGGCTTGTTATCATTGGACTAATGATATTCTTTATTAGGAAAATTCAGGGCGACAAAAAGCTAATGTGGATGCTGGGGATTTGCGCGGCTGCGACAATTATTGCCGGCGCCCTAACCGGAGGCTGGTTTGGCGATGCCATCCAGAAGTTCATCCCGTCTCTGGAGCCGGTAAGAAAGAAAATGATGTGGTTTGATCCTCTTGAGAACCCGATGATTTTCTTCAAGATCTCACTAACGCTGGGTTATTTGCAAATTATGACAGGATTAGTAATAGCTTTTGTTCATAGTCTCAAACGAAGAGACTATGTTGCAGCGGTTTGCGACAAGCTTACCTGGCTGGTTATGCTCAACTCGATTGTACTATTTCTGGCAAGCAAATTCGGCGCTGTTCCGAAAGATATTGGGCGAATATTTGGGTTCATAGCAATTGTGCCCGCGGCTATAATCCTGCTCTTCAGTCACCGCGAAGGCGGCTGGGCCGGCCGGCTCGGCATGGGTCTCTATAATGTTTTCAGCACAATATTCTATATGGGTGACGTGTTGAGCTACTTGCGATTGATGGCTCTGGGCATGGTGACAGCAGGCTTGGCAATGGCCATCAACGTTATCGCTGAGATCACAGGCAAAATTCCCTACGGTATTGGCATCGTTGTCATGATACTGGTATTCGTTGGTGGGCATTTGTTTAACCTTGCCATCAATACGCTTGGGGCCTTTGTCCACACACTGAGATTGCAATACGTGGAATTCTTCCCGAAATTTATGATTGGTGGCGGTAAGTCATTCGAGCCGCTGAGCAAGAAATACGAACATATTTATATAAAAAAACAAGTCTAACGGTTTGCAGCAAGAAAGAGAGGTTGGACAATGGATTTGGGAATGACGTTAGCTTTAGTTGGTGCAGGACTAGCTGCTCTATTGGCTGGCATAGGCTCGGCAATCGGCATCGGAATCGCCGGAAGAAGCGCTACGGGAGTTCTGAGCGAAAAGCCGGAGCGTTATGGCCAAATGTTTATCATGGTTGTGCTGCCTGGAACGCAGGGATTTTATGGCTTTTTAGCAGCCTTCCTTGTTATGCTCAAGCTCCAGTTCTTTGCGGGAACAGGCGTGCCGGAGCTGAGCGTCACACGGGGCCTGGAGGTCTTGATCGCTTGTGTGCCCATCGCGTTTGCCGGTTTGGTTAGCGCAATCTTTCAAGGAAGAGTTTGTTCTGGTGGCATCCTGATGGCTGCCAAGAGACCTGAAATGGCTTTCAAAGCCGGTGTAGTTTTTGCCGTTATGGTCGAGGTGTATGCTGTTCTGGGTCTGCTGGTGACAATGTTTATGCTGCTATTCGGAATTAATTGGCCAACTGCCTAAGGCTTATCAATAACGAGAAACGAGATACAAAACAATGGAAGCTCAACAAGTTGTAGAAAAAATACTCGATGACGCAAATGTCGAGGCCGACAAGATAAAAAAACAGGCCGAAGAAAAGGAGGCTGCTGAGCAGGCAAGACTTGATAAACAACTTACTCAGTTCGATGAGCAGACAGAGGCGCTCGCGCAGAAAGCGGCCGAGGATGAAAAATCCCACATTCTCGCTGCTGCACGGATGGATATTGCCAAAGAATTATTGGCGGAGAAAAGAAGGATTATCGATGAGGTCTTTCAGCAGGCTCGCCAGCAATTGCAGAGCTTATCTGACAAAGAGTATCGCAATCTCATCACGAAGCTCATCCTACAAGCCGTCGAAAGCGGCGATGAAGAGGTTCTTGTCGATAGAAATGAAAAACGAATCGATCATGAGTTTATCAAACAAATCAACCGCCAGATGGCTCCAGGATATAAAGGCAATATACGATTGTCTGAGGAAAGACGGAATATTGGAGGTGGATTTATTTTAAGACGTGGCAAAATCAAGACCAACGTCTCTATTGGAGTATTGTTAGACCAGGCACGTAAAGAACTCGAGATTGAACTGGCAAGAGATTTATTCTCATAGAGTGCAGTAATTTCGCACAAGGTCAACATAAATGCCTGCGATTCAGAGCGAAAAAACGATTCTTAGCTTCTACACATACCCGCCTATCGGTGGCAACGACTGGCGTTACGCCTTTGAGACAGCTCAGATTCGCACTCTTGAGATGCAGATGCTGACCAGAGCTACCTTGCAGGATATGGCTAACGCCGCTAACTACGAGCAGGCGGTTAGTTTATTAGGCTCTGGCGAGTATGCAATGCCGCAGGCGGGCAGAGATTTTGCAGAGGTCGAAGACACTTTGCAGGCTCGCAGGATAACCGTTCGTCAGCTATTTGCGGATTTGATGATTGATAAAGATATCATCGAGCTATTCAGAACGCGAGATGACTTCGCCAATCTTCGACTTGCGGTCAGACGAATGCTGACCGAAAAGCCTTTGGGTACCGACTATAGTGCCGATGGTAATGTCCCACCGGAACGCTTGGAAGAACTCATTGCGGAGCATGAAGAATTTGAGCCGCCGATATTTCCAGATTACGTTCTAAAAGCCGTCGAGCAGGCTGTTTTAGCGTATTATCAAAACAAGGACATTCGCCAAATCGATTATGCGATAGATAACGCCGAGGCCCAATATCGCATGAAATCTGCCCGTCGGCTTGAAAGCATCTTTCTGCTGGGTCTTTTTAGAATCCAGATTGACTTAAATAACATCCGCACAATGCTTCGGCTAAAATC
The DNA here is from genome assembly GCA_964519995.1 of uncultured Pirellulales bacterium. GTDB lineage: Bacteria > Planctomycetota > Phycisphaerae > Sedimentisphaerales > Anaerobacaceae > CAZFLY01. The sequence continues at coordinate 22,780 of CAZFLY010000021.1, read as the reverse complement.
TGCCGAATCTGAGCTAAGAAATGTCTTTATTGATGGTGGATTTATCGAGTTAGAGCGATTCGAGCATGGCCTCGACCTTGGACTCGAGGCCTTGGGTACGTTGTTTTTTGTAACCCCGTATTACAAGTTTGTAGAGGCCGGTGCAGGATATCTGGCATCGAACAAATCCTTTTTGAAAATCGAGCAGCAGTGTGACGAATTCCTGACCGGCTATCTTAAAACTACAGTTGAGATTGTCGCCGGTCCTCAACCGATAATTGCATATTTATTAATGAAGGAAAACGAAATCCGAACTGTCCGGCTGATACTCACAGCCAAAAGAAACAACCTTGATACGAGACTCCTGCTGGACCGCATTTCGTGACTTGTAACCCGTCGCTCGTGACCCGTGGGCCACATTTTGCGAGCAGACAATTGAAAGTAAAGGATTACAGAGATTTGAAGGTTTGGCAGAAAGGTATTGAGATCGTAGATAGAATATACGCAATAACTACCACCTTTCCAAAAGATGAATTATATGGTCTGATCAATCAGATGAGAAGAGCCGCTGTATCTATTCCATCAAATATAGCGGAAGGATTTGTCAGACATCATACTAAAGAATACAAACAGTTCTTATATATCTCATTGGGTTCATGTGCAGAGTTAGATACACAGCTTATTATTGCTAATAGAAGAAATTACATAACGAAGAAGAAACTGGAAGAATTAACAGAAGATATAAACCATGAGACCCGTATGCTTGTAAGTCTTATAAACAAACTTTGACGAGTCACGGGGCACGAGCGACGAAACACGAAAATGCAAGGTAAAATCGCAGTACTTGGTGACACCGACTTTGTGATGCCGTTTTCGGCTCTTGGTGTAGATACGTACACTGCTACCAGTTCCGAACAGATAAGAAAATCTGCCGGCAAGATTATCGATGGTGGCTACGCCCTTATAGTTGTCGCCGAGAATGTCGCAACCGTTGCCGATGAGGTTTTTTCCGAATACGAAGGTAATGCCACCCCCTGCGTGGTAGTCGTGCCGTTCACAACTGAATCCGAAGGCTTCGCAACAGAAGCCCTCGCTAAGGTACTGAAACTTGCAACCGGAGTGAATATCCTCCAAAACAGTTAGTGATTCGTCTGACATAAAGACGCGACATAATATATTGAAGGTATGAATAATGGCAGAACAAAGACAAGGCAGAATCGTTAAAGTAGCGGGCCCTGTAGTTGTGGCTGAAGGTATGACAGGGTCCCGAATGTATGATGTCGTTCGCGTAGGCAAGCTCAAACTCATTGGCGAAATCGTTGAGCTCGAAGGCGACCATGCATCCATCCAGGTATACGAGGAGACCACCGGCATGGGACCCGGCGAGCCCGTTGTTGACACCGAGGCACCCTTGAGCGTTGAACTCGGCCCAGGCCTGATCGAGAGTATCTACGATGGTATACAACGGCCGCTGGATGACTTGGTAGGGGTTGAGGGCGAATTCATGAGCCGTGGTAGTTCCTTGCCCGGCCTTAATCGCAAAAAGAAATGGTACTTCAAGCCCACCGTTTCAGAAGGCACTAAGGTCGGTCCAGGTGACATCATAGGTGAAGTCGAAGAAACCTCCCTCATGGTACATAAGATTATGGTGCCCTTTGGTATACATGGCACTATCAAAAAAATCACCGAAGGTGACTATACCGTCGAAGAAACTGTTGCCATCTGCGTCAGCGACGATGGCTCAGAACATAAGCTAACATTGATGCAAAAATGGCCTGTGCGAAGCGCTCGCGAGATTGTAAAGCGTTACGCTCCAGAAAAGATTCTCATTACCGGCCAGCGGGTCATCGATACATTCTTCCCGATTGCAAAGGGCGGTACTGCCTGCGTGCCGGGACCTTTTGGAACTGGCAAAACAGTTGTGCAACACCAACTCGCAAAGTGGGTTGACGCCGACGTCGTCGTGTACGTCGGCTGCGGCGAGCGTGGAAATGAGATGACCGATGTGCTTACCGAGTTCCCGGAGTTGAAAGACCCGCGCTCAGGCGAGCCTTTAATGAGACGCTCGGTGCTTATCGCCAATACTTCCAATATGCCCGTGGCCGCTCGTGAGGCATCGGTCTATACCGGCATTACTATTGCCGAGTACTTCCGTGATATGGGCTATGTTGTTGGCCTGATGGCAGATAGCACCAGCCGATGGGCTGAAGCTATGCGTGAAATATCCACGCGTCTTGAAGAAATGCCCGCCGAAGAAGGCTATCCTGCTTATCTCGCAGCGCGTATTGCAGCATTCTACGAAAGAGCAGGCCGCGTGCAGTGCCTCGGCACACCCGAACGTGAAGGTGCAATATCCATCATCGGCGCTGTAAGTCCGCCCGGCGGTGACTTGTCAGATTCGGTTGTTCAGGCGACATTGCATGTGGTCAAGGTCTTCTGGTCGTTAAAAGGTGAACTTGCTTATCAGCGACACTTCCCAGCAATCGACTGGCTTACCAGCTATTCCTTCTACAAGCAATACCTAAAGAGTTGCTTTGAAGATAAAGACCAGGGCGACGAAATGGATCGTATGATCACACAGGCGATGAGCCTGCTTGAGCAGGAGGCCGAGCTTCGAGAAATCGTTCGCCTTGTTGGTGCAGAATCGCTGTCGCCTCGCGAGAGGTTGGCGCTGGAGACCGCAAGGTCCATCCGCGAAGATTATTTACACCAAATTGCCTTCCACAAAGTAGACACATACACTTCGATAGAAAAACAACTTGAAATGCTAAAGACGGTTCTGCATTTTCACAAGCAGGCCCTTGCTGCTATCGATGCCGATGTTGACACAACGGATATTTTCAAATTGCCCGTGCGGGAGGAGATTGCAAGAGCTAAATATATCCCACAGGAGCAAATGGACAAAATCGCTGCAATCCGACAAACGATTGATAAACAAATGAAACAATTGCAGAATCCTGTAGTACAAAACGTATCTCGTGAAGCGTAAAGGAAAAATATGAGATACGAAACATGAAATTAGGAGTCTGAAATGCTGCCAGTGAAAGAGTATCAAACAGTTGCAAGTAT
>CAZFLY010000021.1:0-19632 GCA_964519995.1 uncultured Pirellulales bacterium | reverse complement strand
GAAATTAGGAGTCTGAAATGCTGCCAGTGAAAGAGTATCAAACAGTTGCAAGTATTGCGGGACCATTAATGCTGGTCGAGATGGTCGATGAAGCCAAATACGGCCATATCGTCGATATCGAGCTTGGCGACGGCTCAATACGTCACGGCCAAATCCTGCAGGTTGAGAATGACAAGGTTCTTGTGCAGGTATTCGAAGGTACACGAGGCATCGATGTCGACACCAGCACAGTTCGCTTCTTAGCCAAGCCTTTGGAGTTCGGCGTATCGCCGGACATCCTTGGCAGAGTCTTTACCGGCCTTGGAATGCCCAAAGACGATGGCCCCCAGATAATCCCTGAAAAGCGCCTTGATGTAAACGGCCAGCCGATAAATCCGTTTGCCCGTAATTATCCAAACGAGTTTATCCAGACAGGCATATCCACAATTGACGGCTTGAATCCTTTGGTGCGTGGTCAGAAGCTACCGATATTTTCCGGCGCAGGTCTGCCGCACGATGAACTGACAGCCCAGTTCGCTCGCCAGGCAACAGTTCTGGGAAAGGGTGAGCAGTTTGCTGTGGTATTCGCAGCAATGGGAATCACCTTCGAAGCCGCACAGTTCTTTATAGATGATCTGCACAACACGGGTGCCATCGAACGTGCCGTCATGTTCATCAATCTCGCAAACGACCCTGCAATTGAACGAATCGCAACGCCGAGATTCGCACTTACAGCCGCAGAATATCTTGCGTACGAGCGTGACATGCACGTTCTTGTGATACTCAACGATATGACTAACTACTGCGAGGCTCTTCGAGAAATCAGCGCCGCCCGTAAAGAAGTGCCAGGCCGACGCGGCTATCCGGGCTATCTCTATACCGACCTTGCGACGGTCTACGAACGAGCCGGACGAATCAAAGATAAAAAAGGTTCGATTACAATGGTGCCGGTCTTGACAATGCCGGAAGATGACAAGACGCATCCCGTCCCGGACCTCACCGGCTACATCACTGAAGGCCAGGTAATTTTGTCGCGTCCTTTGCATCGCCAGGGCGTCGCGCCGCCAGTCGATGTTTTGCCGAGCCTGTCACGATTGAAAGATAAAGGCATCGGCCAAGGCAAGACTCGCGAGGACCACGCCGACCTTTATAATCAGCTTTACGCTGCGTATGCCCGCGGCAAAGAAATGCAGGAACTCGCAACAATTATGGGCGAAGCCGCTCTATCTGACGAAGATAGAAAGTATATGACCTTTGCCAATAACTTCGAGGAAAGGTACATCTCTCAGGACTATTATGAAAACCGCACCATTGAGCAGACGCTCGATCTCGGCTGGGAACTTCTTAGTATGTTCGAGAATGTCGAGCTCAAGCGCATCGATGTCGAGCTTATTAAGAAATATATGCCGAAATTCCGCCACGGTAACTCATCCAACGAGCAATCCAATGATTCATCCAATGATTCATCCGATGAGTCATCCGATGAGCCAGAGCAGCCGACTGACGAGGAACAAACCGTTGAAGAAGAAGTTAAGGAAGTCGTAAGGGCCGAGTAAATGCTTGCGAATGTCAATGCAACCAGGATGGAGCTTCTTCGACTGAGGCGCCGAGTCGCGCTTGCCAGTCGGGGACATCGGCTGCTTAGTGAGAAACGCGACGAGATTTCCCGGCAACTAATGAAAATCGCCCGCGATATTCAGCCGTTGCGCGAAAAGGTAGAGAAAGAGCTGCTGGAGACGTTTCGCCGATTCATGCTCGCTCGCGCGAGTGTTGAGCCGGAGTATACAAAGGCTGCTCTTGAAGTTCCGACAAAGAAACTTAGCCTTGCCATCGATTTTGCCCGCGTCATGAATGTGCGAGTCCCGCATTTATCCAAGGAAATCTCAGGCGAGATTATATGTTATGGTTACGCTACCACCTCAGGCGAAATGGATGTTGCGCTAATGGCTCTTGAGCGTGCTTTTGATAGCCTGATTGAGTTAGCGGAAAAAGAAAAGCAGGCTCGGCTTTTAGCTACCGAGCTTCAGATGACCCGCCGACGTGTCAATGTCCTTGAGCACGTGGTGATTCCAGAGCTAAGGCAGACAATCAGATTTATCTTCGACAAACTCGCCGAAGCAGAACGCGACAATATCTCGCGCCTGATGAAAATCACCGACATCATAAGGGCGTGATTCTTTTCGCGTGTCTCGTTTTTTTCTCTTGCTAAAGCCGAACGCAAGAATCCTTCATGCTTTCTGTAAATCATAAACATCACATGCGTCTTATTCACACCGTATGGGAAGCCACAAAAGCTCAGCTTCTACTTTTTTATTAGCGGCAAATTGGATTTTGCGTATAATGGCAAACTTGTTCACGAGCATTATGAGGTGGAAGGTAGTCTAAGGAAGATTCTATGGCAAGGAACAAGATAACAATAGTCGGGGCTGGCAATGTCGGGGCGACAGCAGCTCACATCGCCGCGACAAGAGAGCTCGGCGATATCATTCTAATCGATATTGTCGAGGGACTTGCGGAGGGCAAGGCGCTTGACATTGCTCAGGCGGCTCCGGTTCAGCTTTACGATTGTAATATAATCGGTACAACCGACTGGGAAAAAACCAAAGAAAGTGACATCGTCATCATAACAAGCGGCGTTCCTCGCAAGCCCGGCATGAGCAGGGACGACCTGCTCGCAACAAACATTGGGATTGTCAAAGAAGTCAGCAAAAAAATTGTTAAACATTGCCCGAACAGCATTGTTATCGTTGTGTGTAATCCGCTGGACGCGATGGTCTATACCGCTGCGAAAGTTACAGGCTTTGCAAAGAACAAAGTCATAGGAATGGCTGGTGCACTCGATGCAGCGCGATTTAGCTATTTTCTATCAGTTAATCTTGGTGTCAGCGTTAAAGATGTCAAATGCGTCTTGATGGGTGGTCATGGTGATGACATGGTGCCTTTGCCAAGATTCACATCCGTCAGCGGAATATCGGTCACCGAACTACTCAGCGAACAGAAAATAGCTGAACTGGTCGAACGGACACGCAAGGGCGGCATCAAGATTGTAAATCTGCTCAGCTACAGCGCTTACTACGCCCCGGCAGCCGGAGCGGCCAAGATGGCTGAAGAGATCCTAAAAGACCGAAAAATTCTAATCTCTTGCTGTGCTTATTGCGATAGCGAGTATAAAGCCGGAGGCTACTTCGTGGGTGTACCTGCCATTCTCGGCGTGGGCGGAGTTGAGAAGGTCATCGAACTGGACCTGAATGAATCGGAAAGAGCCCAGTTTGAAAAATCGCTCGCACACGTCAAGGCACTTGTAGTTAAAGTAGACTCACTTCTGTGAGCTACCACGATATACGTCGAGCTTACAGAGTGACACCTCCCTATTTCAAGCGTTAAAAAGATAAACGTGTAAAGACCGGCATCAATTTAACACCTAATTTACCACCCTTCCTATCCTTACTTGGCGGCACATTGATGGTTCACTGTCTTAACAGTTGCAGGCATAAAAAAAAGCCAGATTCTAAAATCCAGAATCTGGCTTCGGAGGAGGGTGATGAAAAGCTAATTGTTGGCCTTTATCAAATAAGGCCTTAATCGGTTCTTAACTAACTAATCGAAAAAATGCCCACAATTTCTTTAATAAAAAAAGCAACTTTCCAACAGACTACTCACTTTTCTAACTAACAATCAAGCTATTAGTACAAAATATCCCCATTTTTCTACGACTTTTACTGAAATAGCTTAAATAACATCTTACAGCCACTTTGTTTTACGTTAAAAAAAAATTTTTTAGTTCTGACATTTTAACGGAAACACTGTTACTTCTTCTTCGGATAGACCTATGTATACACAAAAGTTACAACCAAAAACTTCCGACTAGCAAACGTTTATACTCAAACAACACTGTGGCCAAGACATCTCTAACGAGGGTAGTGGTGCATTCAAAACAGAAACTTTTATGGGGATATGAATGGAACCATAGGACTATTGGTCAAAATAGGCAAGTCCAAGCCAATCATCAGCAAACAGCGCCAAGTCAGCAAACTCCACGAGGCCATTCCTGTTCAAATCGCCTGGCGGATTTTCTGCCGACTCCAGCCATCCACCGGACTGAGAACAGTAGTCCTGAAAATCAACGATGCCGTCATTTGTTATGTCTGCCAAGCATACCCAATCATGCGGTGGCATACTTGCTTCGGCTGTGCCGCCATAAGCACCCATATTGATGCGTGTGTTCTGACCCCAGTAGTTATCCGGGTCCTCAGCAACAGACATTAGTTCTTGTCCAAGGGGTGAGCCGGGATTACCCGTGTCAACACACGGACTGGTTACATCATCCCAGGTCCAAATGTTGCGTTGTGTTTTCCAGCTCCAACCTTGACTGGCCAGATGGTAGTCGCCGCCCATCCACATCGCATCTGGATCACCCTGGACCCAGTAGCCAGGTGACACAAAACAAGGATCAGCGTCAATGTTGCCCAGACCAGGCCATCCATCTTGAACATTGCTGTAGAATACAGCCGGGAACATGCCCTCTATCTGAACATTATTACAATCACTGCCGTTGTAATAGAGGATAGAGTTAGTGATTGTTGGGTTACTACCACAAATCCCCTGTTGTAAATTTCCAGCAATGGTGCAATTAGTGACTGTTGCGTAGTTATATAATATAAACCTCCCGCTCTTATCTGCCCACATTTCAATACCAGCTCCTGTATTGGCTGCGATAATACAATTCCTGACTGTTAAATTGCTCTCGTCCAACAACTTGATACCAGGGCCATTGTTTCCAACAATCCTACACTTGGTAATTGTCGGAGACGACGCAGTGCAATACACGCCTATATCTGCGCCGGTAATAGTAAAGCCACTTAAAACACAATTCGCATCTTCACCTCGGGAAAATCTGACTGCTTGACTACCGCCTTCGATTACGGTTGCCATTACAACGGCTGAGTTATTGGGGTCAACAGAGCTAACTATCAAGTTTTTGCCGCAGAAATCAATGCTTTCATAATAAACTCCTTCATTAACGACTATATGCTCGCCCTCCTGACCTGCGTTGATTGCATGTTGAATAGAATCGTAGTATTTACCCGTAGTCAGATTCTGAACTGGTCCCTCGGGTACAGAGTATCCGAACCGCAGAGAAAGTCCACCTGCTCGGCCATCCAAATCCTGCCAGACTACTGTTTGCCCATCCACTGCCGGTATCGTACCGTAGTTTAAGCCGTCAAGTGCTATGCTCAAAACACCATACTGCGACGTCAAGTAACAGACACTAATGAGCCCGCCTTGAGCGCTACCTTCGATATAAACTATCAATGAACCATCAACGGCTGGCTGAAGCTGGCTGCCGGGTGCGCGGACAATGACCAGTTCTTGGATGTCTTGTGTATCAAAGATGTCGGCACCATAAATGTCACCGCCATCGTTTCTTTCGTCTGTCCAGACTACGAGATTGCCGGAAATCGCAGGGTCGTATTGGTGGGCAGGATTACTGCAAATTGTAAATACCTTTATGTCATTAATATCTGAAGTATCAGCGCCGTAAATATCTCCATCACCTTCCCACACAACAATATCGCCGGAGATGCCTATGACATCGTCAAAGTCCATTGAATAAGTAAGGCAAGGATAGGGGTCGCGGCTGCCGACATCTTCAGCAATAGTAAAATATACAGGATTATCAAAATCACTGATGTCGGCACCGCATATATTGTAAGGCGTGTTCCACCAGCGATTGGCGCTATTGCCCGGCGGATTCGGGTCGAGATTAAGGTGTTCAAGCCAAACCACCTTATTGTATGAAACCGCCGGATGGCTATAGGACTCCGACCAAGTGTATCCTCTCAAAATTTTTTGAGCGCCGGTGGCGATATTCCTGACAAAGACACTGGTGTTCGAAGGCTCATGACCCCACGGAGACTCAAAATAAGGACCACCGAACCATACTACCATATCGCCGTCAATTTTTGGCTGCGTATCGATACCTCCACCTGAAAATGAATTAACCTTGCCAGTTTCGAGGTCCTTGCATTTAATATCCCACGTATAGTCGCACGCTGGCCCCACACCATACACCACTTTGGTTCCAGAGACGTCCGGATAGTGAAAGTTATCAGAGGTACTGTAACTGACATTTAAGCTCTCCTGATTCATGGTAACAGTAACGGTCACCACGTTCACAATGCTGGAGTCGCTGTCAACAAAGCCATCATTAACGACCAGTTCAAATACATATAACGCATCGACGATGCAATCAAAGTAAGGCTTTGCGGTATCTGCATTTGTAAGAACAACCTCCGGGCCTGCTAGTTGCGTCCAGGTGTATGTCAACTCATCTATTGTATCTGGGTCATATGAGCCTGTCCCATCGAGCTCGACTCTGGCAGGCACCTGATAAATGCTATTAGATCCTGCATTAGCAACCGGTGCCTGGTTACCTACGAGAACTAAGACTTCGTCGGGCTTACTACTATCCTTGTTGTTGCTCACGACAAGCTCAAAACGGTACTGTCCTTCGATATCAGCGGTGAAAGTGGGTTTCGCGTTAAATGGATCACTCAACGTGACGGTTGGTCCCTCAACCTGCATCCACTCGAAGATTGTAACACCACAAGGGTCTGGAAAACATGAGCCAGTACCGTCGAGAGTAATGTGCTGAGATTTCAAAACATGTTGGTCGGGACCAGCGTATGCAATTGGTTTGGTGTATCCGATATATTCATCTGCGCCAATATCGACTATCCAGGCAAAGACGCGAGGCTCGCCATCAATATCAGTCTCACTGGGTGCCGCTATAAAATTTGGGTCACCGGCACTTATACAAGGCGAGTCAGCCTGTAAGTGAAAGTCCTTGGCCTGGGAGTTGATGAACACGGGGTCCTCAGAAATATTTCCAAGAACTCCCGTTTTATCAAACTGCCCACCATAAATCGGCTGATAAGTCTCTGGGTCAACGGTACTATAATTGCCCGGCGAATTGTTCCAAACGTTGTTAAATGTCAGCGAACCCTCTTGATAGGGACCCTCCCAGTATATTCCACCACCGGATTTAGCATTACAGATTATGTTATTTGATATCTGGCAATCGTTAATCGTAGGATCGAATATAGCGTAAACATTGCCAGCCATGAGAGGCATACCGGCGAGGCTCGCATCGTTACCAACGATCGTATTGTTGGTCAGGTGCCCCTCCACCATTACTACACCACCGCCGACATATGCCGAATTGTCATATATCAGGTTATTGCTGATTGTAGCATCCCCAAAATATATAAGTATGCCTGAACCGACATAGCCGCTATTATCCCTGATTATATTGCGGGTAATAACCGCGCCGGATTGAATACAACCAATTCCCACTCCATAGCTCAATATCCAATCTTCCATATTTTGCCCTACTATTTCGACAGGCCCACGATTGTCGGCAATCACATTACACGTAATGGTGGGCGAAGCTTGGTAACAGAAAATGCCAGCTCCCCAGAGGATCCTAAGTTCAGCCGAAACGGTATTATCCATCGTCCCGTATCCGCCCGTTATGGTAAAACCAGTCAGTACCGCCTGCGATGTCTCACCATTCTCGAAGATCACAACAGAACCATCGCTATCGGCGTCGATAATAGTGCTGGATACAACACACGGATCGTTAGGATTGGTGCTCGTTAGAGTAATGTTTCTCCCGCTGAAATTGATTGTCTCATAGTACCTGCCCGGGCTAACTATCACAACGTCGCCATCACTGCTGTCGTGGATCGCATTTTGGATCCTTAAATATTGATCCGGGACGCAGCGAATCACCGCATGCACTGAGACGGTCGTAGCTAACAACAAAAGTATACTAAAGACAATCATCTTTTTCATTCCGTATCCTTTCATGTAAGTACAACAGTCGGAGAAACGCTGCATGAAAAGGAAGTGGGCATAACCCGCCTCCGAAACATAGCTAAGATCACTTTTACAAAAAAATGTCCTCTTTTGCAAGGCATTTCTGAGCGTCCCGGTCGCAAGCTTCTATTACCTAATAGAGTTAAATCAACTCCTGTCCTGCTCTGGGACCGGCAGGCCCAGCTCGGCAAGGACCTTCTTCATGTCCTCCCAGACCCTTCTGCGGTTCTCCTGCGAGTAATTCCGCAAAAGATATGCGGTGTGATATGTGGCCATGAGTTTTATTGGCGGCTTGCCGATGCCTGCGTAGTATTCGTGGAATTGCCCCCGCAATTGGCCTATAGATTTGTTTGTATTCAGCAGTGTCCTGGCTGCGTGTGCGCCAAGAGCAACGATTATTTCCGGCTTTATTATCTCAATCTGCGTTTGAAGATATGGCAGACAGCTTATTATTTCATCCGGCCTAGGGTCGCGGTTTCCCGGCGGGCGACATTTAAGAATATTTCCAATAAAAACATCGCTGCGCTTCAGGCCACACGCAGCGATTACCTTATCCAGAAGCTGTCCCGCCCTGCCGACAAAAGGCCGGCCCTGCGCATCCTCATCAGCCCCAGGTGCTTCCCCGACGAACATTATGCGTGCCGTTGGATTGCCTTCGCCGGGCACCGCATTAGTCCGCTGTGATCCTAAGACGCACTTGCGGCACTGGCGAACTTGTTCAGCGAGCTTGTGAAGCTCGGTTGTCGCTTCGGGAGCATCTTCGTCCCTGGGTTGCTGCGGCCGTGGTATCTTTGCCTGACCTTTTACAGTAAAACCACCTGTGAAGAATTGCTCGGTCTCCACGTGCTGACGTACAACTTTCTTGATGTCCAGTTCCTCTTCCATCAGACCGAATTATACTACTGCCCTCAGTGAAGAACAATTAAAAGAATCCTTTCCAAAACAAGCACTCTTTTTGGAACTGTCAATCAGTTCTTCTCAGAAGGTACTACAAAAAGCATCTTTGGATTCTCAATCACCTTCGCATAACAGTTTTCGATGCTTTTTACCATCTCGTGGGAAACAATTTTTACTTTAGACTCCAATGATCTGCATCGCTGATCGAAATAGTCTTGAAGTAAAGACATTTCTTCTTGCGAAAGCTGTCGTCTCTCATCAACTGGACGACATCCTAAAGCTATATAAACACATGCGCCTTCTGGTTCAAGCTTCCGCCTGAGAATATCCACTTCACATTTCTGGTCACACCCCGTACATATCATTAGCGCAACCAACTCGTCAAGCTTAACCATAGTACCACACTTAGTGCACCTCAGGTCAAAGTGAAAGCAGGGCTCACTTTCCATGTAATTCCAGAAATGCTCGCCTTCGTGACATGATTCCAGAGGTGGCTCACTATGAAAAGTAAAGCAGGTGGATATTTTGGCGCAATGAAAGCATTTTTTCATTACGACTAAACCATGAGCAATATTGACCATCTCCCACGTATGCATGCATTTTTTGTTTCGCATATCTCACCCTTTTTTAGTGGTTAACTTTATTGATAAGAACCGTGGGCTGACTATCTGAACTACGATAATTTTACGCGAAAAAAGGGAATAATGCTTCTGCTAAAAAACTAATAGAATACATAAAACATATTAATCCTCTTTAAAAATTATGTGAGATTTGATTCCTACAGTCCTTGGCCAAGCTTAAAATCTGCAATTTCTAAAGCCTGCAATATTAACTCCAGATAGGAAGCTACCCGAATAGCCATATTTCTGCTCTCCGGCACCATCTCTTATTATCTCATCTTCCTAACGAAATAAACATACGAGTCGCTGAGAGATCATATCACTGAGAATTCTCAACTCGCCAGCACCAAAACTGCACACGTGCATAACATCAGAATACTTTTCCGCTTCAGGTACAAGCTCCTGCAACATGTTCGGCATGGATAAAAGCCTATCTCTCTTGAAAATCACACCGGCCTTGTCTGGGAATACGGCTACGTACGATATGTCACCTTCTACCAAATCCTGAAAGAAATGAGTTCCGAATGAAAGCTCCGGCATAAGATTGCCGCCTTCATATCCGATTTCAGCCAGAACCGTCACGTTATTGATCTCGTGAAAGCTCACAGGAACACCCAGACTCGGCGTTGACGTTCCCCACCTTCCGGGCCCGAGGAATATCGCTGGTTCAGTTTGTCTGTTCTGTATCTGTCTGTTTAACTTTCCCACGAGCCTGGCTATGTCGTACTTTTGGGATAGCGATAATGACATATAGGCCTTCGGGTCCACGTACACAACCTTTCTTATGTCCAACGATATACTGCCGCCCATGAAGTAACCTTCTGTCCGGAGCACGACCTTCTCAGAATCGATGTGCTCAGGTATTTTCACTTGTGGCTGCCAGCCCTTCGTCTGCAAAGGCCGACATTGTAATAGGTTTATCACCAAATCACCGTTACCAGTGAAGTTGGCTGTGAATTCAACATCCACCGGATACTCATACGTTTCTTCCAAGGTTTTGAGTATCTTCTGCATATATTCGACAAATCGCGTTTCCGAAAGGAGTTTCTCGAAAGTAAGGACCCAATACTCTCTCTCGGTTCTGCCTGCTTGTTTAGCCTTTCTGGCAAGATGCGTATCTCGCACGGCCACAAAATCAAGCTTGATGTCCAGTTTCCTGCTCAGCAGTTCCTCAAGCGCCAACGTCGCCAACAGATTGTTCTCCGTATCCAACAAATCAATACGATGCTGCGAGAATTTCCTTACATCATCCATACCGGCCACAGGCCTAAGAAGTGGTGCATCCAGAGCTACAAGCCGAGGATAGTCATCTTCCACACGATTAACAGCCCGTGTCCCAAGACCGAATACCAATCTCAGCATTCCTGCCTTCGGGTTCAGTTCAGGATTCCAGACAAAGGTGTTTTGCGAAATTCCCACTCCGGCAAGATCCGGAAAGAAATAGCCGTTCCGGTACGAACCCGAAACACGCTGCACGAGCAAAGCCATCTGTTCGTCTTCCTTGTCCAGCCCCCTTTGCAGCCGATACGTAAGAGCACTTTCACCCATCATACTGGCGTAGACCCTCCGCACGGTCTCTTCAAAGCGCGCATATCGCTCTTCGGGACTTCCCTGGTTTACACAGAAGAGACTCTCGTATTTGCCGGCAAAGGCGTTACCGAAAGCATCTTCCAACAAGCTGCTTGACCGCACAATAATCGGCGACTGTCCGAAGTACTCGATCATTTCCTGGAACTGTTCACGCACCTGGTCGGGAAACCTGCCGGTCAATAGCTTCTCTTTCAGCTCCAAGGCAATCTTGAAATATCCCTGTGGTGTCTTCTGCTCCATTCGTAGATTCCACCAGCCATTCTCCACAAGATACGTGTAAAATACATCCGAGCCGACATAGAACGAATCGTGAGGTTCCAGATACTGCTGCAATCCGAGGGATTCGTTACTTGAAATGATCTTATTGGCAAGCAGCATACCAACGGCCTTACCCCCAACAAACCCAGTACCGATCATCCGCTTCCTAATATCGAGCATATCTGCAAGCGAAAAGTGGCGTTTCGCAAGCGATAACATCCTCTTCTCTCTGCCGACCATCATCGTGCACAGCCGATCTATCGTTTCAGCTTCTTCTGCGGATGAAACTGTACCTTTCTGTGCTATTTCCTCGGCTCGCAGAAAAATCCTGTCCCAGTAATCCAGTACTCTCTGTGCCGGCTCTAATCCTTTCCTTGAGATATAGGAAATCAGCCTCGCGGCATCCACGCTCGTGGTAATAGGAACGAACTTGTCCTTCTTTTGAACATGCGGAAGAAACATGGTTGGTGAGTAGCGCTGCCAGACCTTGAGCGGATGGATGTGAAAATTCCCCTCGAATGTGTAAAGGTCCAATAGTATCTGAGTCGTCTCGCGAATGCGTGCTATCGTTTTGTACGAATGCTTATTCCGCAACAGAGCGAAATACGCAATCGTGTCCAGCTCGAAAAGATATGGACACGTTATCAGAAAAAAATTACCTATCATCAAATCCGTTGCCCAGGCACTCAACAGGTCAGATAAGCAATCGAATACATAGTACGTCCCCACACCTTCTTCGGTGATTATGTTGTGAACCTGTGAGGAGAACGTCTCGAAACCACTGCTTGCATCGAGGTTGTAAATCGAAATGTTTTCGGCAGCCTCAACCAAAGGCCGATGCTGCGCAAATCGCATATAAACAAGCTTGCGACCATCCTCTTTTGCCTTGGCAATGAAAGGTTCGACAAAGCTGTGAAAGTCTTCAATGCTGTCCACTTGCCAGACGACGTTATCGCCTTTGCGCAGACCTGTGAGGATGTCATTCAGCCCCTGCAATCCTGTACTTGCCCATGCCACCATGCCACACTCTTGTATACAACTTAGACCAATCTACAAAAACCAACTGAGACCAAGCAAGGCTAATTCCGCCTGCCGTACTACCTCATCGCACAAATAAAAAAGGGCGATCCTTATACGAAACGCCCTTTTACTGTACACAATCACTTCATTTTCTTAAACCAGGCCATGATCGAGCATAGCGTCAGCCACCTTGACAAAACCCGCGATGTTAGCACCCATTACCAGATTACCGGGCTGACCATATTCTTCCGCAGCATCATAACACTGCTTGTGAATAGCAATCATTATATCGTGCAGCCGTTTGTCAACCTCTTCGTGTGTCCACGAAATCCGCTGTGAGTTCTGCGCCATCTCCAGACCGCTTGTGGCAACACCACCTGCATTGGCCGCCTTGCCAGGACCGTAAAGTATCTTCTTCTCGAGGAACTGCTCTATCGCCTCCGGCGTACTAGGCATATTTGCACCTTCAGCAACAAGATAACAGCCATTCTTCACAAGCGTCTTGGCATCATCGGCGTCAATCTCGTTCTGCGTAGCGCTCGGGAACGCACAGTCGCACTTGATACCCCAAGGCCGCACATCTGCCTTAAACTCGGCCTTGAATTTATCAGCATATTCCTTGATCCGCCCACGACGCACGTTCTTCAGTTCAAACACAAAAGCGAGTTTCTCATCATCAATTCCATTGGGGTCGTAGATTGTGCCGTTTGAATCAGACAGGCTGACAACTTTCGCACCGAGCTGATTGAGTTTCTCCACGGTGTACTGAGCGACATTGCCGGAGCCGGATACCGTACAAATCTTGCCCTCAAAACTCTCGCCACGAGTCTCGAGCATTTCATCGGCAAAATACACGCATCCATAGCCGGTGGCCTCCGGTCGGATCAGGGAGCCACCCCAGGTCAATCCCTTGCCGGTCAGAACGCCGGTAAACTCATTACGAAGACGCTTGTACTGGCCAAACAGAAAGCCAATTTCGCGTCCGCCAACGCCGATATCGCCTGCGGGCACGTCTGTATCTGCACCGATATGCCTTGACAGTTCCGTCATGAAGCTCTGACAGAAACGCATAACTTCACTGTCGCTTTTGCCCTTTGGATTAAAGTCTGAGCCGCCTTTGCCGCCGCCCATCGGTAGCGTTGTCAGAGAGTTCTTGAATATCTGCTCGAATGCGAGGAACTTCAATATGCTCGCTGTTACCGTCGGATGGAACCTAAGACCTCCCTTGTACGGTCCAAGTGCGCTATTAAATTCAAACCGAAATCCACGGTTGACATGAATGTTGCCCTTGTCGTCCTGCCACGGCACTCTAAATATTATTTGCCTTTCCGGCTCAACCAACCGGTCGAGAATTTTAGCCTCCACATATTCAGGATGCTTATCCAGAACGGGCCCCAATGATGAAAGCACCTCCTTCACCGCCTGGTGAAATTCTACTTCCCCGGCATTCCGCTTCAGGACTTCCTGGTAAACGGCCTCAATAATAGCGTTTGCTGCCACTTTCTGTAACCTCCAATAAGAAATAAAGTTTTTCGTTTTGTCGCTATGTTATGATAAGATAAACTGATAATAAGTTCACGAAAGTTACTCAGAGCGAATAACCAATCAGATTAACTATCTGGACAGAATATAACAAGGACTAAACAATAATATTACCTATTAGGACGCCTTATAATGCATATAGAAACGCTAAAAGTTTTTTGTGATCTGGCTGATTTGCGAAGTTTCTCAAAAACCGCTGAAAAACACACAATCAGCCAGTCAGCGGTCTCACAGCAGCTCGCGCAACTGGAGCTCGTATATAAATGTCAGTTCATCAATAGAAAAAAACGGCCGCTAGAACTTACCTCGGCAGGCCAGCTTTTCTACCAGGCCTGTAAGGATATGCTTGAGAGATATGAACAATTCCGGACCGAACTGAATGTCCATAAAAGTTCCACAGTAAGCAGAATAAATGTAGGCGCTATCTTCAGCATCGGAATGCACACCCTTCCCGACTATTTGAAAAAGTTCATGGTCAGTTATTCCGACGTCCACGTTCATATCGAATATCTCAGTGCTGCAAGAATATACGAGTTAATCCTTAGCGGCGAGATTGACATCGGCCTCGTCGCTATTCCGAAAAAAGACAAAAGACTTGAAGTTTATGATTTCGAACATGAGCCACTCGTGTTGGCCTGCAGCCCCAAACACCAACTTTCAGACCAATCTCCGATCGACATTCATCGACTGCAATTTGAAAGATTTATTGCATTTGACAAGAATGTTCCGACACGAGCTTGGATAGATAATATCCTGGAACGGTATAATGTTGTGGTAAGACCTGTGATGGAATTCGACAACATCGAAACAGTCAAACGAGCGGTGGAAATTAACTCAGGTATAAGCATACTGCCGGAAACCGCATTACTGCAGGAGGTTGCCAGCGGAACAATACGGGCGATACCCTTTTCCAACGAAAATTTCATCAGACCGACAGGAATAATTGTCCGTAAAGGCAAAATTCTCAGCCTTGCTGGCCGATACCTGATTGAACTGCTGCGAAAAGGAGCTAAGTAAAAGTCAGCGTATAACAATTATAACACGTACAAACCGAAGGAGTCGAGACCGGTAAATTCTATACCTTTAGGTTTTTTATCGGGATAGCACCTTTGACTTGGAGGAATTTTTTGTTCAGACGAATATGTCAATAAAAGCAGTAATATTCGATTTAGACGGAACAATAACACAGCCTTATTTTGACTTTGATGCCATCCGGGAAGAAATGGGCTTGGACAGAAACTCTGGCCCAGTGCTCGAGCAAATGGGAAAAATGTCCTCTGAACAACGCAAACAAGCAGAGCAGATTTTATACATTCATGAACAAAAAGCAGTTGCAGAATCCAAGCTGAATCCCGGCACAGAGCAGACACTTGCCGACCTTCGCAAAGCAGGAATTTTTATTGGCGTGTTAACTCGCAACAAACGGTCCAACGCCCTTGCTATCGCGCGCAAACACAACCTCAGACTCGATATAGTCGTTGGCAGAGAAGAGGGTCCCATTAAGCCTGATGCCTTCGGCGTTAAACAAATATGTAAACAGTTAGGCATCGAGCCTGCAGAAACCATTCTGGTGGGCGACTATTTATTTGACCTGCTCAGTGCGAAAGCTGCCGGCGCTATCGCTGTTTTATTAGCCAATCACAAACAGGCAGGCCAGTTTGCCAAATACGCAGACTACACTATTGAAAACATCCCCCGAATACTGGAAATTATTGATGAAAACAATAACAAATAGCTGATATAGACTAAAACGCACAATAATGAAAAACGATACTGCCGCTAAAACTATCTCGATTCTATTACTAACAGCAAGTATGTCTCTGGCTTGCGAGCCCGTTGGCAGCGCGCATGTGTGCAAATCTGAACAAACCAATCTAAATCCTGTCGATGAAATTCTCGCACAGTTGAAGCAAGCGACCACAGAACTTCAATCCTATCAGGGACAAATCGAATATCTGTTCAAGCAACCGCTGCTTGAGTCCCAGACCCTCAGGAAGGGAGTTTTATATTGTAAAAAATCCAATGGAAGATCGAAGCTAAGGATTAACTTCCAGACTCTCAGGCAAGATGATGAAGAAGAGCAGAAATACAAGGAGCATTTTATCTTGGACGGTACCTGGCTAACGCACATCGACTATCAGATAAAATCTGCTGAACGTCGCCAGTTAGCTGAGCCAAATGAGCCGACCGATGCGTTTGATTTGGCCGGCAGAAATTTTCCAATCATCGGCTTTACAAAGGTGGATGAGCTGAAAAAACAGTTTGACATAGAATTGGTAGAGTCAACAGTAAACGCCTCTGAGGACCTTATTCAGCTACATCTAAAGGTTCGGCCCGATTCTATCTATAAAGATGATTATACCTCTATCGATTTCTGGATTGACAAAAAACTCACATTGCCGACAAAAGTCACCGCCATCTCTACCGAGGAGGACATCTATGAAATAAGACTCCTGAGTCCCAAGGTAAATAATAAAATCAGGGATGAGGTATTTCGGTTCAGGATTCCGGAAGATTTCACGATTGAAGAAATCCTACTTGACAAACAGAACTCAGGCAAATAAGAAACTTTATCTTTTTTTTCAGCCTTGTCATAGTCGCGTTTCTAAAATAGGTTCAAGTAACATGGGTTCATCAACAATCACCGAAAAAGACTTTCACGAACTAATAGCCAAACGTGCCCAGACGCTACTCGGACTTGCACACTATCTGACAGAGTGCCAACCGATCGACAAGATTTTCATGCGTCCGTTCCTGGGTGAGTTGCTTTCACAGTCTATGCAGCTTGAGGAACTTCTCGACGCTTATAATGCTCGTAACAATTGCCGCTGGTGTTCCTTCAGGTCGCTGACCGCGGCAATCAAACACTTTTCCGATGCTGGCTATGAGCTGCTTCACATCCAACACGTCTTGCCCGCCTACCACCTTTTACCCATTGAAGGTGATTTCGTCAAAGCTACTCAGGATGCACTGAAATTCACCGGCGACGCCCTTTTGCGAGCGGCAAAACAGATACTGCTTAGGGCCGACCAACTCGCTCTGCCGGTGCCGTCTGAGAACCTGCGTGAAAGGTCTTATACTGAAAGTCTCCCACCAGGCCGACTGACACACGACTGCGGCACAAGAATGACCGAGACCGTCTCGGAGACTGTTACACTGCTGGCTACAGCTTTTTTAAACCTCGCCGCTGAAAGTCAAGATGTCTGCGCCGCCAGTCAGGCTAAGCCCGAAGATTACGCTCAATACGTTGCGAACTCCGTTACGGAGGAGAAACTCCGCAGCCTTGAACTGCGATTCCACAACATGCAATCACAATATGATACTTTCGTATCAGGCACTGATGTCGAAGATCTCGATTCCAGCCTGCCGGTATTGCGAGGTCATATCAGCGTCGTGTTTCACCTTCTGAAGATCGCTACGTTACTTGCCCACCACTACGAGCGACATGTGAACAAACAGCCCTGCGACTCGGAATTCCGCCAAGAACCGCTCCTCAACAGCAACGAGATATTGACGGTGCTAATGGATTACTGCATCGCACATATCAGCCGGTACATAGACTGTGCGGTAGATTTTTGCCATAGGATGCTCAAACGCTACGCCCAAATTGGGCAGATAGAAGTACCCGTTCCACAGTATCGCGGTTTTCACGTTCGGCCGGCTACACTCATCGCCAAGCTCGTCCTGCACTATGGAAGCGAGGTCAAGATGCAGCTTGAAGGTGACGTCTATAATGCCAGCTCAACACTGGAACTGTTCCGCGCCAATGAAAAGATAAACGCTCACAAGCGAAGGTGGCTCTCCAGTGAAATTGTCCGTCTCCGGCTCGTCCCCTCGTGGGCGCAAGGAAAAGACATTGAGACTATCGTTCGAGATGTCGTCCTTTCACTCGTCGAGCAAGGCAAATTAATTCTCTATGAACAACCCCTGCAGGTGCCCGAACAACAAACACGACAAGAGGGGACACTGCTGGAAAAGGTTATTGACGAAGTGACCCAACTCTTGGTGCTGGGCAAAATCGACACGGACACCGACCTGACCGCAACGTTTATCGGTGACAATCGCGTGTTGGCTGACATAAAGCTGCTCGCCGAGTCCGGCTATGGTGAGGATAACTTCGGCAACAACATCCCCTTGCCGGAAAAGCTTGCGTACCTGCGACAATGAGCCTATAATTACCGTCAAAAGACGACGAAACACATTGATTATCGAACTAACAGATAAATTCATTTTCACATAGTCAAATTAGGGTAAGCAAAAAATGGCAAAAGCAATAGTTATCTACTATTCAAGAAGCGGAAACACAAAGGAAATGGCGGAGATTATCGCCAAGGCAATGAATGATGGAGGGCTAAAGACCGAATGCAAGTCGGTGGAGAAAGTCAAAGCCGATAGTCTGCCAGATTATGACACGATAGTCATCGGATCGCCAACATACTATGGCCAGATGGCGGGTCCTATAAAACAGCTTATAGATGACCTAGTAGGAAGACATGGCCAGCTCGATGGTAAAGTGGGTGGCGCATTTACAAGCTCGGCCAATATCGGTGGCGGCAACGAAACCACAATCATGGGCATAATAGAGGGCATGCTGATAGCTGGCATGATCGTCCAGGGAGACGCTCAAGGCGACCACTATGGGCCTGTGTCCATCGGTAAGCCTGATGATAGAGTCAGGCAACAGTGTGTCCGCCGTGGTCAGAGAATAGCGACACTGACAAGGAACCTCCTGTCCTAACGAACAAGGCCAAATCAAGGTGCCATTTTTTTGCAAAAAAGACGTGTTTTCTTTTGACAAGGCCGTAATAGATAGTTAATTTCTTAGCGTTTTTAACCCACTAACGGAAGGATCATTTGAATGCAGGAATATGAAGACCTCAAAGTATTAGTGGCCGAAATCGAGGCCGACATCAACAAGGCACAGGGCGGAAACAAAGCAGCTGGAACACGCGTTCGCAAACAAATGCAAAAGGTCAAGCAGGCTGCTCAGACCGTGCGCAACCGAATCCTGGAAATAAGGTCAGTCGATTAAGCTTTATTAAAACCACAATTGCGGACGCTGCATTTGGCAGTTACATGTCAACAACAGCTCTGAGCAGTTAGATAGTTCGCCTGGATCGTTTCAGCCTTATAATTAGTAATGTGCGCGGAATTTCCTCACTCAAGGAACATAAATGCCACCGTTATTGCTATTTGACCTTTCAAAGATAGACCTGAACGCCAAGCCAGTTTTTGATAAAGAAGCGATTGCCAAGGTCAATCCTCAAAGATTCGAGATGCAGCAGCTCGATGGCATACTGTGGTACAACAAAGAAAAGTTCCTGGTCCTGGGCTATAAAGATGTCACGGAGGATGAGTTCTGGGTGCGCGGCCATATCCCAGGCCGACCGCTTATGCCAGGCGTCATTATGGTCGAAGCGGCTGCTCAACTGCTGAGCTTTTTCGTAAAGCAGGTATACCAGGAAGAAGGCTTCATAGGCTTCGCAGGTATCGATTCCACCAAGTTCCGTTCCGCGGTAACGCCGGGTCAGAGGTTATATCTACTCGGTAAAATAACGAAATTCAAAAAGGGCAGAAAATACAACTGCGACGTCCAAGGAATTGTGGACGGCAAGATTGTACTTGAAACAAGCGTATCAGGTATGTCGATTTGATCAGTTGCCTAATAGCCCCAAGGGGATTCGAACCCCTGTTGCCGGGTTGAAAACCCGGTGTCCTAGACCTGCCTAGACGATGGGGCCAATCGAAAAATTACAAAAATTAAGTTATGGAGTCCCTAAGGGATGACTTCCTTAATTTTACATTTTGGTCTTTGATATTGCTCTGTAGATAAGGATGTCATTTC
>CAZFLY010000020.1:10334-41927 GCA_964519995.1 uncultured Pirellulales bacterium | reverse complement strand
GAATCGGGGGCAGGCGAAAGCAAGAATGGGGGCTAAATACAGGAATCTATCCGGCTTGGTAATGAATATGAGGTAAACGGACAAAACGCATTTATTTTACATGGTCCGTATTACATCTGATAAGCATGGAGGGAAAAAGACATATTCGGTAGGTCAATTAAAGCAGAATTTATGTACCTACATAATAGTTGTTTGCCTTTCCTGCTGCGATCACTTCGCTCACACCGGGCTTTGGCACGCTGAAGCAGAAGCTCACTGCTCCTGTACCCAAATCTTCAATCCACAAGCGTCCACTGTGCATTTCAACCAGTTCTTTTACTACAACCAGGCCCAGAGGCCAGTTATCTACCGACAGCGTATCTGGTT
Organism: uncultured Pirellulales bacterium; assembly: GCA_964519995.1. Taxonomy (GTDB): domain Bacteria; phylum Planctomycetota; class Phycisphaerae; order Sedimentisphaerales; family Anaerobacaceae; genus CAZFLY01. The sequence goes on along the minus strand of CAZFLY010000020.1, from coordinate 41,561 downwards.
TTTCTTTTGTCCAAGCATTGCGGTCAAAAAGCTTTTCCGGTTTTATGGCTCCCGTGCTCAGATTGCCGCTACGGACCTCCAGAGTAATGTCGCTTCCGATATCCGTTGCTCGTATTTCTACATGACTGTTTGCACACGAAGAACTCACAAGATAACCGACAAGATTATTTAACACTTGTCTTATTCCGCTTGGGTCGCCATTTACTGTGAGTTCCTTATCAGAAACAAAGTTGCTGATCTTAACGTTCTTCTTCTCTGCAGACGGTGATATCGCCTGCACGACCTCCACGACGAGGTCGACAAGGCTGTGTTCGGTCGAATTCAGTTGGATTTGGCCAGCGTCGATTTTCGCAATCTGCAGAAGGTCGTTGACGATACCTCTGGCCTTGTTAAGGGCTTCCGAGATGTCACCTTGTTGAGATTCGGCTTTAATGATTTCGTCGTTCAGAACCTTGCTCAGCACTTCTGAAACTCGGATCGCGAACTCACTTTTTAGTTGGTTCTGCTGTTTCAGTTCCAGGTTTGCCTTTCCGAGTGCCTCCTCTACGAGAACACGTTCTGTTATGTCACGGGACGTTGCGACAATTCCTACCTGGCTTCCGTGGGAGTCTTTGATGACAGACCTTGAAAGAGAGACAGGAAATATGCTGCCATCTTTTCGCTTGTGATAAAAACCAACTTCAAGGGTCCCTTTAATAGATCGGGTTCGGAAGACACTTCTCGTATTGACACTTTCGAGCTTGCCTATCCAGAGGATATTACTATTTTTTCCGAGGACATCTTCTTGCTTATATCCGTAGGTTGCACAAAACGCCTTATTAACGAAGATAATCTTGTCATCCATGTCGGTGACGTAGATACTGTCACCTGTGCTTGTAATCGCCGCTGATAACAGACGCAGTTTTTCTTCGGCTTTTTTATGGCTTAAGGCGTTTTCGACTGTTATTGGAACTGTTCTGAGGTAGCTTCGCTCAGCGTCTTTTACTATATAGTCATATGCGCCGGCCCTCCAGGCCTTGATAGCGATTTTCTCATCGCCGGCTCCAGTGACAACGATAACAGGCGTATTTTTAACCAGATCCAAAATATCAAATGCAGTACCATCCCCAAGCGAGTAGTCAGTAACTACAATGTCAAAGTTCTCTGAACTTATTCTGCTTTTAGCCTCTGAAACAGATGCTGCTATTGTATAATCGTATGCAAGCTTTTCCTCCTCCACCAGTCGCCGGATGGCTAATTGGTCAAGCTTATCATCTTCAATAAACAGGATTTTGTACTTTTCGTTCCCCGTAATGTTATCCTGTGCATGGAAGCTGGCTTAAAGCCCAATATTGGCTAATCGTTCTAATAATCTCCACAAACTTTTTATAATCCAAGGGCTTTACTACGTAGCCTGCAATGCTAAGTTCAAAGCTTCTGAGTATGTCCTGGTCCTCCATAGAAGTGGTAAGCACGATGACAGGGACCCTTTTTAGTACGTTATCAGCCTTAATATGTTTGAGAAACTCGATGCCGTTCATCTTCGGCATATTTAAGTCTAAGAGGATGAGGCGGGGCCTTTTATTTGTCTCATTTCTCAGATAGTCCAGGGCCTCTTCACCATTGGCCGAGCGTACGAGGGTATCTTTCGAACCGATATCCTCAATTGCCCGTTTAACGGTCATCGCATCTACGCTGTCATCCTCAACTAACAATATTGGCTTCGAGCTTAGCACTATCTTTAGTTCCTAAATCCTGCTCCGGCAATTCGCTTAATGTCCAGTACAGGTCGATTGTTTTAATTGCCTCAACAAACTTTTTGTAGTCGACGGGCTTAACTATGTAACCAGCTACGCTAAACCTAAAGCTTTCAACGACATCGCGCTCCTCACTAGACGTAGTCAAGACTACAACAGGGATCTTCTTTAGTGCATCGTCATTCTTTGCAATTTTGAGAAATTCGATTCCATTCATTTTTGGCATATTCAAATCCAGAAGGATGACGCAAGGCACCTCATTGTTGTAGTCCCGCAGGTAACTCAGTGCTTCTTCGCCGTTGATTGCATGGGCCAGAGAGTTTGTGACCTTAAGATCCTTAAAAGCCCGCTTAACCGTCATTGCATCAATGCTATCGTCTTCAACTAATAATATTGATCTGGAGTTTCTCATCGTTAACCCTCTCTTCTTGCTTAGACAGTGTGAAAAGGAATGTACTTCCTTCACCAACTTTTGACTCAACCCAGATTTTTCCTCCATACATTTCGATAATCTTTTTAACGACTGTAAGGCCAACACCGGTACTTTCAAATTCATCGCGTGGCGACAAGGTCTGAAACATTTGGAAGATCTTTTCAAAGTACTTTTCTTCAATTCCGGGACCATTGTCAGCTATACTGAACTTCCACCAGAAGTTATCTTCTTCTGCACAATCGATTTGTATGTGACCCTGCGGTTTATCCATATATTTGATAGCATTGCTGAGTAGATTTTGAAAGACCTGAATAATCCGCGTGTTTTCACATTTGATTCGGGGGAGTTCCTGTACGGTTGTAATTTTGATGTTTTCCGGAGGCGCAATCATATCGATGACATCTGCTACAACCTCGTTAAGATTTACCCAAACCATTTCTTCCCTTACGCGACCGATTCTTGAATACTGCAGGATTCCATCAATCAGGTTTTGCATGCGGTCGACCCGATTGAGAAGCAGGTTGAACTGCTCCTTAGCATCTTGATCGAGTTTTTCCACGTAGTCGCCTGATATCCAACTTGCGAGTGTCTTAATGCCTCGCAAGGGTGCTTTGAGGTCATGTGAGACTATATATGCAAAATCTTTCAGCTCTTTGTTAGCACTTTCCAATTGGTTCAGAAGTTGAGCCTGTCGTTCTTCGGCCTTTTTACGTTCAGAGATTTCTTTTGTCAGTTTTTCATTTGCATCAGTAAGCTCTGCGGTGCGGTCCTGAACTCTGACCTCCAATTGCTCGTTGGCACTGACCAAAGCAGAGTCACGTTCCTGGATTTGCTCCAGCATGTCGTTGAACGAGTCTATAAGCAAGCCTACCTCATCGTTGCTCTGTTTCAAAGCTCGAGTCGAGTATTCTTTCTTTTCGGAGACGGTCCTTGCAACCTTAGTAAGATTCTGGATCGGCACGGAAATTATGCGCTGAAGCCTGGATGAAACGATGTATGCCACGAAGACGGCTAATCCGATGACGGCAACAACTATGGTTGTATTACGCTTGAACATCACACTCAATGGTTGTAAATCAGACCAAAGGGCAACTGTGCCAATCCTCTCTCCGTCGAGAACTATGCCTTTGTGTACGGCCACAAAGCCTTCACCAAACCGATAGCCATCACCTTGTGGCGTAAACAGTTCAAAGTTAGGTGGTGTATCATTAAGCTGGTATTGAGCAAATATCTTGCCGTCTGCTGTATAAACACGTGCATAAACAATGGAAGGCTCTGCTCTGAGGGCCTTTAGGCTTTCTTCAGCGTCCTGCACATCTTCAAAAGCCAAAGCTGCTTTGCATGTATCTGCTATCATCGCCGCCTGTGTTGAAAAGTGCTTTACCATATTGCTACGAAGAAAGATGCGTTCATATACAACGAAGGAAACACCAACTGACAACAACGCAGCGATGCATGTCAACATGATAATTGACATTAACTTTTCTTTTATTGTCAGATTGTAGATGTTAAGCATAGTCATGCTTTAACTTAACTTGGACAATTTTCTTTTTTCGTTACTCGATAACTCTTTTGGCCAGGCGCAACAGCTTTGACCTTATCTTAAGCTCGTCTTGTTTGGCGGCCTTGACATTAATTTCGAAACGGACTTTTTTCTCTTCCATTATGAAATTTATGATACCGCCGGCATCAAGGAAGCCATCCATATCTGCGACCGTCAGGATGTTGTGGTTTCTGATTAAATTCATGATCTCAAAAACATACTTTTTCTCAGATGAGCAGATGAACAACAGATGGCATTTTCTAATGATTTCGATCTGAGGATGTAACTGGTCTTTGCGCTTATGGTCGGACTCTTCCAACTCATCAATACCTTTGAAACGCTTTATTGTAACGTTCCTAGCCCTGACCTGTTTGTCCTTAAGCACCTCAAAGACATCTTTGAATGGGTCTTTGCCAATAATGCCAATAATTAATGGCTCATTAGCATCGCCCAAATCTTGCGTTGGCCAGTCCACGAACTTTATAAAGTTGAACAGGAACGCAGCCTTGACATTATACTCCTGGCTTTGTGTAGACTCGGCGTGAATGCACGGAGCAATTGCCATGATACACAAGGTCACAAACAGAATCGTTAGACTGTATGTTTTAACTTTCATCAGTTCGCTATTATCCGATTTTTTGTATTTAACCAAGTCTACAGGTTAGCGTGTTCTATAGATAGCCCAAACACCAACAGCAGGGGCATGTGAGCGGAAATCGCCGGCGCCCTTTGTCTCTATGTAGTTCCGCTTGTTGAGATCCTTGTCAAAAAGACCAAGTAGATTGTAGCCAGTCAAACCGATTGTGAGGTTGTCGCTCGGCTTATATTGCAGACCGAGGTTCAGATAAACGTTGGCACAATACGCTCTCTCCCACCCTGGTACGATGACTGGGTGCTGAAGTGTGTAGGGAGTTCCATCACCGTAAGTCCCAACAGTGGTGGCAGCACCAGGGCCGGTGTAGGGATAGTACTCGTCAAAATCCTCCATTCCCGGGAATCCCCAGTAGATACGTAGCGATGCGTCGAGGGTCAAGTTGTCATCAAGCTTGTGTTGAGCCGTTAACTTGGTTATATGATTGGACCAGTTGGTCAGGTTATTGCTGTAACCGTATGGCTCGGCGGTGATATACGTTGTCGGCGCATTGGGGAAAGACGACATTCGGCTCGGCTCCATGTCAAAGTCATAAAGTTTTGTATATCCATGTGAGATAGCCAGACGGGTCTTCTCGGTATGGTAAGAGGCCTCGAGTTCAATGCCATACTCCCTTTGCGTACCGGCGAGGCTACTTTGAAAAGTACTCTCATCCCATGAGATTGCTTGCAGGTTATAGTGGACGAATACCGATGCGGCGAGGTCGAGATTCTTGGTCTGCTGCCTTTCGTAACGGAGTTCAACACTATCAAGAATTTCGGGGTCGCTGATGTTGCCGCTATTTGGGTCCATGGCCTGAGCCTTCATTTCTTCTTCAAAATTTGCGCGTACCGATCGAGACCACATCAGTTTCCATGTGTCTCTATTGGTTGGCGTGTGGACTATTGCCGCACGGGGCGAGAACATCCAGTCAGTATATGTATGGTCATCGAGGCGGGCGCCGATGAAGGTTGTCCACCTGTCGTTGATATTCCATTGATGTTCGCCTAACAACGAGTATAGATTGGTTGACCAGCGCGGCATAGAACCCAATCGTGCGCAGACCGGATCCACATAAGGCCAGCCGGGACTCTTCATGCCAAGCTCCAGGTGTGAGAACTCGCCACCGAAGGCAATTTTGTGCCGGTCATTGGGTTGCCATCGCAATAGTGCCTTACCCTGGTACTCGTCTTCTCGATATGCTTCACTTAAATTGTTGCCCCATAATCGCTCAAAATCAAACATGTCATAGCTAAATGCATAATCGATGTCGAGATTTTCGGCCAGTTCCTGGTTATATCCGATATAGCCGGTCGCCTGCTGGTAGCTGTAGAAGTTGGGATTCCAAGGTAGTATCTGTGTCGATGTATCACCGTTCCACCACATATTATTCCATTCAGACCATCCCCATAGGTGGCGGGCTATAACACCTGTGTGTGGTGCAAACTCTTTGCCGCCACGTGTGTAACGTGCCCAGATATCCCAGTTGCCTCTTTTTATCTGAGCGTGCAGCTTTATGGGTGATTGATCCCTTGCACTTGCTCCGTCATTACCTAAGGGAGCGTTTAACATTGGTTCACCCGCCTGAGTTCCATCGGCTGGCAGACTATAAGCTGGTGGGCCATGATGAGGGGGCGGAGTCGACTCCCAAGAATAGTCCGAACTCACAGGGAAAGTAAATGGGTAAATCTGAGGGGCATCGTACTTATCGGCACCATTATATTTGCCAATACCGGCATACATGAACAGACCTCCATCATTGTCGTCGAATGGCCGGCCGTGCTTCCACTCACCTGAATAAAACTCTTCGATGGCACCCATGCGACCGGACACCTCGGTTCCCTGAAATGTCTCGGCGTTGAATGTAACGATGTTAATTACCATCGATACGGCGCCCGGACCATACAGAGCTGAGCCGGGACCACGCACGATGTCAATATGATGAATGTCACTGAGCAAAACCATATCCTGCTCGCTCAACGCACCGAAGTGGGTGCGCTCATTCATAACACGTCCATTAACAAGCATCAGATATTTATCGTTACGGTCGCTAATGATCCCGCGTAGGCCCATAACGTTGGCTTCCCAATGGTGTCGCATCCATTGAAGGTTGGGGACGTAGATGTCCAGCAGCTCATACAAGCTTCGGGCACCGGAAGCCAGTATTTGTTCCTGTGTGATTTTTGTCATAGCTGCCGGGACTAACCTTGGCGATGTATGTGTCAACGTAGCAGATGACTCAATCGTCACCTCCATCAATTGCTCAAGAGACATTTCATAAAGCTCCGCTTGCGTGTGAGTAGGTTCCTGTCGAGCGTGCGATTGTACGCTTAGGATACACGTAAGCACTATGGCAAGCCCAAATTTGTGCCATGTTGTCAATATGTGTCCTTGTGTGAACATGATTCTTTCTCCAAATCCAGTTTAACTTTTCCTCAATTTTTCGATTCTCACCATAACGATTGGTTTACATTTAGTGTATTTTTTGCGGCGCTTGATCTTTATAGAATGCCAACAAAGAAGTTTGTAATAACTGAAATTAGTTCGTCCATAAGTTCTTTTCCAAACAATGTATCCTGTGCATAACTTGTGTTTTAGCAGAACTATCGGCATATCAAAGAAGGCGGTTTCGGAAAAAAATTGTTTTAGTGCAAAGTCATCATGAATTGTCAGGTTATATTTCCGGACGTTGCAGGAGAACGTTTTTGGAAAAGTCCCGTATCTCCGGCGGTATGCAAGGTTTTCACTGAATTTACCGGTCTAACAGAAAGACGAGTATTGTATTTTTAAGATAGCCAACCACAGAGGATGCCAACAGACATAAAACGCTGCTGAATATGGCGGTCCTCGATAGTACAAATGTTTTGGGACGTTCTGAATGGTACTATGGGACAGTGTTACTAAGGATGATGAGCTTCGGGGACAGAACCCTGCTGTTGCCTTGAGGTTCTCTGCTCACCGGCGTGGCGGGTTTGTTTGCTTTTAACTCACAGTTTTAACCTGCTTAATTGCAGTCTGCAAATGACCAAGCAGATACTCCTTGTCCGGACCTCCAAGATGCTGCCAGGGCAGAATCTCGTCTGAAGCAAAGTACTTTTGCGCCTCGTCTTCTATGTCCCTTCCAAATTCCTGAAAGGCTCTCTGCCAGAGTTCGTAGTTAAAACACTCATCCCACAAATCGAATTTTGCGCCGGCCTGCCAGGCAGCTTCGATAACGTCAGCATTATGTCTTTTGCCCCGGCCCATCGCTGACTCCAATATGCTGCGGTTTATGTCGTGGAATTTAAACTGCAGGAACCTTGCCTTGAGTTTCCTTTTTCTGTCCAGTATTAGCTGTTTTGCTTGTTCAAAATATGACTTTGGTTTTTGAGCGAGCCAGCCAAATGGCGTGTGAGGTTTAGGGACAAGCCAGCTGATAGTGACGTTGACTTGGCCTGTTTTGCCATCCACTTGTGTCCGCAGCTTAGCCAAGTGGTATGACAGCTCAACAATTTGTGTTATGTCTTCTGTCGTCTCACCGGGTAGGCCGACCATGAAGTACAACTTTAATTTGTGCCAGCCAGCACGGTAAGCTGCTTGCACCGCAGCAAAAAGATTCTCATCCTTGATAGGTTTATTTATAACTTTGCGAAGTCTTTCGCTGGCAGCTTCGACGGCAATTGTAAGGCCGCTTTTCCTGACCGAAGTCAACAGCTTGGGTATTAACCGAAGCTGACGGTCGATACGCAAACTCGGCAGTGACAGTCCAACGTGTTTATCGTGAAAATATGTGTTAAGTTTTGTGACTAACTCACTTAGCTTCGGATATTCTGCGCTGGACAGACTCAGCAGGCTGATGGTGTCAAAGCCGGTTGAATGATAGCAAGTAGTGGCGATTTCTATAATTTTTTCAATACTGCGATAGCGGACAGGCCTTCTACAAAACGTTGCCTGGCAGAATCGACATCGTCCAGGGCAACCCCGCATAATCTCAACGCTGACCCTCTCGTGAACGGCTTGAACAAATGGGACTATTGGCCGAAGCAGCGCCGGTGCGTTTTCAAAGTCCTCGACAACAGCATTTTTAAATTGAGTGGGCAGATGAGTCGGCTTTGGTTTAAATGATTTTATTTTGACTCCATCATATTCAAACTCGTAAAAACGTGGCACGTAGATCCAATCAAATCTTTCGGCAGCCCGAAGCAGGATTTGTTGTTTTGTCGCTCCGTCATCTTTACCGCGTCTAATCAAATCTATCAGCTTGACTACAGTCTCTTCAGCCTCTCCGAGGACAAATAAGTCAATGAACTCAGCCATTGGTTCGCAACAGTTGGATATTCCACCGCCGGCAATAATTAGCGGCTCGTCCTCAGCTCGGCTGCTGCTTCTTATATTGATGCCACCGAGGTCGAGCATATTAAGAACATTTGTGTAGCAGAGCTCGTTTGTCAGACTAAAGCCAACGACATCGAAACTTTTTAGTGCTGCTTTCGACTCCAAACTAAATAAGGGAATTTTCTTATCTCGTAGCACCTTCTCAGCGTCAATCCATGGTGCAAAGACTCTTTCGGCGGCTACATTTTCGATTTTATTAAGAATATCATAGATGATCATCAAGCCGGGATATGACATTGCAACTTCATAAATGTCGGGAAAGCACAACGCAACCGTGAGATCACAATGCGCCAAATCCTTTTTGACCTGATTTATCTCGCCCCCGATGTACCTGCCGGGCTTGCGAACAAACGGCAGAAACTCTTGTTCAACACGGTCGGTCAAAATTGATATTTCTTTGCTGCGCACGGCAGCATTATAAATTGATTATTGACTAATTTCTATTGATTATTATCCACTTATCCACTATCAAATCTTATGCTCAGAGAGGTTTCTTATGAATAAAAGAAGTAGCCAGATTGTCATCGCAATCTTCGTATTCTCTTTGGTCGTGCTGTTATATTTTTTTGTTGGCACTAAGAGGAACGTCGAGACCGACAGCGGCTACAGAGTCGTCATGGGAACATTCGCGCGGGTAGTTGCTGTGGCCCCGGATTCCAAAACAGCCAATTCCTGTATTAAGGCAGCTTTGTTGGAGATAGAAAACGTTGATGCGCTAATGAGCGACTATAAAAGCGATTCGGAAATAAGTTTTGTAAACAAGTTTGCATTTGAACGCGCAGTCAAGGTTAGCGAGCCAACCTATGAGGTCCTTCAAAAAAGTATCGAAATGAGCAAACTGACCGATGGAGCCTTCGATATTACAGTTGGCCCATTAGTTGACTTCTTGCGCTCAGTAGAGGAAAAAGGAGCTGCTCTTAGTGAAGAGGAGATTGCGAAAGCTAAGTTAAAAGTTGGCTTTGAAAAGATTGAACTCGACGCTCAGAACAGAACCGTTCATTTTACCGTTGATGGCATGCAATTGGATCTTGGCGGTATCGCAAAAGGATATGCAATCGATCTGGCGGTTGATACAATGAGAAAACACAGGGCTGTCGGAGGAATGGTAGACATCGGAGGGGATATCCGATGTTTTGGCGTTGCCCCAAACAATGGAAACCGTTGGCGAATTGGTTTGCAGGACCCTAACGAACCTGTAGACGAATTTGGCACACGCGAGCCTCTATTGGTTTTGAAATTGACAGAACGAGCCATTGCCACCAGCGGCGGTTACAGGCGTTTTGCCCTGATAGATGGGAAAAAGTACAGCCATATCATCAACCCCACAACTGGAACAAGTGCTGAGGGTCTGGCAAGTGTGACAATTATAGCCGAGAAGGCAATCGATGCAGATGCGCTGGCGACAGCGGTCAGCGTAATGGGCACTGAAAAAGGTCTTGTCCTGATAGAAAAGCTGCCGAATACTGAGGCCCTTCTCATGCCTTCACAATTTTTGCATCAGATTATAAAAACGAGCGGCGCGGAAAAGTTTGTAAGATAATGATAGCAATCAAACCAGGTGGCACATTGTGGTCAATTATATCACAAGTTGCTTTTTAATCAGTCGGACTAACGAATCTTTTAACTCGGGATGTCTTGGAACGGGTGCTTGCTTGCCGTTTTTGGGATTTGCATATATGTCATGCTTGCTGCCATGTCTTTTCAGATAACAACCGCTTTTAACAAGGTCCTTTATCAGGGCATTTCGTTTCACACTTCGACTCCCAGTTCCATGTTCTTGGTGCCAGCGTGCTTATCTTCAACATCATATTCCTGAAGCATCATACGGTATGCGTCTATTATATTTTCCTTAAGTTCTTCTAAGGTTTTGCCCTGGCTAAAGACGCCTGGAATTTCCTTTAACTTGCCGACAAACCAGTCATCATCCTGCCAGTATTCAAGAGTAAAAACCCTTTTCATTCTTTATTCCTTTCGCTCTTAATAAAGCTAATTCTTTGGATGTCGTGCCCTTGGTTGGAGGTTTAGCCGCCTATATGTCTAAAATGCGGATTCTATCAGATTTGGTTTATAATGCCAAACAAAAAGGGCTGCAAGTCCGGCGTTCTATTCAACGGACTCACAGCCCTTTGCGTTTCCCTAAATGGCCAGTTCACGACCCACGAACTCCGCTACACGCTATCCGCTATTCAGAATGTTCCGCGTCTGCGAAGCTTCCAACTGGAAAAAGCCAAACCGATACTGCCGAGGATGACAGCACTAGGAGCGGGAATGACGGTAATATCACCAAACGTAAGATTGTCAAGGCTGTCTTTACCATTAGCAAAAATGTGGTGAATTCCACCTCCATATTCAATACGGAAAGTCCCGCCAGACATATTGAAAGATACAGAATCCACCTCAGATCCATGTATGTCATATGCTTTGAACACGTTGCCACCACTCGCGGCTCCGTAATCCTGAGTGATCTCTACCCATTGGACAGTAGCAGAAATATTTGGATTGTGTGGGGCCACGAAGTGTGCCTCCACAGTTACTCCATCTCTAGTCATACCTGAGGTCAGCAGGTTCGGAGGGCTCGGTTGGTCTTCTCCGGAGTTCCATATTTCGGTTCCACCATGAAAGATGATACCCCACTCACTGAACTCATTTGTTATTGGAAGAAGAACATCCGGTGGGGGAGGAGGCAAAACTATGGGGTTGCCATTTGGCCATTCGTCAAACGTGATGGTCATGTCGCCCAATGTGGTATTGACCAGTAGCAGGATAACCAACAAAGGAATTAGCTTCGTCATTTTTCCACCTCCTAAATTTGAGTTGTTGTTGCTAAAGTAAAATACTCGAAGGCTTGTCATTACGAGGAGCTTGCCCCTTAGGGGCGCAGCGACGAAGCAATCTCAAACGTAGAGAATGAGATTGCCACGCTCGGCTATGCCTCGCTCGCAATGACGCAGAGCGTCATCTTCACCTCATATGCCGTCACCTCCTCTCCAATGGTTTTATGGCCGATAGCTCATCGAAAAATAGTACTGGAGTTCCCTCGGCTCCCCCTCCCTGGGGTGATTTTCCGATGGAGTATATCAAGAATGATGCAAAAATCAAGAATATTATAGGACTTTTTGGGAAAAATGCTTGTTAATGGCAAATTGTCACAAAAAACCGGCGTTGAAAACGCTGTTTAAATATCAGGAATAGTGATTCACACTATCGGTGGCATGTCCACGCTGGCGTGGACATATTTTTATGCGATGGATAACCATGCCTGCGCTTAGGGATGGGAATGTTTTTACCACCGGCTAAACACGTACTGCAGCTTGCTGCAGAAAGATTCATTAAGTATAAGAATACCTAAGTAACTTAGGTATTCTTACTATTTAACCGAACACAGGCAAAGTCAATAATCTACTATCACAAATCTGTCAAAGGCGAAGGCGGATAGAGGCTATTGATTCCTGTATAACTAATGATACAACGCGGGAGATATAGAACAAAAACGTCATTCCCGCGAAGGCGGGAATCCAGCCATTTTATTGTTTATTGTTGTTTTCTGGACTCCTGCTTTCGCAGGAGTGACAGTGTGTTTGTTTCATTACTTATTCAAATATCAATAAGTACAAGAATACCTAAGTATCTTAGGTATTCCTACTATCTGGCCTAATACAGGCGGAGTCGATTTTCAAATTGATGGATGAGGCATTGCAATGATGAAGGGAGAAACCAGTAATAACTCTCCTCCGCCAAGCGCTTCGCAAATGCAGTAATTGTGGAACTAAACATAGAAGAACCCCCCGATAAATCGGGGGGCTAAATACTACGAACCACGAATCACGATTCACTAACCACGAATTCGGCGGCTTTGCCAACATGGATAATCACCTTAGTTGGGCATTTATCCATAGCGGTCTTAGTCTCTTCGCTCGGTTTATATTTACTATAATCTAAGCGGGCTAAATTGTCCTCCATGGAAAATATGTCACTTTGTTTGGCGCATAAGCCACAGCCGATACAGCCAACTTTGCAGATTGTGCGTGTCACCTTGCCGGCTTCTCTGCTGCTGCAGGCAACGGTCATCATATTCTCATGGCTAAAAGGCACCATTTTAATCAGGTCCCTTGGGCAGGCCTTCGAACAGGCTGTACAGCCGGTACATTTGTCATAGTCAACGGTGGCCAGACCATCGACCATGTGTAGTGCATCAAATTTGCACGCCTCTACACAATCGCCGAAACCAAGGCAACCGAACGTGCATGCCTGAGCATTGGGTAGTGCATTTGCAGCGATACAAGTTTCTATGCCCTGATATTCTGCATATAAGGTTTTGTCAGCAGTATGCGCACGGCAGTGCACGATTGGTCTATGGTGTGGACCTGAGTCGCTGACCTGCAAATTCAAAATGTCCGCAATCTTCTGTGAAGTTTGGGGTCCACCCGGTGCACATCTGCCGAGCAGCTCAGGGTTTTCAAGAACGGCCTTGGCGTATTGAGCGCAGCCGGCAAAGCCACAGGCACCACAATCAAGATTTGGCAAGGCTTGGTGGATTTGCTCAACCTTGGGATCAATTTGAACCTTCAGTTTCTCGCTTGCGATTAGCAGACCAAGTGCAAAAACACTACCCAAACCCAACATTGTCAGACCAGCAGGCCATAGTTCGTGAAGCGTAATGAAAAATGCTATATACGAAATATGAGATACGAGATACGCTAAAATCATCTAATCATTCCTGCAAAGCCCATAAAGGCCAGAGCAAGCAAACCCGCTGTAATCAAAGTAATCGGAGCGCCCTTGAGAGGAGCCGGTACATCTGCAAGGTTTAGATTTTCACGGATGCCGGCCATGATGCAAATTGCCATTGTAAAACCGATACCCGCGCCGAAACTAAGAACCACTGCTTCAAGTAGGTTGTCAACACCCCAAAGGTTGATGAATAGACATAATCCTAAGATCGCGCAGTTGGTGGTAATCAACGGCAGAAAAATGCCAAAGCTATCATACAACGATGGAAAGAACTTTCGTAGATACATTTCAACAAGTTGTACTGCACCGGCGATGACCAATATGAAGCAGACATATCGTGTAACCTCTAAATTCATCGGCATCAGTATCAAATGGTCGATGAGCCAAGTGAGCGTGCCGCTGAGCGTGACGACAAAAGTTACGGCCAATCCCATGCCAAAGGCCATATCGATTCGTCCAGACACGCCAAGATAAGGACAGATGCCAAGAAATTTCGTGAAGACAAGATTATTCACAACAACGATGGATATAAAGCCCATAATTAAAATATTAATAGTATTCATATTGTTCTCATAAAATTAAATATCGAAAAACAAATATCAAAATTCAAAATGCTCTTTAGAAAAGATGTCATTTCGACCGTAGTAAGTGCAGCGAACGGAGTGGAGAAATCTGGGTTAGAAGCGCTGTTGCACACAGATTTCTCGACTTCGGCTCCTTCGGAGCCTCCGCTCGAAATGACCTTGTTGTAAAAGTTTCCACAAAGCAAATTTAGAAAATAATATCTATATCTTACATTTAATTCCTGGTTCTTTTTGTTATGGTGTTTACTAGTCCAAGTAAAAGTCCCAAAGTCAAAAATGCTCCTACGGGCATACTCATAGCAGCCCAGGGCACAAAGGCAGATGGCATAATCTGTTGCTCAAATACTTTGCCTGTCGAGAGCAGCTCTCTGACAACAGCCAAGACGCACAGCGTCAAAGTGAAGCCGACCCCCATTCCAATCGCATCTATGATACTAACGACAAGCGGGTTCTTGCTGGCACAGGCTTCAGCTCGACAGATTATTATGCAGTTTACGATAATCAGAGGAACATAAGGGCCAAGCATCTCGCTCATTCTTGGAAAATACGCTTTCAAGAACAAATCCGCTATCGTGACGAAGGTCGCTATCGTAAGGGTAAACATCAAGATTCGCAGATGCGGCTTGAGCAAATTGCGCATCAAGCTTACGACGATGTTGCTGCAGGTCAGCACGAAAATAACACACAGCCCCATAGTCAAAGCCGGCTTGACCGCTGCGGTGACCGCCAATGTTGGGCACATTCCCAATAGAAGACGGAAGACCGGATTCTCTCGCCAAAGCCCGGCTAAGAACGTCTTACTGTAAATATCAGTCTTTATTTCACTGTCCGCTGTCACTCGTAAGCAATCCTTCTTGGAGCATTTGCTCTCTAATCCGTGTTATGTAATGACTTATTATTTTAACAACCGCTTCGCTGCTAACTGTTGCACCGGTGATGGCAACGATTTCAGAATCGATTTTTTCCGTGTCACCTGCTTTTATCAGTATCAGCTTGCCGGCAGGTGCGCCTTTGAACTGGTCTTTATAATAGCTGTATTTGATCTGATCTCCAAAGCCAGGAGTTTCATTACTTGCCAGGCAATCAAAGCCAGCCAACTTTTTGAAATCTTTGCCAACTGCAATGACTAGTTCGATCTTGTCGGCAAAACCCGATCCGGCAGCAGTGAAACTCCACCCGACACATTCTTTTGTTTCTGAGATTGCTTTGTAGACTGTGATATTGATAGTTTTGCCACGGATACCCTGAACTTCGACTTGCTTGTCCAGCAGTACGAAGTCGTTGGCATCCGGCAACAGACCGCCGGCAAGACGATTGAACTTGTTGATTTTATTTTGCTCTATTTCGGGTGACAGCGAAGCGTTGGTCACTGCTATCAGAAGGCCGAAACAAAATGACGCAACAATAAGCAGCCAGCTTTGTTGTATAAAGTATTTTAAGCTACGCACTCGGTTTTCCTCCTGCCGGAACTCGCTTGCAGAGCCTGTCAATTAATGGTGTCACCGCATTCATTAAAAGAACAGAAAACATCAAGCCTTCAGGATATTCTCCAACGATTCTTATGAGCATGGTTATTGTTCCAACGCCAATCCCGAAAAGCCACATACCTCTTCGAGTCAGAGGCGCTGTTACGGGATCGGTCGCTATAAAAAATGCGCCCAGAAACAATGCTCCACTACTTAGATGAAAGAGTGGATTCACATAAGCATTCGAATCTATTAAATACGCTATTGTTGCGAAGACAAAAGCTGAAAGTAATACAGCCGCAGGAATGTGAAAGTTGATCGTTCGTCTTACCAACAGATACAGTCCGCCAATGAGCAGCGCGATTGCGCTGGTTTCACCGAGGCAGCCGCCGACTTCGCCTTTAATTGTAGCTTCAAGTTGTCCTCGGCTGTAGCTATCTGCGCCAGTATCGTTTTTGATAGCTGTCTTGCTCCAGGCTAATGGCGTAGCCTGTGTTCTTGCATCAATCACATTTTCCTGATTAATTCGGGGCATCTTCGAGTCAATTGTGGCTGGAGCAGTCCAGGTTGTCATTAGCATACCAAACGAAGCGGTTAAGAAGGCTCTTCCAACCATAGCAGGATTAAAAATATTTGCACCCAATCCACCGAAAACCATTTTGCCGATCGCGATAGAGACAACGCTGCCGATTATGGCGGCCCAAACAGGCAGACTCGGTGGAAGTGATAGCGCAAGTATGATACCCGTTACAACGGCGCTAAAATCATCCAGCGAATTCTGCTTTTTGCGGATTAAATTGCACAGCCACTCAGTGACAACGCACGAAAGAACACACGTAGCTATCAGAATTAGCGCATGAAAGCGAAAAAAATAGCCAGCCACAGCCGTAGGAAAGGCAAGGGCGATTATGACATCCGCCATCACGCTGCGTGTTGAAAGACGCTGGCTAATATGTGGTGCACTTGAGACTGTGATGTCTTTAAGCATTTTCTCGTATCTCGTTTTGCGTGACGCACAATTCATCACGTATTGCGCACGACAAATACTATGCCGGCATTTTTTTCTTTTGCCTTGCCAGAAAGATTTTTCCTGTTTTGATATATCCCGTCAGTTCTATATTCGCAGGGCAGACGTAGCTGCAACAACCACATTCGATACATGCACTGATGTAATATCTTTCCGCTACATCCAAGAGGTTGTTTTTCACTGCGTGAGCAATTTTTGTCGGATTCAGGTTCTCCGGACAAGCCTGTATACATCGGCCGCATCGAATACAAGGAGTCTGACGCCTTTCGTATTTAGCTTTGCCGATTTGTTCTTTTGTAAGAACAGTAATAGAGCCGGTCGTTTTCGTAATCGGTGTAGTCAAATCAGCAATCGCTATCCCCATCATCGGCCCGCCGATGATGACCTTCGCGGATTTTTTTGTGACTCCTCCACAGAAATCTATCAAGTCCTGGACGGGCGTACCTACCGGAACATAATAGTTGCCGGGCTTTGCAATTGCTTCTCCCGTTACAGTAACAACTCTATAAGTCAACGGAGAACGATCTATTATTGCTTCGGCAATCGCTGCACTTGTAGCGATATTAAGGACCACCAGTCCGATAGCAGGAGGAATGCCGCCGGTAGGCACTTGTTTATCTAAGATAGCTTTTATAAGCTGCCTTTCGCCACCCTGGGGATACTTTGTCTTGACCGGTACAACTTTTATATTGTGACCGTTGTTGAGGGCGCTCAGTGCGCTGTTCATTGTTTCTATTGCCTCAGGCTTGTTGTCTTCGATGGCGATAAAGACGTGGGAACAACCACAAGCTCTCTGAGCAAGCCTTATGCCCGCGATAATCTGATCTGTCCATTCCAGCATAATTCGATAATCACATGTTACGTACGGCTCACACTCGCAGCCATTGATTATCATCGTGTGTTTAGGCAGTCGTGGATTTGGCTCGATCTTTACCCTTGTCGGAAATCCTGCTCCGCCCATTCCGACGATACCGGCTTGACGAACAGCATCGCATATTTGTTCCGACGAGTAGTTATTCTCATTAAAATCATCCGGCAGATTAAAGGACATACGTTTTGGTCGACTGTGTGGATAAGCCTCAATGATTACTGCTTGGCTTCGGCCCAGAACTGCGTGGGAACGTAAGCCAACTTCTTTTACCTTTCCATCGATTGGTGAGTGAACGGGAGCAGAGACAAACGCGTCCGAGTCGCCGATTTTCTGTCCGGCCATGACCGCATTTCCTTTTCGAACCAGCGGCTGGCAAACAGCACCTGTGTGCTGACTAAGCATCACGGCAACCTCTTTTACATCTGGTCCAGGCTGAATTTGACTATCGCGCGTGAGGTGTTTGCTTTCCGGAGGATGTACTCCGCCTCGAAAAGAACGCCTGCCTTTCGTATCAACTACCATTATTGAAAAGTCCAAATGTTATTTCTCGTTGCCGATGCGTCTTTCCACAGCTTTTACGGCCAAAATTACGCTGAAAGTTGCTAATGAGGCCAGCAGAAAACCCAGGGCTGTATGATACTCTCTGGTCCTGTTTGACGTCGTCATGATTGTCTCGAAGATTGCCAAACACGCGATAAACATAATGATCGGTAACAAAAATGCAACAACGACTTTACGGGCTATGGAATTGTTCGTATCTGCAAGCTCTTGGTAAATCATCTGGCAGTTGTGCTTTTGGTTGCAACCTTGACAGAATTTTTGTTGGGACATAGTTTTCTCTACTGTTCAAAGAAATAAGATTTATAATATAAGCGCCTGTGATTTGCAAACAGAACTTTTAACAATCAGGGGGTGCTAATATGTGCACGAGATTGGGATTCCTAGCATCGATCTTTGTGACTTTCGTTTGCGTTGGCTGTGCGATCAATCCGATAAGCGGCGAAGAGGAACTTATGCTCTTTGGGCCGGAGGATGATATCAAGATAGGTCGTCAATACGCCCCAAAAGTCGAGGAGGAACTGGGCGGCAAGATAGCCAACGATGAACTTCAACGCTACATCGACAGGGTTGGACAAAGAGTTGCGAGTGTCAGCCATAGGCCGGATTGGGAATATCATTTTACTGCATTGAAGCATAAGTCGGTAAACGCTTTAGCAGTACCCGGAGGTTACGTTTTTATCACAAAGGGCCTGCTCGAGAAGCTGACCACCGAGGCCCAATTGGCTGGAATATTAGGCCACGAAGTTACACACGTCGTTGCACGTGACAGTGCAGCAGCTCTGAGCCGACAATATGGAATGGATTTGTTGCTTTGGGCAGTCCAAACGAGCGGCGTATCTGCAGATGCAGTAAAAGCTGCAACGTTGACCAGACAAATTATAGGCCTTCGATACAGCAGAAAAGATGAGGAGGAAGCGGATATAACCGGCCTTGACTACATGGTTCAGGCTGGCTACACACCGGAAGGCATGGTCGAGACCATGAAGATTCTTCAGGACCTGCAGACAGTTCGTCCGATCGAGTTCTTTTCAACACACCCGTTACCACAAAACCGTATGGCATACCTGAGACAGAGGATTCAAATCAGATATTCCGACCTCAAAGACGTGAAGATTGGACGGGAAGAGTACCAACAAAGTGTTCTAAAGCATTTGAGTAAAGATAAAAAAGATGATTGAGCCTCATCCGTTACATGTTAGTCGGTGTCGCAGCTCCACTGGAAACCATCTGCAGTATCCTCTTAGGCTCCTCCGGAAAACCTGTACGAGCTGAAAGATAAGCCGCCTCAATGACAGCCATGTTTTTCAGGTTTTCTCTGGCGCTGCTGCTGAGCTTGTTCTCCTCAGGCGATAGAATGCTAAGGGCAAAGTTTTCAAGGACTTTCTTCATACAGGCGGGTGTGTCGTCTTCGTACTGCTGTCTTTCGCGAGTTTGGCCGAGGCCATCACTGATTGTGAACTCGGTATTGCTGACAGTTAGAACGCACTCTTTGCCGAATATTCTCAAATACTCTTCTGCGGGCGTGCTGCGATTACGCCGTGAGGCTGTCAGATTACCGATAAGAGCGTCATCAAATTTCATTGCAATGATTGCGGTATCCTCCGTCAGATAAAGTCGCTGCTGCTTGTCGAGAGCCTGATTGCTGCTCAGTGAGTAAACCTGCTGCGGTATTGGGAAATTCCACAATATCTGGTCGATGATATCGTAGCAATCGTATAACAGCACGCCGCCGCCGGCAAGTTGCGGGTCATTGTGCCACGCGGGTCTGGCTCTGTCACCAATATCGCAAACGACGGTGATTAGAAAAACTTGCTCGATTTTCCCCTGCTCAAGGTGTGTATGCAACGCGAGAAAACTATCCGCAAATCTCGCAAGATTGGCAATGGCAAATTGCACGCCCTGCTCTTCAGCAAGCTGGACTAACCCGGCAGCTTCTTCAAAGTTTCTCGCTGCGGGTGCGAGTTTGAGTATGTTGAATTTCTTTTTTATTGCTGCCCGGAGATGCTCTTCGCAACTGTGCATCCCAGCGGCGACAAGCAGGCAATCGAGTTGATTCTGTATCACAAGCTGCCGATAGTCATCGTTGGCGGCACACTTGTATTCGGAAGCGATTTTTTCAGCAAGTTTCGTGTCGCTGTCAGCGACTGCCTCGATATGAAAGTAGTCTGTTTCGGATGCTGCCTTTAATAGCTGCTGGCCTTGCTCGGTCAGGCCAAGTACTGCGGTTTTTAGTCTACCTTCGCTCATGCACGCCAATTTTAGATACCTTCTGCGAAAAAAGAAACCACAAAAATCACCCTATTTTTTCTCCCGCAATTTCTTGTACTCATGCCAGATATCCTGTTGTGATTATTTAATATATTTTTATTGATTTCCGGTTAGTTTATGATATATTATATTAGTGGGGCATATTCTCACGTCTCTCAAGAATATTCTCTTAACAAAATCAGAGAGACAGAATTTATGGCCATTGGAAGGCCAAAAGGAGCACAGTAGTGAGTAAAGGTACAGTAAAATGGTTTAATGGTAGCAAAGGCTTTGGTTTTATCACCCCCGATGACGCCGGCGATGATTTGTTCGTTCATCACTCGGAAGTCAAGACGACCGGCTATGCGAATCTTGACGAAGGCCAGAGGGTGGAATTCGAGATCGGACAGGGCAAAAAAGGTCCCTGTGCGACCAACGTAATCCCTGGTTAATCCAGAGCAACACGCCTGCAAAACCAACGGGCTCCGCAAAACGCGGAGCCCGTCTTGTTTTCACCTCGCAGGATTAAGGACTGGTTATTGGTGAGTGGTGATTAGATTTAGTCAAATTAACCGATTAACAAATTAACTATTTAACCAATTGGTGAGTTGAATTTCGAAAATAAACCAGAAAAATAATCTTCGCCGTATAAATATTTAGCCCCGTAATCCATTACGCGGATACCCTTGCTGTAATCGAAAAGTAGGTAAATGTACGTTATTTTCCTATTGTATAACCATAGCTTGTCGGAACAAAAAGTTGTTGAAATTGGTTATTAAAAAAGTCATCAGTCATTCCAGATATGAAGTCAATTACTTTCCATTTGAGAGGAGTATTATTTGTGTAAGTAGGAGGCATGTGTCTAAGGAAATATTGATAAATAGCTGAGTTTTGGTTGCTGTTTTTAATGTGCTCACAGTATTCATTGAACAACTGCTCAAACATATTCTTAATTTTCTGATTTTGTGTTTTAATTTTGGTGTTATTATAAATACTCTTATAGTTAAAATTTTTAAGTTGCTTTAAAGCAGTAAAAACATCTTGGCTGAACGATAGAAATGGTTTATCATAACTATTATGAATCAGGTCGAGTACGAGTCCATGAATTATTTGATCGTTTGTATTTCCAAGGGTTTTTGTGATTTGTTTGGGTATATCTTTCCTCTTAATAAGCTTGATTGTAATAGCATCTTCAATGTCTCTACCTATATATGCTATGACGTCAGAGATTCGAACAACACAACCTTCTAGGGTCATTGGAAAAAGCTTCTTATAATGACCGTTAATTTGTAGGCACTTTTGGTATTCGTCCCAAAAACCATCCCATGTCTTTTGTTGAGCCGGTTTGTATTTCCGATTGAGCATTTCCCCATTATGTGCAAGAATACCGTCTAATACTTGAAGTGTAAGATTCAGACCTTTCCCTTCGGATTCTAGCTCCATTAGCCAACGAACACTTTGTGCACTATGACAGAAAGTGCCGATGTCGGTTTTTTGGCAAATCGAGTTCAAGATTTGCTCGCCATCATGCCCGTATGGTGGATGCCCTATGTCATGCCCTAATGATATAGCCTCGATTAAATCTTCGTTTAATCCTAAACATCGTCCAATGTCTCGACCTATTTTTGAGACAAATTGGACATGTAGGGCTCGGTGGGTAATATTATCGTTCTCCAACAGAGAGAAGACCTGTGTTTTATCCATATATCTAGCATATGTGGAGGAATGCATGATTTTATCCGAATCGTGAAAGAAGGTAGGTCGTAAATTGGCTTTATCGGTAACTTTCTCCTGGACGCGCCTTTGCCCTTTATAGCTTTTGCATGCACGCCTGGAAAATTGTTTCTCCCTTTTCAAATTATTAACGACTATTTTTGAAAATGTTTCGTTTTCTTGACTCATATTTAGTACGCATAAAACAGAAAAATAGATCCGGCGACCTATATCTTCTGCCCCACGTTAGATTATCAAACTGAAAACCCGCAATTTCCGTTGCTGCTCGAATCCTATCTTAAATCGGCCGAATCCGGCCAAAAAATAAGCGAAAAACCTGCAATTCCCGTAAAACAAATTAGCGCATAAGATAAAAATCACGTCGCTCGGGTCACAAAGCACGAATCATGCTTTTTATTTACGCACGTTTTGAAGCCTGATAAAATATAGTTATGAAACTCTCCATCGTAATAAAGCTCGTCGTCTGTTTGGCTTTGACTTTTTCCGCTGCCCTTATCGGTTCAATATTCACCAGCACTGCTGTAACCGATTGGTATGCTACACTCAATAAGCCTTTGTTCACGCCGCCCGATTGGCTGTTCGGGCCGGTCTGGACAATACTATATCTGCTCATGGCTCTATCGGCTTTTATTGTCTGGCAAAAAGGCTTCGACAAGTCAGCTGTTAGAATTGCCTTAATTTTGTATCTATTTCAGCTAATTCTCAACGCCCTATGGTCGGTGATTTTCTTCGGCCTGAAAATGCCGATGATTGCTTTTATTGAAATCCTCTTGCTCTGGATTGCTATCGGCCTAACTATCCTGGCATTCGCCAGAATTTCAATCACAGCTTTTTTGCTACTTTTACCCTATATCCTCTGGGTCTCTTTCGCTGCGGTCCTCAATTTCTCGATTTGGCTTTTGAACCGCTGAAGCCTATGGCTTTGACTTCTGTCTTCTACCCTATATTTTTATTGTCGTCCTCATTTTTGGTGGCCATGGAATAATTATTGTCCTGGCGCTTCCAGTTTACCTGCCACTTCTGTTCATATAACCTCATAACGTCATCGGCGTCCAGGCCGACACATTGAGCTAATGAAATCCAGAAAAAGAGCATGTCTATCACTTCAACACGCGAGTTCTGCAAATCGTGCAGCATAAATCTTTTTCCATCTTTTGCCTCTTGGCACCAGTGCTTCCAAAACGTGCAGTCGCGCAGCTCCTCCAATTCATTGCTCATCGCTGCGATGTAATTATTCAGCCAAACACCCGCAGTCTGTGGGTCGAAATCCGCTCGCAGTGCATCCGGATCGAAGCCGGTACGCTTGTTCAATTCAGCCTGTTTTTTAAATAATTTCTTCAACATTATCTCAAACCAATCCTTTTCGAAATTTCTAAATTCTAATATCTAAATCCTAAACAAATTCAAAATTCAAATGCTCAAATTTTCAAAACTTTCATTAGGTATTGTTTTGGATTTCGAATTTCTGGCGTTAGCCATCCCTTACGGGAGTGCTTCGTATTTCCTACACTATTAAAAGAGAGTATTTTTATTCGGTATAATGAAGTGCTCCGGCACGGAAAATTGCGAACATAGAAGCAGGACTTCCTTGCCGACCTGCTCGATAACCGATTCGTTGTCGATATTTTCAACGACCTTGTTTATGAAAGTGGCAATCTGCTCGGCTTCCGGCTCCTTCATTCCTCGCGTAGTAATAGCCGGCGTGCCCAGACGCAGGCCGCTCGGATCAGCCGGCGGAGCAGGGTCGCTCGGGACGGTGTTGTAATTAGTGACAATTCTGGCTCTATCGAGGGCTTTTGCGACTTTTTTACCTCGCACTTTCTTGTTTCGTAAATCAATCAGGATTAAATGATTGTCCGTACCGCCTGTAGTGAGCTTAAAGTCATATTCGAGCAGTTTTTCGGCCAGGGCCTGTGCGTTTTTCACAATCTGCTTGGCGTACGCAACGAACTCCGGCGTGTCTGCCTCTGCCATCGCAACCGCGATTGCGGTCAGGGTGTGCATATGCGGGCCGCCTTGCAGGCCAGGAAAAACGGCTCGGTCCACCTTATCTGCGTGCTCGGCCTTGCACAAGAGCATTCCGCCGCGGGGGCCACGTAATGTCTTGTGGGACGTCGTTGAAACAATATCAGCGTATGGCACGGGGCTTTTGTGAATGCCAGCTACAACGAGTCCCGCGACGTGAGCAATGTCGCTGACGTGGTATGCGCCGACTTTCTTAGCTATCTGGCCAAATATCTCAAAGTCGATCTCTCTCGGATATGCCGTTGCACCGGAGATAATCAGCTTGGGCCGATGTTCTTTCGCAAGTTCCTCGATATGGTTGTAGTCCAATCTGCCTGTTTCGTCGTCAACGGGATATGGGGCTGACTTGAAGAATTTGCTGGTGAGCGAAACGTTCCAGCCGTGCGTAAGATGTCCGCCGTGGACGAGGGACATACCCATGATGGTATCTCCAGGTTCTATCAGCGCAGCGTAGGCGGCTAAGTTTGCAACCGAGCCGGAATAGGGCTGAACGTTCGCATGGTCAGCTTTGAATACCTTCTTCACGCGCTCCTGGGCCATTATCTCAATGAGGTCGGTCACCTGTTGACCTTCGTAATATCTTTTGCCAGGATAGCCCTCAGCATATTTATTGGTCAGGCAGCTTGCGCTGGCTTCCATTACAGCCTTGGATACATAATTCTCCGATGGAATCAGCCTGATAGCGCCGCTTTGACGTGTTTCCTCCTGCCTTATCAGCTCATAAATCTGTGGGTCATATTGCTCAAGGGCTGTTTTCATATCTTGCCGTCTCCATAAACAGTCTTATCTTCGATAGGTATAAATCTCGTAGATGGGCGATGGCCGTAAAGGCGTGCTTATAGCATAGCCTGACTTTTTATACAAGTATTTATTTGTTGACAAATTTCAGCCGAAGAATACGATTGGGATGTAACTACACACGAAGAAAAGAGTTGAAGTATAGAAGAATGCCGGGCGAAGACAATCACGCCAAAGCCGGGGCTTTGTTTGAGACGGCCCGAAAGATCGCACAGACGAAGGATTACGACCGCGCTATTGATATGTACATTGAGGGTCTGCGCTATGCGCCGGACGCCGTAGAGGGGGGCTATATTGAGCTTCGCGAATTAGCTGTGCGACGACAGCAAGAAAACGCCCCCAAGCCTTCGACCGAAGAAATCAATGCGCACCAAAACGGCAGCACACCCTTGGAACGAATGCTTAATGCTTCGTATCTTCTGGCAAAAGACCCGGAACATCTGCCATACGCTGATCTAATGCTGAAGGCGGCGGTCGAGGGCAATTACAAGAAGGCAGCTAAGTGGATTGCTGATCTAATGTTTCTGGCAAATAATAGTGCTAAAAAACCGTCTCCGCAAATATATATTATGCTCAAAGATGCCTACACAGCTACTGGCCATATCGAGCGAGCCTTTGCCGCCTGCCAGCGTTCTGTTAAACTTATGCCCAAAAACAGGGCTCTTGCAGAAAACCTAAGAGAACTGGGGAACCAATTGCGTGCTTCTCGAACAAGGCAACAACAGAATGGCAATCTAATAGAAGACGAGGACCAAGAGCAGAGATTTATAGCTTCGGATTATAACCTTTCAGCACCCGATGGAGCTGGCAATAGCAATAATGCAGGGGAATTAGCTAAGGCGAAAGCCTTTTTTGAGAAAGCCGGCAAGGCAGCGGAGACAGATAATTTCGATTATGCAATAGATATGTACCTTGAAGGTCTGCGTTATGCTCCTGATGCTGTGGAGGAGGCTCATCTGCCACTTGGCGAGTTGGCTCTGGGGCGGCTGCGCAAGGGTGGTAAAAAACCATCTATGATGGAGCGTATGAAACGGATGCGAGGTAAAACTGACCTTGAGCAGTTGCTTAATGCCGAGTACCTTTTTGCAAAGGACCCCGAACACCTGCCTTATGCCGAGGCCATGCTGAAGGCTGCCGTTGCGGGTGGCTACACAAGAACAGCCGATTGGATTGCCAATTTGATTTTCCAGACTAATAATGCTGCAGCTAAACCCTCGATCCAAACATACATCTTATTGAAGGACTCTTACGCAGCCATGGGTAAATTCGACAAGGCGGTTGCAGCATGTCAACGCGCGATGAGGCTAAAGCCCCAGGATGCAGACCTGGCAGAGGATTACAAGAATCTTTCTGCAGAACTGACGATGGCTACAGGCAAATATGACATGGAAGGTGACTTCAGAAAGTCAATCAAGAACCGTGAAGAACAGGCCAAGCTTTACGCTCAGGACAGAGTAATCAAAACGAAGGACTATCGCTTCTCCGCAATTGAAGATGCCCGGAAAGCACTGGCTCGTAATCCTGATCTACCAAAGAATATATTCAACCTGGCTGGGGCTCTATCAGATATGGGAACCGATGAAGCTGAAGAGGAGGCCGTAAAACTTTTGGAGGATGCCTGGAAGAGCAAGGCTGATTTTACATACAAGCAGCGAGTTGGACTACTGCGCATAAAACAACTTAAGCGCAAGCTACGACAGGCTAGATCTGCTGCCGAGGTAAAAACGAACGATGCGCAAGTCAAGCAAAAGGTCGAAGAACTATCGTCAAAATTGAGAGAGACAGAATTGGAGCATTACCGTCTCTGCATGGAAAATTACCCGACAGATTTGAAGGCTAAGTACGAATATGGTATTAGGTTGATCCGAAATAAGCGATATGATGAGGCAATACCTCTGTTCCAAGAGGCTCAAAAGGATCCACAACGGAAAATCGCAGCAATGGACAAGATTGGTTACTGTTTCTTTATGAAGGGCTGGTATGCTGATGCGATAGATGTGTTTAAGCAGGCAATGGATTCCTATGAGATAAAAGAGGATGGCATTGCCAAAGAATTGCGGTATAATCTTGCTTGCGCCTACGAAGAAAATGGTAATCCGGAAAAGGCACTGGAGATTTATCGCAAGATCGCTCAATTGGATTTTGCATACAGAGACGTCAGCCAACGGGTAGACAAACTTCGAGGAGAACAAGGCTAAGAATAATTGGCTTTAGAGTACAGAAGTGATAAAATTTGGCCAATCCTTCGATAGGCTTTGAAAGCAGAAACAGGATTTCTTAGGAGATTACAGTGGCACATTCGTTGTCGGCGAAAAAGAGAGTGAAGCAGAACGCGAAAAGAAGAACAATCAATCGCGCACGCAAGAGTCAGGTAAAGACACAAATAAAGCACTTTGAGACTACCGTGAGCAAAGGCGATGTTGAAACGGCAAGTAAACAGTTTCAGCTTGTTGTCAAAAAGCTCGACAAGACCGCTGCGACTAGTACCATGCACAAAAGAACTGCTGCAAGGAAAAAATCACGCCTTGCCAAGGAACTCAACGCCTTAAAGGCTAAAAAGGGATAACAAACAGTATAGGACAGTATGGCGGCAAGCATCTCTGTTTCCAACTGCCCGGTTGTTTAACTTTTATTCTGCTATAGGCTAACTTTACACCCGGTCGATATAAGATTCGATTGGGTGCTTTTTTCTGGACCGACCAAATGCCGCAAGTATTCAAAGAACAAATAGTCAAATTCCTGAAACACGTTGATTATGAGCCTATGAAACTCGCGCAACTCGCCCGGGCATTGGGCGTGAGTCCAGACGTCTACCCCCAGTTCAAGGCTGCGTTTGACCAGCTACGCCGAGCCGGTCACGTTGTGATTGGGGCCGGTAATATGGTGACACTTCCTTCGTTGCCCAGCCAAATAACAGGCACATTCCGAGCTAATCCAAAAAGATTTGGCTTTGTAACGCCCCTTGAGCCAAACAGACACGGTGACCTGTTTATACCGCCGGGCGATTCGGCAGAAGCAATGACGGGTGACATCGTACTGGCCAAAGTCAAAAGAAAAGGTAAACGTGCCGGCCAAATTCGATACACCGGTCAGGTCATCGAAATACTCGAGCGAGCACAAAACAAATTCGTTGGAACTCTTAGAAAATACACTGAAGGATGGCTTGTACAGCCGGACGGAGCAAGTTTTTTCGAGCTAATCGCTGTTGATGATGTCACGGCAAAGAACGCCAGGGAAAAGGACAAGGTCGTAGTCGAGATACTCTCATATCCGACCGAGAAAAATCTGGCACGCGGCGTGATTGTTGAAGTGCTCGGAAAATCAGGGCGATACGACACCGAGATAGAAGCGATAATCAGACAATACCATCTACCAAGGGAATTTGATGCGGAGTGTCTCGAACAGGCGAGAAAAGCCGCGGCACAATTTAATCCTGAAAAGACAACCGACCGGGAGGACATCACCGATAAAGTAATTATTACAATTGATCCACCGGACGCAAAGGATTTCGACGATGCGATAAGCCTTGAAAAAAACTCCGATGACAACTGGGTGCTTGGCGTCCATATTGCCGACGTCAGCAATTTTATCCCACAGGATTCATCGCTGGATAAAGAGGCACAAAATCGCGGAAACAGTGCTTATTTGCCCGGCAAAACGCTGCCGATGTTGCCGGAAGTTTTAAGTAACGGTATTTGCAGCCTTCAGCCTGGTCAGAAACGTTTTGTCAAGAGTGTTTATCTGACATACGACCGGAACGGTAAGATTGTGTCACGGCGATTCGCAAATTCCGTAATGTATTCAACTCAACGTCTAACTTACGAACAAGCTGACAAAACTCTTAAGGGACGCGCCAAAGATGTTAAGCCGGACGTAATCGAGCTGTTGAAGGATATGGAAAAGCTGAGTCGGGCAATTGAAAAGCGACGTACGGAGAATGGGATGATACATCTTGATTTACCTGAAACGGAATTAGTGATGGATGAATCCGGACAGGTTGTGGATGCTCATCCCGCAGACGACAGCTATCCACATACAATTATCGAGATGTTTATGGTCGAGGCCAACGAAGCTGTTGCTTCACTTATGGACAGACTGAACGTTAATTTCGTCCGGCGCATTCATCCAGAGCCGGATGCCTTGAATATGAGGAACCTCGCTAAGCTCGTCAGAACTTTCGGATTTCACATGCCGCGAACGCCGGATAGAAAATCTATACAGGATTTGTTAGCCTCTGTTCAAAGTAGTGATTGTGCTTTGGCAGTAAATATAGCCGTTTTGCGAAGTCTTGAAAAAGCCCAGTATGCACCGCTACATATCGGTCACTATGCTCTCGCTTCCACTCATTACTGTCACTTCACAAGCCCTATAAGGCGATACGCAGACTTGCTTGTCCATCGCCTTATAGATTGCTATCTGCAAAATCGTGTGGACTCCGCTAAGCAAATTTCGGCTGCATTGGGTTTGACTGAGATTGGAAAACACATCAGCTTTACTGAACAGCGAGCCGAAGACGCTGAAAAAGAACTAACTACCGTATTGATACTGCTAATGTTAAGCAAAAGAGTCGGCAGTGAGCTTGATTGTGTTGTTACCGGTCTAACAGGCTTTGGCGTGTTTGTGCAGTCACGAAAGTTTGGCATTGAGGGCCTTATCCAGTCGGCCGATTTGGGGCCGGACCAATGGAAATTCAATCAAGTGGCTCAGTGCGTTATCGGTCAGCAATCAGGTTGTGCTGTTCGCTTAGGGCAATCTCTTAAAGTGCGCATTATCTCGGTGAACATTCCTGCCCGGCAATTAAACGTAGCACCAACGGAACCTCTAACAGGCACAATCAGTCAAAGGCACGGTAAAAGAAGAGGGAAGTCCAAAAAACAACACCAAAACACTAAGAGATAAATCCGACACCGATTGCTCGATATTAATTACAATCCAATGCTTTGTAGAAAAGATGTTCAGAATGTCATTTCGAGCGGAGGCCCCTTAGGGGCCGAAGTCGAGAAATCTGCTAAAACTGCTTCTAAAGCAGATTTCTCCACTTCGCGTCCCTTGGGGACGCTTCGGTCGAAATGACGAACTGTTTCTTTTCTACAAAGCACAATCCAACTGTTAATTAAGAGCATCAAGGATCGAACATCGAGATGTAAATTCATGTTTCTTGACATTTTTCGGCGGTTCTGCAATACTTATCTCGTGGATAGTGGATCGTGATTAGTGAATTGTGTATCGAAGATAGCAAATGAAAGTTAAAAGCTACAAAGAGCTAAATGTCTGGAAGAAGGGTATAGAAATTGTTGAGCGTGTATACGAAATTACAGAAAACTTTCCACAGAAGGAACGATACACACTCAGCTCCCAGATGCAAAGGGCCGCAATTAGCATCCCATCTAATATTGCTGAGGGTTTTGTCAGAGGTCACACTGCTGAATACAAGCAGTTCCTGCGCATAGCCTTAGGCTCATGTGCAGAACTCGACACACAATTGACAATTGCCCAGAAGAGAAATTATGCAACAAAGCAAGAAACTGTAGCTCTTCAAGAGGATTTAGACCACGAAAGCCGGATGATAATGAACCTAATAAAGAGTTTGAGTAGAAATGCAAAACCTTAATCACAAACCACGATTCACGAATCACGGAGTAAAAAATGAGAGCATCTGAGATGAGAAAGGGCCAAACTGTCAAAATCGACGGCAAGCTGTGCGCTATTGCGGACTTTCAGCACGTGAAACTCGGAAAAGGCGGTGCGGTTTTTCAGACAAAGTTGAAGAGTCTGACCGACGGTTCTATCCTGAACGTCCGCCTGCGCGCAGAAGAAAATGTTGAGGAAGCATTCTTGGACAAACGGACATTCGAGTATCTGTACACTTCAGGCAGTGAACATGTCCTAATGGATACACAAACCTATGATCAAATAAGTTTTGACGACAATGCGTTCGGCGACGGGCAGAAATATCTCAAGCCCAACACTCAGTTGCAGGTCAGCATGTATCAGGGCAAGCCGGTTGTTGTGACTTTGCCGAACACTGTCGATTTGGAGGTGACTGAAACACCTCCGGAAATTAAAGGTGCAACTGCAACAAATCAGCCCAAGCCCGCAACACTGGAAACAGGTCTGATTGTAACGGTGCCATCATTTATAAAAATCGGTGATATTATCCGCGTCGATACACGTACCGGCGAGTATGTAACACGAGTTAAAGAATAACGAGAAGAAATTAAAATTAAAATGCAAAGTTCAAAATGACATATAAAAATGCAAAATGTTTTAAAATTTTGACTTTGATTTGCAATTTTGATGTTTGATTTTTGATATTTAATTTTAATGCTTGGTAAAGTAAACAAAACTCTATTGAAAGTCTTTGGCTCCCGGAACGAGCGATTGGTGAAGGCCTATTCTGTCATTGCTCAGCAAGCGTGTGAGTTTGAGCAGCAGATAAGCCAACTCGATGATGAAGCCGTCAAAG
>CAZFLY010000020.1:0-10234 GCA_964519995.1 uncultured Pirellulales bacterium | reverse complement strand
CAAGCGTGTGAGTTTGAGCAGCAGATAAGCCAACTCGATGATGAAGCCGTCAAAGCAAAAACGGCGGAGTTCAAAGCCACATTGGCAAGCGGCGCCAATCCTGAAGATATTCTGCCTGAAGCCTTCGCGATTGTTCGCGAAGCAGCAAAGCGGAATGTCCAAATGCGGCACTTTGACGTTCAGCTCGTCGGCGGTAATGTCCTCTATGAGGGAAAGATCGCTGAGATGGCGACCGGCGAAGGCAAAACTTTAGTGGCAACACTGGCGGTCTACCTTGTCCACATAACAGGAAGAAAGGTGCATATAGTCACAGTAAACGATTATCTTGCCAAGCGCGACGCTGAGTGGATGGGGCCGGTTTACAAGGCTCTGGGGCTCACGGTAGGTGCGATTCAAGCAGATATGGATACAGCCGGTGATGAGCGAAAAAGCCAGTACGCCTGTGACATAACCTACGGTACAAATAACGAATTTGGTTTCGATTACCTTCGCGACAATATGAAAATGTCGCTCGAACAGATGGTCCAAAGCCAGCTTCAATACGCCATTATCGATGAGGTCGATTCAATTCTTGTCGATGAGGCTAGAACTCCTCTGATAATATCCGGTCCGGCCTTTGATGATGTCAGTAGGTACAAACAAGCTGATCAAGTCGCAAGAAAATTGATCAGCATGCAGAGCAATTACGATCGCATCAAGAGACAAATAGATTCTGCTGAGCGTGCAATTGCCAACGCCCAGGGTGAGTTGGCCGAGGCCAAAAAGCAAAAAGACAGCGGGCGAATCGAAAAAGCACAGAAGGTGATCGAGAAAACCCAAGCAGAACTCGAAGCTGATCAAGACAGGCTCTCGCAAACTACACAGTATTACGAAGTAGAATACGACCGTAAGCAGGCGCATCTTACGCATGATGGAGTCGGGGCGGCACAGGAAGTCGCGGGCATAGGTTCGTTTTTTACAGGCTCAAATATGGAATGGCCTCACCTTTTAGAGCAAAGCCTGCGGGCCCACGTTACTTTCGAAAGAGAAAAAGATTACGTTGTTATGGATGGCAAGGTAATCATTGTTGACGAGTTCACCGGACGGCTAATGCACGGCCGACAGTGGTCTGATGGACTTCATCAGGCAGTCGAGGCCAAAGAA
Organism: uncultured Pirellulales bacterium; assembly: GCA_964519995.1. Lineage (GTDB taxonomy): Bacteria > Planctomycetota > Phycisphaerae > Sedimentisphaerales > Anaerobacaceae > CAZFLY01. The sequence continues at coordinate 9,091 of CAZFLY010000020.1, read as the reverse complement.
AGCGTTGTCGTAAAGGAAGAAACCCAGACACTCGCTACCATTACCCTGCAGAACTTCTTCAAACTCTACGACCAGATAGCAGGCATGACCGGAACGGCTGCTACCGAGGCGGAAGAGTTCATGAAGATTTACAACCTTGAGGTTATTGTCATACCTACGAACGAACCATGCGTCAGAGACGACCGAGAAGACGTAATCTATAAAGCGATGCATGAGAAGTTCGATGCAATAGTTGAAGAGATAAACGAGATTAGCTTGGCCGGCAGACCCCTTTTGATAGGCACAATCAGCATAGAAAAAAGCGAGGCTCTTTCGGAGGCCTTAACGAAAAGGTACGGCCTCGAACATGAAGTACTCAATGCTAAGCAGCATGCGCGAGAAGCCGTGATTGTCACTAAAGCCGGTCAGCAGCACACAGCTCGGGACGGCAAAGTGCGAGGCAATATAACCATCGCGACAAACATGGCCGGTCGAGGAACGGATATTGTACTTGGCCCCGGCGTAGCAGACATCGGTGGTCTGCATGTCCTTGGGACCGAGCGGCATGAGGCCAGAAGAATCGACAATCAGCTCCGCGGCAGATGCGGCAGGCAGGGTGATCCCGGTTCCAGTCAATTTTTTTTGAGTTTCGACGATGACTTGATGCGAGTCTTTGCTCCCGAGTGGACGGTTAAGGCGCTATCCTGGATCGGCTGGGAACAAGGCCAGCCAATCTATCATAAAAGGATAAGTAAAGGCATTGAACGCGCCCAAAAAAAGGTGGAGGAGCGAAACTTCGAAGTACGCAAGAGCCTACTTGAGTACGATGAAGTGATGGATTACCAACGAAAGATATTCTACTCACGCAGGCATAAGATTCTTGCTGGCCAAGGACTCAAAAGCATCATTGAAGAAATGATTCGCTCAACCGTTACCAAGAATTGCAAAACAATCCTCGACAAAGAATATCCACTGAAGTGTATTGTGGAATGGGCGAGAACTACTTTTAGTGTCGATTTGAAAATCTCTGATATTGCGGCAGTTGAAGCACCAGAAATCGAGCAAATGATAAAGCAACAAGCCAAGGATAATGCCGCCAACGATATATCCCTATCGCTGGGTGAATATCTGGAAGACTACAGCGACCCAGAGAGTTGGGACATTGCAGGCTTATCCAAATGGGCTATGAGCACCTTTCGGGTCAGTCTCAATGCCGGTAAAATCAAGGACCAATCAGCCGAGGAGATTGAACGACAGCTTAGCTTATCTGCTGCTGAGCAGATTGACAAAAAGGACTGTTCACAAATTGATGTATTTTTGAGTGACGGTTTTTCCATCCACAGATTGTCCGAATGGGCACGGGGCAGATTTGACATACAATTGGATATCGAGCGTTTGAAGGACCTGGACGTCGGCCAAGTGCGTGAACTTCTCATCGAAAAGACTTCAGCCAAATATAAACAGAGAGAAATAGAATATCCTGTTGAATTTGCGATGAATATGGTCTATGGCCCACAGGGTCCTAATGTATACGCGTTCGAGACGCTGGCTGAATGGGCGAACAAAAAATACAATGCCGACCTGTCGGTAGAACGAATACAAAACGCTAAGCCTCGCGAACTGCGAAGGCAGCTGCTCGAATTAAGCAGGAGTTACAACGACGGAGAATTAGACCGGGAAGTCGCTGACAAAATCACCAGCTTGAGCCTGCCCGATTTAGTCAACTGGGCTAACAAGAGATTTGAGGCCTCGTTAACAAAAGACGACCTGGCTGACGGTCGCGAGGTTAAAGACAGGCTGTCTCAGCTTGCGAACGAGTTCATGCGTAAGGAACTGAGCGAACTTGAGAAGTATGTTTTACTTCACGTCTACGATAGTACCTGGAAGGACCACCTGTACTCAATGGACCATCTGAAAGAGAGCATTTGGACCCGATCTTTTGCTGAAAAGGACCCCAAGACCGAATTCAAACGCGAAGGCTTCCGAATGTTCAACGAAATGCTTGAAACCATTGGGGACCGGGTTACAGATATCATATTCAAAGTACAGCTTGAGGCAGGGGCAAGAGCCAGAAGCGTTTGGCACGTCAGTCAAACAGCCCATGATGAGGTCGGCCAGTTTGCCATGGCGGAGCGCCAGCGAGCCGCTGCCCAAGCCCCACAAGGTGAACAAAAAACAAAACAGATCAAGTTGGAACAGCCTAAAGTCGGAAGAAATGAGCCTTGCCCGTGTGGTAGCGGTAAAAAATATAAAAAATGCTGTGGAAAAAACGCATAAATTTTAGAGTTCATTGTTCATAGTTCGCTGTTCGTCGATGAACTCTGAACCAACAACAATGAACTGTGAAAAAAGAAAACATCGAGCAACAAGTGCCACTCGATGTTTTCCGGAGGGGAGAAAAATTTTATCTTATCATTGACTCTCTATTTTATCGGCTGGCATACCTTTTCACTTTAGTCTGAACTCTACCATAATGCTCTCTTCATAGACTTCTACTTGGCTAAGGCAGAAAGGTTTGCTATTTTATAGGGGGCCTGTATTTTCTACATTTTTGCTAAGTCCATCTGAAGCAAAGACTTAAACTGAAAACATATACCTTTAAACATACTCACTATTTAGGAAATTCCCATAACATGGTTTGCCGATGACTGGTCGCGGAGGAAGTCTGGCTATGCGATTCTACGTGGCATTTTTCCACTTCCTTCGATAGAAGGCGGTTAAGTTAGGCCCTGTTGTCTCGATAATAACATCTGGAAGCGGATAGGTCGCTTTTTTACAAGGTTTCAATGTGGCTGACAGAGGACTACTATGGGGATTTCGGCAATTCCATGGGAAGGGTGTTTGCATAGGGCCTGGATATTCTTATCACGGACTGCCTAAACAAAGGATTGCAAATCCATGAGAAAAGAACGCGAAGAACAGGAACATAGCCAACACCTTCAAAAACCTGGCAAAGAGAACATATCTGTATTCCAGCAGAGCGGGGAATTGTTCAGAGACTTTTTGGAAAACTTATGTGATATTGCCTATGAAGCAGATTCGCGAGGCAACGTAACCTATGCCAATAGAATGAGTGAAGTAATAACTGGCGTGCCATTAAAAGATATCATAGGCAAGCCCTTTCTACCTTTGTTTACGAAAGAAAGTCAGCAAATTGCACTCGACGCGTACCAGAGAACTTTGAATGGAGAAAGCCCTGAATATGATTTGACTTTCACAAATGGAAGAACCTGTGGTTTCAAAAACGAACCATTAAAAAATGAAGACGGCCAGATTGTCGGCGTGTTCGGCATTGCAAGAGATATCACCGACCGCAAGCGGGCCGAGGAAGAGCTAACGAAACACCACCAGCATCTTGAGGAACTTGTGCAGAAACGCACAGCGGAGTTGCTCAATGCTAATAATTCACTTAGGCAAGAGATTACTGAGCGGAAACGTACAGAAGAGGCATTGAGACAGAGTGAGGGACGGCTTGAAGGAATCCTGTCCTCCCTCAATGAGACGATAATTATTCTTTTTGACCGACAGGGCAAGCATAAATCTATTTGGACACCATCAGAAATTGAAGACCGCTATGGCTTTCGAAGCAAAGACGTAGTAGGTATGTCACTTTCAGACATTTTTCCACCTGACGACGCGAGCAGAAGACTCGCCGCTATTCAATGTGTCTTTGAGAAAGGCGAACCGCTGCATGATGAATGTCTGACCCACGTACCTGGTGGAGACTTCTGGAACGACGTGTATTTCTCACCCGTACGAGGTGCATCAGGCGAGATTACAGCGGTGATCGCATTCATCCGTGACATTACCATGAATAAACGTGCCGAACAAGCGCTGCGTGAGTCTGAGGAGAAATTCAGAAACCTTGCTGAACAATCTCCCAACATGATCTTCATCAATAAGGGTGGGAGGGTAGTGTACGCAAACAGAAGGTGTGAAGAGATCATGGGTTATAAGCGAGAGGAATTTTACTCCCAAGGCTTCAATTTTCTTAGCCTGCAAGCGCCAGAATTTAAAGAGTTAGTGAAAGCAAACTTCTTCCGACATATGAATGGTGAGGATATTGCTCCTCATGAAATTACGCTCCTCACAAAAGAGGGGAGAAGAATTGAGGCGATAATTACACCAAAAGTGATACGGTATGAGGGAGAAAATGCCGTCCTTGGAATAGTGACTGACATAAGCGAACGCAAGTTGGCAGAAAAAGAGTCACAACAACATCTGGCTGAACTGACCCGGGCCTGGCATATAAACACTATCGGCGAAATGGCCTCAGGATTAGCGCACGAGCTCAACCAGCCCTTATGTGCGATCCTGAATTACTCAAACGGATGTGTGAGAATGATACAAAGAGACAATATCGAACCTGATAAGATTCGATCTGCTGTGGAGCAGATCGCTGTGCAGGCCGAGCGAGCAGGTGACATCATCCGACGTATCAGAAGCCTCGTAGCTAAACGTGAACCTTGTCGATCAACGGTTGATATTAACAATATCGTCGGAGAGGCTATCGCAATGGTGAAGGCTGAGGCACGACAAAAAAATATCACGATTCATTGCGAACTTGCTGATGATATCAGGCCAGTGGAGGCCGATAGAGTTGAGATCCAGCAAGTTATTCTAAATCTGGTCAAAAATGCCTTTGAAGCGATTACTGACAGCGAAGCTGACCGGCGAGAAGTCACTATCTCAACATCGAGTAAAGAAAATGACACAATTGAACTTGCAGTCAATGATACGGGTAAGGGCCTTTTGCCAGAGACCTGTGATAGAATTTTCGACTCCTTTTATACCACGAAGGATCAAGGGCTTGGAGTAGGTCTGTCTCTTAGTCGAAGAATTGTTGAGGCCCATGGTGGCCAGATCTGGGCAGAGTCAGGCAATGGGTCTGGCGCTACGTTCAGATTTACATTACCAAAGGAAGGAGTCCAATATGGACAGCATAAGCCCCACTGTGTTTGTAGTGGATGATGACGAAGCTATATGCCGGTCTCTACGATTGCTAATCGAGGAGATTGGTCTAAATGTGGAGACTTTTCATAATGCGCATGATTTTCTGGAAGCCTATGATCCTGCCAAACCTGGTTGCCTTATCCTGGATGTGCGAATGACAGGTATGAGCGGACTGGAACTGCAATCCGAGGTGCGCCAAATGTGTGTGGACCTGCCCATAATCATAATTACAGGCCATTCTGATGTGCCAATGGCCGTTCAGGCTATGAAAGCCGGTGCGTTCGATTTCATCGAGAAACCATTTAGAGACCAAGTTCTACTGGATAGCGTGCAACGAGCCATTGACTATAATGCACAAGCCCAACGCGAACGCGCCAAGAGAACTGACGTCGAAACAAAATTATCACAACTGACACAACGAGAACGGCAGATCATGGACTTGTTAGTAACTGGCAAACCCAATAAAGTAATCGCTTATGAACTCGGAATCAACCAGAAGACAGTTGATTTTCATCGTGCCAATATTCTTGAGAAAATGAGAGTTGATTCCGTCGTTGAACTCGTGAGATTCACTCTCAACACCCAGCAGACCCAGTAAAACACTGGCCTGAGCAAGATAATCACCAGTTCCATATCGCTCGTACTGGGAAAAGACTGGTTTCAGTGAGAACACTTCTTATTAGCGCAATTGGCCGCAAGGACGATTCTATAGTTGAAGGTCAACTATGGTATCGGTGTGGATTTTCGCAATCAGCATGGATAGAGACAAAGGTTGTGTTATCAGCGTAAAACAGAAAGTAGTTAGCCTGTATTGGACTGTACCACCGCTTTCGTAGAAAATGAAGTGGCCCTCTGACGCGAAACATTGTGAAACAGGTGGTACTCTAAGTTCTGTGGGATAGTACTGCTGTCCGAATGAAACTGCAAAGGTGCTGTCAGAGCCCGCAGGACTTTGGACAGCAGTATCGTCCAGGGCACCACAGCCATCAAGAATAAGGAAAACACCAGGCTTAGCAATGCGAGAGACAGAGCCATTACTGCTTGTGGAGAGTCGTAAGATAGACGTAATGATGGTCCGGCATGCGCTAAAAGAGCTGGGTGTGCGAAATCCTCTAGTTCATGTGACAAATGGTAAGCAGGCCCTGGAATATCTGAAAGACACTGGCCAGGGAATACCATCCCTTATCCTGCTCGATCTAAATACGCCAAGGATCAACGGCATGGACCTGTTGAGAATTCTGAAAATAGACGAGCAATTGAAAGCGATTCCTGTTTTAATACTCGCCGATTTCAGTGAACAGCAGGATGTGAATAAAAACTTCGATCTTGGTGCTGCTGGCTATATAGTAAAGTCTGCCGTTCATCATAAGTTTATTGAAAAGATTAAAACAATCTACTCGTATTGGTCGTTAAGTGAATTGCCTAATGGGAGGTATCGTTAGCTATCCGAATTTGGAGTTGATACCGTCACGTCCTTCTTGGTCATTTCTATGATCGTTCCTTCCGGCTCGCAAAGTAACTTAGCAAAATTCCCAGTTCAAAAAGAAAATAAAGAGGGATCGCCAGGGTTACCTGGGATATCACATCTGGCGGTGTGACCATAGCCGCCACAATAAATATGCCCAGCAACACGTATTTTCTTGATTTTCTCAGAGAATCAATTGAGACAAGACCTGTCCTGTTCAAAAAAAAGATTGCTATTGGAGTCTGAAAGGCAACGCCAAAGACCAGCATTAACATTGTTACGAAAGATACGTAATTGGCAAAAGTAAAGTTAGACTGCACACCGAGCACTTTCTGGTTGAACTTTACAAGAAAGCCGAGAGTAATCGGAGCCACTACAAAAATAAAAAAAAGTGCGCCTGTAACAAACAGTATCGTGGAGAAAGGAACAGCGTAATACACATAGCGTCTTTCATGGTGGTGAAGTCCTGCAGCAACAAAAAGCCACAGATGATAAAAGACCCATGGTGAAGAGAGAATAAGACCTGAAATTAAGGCAATTTTTACATAGCTTATGAATCCATCGGCAGGAGCAAGCGTTTGCAGGCGGGCCTGTTCGCCCATAACGTCTATATAAGGTTTTTCTATAAAGGCTATTATTTTCGAGGCGAAGAAAAGGCAGATCACAAGGCCAAATACAATGCCAATCAATGCGCGAATGAGTCTTGTACGCAGCTCCTCAAGGTGGTCGCCTAGGCTCATGGTGGTTTCCGCGGGGTCGAATTTCTTTTTCGCATCGCGCATCTCAATTTGTAGGGTGGAATCTGAAGAGTCCGGCTATACACCGATTAGCTTTTGTTGTCGGAATCGTTTAGGCCAGCGGCGTCTTTGGTCTCGTTCACTACGTCATCTCTGAGTTGCCTTACATCATCTTCCAGCTTGTCTTTAGTTTCTTCGGCCTCGTGGATGCCTTTCTTAAACTCAGTGAGGCTTTTGCCAATACTTCGGGCGATTTCAGGTAGCCGTCTGCCGAAAATCAGCACCGCAACAATGAGGATGATAATCAACTCAAGCGGTCCAGGCGTCCAAAATCCCAGACATTGGAAATTTCCAGCCATCTTGATCTCCTTAACTTGTTTTGCAACAAAATTATAACACCACCCCAACTTCCCTGTCAACAAGCGGCAATCTATCAGAAATCTATATTATGCCACTGAACGCAAGATTGGTTTAATTTGGCATAGGAAAATAAAGCGGCAAAATACGTGCCAAGCACTCCTTGATTTCTGCTGCAAAACCGACCACCGTCAGAAAGGCTTAAGCCATGTTTCAGATTGATTTAGACTATCTGAAACAGTGAGTTCCGACTGATACGACTTTCACAGTATGGGGATTTTCCAGACCACATTTTAGGTGGTCTGGTATGCTGTGTTAAAGAGAAAAAATCGCACATCTATTTCGTGTAAGTGCTTTATTTACAAAGGCATATCTTGTGCCATAGGTGATTTTCCTTGCATTAATACTGTATTTTCGATTATAATTATGCCAACTTAGCCAAACGCAATTCGATGTCTGGCTTAGAGGTAGGGGAGATGATAAGATTTTATCACAATACGTGGATTCCTTTTATCATAACTAAAAGAAGGATTTTGATTTTAGCCATTGCGAGTTATCTTGCTTTGTGCTAATGGAATACTGTTTTTTGGAGCTCTTTTAGCCGCTTATTTCTAAGCGGTTTTTTTGTGCGCTTTTGTTCCCCTAAACATTTGACACCGACACGGCATCTGATTAACCTTATCCCCAACTTGATAGTCAGATGAGGGGATTCGTACAATGATTGTTGTTACCGGCGGAGCCGGCTTTATCGGCTCAGCATTGATTACGGCACTGAATAAAAGAGCAATTAGCGACATTCTTGTTGTCGACGAGTTGGGGTCGGACGAAAAGTGGAAGAACTTGCGGAACCTATCCTTTGCTGATTATATCGAGAAGGACGATTTCCTTGAATTGGTTATCGAGGATAAACTGACCGCTTGCATCGAAGCAATTTTTCATCTTGGGGCATGTACAAGCACAACAGAAACCAACGCTTCCTATCTTATCAAAAACAACTACGAGTATTCCAAGCTGCTGGCTCAATGGGCTACCAAGGCTAATATACGTTTCATTTATGCATCCAGTGCAGCCACGTATGGAGACGGGTCAGCAGGATTTAGCGATGATGAGGACAAAATCGATGAACTGAGACCTTTGAATATATATGGTTATTCCAAGCATATTTTTGATTTGTGGGCACGCCGGACAGGCCTTCTGAAAAGAATTGTAGGGCTAAAATACTTCAACGTATTCGGCCCCAACGAGTACCACAAGGCAGATATGCGAAGCTTTGTTATAAAGGCATTTGAACAGATACAAACCACGGAAAAGGTACGTTTATTCAAATCGTATAAGCCAGAATATGCCGACGGAGAGCAACTCAGGGATTTCATTTATGTAAAGGATGCGGTAGATATGACACTGTTCTTTCTGGATAATCCAAAGAAAGCCGGGCTGTTTAACATTGGAACCGGAAAGGCTCGCACATGGAACGATCTGGTAAAGGCGGTTTTTGCAGCTATAGGCAAAGAACCAAAAATCGAATACATCGAGATGCCTGAGGCTATTCGAAATCAATATCAGTACTTTACTCAGGCCGATATGGCCAAGCTTCGCAAAG
>CAZFLY010000019.1:38075-48956 GCA_964519995.1 uncultured Pirellulales bacterium | reverse complement strand
AGGCATTAGCTCACGCTGCGTAACTAACTGTCAAAAGTGCGAAAGCTAACTAGTAGTGAGACGTCATAATGATATACCTCCATCATATAAATGGAGCAAAAGGCTGAAATTGTTTCAGCCTTTCGCCCCGAATTTAGTTTCTTTCTCGCCACACTTAACGCATTTTTAGTACAGCATAACGCCGAAACAAAGAATATAAACGGTCTATTTTATACGATTTAGTCCGGTGACTCAACATAATCTTTGGCGTTAATCAGGCTGTCGATGAGCTCCTGCAGCTCCTGCTCGCTGATCGGACCGTTTATGGCAATGACCGAAAAGGTGTTCGCAGGCGATATGAGGATGTACCCAACGCGATTGGCGCGTGGCTCAAATCCCGAACTCTTGAGCGCAAACTTAGTCCACCACATCTCACCTTCCTTGTCACTCTGATGAAGGGCTTTGAAACCATTGTCAGAGACGTACGTCCACGGAACCGACTTTCCAAGCTCCAGAGCCTTGTCAATAGCAGAAAAGTATCTCGTAAAAGTTTCACCCTGACACAGTACTACGTCACGTCCGTCCTTTGCAGGGTATGTAGCTGCAAACATGTGAGCCGGTGCGCTCATCTCATCAGGCAAATCATAAATTTTGCGGTCATAGGTCCATGAAGGATCTGTTGCAAAAACATAGACAGGAGAGGTAGCCCGCTGGGACATTTGTTGTATAGTAACGATGTTGGTATCGGCATCGGTATCTATTCTAGCGCTGATATATCCCATCGGTGCAACACTTAGTTCAGACAGATTCCACGATTTCTCGGAGCTGTCCACTGTCTTGGCAACCATTCGTCTGTGCACGCTGGTTATTTCGCCGTCAACGACGCATTCAATCTCATCAATGATGTCGGTTTCTGTATCGATCTTAAATGAATAGTAGGTATCAACCTTTCCCCATGGATCAGCAAAACCCAGTTTGTAGACTCGGACCTGCGTTCCATCTTCGAGTGTCTCTGTCGTGACGTCTTGTATTGGTGGAAAGTGCTCCCTTGGAATAGAGCCTCTAATCCCAGCGGCAATTCCCAGGAAGTCTGCCGGATTGTCGGGCACCTGAAATTCATCGGTTACGAGTTCCTGCTTGATCTGGAGCCTACCCTCTGGACCATTGGTGGCCAGATAGATGGACTCACCATCATAGGCGTTAGCAAAGAGTACTTGGTCACCTGTCTTCAGTACGCGCGCAAACCGGCCAGTGGCAGTATCGTACCAAGCAAGATCGGATATAGTAACTGCCTCGTCTGTGTGACCGGCCAGCTCAAGTCTGTGCTCACGCGGTTTTCCATCCGCTCGGAGCGAGTAAACGGGAAGCCATTGGTGGGACAACCAACTTTTGATAAAGGCTATGTTCTTTTCCTTTGTGATGTCTGACTCCAGGTCACTGAGAAGCTCACCTGCATCTCGTTCCGGCCCTGGGTACAAGATAATCTCGTTGGCGATATGAGTAATCCCTCCGATATCATAGAAAAGCGTCCGCTCAGCGGCGCACGCGCGTGCCATGAGAGTAAACGAAGGTATTTGTTGGTTCGAGCCATGTTTGGAAGAAAGCCAACCAACTGTGGCTACGAGAATCAGCACGGCAGCAGCCGCGCATAATTTTGTCATTCTTGAGTTCATGATTGTTCTCCAAATCTCCCTTAGTGGGTTGGGGCGTCGAGGTGTTTTGGCAAGCACTGTCAGAAGGTTTTGTTCGAGTTTGTCGCGATGCTTCGGGTCGGGGGTGTCGTCGAGATCAATTCCACGAATGAAGTTTTCAAATTGTTTTTCATAATCAGCCATTGTCTACACCTCCTGCCAGTTTGGTGATCCCGGCAGCGACCATTTTTTTTCTGAGCTTGGTAAGAGCCCGGCCCAACTGGCTGCGAACGGTGCTCGGACTGCTGCCAACCACCTCGGCAATTTCGGTTATTTTAATGTTCTCAAAGAAACGCAATGTGATGATAGTTTGGTACCGCGGTTTGAGAGACAAGATCGCTTGTTTCAGTATTGCTAACTTCGTAGTGCAATCTTCAAATGTGCTATTTTTAATATTATTTGATTGTTCTCGAAAAATACCCAGTGCTGTTTTTTGCCTAACAGATCTTCTCAGGTGCTCGTTAACAGTGTTGGTGGCAATTCTATAGAGCCAATTGTGAAACTGTCTTTCGTTGCCTTCAAAACTGTGAAAATTTTCAACAACTTTAAGAAAGACCTGTGACGTGACGTCCTCTGCTAAATGCCTGTCGAAAAGTCTGTGAGCACAGTATTTGAAGATGGCATCATAGTGCCTACGATAAAGCGAGGCGAACGCGTTATAACTTGTCCGCGCTTGGACAATTAAGTCATTGTTTTCAAGGCCTTCAATGGCACTATCCACAATAGTAAGTCTCCCAATTTTTAAGGTATCAGCTATCATCACAATTATAAATGCGCATCGAGACAAAACGCGGCAAAAAAAATGAAAAAAATCAAAATGGAAAAACCATGTCTGAGCATTGAAATGGCAGCAGCGTTAAAAGCAAGAAGCCCTACCCTCAGCTTTCCCTCACCGCTGCCAGATTGTCTGAAGCTGATATAGTGTGTTATTCTCTTGAACAGATTGATCTTAATATGATTCGGGAAATGATCGATTCAGCCTGATTGGTCTTGCTGTCATGCTGAACGGAACAGAGTGAAGTGAAGCATCTCGGTTACTTAGAGCGGGGTGGCACCGCATCGAGCGTGATTTCTGTATTGGTTGCCAGACCCATTCGCTGGCGCTCAGGGTGACAAAATGAGCGTGTATACCCTTTATTCTATTGCCCCTATTGATTTGCCCGACATGTCATGCTATGATCTTAGTCGTAAACGAAGTAGAAAAGACCGAAACTCGTGCTACGCAGCGCTTCGCAGAGTAGCATAAGTATGGTGTCCCCAGATTTAGCCAGTAAAAAATGGGCCACAAGAATTCTCCAAAAAACAATTACTGTTGCTTTATCTCGAACTCAGTCTTACACTTTGGGCAAACACCTATATCTCCAGCCATGTTTTCAGTTGCTCCTTTAAGCTTTCGATTGCAGTTTGGACACCTAATTTGAAGTTTTTTGCTAGCAGGCTTGCTGGCATCCTCATACTGTTGTTTAGTTTCTCGCTGATGAAACCAAACAGCAACAGCACCTATTAGTAGCGAGACGATCGACCATGTGTAGAATCCTGTTTCTGTTATATCACTTCCTCGGCCCAATCCGATCTTTGGAGCTCCTGAAAAGAACACAGAACACCATGTTATAACCAACACATATATGGCAGTCTTGGAATCATAGAGCATTGAACCTTTGGCAATTGCAGAGCAACGCATTCGAATCCAGATTATATAACCGACCAGGACACCCAAGCTCTGGAAAATATAAGGAGTGCCCAATTTGATATCCAGGCCAGCCCCCAGGATTCCAAAGATAAATGAGAATACAGGAACAGCAAACATTGCGGCACCTCCTTAAATAATAGGGTGATTTGCATGTCAGAGTAACTAAATTATTAACGTCCAATTATGTATTATATGGTTCTATATAATATGCAGGTGGATAATGACCATGCAACAACATAATATCATCCAAATCCTCTGCTTCCAATAATGTTGACCTCTGACATGACTATAGTTTTAACTTCTATTATGTAAGTCAAAAACTTTGTACACACCCGATTTAGCCGATCAATGTAGCCCTTTTCCATTAATCTTTCAATTTAATTCTCCCTACAATACTTTTTTAGACTATAGCACTTTTTTCTGTTAGAGAATCTGGGGACGCCTTATTTATTTCGAGGCGTTAAGGAACTGCTAAGCGAGATGTCAATGAACTCGAAGGTTGGGTGAGATTGTACTCAGCAGGATTCTGGATTCCCGCCTTCGCGGGAATGACAGAGGGGCGGCAATGTTATATCCATTACTTTTGCGGAGGGGAGTTTCTTTGTTGTGATAAGTGATTATTATCAATCCCAATAAAGGCGATAATAATCGACGCTGCCACGCACGAACTACCGCTTTTGCGTGGTAAGCTCACACGGCTGCTCAGGCAGCGTGTTTCTTAGACTTCAGCTTGAGGACGATGTGGGCAGTGGCGTTAGTCTGTGCCGCTATCCATTTCCTCCATGATGAGCATCTGGCCCATTTGGGTGATTCCCGCTGCCTTCATGCGCGCCTGAAGATCGGGCGAGTCCATGAATGCCTGCACCTGTTCGGCGCTCTGCTGCACCGAGAGTACAGTCACGGTGTTCGGATCATTCAAGTTGCGGAACACCTGGAACGAGATTTCGCCAGCTGCTTTGCGTTGCTCGATGCTGGCGTCATACCCTTGTTTCCACTGCTCGTAACTCTTGACCTTGAATCCAACATGCAAATGTGTAACCATCAAATGCACCTCCTTACTTTTCTATTGAACTGTGTTTGTGGAAACGATAAGCATAAATTCATCAGAATCATTTATAACATTGCTCATCACCTTCTTTTAGTGTCACTTGCTGACACCATGACCGCGATTCCGGCTTCTGTTCGGTAAGTCAAAAGCTTTATGCACGCTCATTTTCGTCAGTAAATATAATCCCTTTCAATTGAGACGTAAACTCAATTTCCCCTGTAAAATCCTGGTATTCTTGTGATACTTTCTATCGAAGTTGTGGATTGAACGCTCAATCTTCATTTGGATGTGAAAAATCCACAATCCAGGGATTTTGAATTTTGCGCCTGATTATTTCCGCGGCGAGATTGACCCAGGTTTTACATTCGTCGAGGACGATGCTATCACTGCTTGCTACAATCAGATCGCTTTTTTTCAGCTCCGCGTCGGGACTTATTGATAGTCGCACCTGCCAGTTCCAATTCCGTTGACCAACGATCTGGCCGATCAATGTCTTTAATCGCCCACTGTTGGAAACAGGACTATCCAGAAGCCACTCGGTTCCGCTGATGCCAATTTCTTTCAGGTAGTTGCCTATCAGTTCAATTGCTGGAATTGTTTCGGTGACTTTGCGGTATGTTCCATGTATGCTTGCGAGGTCTCTATAGCAGCCATCTCGGCCTTTGAAGACTATGCCGCCGCTCATCGCAGCTTCAATTGTTATCAAAAGATTATAGCCATCAACAGCGATTGTCCTGCCGAGAAGATCCACGATGGGCACTTGTCGTTTCTTTCGTGATGTTAGTTGCTGGTCTGAGCAGGCGCTACGCATAACAGCAAGTCTCTGTCTTTCTGTAAGTGAAAATCTATCTCCGACTAACTTCAAGGCGCTCTTTTCCGCGTAGCCTTTTGTCAGCAGCAAGGAGAAATCGGCCAACGCAGGACGCAACTTCTCGACCATCTTGGGAGCAAACAGTTTTGCATCCGCTGGGTGTTGACCTCGGTGAGTGCGTTTGTCAGGCATAAAATACGTCCTTATTGGGTTACTGATTGTTCTTTTTGTTATTTGTTTTTGTTTTGAACAATGCACCGAATCTGCTAAGCATATTCTGGCCGAATTGCCCACCGTTTCTGACAACATCCTGAAGAAATCCTACTGTAGCATCTGCAATGTCTTTGACCGGTTCTTTCGCAATAAGTTTGTTAGGCGGTTGTGACCATTTTCCCCTTATGTGCAGGCGAATGAGCCGGCCCCTCAGATTAGTGAGAACATCAACGCCTGGCGTGCGCTTCAACATTGTTTCAAGTTGATTTAACGGCACCGCCATCACGCGTACGTCTATTTGTTCGGTTTGCAAGTTGATTGTTCCGCCGGGCTCAGCCTCTACCGCTGCGAGACGATTGGCAATATGAGCACTTTTTATCGTTAGTGTCGGCCCTTTATTCGTAAATGTCGCTTCGAGGTCAGACAGGGTGGCGGGGTCGAAGGTTGAAAGGCCCACAGCGCGAAATATATCCGGGATCACGGGCAGGACACTCGTGTCGGCGTCATCAAGAAGCATTACTCCGTCACCCTGCAGGCTCTGAAGTTCTCTGCCGATTCCGGTGAATCTGTAGCTGAGCGTCATGGTACCTTTTGTTGCTTTCTTCTTACTGGCTATTATCGAAGACAATGCCGGCAAGTTGATAGTCTGAGCAAACACCTGACCGCTGTATTCAACAGGTTCGTTCCACTTCGTTGTGTAGTAGAACGCCCCGTCGACTTTTCCTTTGCAGAGGGTAGCGGTGAGATCGTTAATGTCGATTTGGCCATCGCTCAGTTCGAGCGTTGTAGTAAGGTCTTCTGTTAGCAGGTTTTCATTGATGGCCACAGTCCAGTTAGTAAGTTTCGCCTTGCCTTTTGGTAGTAGGCTTGTCGGCTCCTTCAGAAAGCCGTTTATGGTCAAATCAGCGTTCAGGTCACCATGTGCACGGATTGATTCGGGTGCTTTCAGCAAAGCCGATACGAAGCGCATCTCCGGCTCGTTGACTTTGTGTTTAATTTGGATGGATAGCTCGGCCTCGGAAGTCTCTACATTGAACATACCTTTGGCCACCAATAATTCCGATGTCTCGGACACAGGCCTACCGACGGATATTTCGTAAGAACCGTCTTTCCTTACTGCGGAAAAGAAGAGGTCGTCATATACGGGCTCTGACACTTGTTCGTTACCTAAACTGATAGTTAGTCCCTTAACAGTCAGTTTATTCAGATTGAGCTTACGTTTTGTGCCTGCTGAAGGTTTTGGAAGCCGTACGGTTGGCAGTATCGAATTAACGTCTGTGGAACTTATGCGAACATTTAGGTTGTTAACTACGATTTCCTTTACAGAGGGCTTTAGACTCGGCCAGTTTGCCAGTTTCGCAGTTATCAGCTCGGCATCTAACCATGCCTGCCCGGCTCTGTTAAATAATTTTATGCCTTTCAGGACGATCGGCCCGGAGTAATTTAGTTCGACACGTTCAATTCTGACCTGTCCGCCAAAGAGCTTGGACAGTTTTGTTTCTGCTTTTAGACGTGCAATGTGAGGAATTATCAATAGAGTGGCGACAATAATTATTGCAGCTATTGCGCAGCCAAGGCCGAGGATTGTCCAGAGGACGCGTCTAAAGCGTGAAAAGGCTTCTGCTCTATAGTTTCGCTGCTGAGACACAGAGATAACCTCCCCAATAGCTAACAACAGCGCCAAGCTTGGCTATAGCAAATACAATTACCGACAATAAGTATGCATACGGCAAGGCATTATGTCAAAAACAAATTGACATAACCGCATTGCCTTTCTACTATTGAGAAAACGAAGAACTTAAAACGCAAAATGCCCTAGAAAACTGGGTATCTTGTCATTTTCGAGCGAACCGAAGGTGAGTCAGAAATCTGCTATTAGTAGATTTCTCCACTTCGCCCCCGTTTCTGTCTTCGACAGAAGACACGGGGGCTTTGGTCGAAATGACATCTGGTCTTTTCTATAAAGCAAGTGCAAAGCGTAATCCGCCTATTGCGGACCACAGTTTTGCTCTTTTACTTATAAACTTTTGCTACTTATGCCCAGTCATAACTTAGCATATATTAAGATAGACGAGTTGGAAATAATCGGCTATTCAGTCGCAGGCGAGGAAACTGTGGTTGCAATGCCGCAGTTGGACGTCTGCTTCGATATCGGTAAGGCACCGGACCAGATTATTTCAATTAACCATGTTCTGCTCACTCATGGCCACATGGACCACGCTGCAGGATTTGCGTACTATCTATCGCAGCGTAATTTTTGCGGCATGTCACCGGGAACGATATTGGTTCCTCACAATCTCTTAAGACCGATTCGGGAAATAATTAATGCCTGGGGTCGCCTTGATGGCAATGAGGTGCCGGGTAAGGTGGTTGGTGTCAAGCCGGGCGATGAATATCAGATAAAGCCGAATTTGTTTGCCAGGGCGTTTCCTACAAAGCATAGCATTGGCTCCGTAGGGTATTGCATTATCGAAAAGCGAAAAAAGCTGAAGACCGAATATGCCAAGCTTACCGGGCAGCAAATTGTTGAGCTAAAAAAGAAGGGTGTGGAAATTGATTGCCCGCTTGAGATACCAATCGTCACTTACGTTGGTGATACGCAATACGTTGATTTCTCGCAATTGAAATACATAGTTGAAAGTAAGATCTTGATTGTGGAGTGCACTTTTTATGAGGACCAGCATACCGACAGGGCGGAAGCTGGCAAACACATGCACATCACCGAGTTCACCAGTCTGCTCGATAAGCTTGACAATAAGCACATCATAATTGTACACACGACGCAGCGAACACCAATGCGAGAGATTCGTCGGCTGTTAAAAGAATCACTATCACCGGAAAAGCATGAGCGCACTATCCTGCTTATGGACAGAAGATAAAAGTAGCTACATTACATAGCTGTCCCATTATAAATTCAATAAAAAGTTGGTTATGAAATTGAAGAATTTCGTTTTGCGACATAGCTCTCAATTTTGCTTCAAACCAGTTGATTTTTTCGATGGGATTGTTTATTCTTCAGTGGCGGTGAGATAATCCTTGTCAATCTGTAGCGAAGCGAATAATACAGTGATGGCAGTATTATGCAGCCTGCATAATACCCCAAATAAGATTCTGCTGGAGCGTAAGATAACGGATAGACTTGGATTAGAAAGATACCAGATTTAGGATAATAGAGGCTCCTTGTATGATCCGGGGGCTTATACGGACTGTTTAATCAATAGTTAGCAACTTCACATGGGAAAGCCTAAAAAGAATCGACTCAAAAAGGTCCAGCCATGGAGTCGGAAGACCATATCTTCTACAAAGCTAGAGAAATTATTGGTAACCCCATGCAAAAAAGGCTGGAAAGTTGTCATTGGACTCGGAGTCATCCTTAGTATTGTAGTAGGGATCAAATATCTTTTCTTTGAAGATAAGAGTGATAAAGTCATTTTTGAACAACCTCGCTTCAGTGAAGAGGTTGAATCTTTCAGTTTCACTCTTGGTGAAAGTGGTATAGGAGTAGGATACAGCAAAGAGAGGCTCGAAAGGGAGACTGTAGAGCCTTATAACTTTGCCGAATTCAAACCAGTTAAGCTCTATATTGATAAAGGTGTTCTTTATGCTGATGTAGCAATCTATGGTGAAAGTGGATTGCCACCAATAAAGATTATTCGTAATGTCCTATCAGGTAAGCCTAAAAATTGGGACTTCAACTCTAACGAAAAAGCAATTGAAATAGTGAATTCTAAAGGGAATCCTATTTATCAGTTTTATTACAAGACACCTTCACATATTGTGGTAAATGGTATCTTCCCATTTCCAAATGGTTTTATTCTTGCTGGCCCCAAAGGATCTACAGTTATACAGAATGCTAACGTCATCGCAAAATATCGCCTGAAACCCATCTTCAAATATCCATCTTGGAAATATCCTGGTGAATACGCAGACGAATAGAATATTCAAGAATGCTAACAAATTGCTTCATTAGACACCGCGGAGCGCAGTGCTCCTGAGCGTCTCGTTAGAATCAAATCCGGAAATACATCACAGCGGACTTCAAAAATACGGATATGAAATAATTATGTCGCAGGCCGAGAGTCCGTCAGATAAAGTTCGACAAGCTCATCAATTACCACTTAGACTGATGCAGCCATCTATATGTGCCAAACACACGAAACGCAGTAATTGAATACAATTGTTATGCATTATTTTTAGCGCTCAAACATGGCATACGTAAAGCGCGTACGCGCTTTACGTATAAGCTTTTTCTTGCAATTGTTTTTTAGTACAAATTGTGATTAAGTACAATTGGTAATATAGCACGGATAACTTTGTTCAAAATCCGGATATGGAATTGATTATATCGCAGGGCGAGAGTTTGTCAGGCAAAGGTCCACAAGTTCATCAATGACCGCTGTGCCGGCGCACATTACCGTATCTGCTCCGCCCCAATAGAGTTTCAAGGTTCCATCCTCTTCAGGAACAGCCCCACAGGTAAAGACAACATTATGCACATAACCGACACGTTCCCAGGGATCTTCCGGCTGCAAAATCCATCTATCGCCAACGCCAAGAACTTTTGCCGGGTTATCTAAGTTGTGTAGAGCAACGCCGAGCCGATATACATGTCCATCCATCGTGGGAAAAACGCCATGGTAAATGTTCAGCCAGCCTTTGTCGGTGCGAATAGGCGGAGCACCCGGGCCAATTTTCATCTGGTCCCAATGGTATTGAACTGGTTTTATTATTACTTTTGAATCGCCCCAGTGGCGCAGGTCAGGTGAATAGCTTATCCAGATCGACCAGGGGCAAATCTGCGAATGCGGCCTGTCGAGTCTTACGTAACTGCCACCGATTTTCTCAGGAAACAATACAACATTTCGATAGTCGGTTTCGGTTATGAGTGCGACTCTTTCGATAGATTTGAAATCTGTAGTTTTAGCGAGTCCTATGCGCACGCCATGCCTCGAATAGGCGCTATACGTTATATAGTGTGTGCCTTCGAGAAAAGTAATGCGTGGGTCTTCGACGCCGAACTCTTCATACTCACAGAATACCGGCTCTTTGCTAGGCACTATAAAAGGCTCGGGTCGAGCCTTGAAGCGAAAGCCATCTTCACTTTCCGCAAGGCCTATTAATGATCGGCCTGTGGCAAGGTGTGAGCGGAACAACATTATATATCGGCCGTTGAATTTCGTGACGCCAGCGTTGTGAACCGTCTCGACGGGGTAAGGAATATCATCCTTTGTCAAGATGGGGTTGTTTGTGTATCTTTTTACAATTTCTTTCCTCATTTGTCTTTTTTCTAAGCAACCCCAGATTCAAGAATCTGGGGCTAAATTTACTTTAATCTTGTCTTAAAACATAATTTATCCTGATTTTCAAATCTTTTATGCTGAAACAATATCTTTTGTCATAACCTTTAGTCCATACTTTGCCGTTAAATCCATTTTTTTGCAAGGCATAA
>CAZFLY010000019.1:0-37983 GCA_964519995.1 uncultured Pirellulales bacterium | reverse complement strand
TTAGTTTTTGTTTATTCGTCAAATATAACTTGTTATCAGGTTGTAATATTCTTCAGTTTTTGACCCAGCCTCTTTCGTCTCCCTGAAGCCAGCTTCCATAGGTTGTCCATGTCAACATACATCCAATCATTTTTATTTTTCTTTTTTAGCCCCCGATTCTTGAATCGGAGGTTATCGTACGGAGAATTAATTATCTTGGTTGTTTCAATTCATGTATTTCAGTACTTTCCTTCTCTGCGAAATATTTCCTCGTACACCTTTTCGTATCCATCTACCATCTTATCGATGGTAAAGTTCTCTTCCACTCGCTGTCGGCACTTCTTACGGTCTATGCGGCCGATTTTGCCTATGGCCTCCACCGCTTCATCGACATTATTGACTAAATAGCCGGTTTGTCCATCTGCGATGACTTCGCGACATGAGCCTAAATCCATTGCGATTACAGGCACGCCGGCAGCCATTGACTCGGCCATCACTAAGCCGAATCGTTCGGGAATCAGATTAAGATGAATAACCGCGTAGGCTTCTTTCAGCAGTGCATCACGCTGGATCGGATTAACGGGACCAATGTATTGAATCGAGGAATTGTTCAGATGGGGCTTGAGCAGAGTGTCGAAGTAGTTTTGGTCCTGAATTATGCCCGCTATTATCAAATCCATGCCGCATTTCTTTGCCAGTTCTATTGCCAGATGTGTTCCCTTGTCGTTGTGTATTCGTCCGTAATGGATAAGTTTGTCTCCAGGTGTTTCTCTAAAGGTGAGGTTAGAAAGGTCTATACCGTTGTAAACGGTCGCGAGGTATGGTAGCTCTTTGTCTCTATCCGCATCGCTGATGGAGACATAATAAGTGTCTTTGTGATCACGGTAAACCCGCAGAATATCGGGGTCGGAAAAGCCATGAATGGTAGTCAGCATCGGCGTTTTTATAAACGGCAGATATGTCAGCGGCAGATAATCGAAGTTGTTATGGATAAGGTCAAACTCATCTACACGTTCAAGCACCTTAGAGATGTGCAAACAGGTCGAGACAAGAGGAATTTGAGTTTTGTCCTCTTCGTAACCTTTATTAATAAAACTAACAAGTTTTGCTTTTGTGATTGAATCTTTAGTGGCAAACAGTGTTATGTTTTTCCAGCCACGAGCTACAAGTCCTTCGGTGATATTGCTCGCCACGGTTTCCCAAGCGCCATAAGCTCTCGGCGGTGTTCGCCAGGCTACAGGTGACAGGATCGCAATCCGTTTGCTTTTAATATCCATCCGGATAAATCCGAAATTCTAATCTCTAAATTCTAAACAATACCAAAATTCGAAATCTTAATGTTCGAAATTTAATTTTTTAATTTTGGTCATTTGGATCCTTCGGCTTTGCTCAGGACAGGTTTGTTTGGTATTTAGGATTTAGTGCTTAGAATTTCACTTATTTATTCTCTGTGTCTTTTGCGGCTATTTTTTACTTTTCCTCACATCCTCCTTTATTCTTTGGATATGTCCTCGTCCCAAGCCTTTGACCTCGCAGCCAAGCTCGAAATACCGGCGAATCTTATCATCACTGAGTATGCCGAAGCAGTCAATGACAGCAAGTGGTCTGCCAGCCCATTGTGCAATCTGATCTGGGTCCAGATCCAAATAGGGCTCGTGCGGCACAGCTAACACGACAGCTTGTACATCCTTGATTGCGACGGGCAGCTCACTTTGCACTTGGATGTTGGCTAAGCTTTGTTGGTTGCGGAAGAACCTCGCCCACGAATGACCAGGTGCCGGATACACATCCTGTTTCTCCAGTTCGTACCAGTGCTCCACATAGGGATCGTGAATCCGCATCTCAGCTCCCATTTCAGTTAGCTTCCTGACGACAATTTCCGAGCCGCTATAGCGGGTGTCACCGACATCCTGGCGATAACTGGCGCCACACAACAGAACCTTTGCGCCGGCTATCTGCCGACCCATGTTGCGAA
This sequence comes from uncultured Pirellulales bacterium, assembly GCA_964519995.1. GTDB lineage: Bacteria > Planctomycetota > Phycisphaerae > Sedimentisphaerales > Anaerobacaceae > CAZFLY01. The sequence continues at coordinate 36,029 of CAZFLY010000019.1, read as the reverse complement.
GTGCATCACGTGTTAAAGTAGCTACATGGAGACCACGAGTGTCGTTAATATCGATAGCCGTCGGCGTTATTTTGAAGATATTATCTTCAAAGCCGAGAATGTGCTTGTATGCCCAGTAGCCCAAGCCGCCGTCCTTTGGCAAGCAATATCCACCAATGCCTGGACCTGGGAATATTATGTTGCTGTGTGTGGGTCGCACTTTGATCGCTTTGACGACTTTAGTTAAGTCTACGCCGTTCCGCTCGGCGAACAGACTCCATTCATCAAGAAATGCCAAAATGGTTGCGCGGAAGGAATTCTCGACGATCTTCGTAGTTTCAGATTCGATGGGCCTGTCCATCACGGTCAACGGGAATTCTTCGGTGTTCAGAACCTCTTTTAGAAACTTCTCCACACGCTGCTTGGCTTCTTCGTTGCAGCCTGAGCACACTCGCCAAAAGTCGCGAATGGATGAGACGTAATGTCTGCCGGGCATGACGCGCTCAAAGCTGTGCGCCAGCAGCGGTTCAGAATCAATGCCCCGCCCGGCAAAGGCTCTCTTTAAGATCGGCCAAGCTACAAACTCTGTTGTGCCAGGCGCTACTGTGGTTTCAATCAATGTGAGGCATTTTGGGGGTATCTTTTCTCCAATTGTTTTTATTGTTGCCTCAAGGGCGCCCATCTCAACGTGACCAGTACGCATGTTCCCAAGGTCTTTCTTGGTATAATCACACTGAACATCTACGACGACACAATCCGCGAGCTTCAGACAGTCGCTGTTGAAGGTGGCCACCAGCGTTTTTTTCTCCAAAACACAACGTTTTATCATCGGTTTAACTTCCGGGTCTTCCGCCTTGACTGGAGATTGTCCCTTGTTCAGAAGAGGGATTTTCCAGTAGCTGCGAGTGCTTGGGCGCTGACAACCAATGGCGAATTTGCTTGGTTTGCCGGCCTTTTTGTCAGTCGTGTCAGCAATAATAGCTGCCATTACGGCACCAACAAAACCAACGCCCATCACTACTACAATTTCTTTGCCCTCACTATGAGCGGTTTTTACAAGCGTCTCAATTCGTTCAAATTCGGCGGCGTTCTCATCGTCTGTTGGTATGGCGAATTTCTCACCTGTTGGGCTTACTGAATAATCTGCCATTATTATTGCCTCGTTAAAATGTCCCCTGTTTGACTCTTAGGATTTATACTAACCTAAACTTATGTTTTTCCGTTTGGATTTGCAAACAGCCGCTGAGAGTTTACCAGCAACGGTCTTTATATCAAGATTTTTCCCATTTTATCTTAGTCGAGATTACGCTTAGTTTAGTTTCAGAAGAGTTTTATTTTGTGCTACAAAGGCAAAAGTGGTAAAATGGTATTTAGGGTTTATACCAATTGTGAATAATTAATACGCTTATTCGTGTCATTTCGAGCGAGCCGTAGGCGAGTCGAGAAATCTATTTGAACAGATTTCTCCACTACGCCCCAGTGCTTTCTTGCGAAAGCAAGAACAGGGGCTTCGGTCGAAATGACATAAGCGCAAATTTTAATCACAATTGGTATTAAGCGTATTAGAGTAACATGTCCCAGCCATATTTGTCTTACTTGGCGGGAGGGTAGTAGTGAAAAAACTTCATCTGTTAATCTTGTTTCGGTTCCTCTTTTTCGTTGTCATGCTAAGCAGTTCTATTTCCGCTGAGACGGCAACCTTTCAATATCCGTACTATCTGCTGGATAAGTACAGTCCTGACGGCGACTGTTGGATGGGTATGAACGCTAACGGAGTCTACCAGGTTCCGGTAGTCCCAAAGGAATGGCTTGTTGGCCCTCCACTCTCAGACAAATCAGCCGTCACTTTGCCTACAGACCATTGGGTTGAATTGGGTTTTCGTGGTAAACTAATTGATGGTCCCGGCGATGATATATTCCTTATCGAATTGGGGCCGGTAAGTGAACAAGCCCGCATCTTCATCACAGATGGTGCTGGACAAGAGTATCTGCTCGGCTTAGCCACGGCTGGGAGCACCGGTGGGGGAGTGGCCCCTACGGAGATTGGTTTTGACTTGGATAGTATCTTCCTGCCTTTTGTGCCATGTGCAATTCGCATTCTGGCAGTTGATATGGGGGGAGGTTCACCCGGATTCGACATTGCCAATGTTCGCGCGCGAATTGACAGTACTTGTGGTGAGGTTGCTTGCGGCCCTTATCCACCTAATGGTGCCACAAATGTTTTTCCTTACACAGTACTTCATTGGTCGCCTGGGTGTTCCGCTGATGGGCACATTGTCTACCTTAGTACTTCATTTAGTGATATCTGTACAGACGCAACTCCGGTCGGCAATCCTCCGCAGCCGCAAGATGCTAACAGTTATCATCCTTCCGGCCTTGAGTTAGGTAGAACTTACTACTGGCGCATCGACGAGGTCAACCAGACTGACTCCAATGATCCATGGAGAGGTGATATCTGGCGTTTCACAGTACCCGAGTGTGTTATGATTGACGATTTTGAGTTTTATGATAACAGAGGCAATCCGGTCACTTTTGTATGGGAATGGCGAGACCAGGCACTACTGTATATTTCGCAGGGAATTGCCTACAGTTGTCAGAAGTCGATGGTTTTTAACTACTACTATGATGACTATTTCTATTCAGAGGCTGTTCGTAGCTTCAGTCCCACGCAAGACTGGGCTGCCGCTGGTGTCAAAGTGCTGGAATTGTTCTTTCATGGTACGGCTAGTAACGTAAATCCCGGCAGGATGTATGTCAAGCTTAGCGATGGCGACGCAAATGTCATCATTCCATACGATGGCGACCCCAACGACATAAGAAAAAATTATTGGCAAATGTGGAGAGTTGATCTGGCCGGTGTAACCGGTGTTGACCTTAGTAGAGTACGGAGTCTGGCGATTGGTTTTGATGTTGGTTCAGCCCAGCCATATAGTTATGGTTCGGGAACAGTTTATTTTGACGATGTCAAGATGTGTACATATAGGTGTCTGGACGGGGACGAATTAAAGGCCGATCTCAATAATGACTGTTGTGTTGATTTCAGTGACCTTGCAGAAATGGCGCTTGCTTGGCTTCAGAACGGATACAATGTATATCCCGTGACAGCTCCGAATTTGCCTATTCTATGGCTGAGGTTTGACGGTGACGCCAGCGACAGTTCAGGCAATGGTTTTCATGGTTTGGAGCCCAGCAATCCAGTCTACGGAGCCGGCGCACCCGGTTTCGGCCTGGCACTCAGCTTTGACGGTACCGAAGACTCTGTGAGAATAAACGATGCCACAGCGTTATTCAGCCAAGTCAATAATGGCATAACGATTGCCTTCTGGCAGTATGGCGTAGACTCGACACACCTCGTTGGTACGGTCTGTTGCTCGAATTACTTATACGGTCAGCAGAATCCTGCCATAGGCATTAATCTTGGCTGTGGAAGGCCACCAGGCCGATATAACTGGGATTGCGGCTGTCCCTGGTCTTATGATAATCGGCTAAGCGGAGAGCATCGATACAAAAGCGAGTGGGCCGGTTGTTGGAATCACTGGGCCTTCACAAAGGATGTTACCAAAGGCGCAATGCAGATTTTCCTTAACGGCGTTCTATACGATAGCAAGATAGGTGCAACTTCGGCCATTTCAGGCATAAGCTCGTTTGAGATTGGTTCAGGGTGGTATGGCGGCTATGTCGGCTTGCTCGATGATTTTCGGATATATAACTACACTCTCTCGCAGCCGGAGATCGTCCACGTTGCTACGAATGGCACAGGTGTTTTCAATCAGCAGCTTATGTCACCGGCTGATTTGAATTCTGACAACTGTGTCAACTTTAAGGACTTTGCTATCTTGGCCGACAGTTGGCTGAAGGAACAACTCTGGCCTTAAGTTGTAGCAGCATAAAGCCGAATTTTTCCTGGGCTTCACGACGCCAGGTTTGAATAATATCGTATACGCGCAGATACCCGCCAATAAATTGGCGGGCTAAATAAAGGAGTCTATTCGGCCTAATAATGAATGCTGAATAAACAGACAAAGCGCATTTATTTTATATAATCCGTATAGGCACAACCATACAAAGGGGGAAAGCGAAGGTATATATAGCATAGAACTAAACGGGGCCTATGCAATCAAACATAGGCCCCGATAAAATGCGATAACTAATACCCAGGTCTGCAGCGACACTCACTGTCACGGCCATAATTGTTCTTCAAGCCACATTTGAGTCAGAACGGCAAAATCCATGAAATTGACTGCCCTTGAGCCTCGCGGCTCGGCCTCGTACAACTCAGCAGGAGACGGCACTGGAATATATAACTGGCCATCGCCCGGTATGGGGTCAGCTAAAAATTCTACTTCACCCGGCAATAGCGGTCTGTTGTAGATTCGCACATCATCGAGCATACCACTGAAAAAAGCCTCCTGGCCGGTATTACCCGAGTTGGCCCTGGCTCCAATGTACGTATTGTGCGTCGTTGCTGTTATTGATCCTGGATTAGTGGTTACTACTCTGTCTTCCACGCCATTCATATAGATGCTTTTGTTGTTGTTGGTGTTGTCATATACACAAGCAATGTGAATCCATTCGTCAAGTGGCGGAATCGTTTCGCTCGCAGTGTCATCTCTAGTTATGCCTCTTGTCGTGAAGCAAAAGTTCTCATTGCTGTGCCTTCGCAGTTGCCAGCCTACGCCGTCCTCACCGCGATTGCCGATCAAAGTGTGATTCCAGTTTTCTGACCAATCTGTAATGTACGCCCAAAGCGAGATGCTGAGACTTCCTGAGGGATTAAATACCGGATTGTTCCCGAGGTCCACGCAGTCATTGGTACCGTTGAAATGCAATGCACCAACTATTTGCCCACTCGCCCACAGTGGATTACCTACGAATGTACCGTTATTGCCATTGCCGGATACATCTGCAGCGGTAGTACCAGCTCCTTCGTCCAGCGGGTAGTATGCAATAAAACCAGCAGCACCCGCATCAAGGAACTCATCCTTATCAAGCCAGTCGCGTGCCATTATTTCAACCTCTTTATAGTCTATCAAGCAATCTCCCGCAGGGTCACCAGCCGGAGCGTAGTCGGCCTTAGCGAAATCGGCTGAACGCTTTGAAAGTATACATCCGGGATTATACACCCTAATATCATCAAAAAACACTTTACCACGACCTGTCGCCGAAGCAGCAACCGTGTTGCCAACACCAATGGTCATCTTTTTGATTGCTGTTACATTCACATCAGCATCACTGAATTCTTGCAGGTTAATGTTCCAATCCTGCCATTCATATATCTGTGTTGCATTTGGCTCGGGACGCTCAACGAGATGGGAGATGCCATTGTTGTCTTCGAGAATGACGTAGAGTTTGTCAGCAACGTTGCTACGTATGCCAATATCCTGCGATTGAGTGAACGGACCCGTCGGACTGACAGTACCAGTAGTGCTGACGTTGGAGAAGACCGCTTCGCCTGTCGCAAGAGGATCATGAGCCGTCAGAGCCAAGCCAATGTAAGTATTGACGCCCATAGGAATGTCGATCGTAGATGGGAGGTCACCTTGTACGTCAACCCAGTTCTGGCCATCAGCTGAATGTTGTGCCGTGAAGGTATTGGCGCTACGTATCAATTTCACCCAGTGCGGTGCGTTAACATCCTCCTGCTGCACGCCTTGGCTGAGACCACCTGTGTCTATGCGATATTGGAATGCAACACCGCTTTCAGGAGTGACGACTACCGTTGCGTTGGGCGAGTTAGCATCAAGTGTCTCACGGATCATCACACCGGCTTTGGCCCACGGGTCTGTGTTGGTGAGACTTTCGATCTTCGCAATAATCGAGCCTGCGCCAGATAGTTGCTTGTAGGCAAAGTGGAATTCGTCGTAATACTCTTGCTTCCTTGCATCCCAATTATCCCAGATATCTGTGCCCGAGCCGGTCATTGTGTATGTTCTTGTTGCTGAGTCATAACTGGTGCCTCCGACGTACTGTCGCAGACCGTGGAACCAAATAGTCAAGAGTACGGAACCTTCTTTCGTCCAGTCCTGTGGAGTATCCCACGTGCGCACAGCTTCGGAGTAGTACGGTTCATCCAAATTGTTATAATCCATCGGCATCGACTGAAAGCCGCTATGGACTGTTTCCTGTTCGGCAATAGGGGACCTGTCCCAGCCTACTATTGAGCCCGTACCATTACCGGGGATGCCCTGTGCAGGTTCGCCATAACCATCTCTCCACGTGCGATAAATCAGGTTGGTATAGTCATTGTAGTCCTCGAAATCATCCACAGCGAAATAGTTGCCTGTCGTAAAGCTCCAGATAACACCTTTCCACAGCCTATCGGGATGAGCGTCATTGACCTCATCGACTCTCCAGTGGAAGGTTGTGTTGAATTGTAAGGTTCCGGGCTTAAAGCTGTTGGCATCAGTATTAGTGAAAGTGACGTCCGGATAGCTGGCCAAATTGTTCCTGTTGACGCCGCTGATACTATTAGAACTGGTGCCGAAATATACATCATGTGTATCAGCATATGTTCCCGGTTCCCACCTAAGAGTAGGTTCTCTCTGCACATCTCTCATACCATTTGAAGGATTTGGATTATAGGCTCTCTCGTCGCCGAGCAATTGTATATTGTCAAGGTAATATACGCCGCCGGAGGTGTAATGAGGTTCAATTGTATTGTAATAATTAGGGTCGTAAACCGTGATTAAGAAAAGCTCGAACCACCATATGCTGTTAAGATTAATGTCACCAAGAATCGAAGAGTAGTCGAAGGTAAGAGTAACCGTTTGGTCCCCATCTTCAGGACTCCAATCTGATATGGGATCTGTTATCTCCTGCCATACAGTCCATCCGCTACCACCTCCGTTGACAGCCAGAATGAGATCGCAATACTCACCAGAAGCCGTCCACTCGGAAGCCAACCGTGTAACGTCTATCGTTAGTATCTTTCTGCTCAGAAAATCGTTACGCACTTGCCCTGATAGGCCGAACGACAAAGCGTTGATATTATCTCCCGGCGCACTGAGCCTGAGGTTGTAGTCGCCCCGTGTAACCCCTGTCGTGCTACTGTACTCCGTCATGGCATTTGGGTCGGACCTGGTCCATCCGTCCATGCTGTTTTCAAAGTTGCCGATCACGATGCCATAGGTTGTAGACGTCAGACTGAGCATCAGGATAAAAGAGATTAAAAAATACAGTTTCTTGGACATAATAATCCTCCTTCACAATGAGTCAGGTAATGATGCCTTAGTTATACATTAGAATATATGCTATCTTCGATGTGCACCAAGAAGCTTATGACCTAATAAGCATGTTTCAAATAATTTTAAACAAAACAACTTATAAAAATTTAAACCATCCATCCCCATTCTGTTTGTAAACAAAGCTGTTTTAGTACTTAAACCTAACACTTCCTTACTTGAACCGAATTGCCCATTTGGTGGACATACTCAGGATAGTTTCGTGATTGCTAACATGTCAGTTTCTTGGCCATAATTTTGTAGGCGGCTGTGATTGTAATCCAGCGTAACACATATCCTAACTCCCTGTCATAGCAGGAAGAATCGATAATCCCCCACATCCTATTTATACTATATTGGCTATGTTGACTTCAAGAAGAATTTCTTTTTTACGGTGTATTTCGCACAGGCTCTTTAGGTCAAACACCATTTTGCGTGCGTCCAAACAAGGAATCTAACAGACGCCGCATACAATACTTAAAACTGCTTTTCCATACCAACCTTTGGACTATGTGGCTGGGTGCGGTAGCTACAAGATTGGTGCATTGTCACTGCGATTGTAGGTATCGTGCTGAATGAAGTAAGATGAGCGGAGGTGAGAAGTATATTGAGGGGGTGAGAAAGCCTGTGGGTGTCCGGTTTCCAGCTCCTGCGAAAGAGATAATCAATATAATTTGGTACGGAGCACTAATCCTGCCAGGTGCTCAGAGGGACCTTTTGGGGTTCGGGGTCAACTTTGGATTCTTGGAGCGGTTGTTGCTCAGCCACTTTACGGTAACCTAATGCCTTTATAATCTCGAGGACCTCAGTCCAGGTAGGAAAATGCCTTGCGTTCTTTCGTTTGTATTCGTCGATTGCCATGATAAATTCAAATTGCTCATCTGACATTTGGCCTTCTTCAGCGGCTCTTCGCTCATCACTTCTTCGTATTCCCGGTCCTCGGCGTCGGTCAAATCCTGACCGTCTGTCAACGACGCTTTGCCTTCGATCCTGGGCACATCGCCGCTCTATCGGATATTCTTTGTTAGCCATCTGATAATCCTTTACTTGTAATCCTTTACTTGAGTTATGTGCTTTAGCCTTATAAACCTGACAATATTTTATGTATAGAGCAGTAAATAGAATGGGACCGACAACGTTATATTAAGCTGGTTAGCTTTAAGCATCCGACAAAGGTCAAAATTCGTCCTCAAAAGGGTTATCGTCTAATTCACCCTCTTCTTCATCCTCAATCGCGAAATCATAGAAATCATCATACGCATCTTGTGACTCGATTACAACATGTGCTTCGTCAAGAAAATCTTCCGGTACCATTAGCGCTATACCACCATCACTACCCGATGGGTCGACCTGCTCCTTGGTCATAGCGGGGATGTCATTGACATTTAATAAAGTTTCATACTCCTTGGCCAGTTCCAAATCATCAAGCACAGTAACGACTACAAAATCTTTAAGATTGACCTCTGATCTATGATTTTTTCTTGAGCGTTTTGCCATTGCAGTTCTCCGCAACTTGCGAGCCAATCCTGATTGTGCAGAAATTGGCGTCTAAGATTATTTATTCTGATGGTTCCATCAAGACTGCGTGTCTAATAATCGCAAACTTAAAATTAAGTACCTCCCAAAGCTCTATTTCATGTCTGTTTTAATGTATGAGCATATTTTTGCCTATCGGTCCTGTAAGCAGAAAAATTTAGCATTTAGCGGTTTTTTTGTTGCAAATTCTTCCAGATAAACGTAAGAAAATGACACAATATGTGCCGGACTAAGAGGTTTGGAACCGGGCTAATCAAAAATTAACTATTTAACATGGAGGATTTTTGTAATGGCAAAAAAAAGGGAATCTTTAGTCGTAGCCAGCAAAGTCAAAGCCTATGTCAAGAGTAAGAAGATGATGACCTCATCCGAGGCACTCGGGGCGATCAGTGACAACATTTATCGTATTCTCGACGGAGCGATTGTCAGAGCAAAGGCCAACCGTCGAAGTACAGTTAAAGCGCAGGACCTATAGGTATTTTATGTCCTAACGTGTTGTTTTAAGACACGTTACATTTGTGACAAGATGATTTTAAAATAGCCATTCCGTATATGCCACTGCGGAACGGCTATTTTATTACTCTTTCGCAGCTGATAGTTACCGATTTGCCAGTTGTTGACAAAAGATATGTCTATATTGGCTGGTATTAATGTCTATAGGCAACGCAATAGACGATTTGTGCATGATTTAACCACCCACATTGTTATCTACATTATTTACTAAATTCCTCAATTTACCAGGCTGCGGAGCCGCCTATAAAATAATTGATATTAACACCAAAATCGACACTTTAAGCAAAATTTGTTGAACTTATGCGGCTGAAAATCCCGATTTATACTACAAGGTTAAGAGTATATAGTCTTTTTTTACAAGGCTTTCAATTAAGGTTGCTTAATTTCCTGCCGATAAGGTCTTTACCGGCTGTAGGTTAATTGTTTTTGCAGGCTGGAATTGTTCAGGTGTGTTGACTAATAATGCTGGTTCTGAGAAGAGCATACAGAGTAATTTCTTAACGAGCTTAAAATTATGGGACTATACAATGAGGGGGGCAACATTAGAATATTCATGTTGGGTTGGGAATTTCCCCCCTTTATAAGTGGCGGGCTCGGCACGGCATGCTACGGCCTCACCAAGGCAATGGATGAAATTGGATTGAGGGTGATCTTTGTCCTACCGCAAATAGTACAAAGCCAATATAGCACTCACGTTAAAATTCTGACACCAACTTCTTTGACTTCGTCGTTATCGTATCAGTTCGGTGGATTGAGAAACGTAAAATTTCGCACTATTGCTTCGGCGCTGCAGCCTTATTCAACGTCCGAGGCTTACGAGCGACGGATCAACCAAACTTTACAGCAGAAGCGAAAGATGCAAGCTGATGTTGTCGGCGCAGCGAATGACATTGGGACGGGGATTGACTATAGCGGTGATATGTATGCCGAGGTATATCGTTATGCCGTTGTGGCTGCAGAATTAGCTAAAAATGAGCAATTTGACATCGTGCATGCACACGATTGGCTGACATACCCGGCAGGAATCGCCGTCGCGGAAATGAGTGGCAAGCCTCTTGTTGTGCACGTGCATTCAACCGAGTTCGACCGTAGTGGTGAGCACGTTAATCAAGTAATTTATGACATAGAGCGCGAGGGGATGGAGAAAGCGGACAAAGTTATAGCGGTGAGCCATTTCACACGTGGGATTATCATAAGCCGATATGGTATTAGTGGGGAGAAGGTTGAGGTAGTATATAACGGTGTAGAGCGAAACGGCCACAAAGACTGGCCGTTGGCTGAGGCCGGCATAAGCAAGAATGAGAAAATCATATTGTTCCTGGGCCGGATTACAATGCAAAAGGGCCCAGAATATTTTTTACAGGCGGCAAAAAAAGTTTTAGAGGTTATGGACAACGTCAAGTTCGTGATGGCTGGCTCCGGTGACCTGATGCCCATGTCGATTGAAATGGCTGCTCAACTTGGCATTGGGCATAAAGTACTGTTCACGGGTTTCTTGCGAGGTGAGGACGTACAAAAAATATACAGAATGGCTGATTTGTATGTTATGCCTTCAGTGTCTGAGCCGTTTGGGATAGCACCTTTGGAGGCATTAGACAACGATGTACCTGTTATAATAAGCAAGCAAAGCGGCGTTTCGGAAGTTCTGAAACACGCATTGAAAGTGGACTTCTGGGACATTGAAGAAATGGCAAACAAGATTATTGCTGTGTTGAAATATCCGCCATTGCGATTGACACTGAGGAGTCACGGCAATTTCGAGGTGAGGAAACTGCGATGGAAAGATAGCGCACAGAGATGTGCTGACATCTATGAAGAGATGCTCGTTAGAGTTTGATCGGAAACAGGAGTTGTAAGAGGAGAAAGCTGAGCAAAGTCTGTCTCAGCAAATTCAGGATTTTTGTGAGAAATGCCTTCCGTATGTTTTTATTTTCAGGTTCATCAGCCCTTGCGATTGAGGCACTACACCGTATTTGATAAAAGCAGCACATATTTTGATGATTATAAGAATGCTTTTATTTGCAGAAAGGTAGCAAACAAGTGCTATCTTCCTGCAAACCGACTGCTTCTGGATCTGATAGGCAGATTTGAGGGCAGGTTCAAAGTTTCCTATAGCATAACCGGTGTTTTGTTAGAGCAACTTCAGCACTTTTCACCGGAGGTCATAAGCACTTTTGATGCTCTGGCAGAAACAGGGTGCGTCGAGTTCTTAGCTGAGACGTACTACCATAGTCTCAGTTTTTTGTACTCTCGTAGCGAATTTGTCGAGCAGGTGCAAAAACACGTAGAAACGATCCACGGTCTTTTTGGACAGAGACCGCGGATTTTCAGAAATACTGAGCTGATATACAATAATGATCTGGCGTTGCTCGTTGAGTCGATGGGTAACTTTGATGCAATAATAACAGAGGGGGCAGATCACATTCTTGGTGTGCGAAGCCCTGCCTTTGTATATCATCCAAAGGGTTGTAATAGATTGAAACTGCTTCTGAAGAATTACGCGCTGAGCGATGATATTGCATTCAGATTCTCCAACCGTAATTGGCGGGAGTGGCCTCTGACAGCGGATAAATTCGCCAGATGGATAAGCAATATCAATGGCAACGGCAATGTGGTGAATCTATTTATGGATTATGAGACGTTTGGCGAGCACCAGTGGAAAGATACGGGCATATTTGATTTCATGCGTCACCTTCCGGCTGAAATACTTAAGCATCCGGATAATGACTTCAAGACACCCAGTGAAGTAGTTCAGGCGTATGGGGCTATTGACACGGTTGATGTCCCGCACGTGATAAGCTGGGCCGACACCGAAAGGGACCTCTCAGCTTGGCTTGGAAACGCCATGCAGTCCAGCGCGATTCATGAGTTGTATCGGCTGGAAAAGAAGATTAAAGAGACAAATGACGAGGGGATTATCGCAGATTGGCGAAGACTGCAGATATCGGATCATTTTTATTATATGTGTACAAAGTACTTTGCTGATGGCGATGTGCACAAATATTTTAATCCTTACGATTCGCCGTATGATTCGTATATAAATTTCATGAATGTGCTTGACAATCTCCAGAGCCGTTGTGCCGGACGCTTAAATGGGGGTACATTCCAAAGCCTGTCGCAAAACAAAAATCCTCCTGGTTTACGGATGGTAAATTAAATAGATCTGCTTGATTTTGCATTTTTGCCATCTTGCCTCTTGGGAGCGTGAAGTGCTAACACTGCAAAAAACAAAAGAAGTCCAAATTGCGTCCGTGTCAACGAGTGATAAGTCTGTTGACGAGTTGCTGAGCAAGGAATGGTTGTTGACGAATGAACGCGGCAGCTATGCTTCCTCGACAGTGATTGGCTGTAATACGAGGGGCTATCATGGCTTGCTTGTTGGATCGCTTAATCCGCCGGCTAATAGGATAATGGCATTGGCCAATTGTCTGGAGATGGTAATACACGGTACAAATATATTAAAACTTTCAACATTCGAGTTCAACGACAAACTTGCTCCGTTGGGCTATGTCTATATGAAACAATTTAGACAAGACCAGGGAGTACATTTTGATTATCAATTGGACGACTTTAGGCTGATGAAGTCTCTGTATCTATTACGTGATATTGATACTGCCGTCATCCTCTACAATTTCACAGAAGTCGGTGTGCCGATTGAGTTTGTTCTACGGCCGTTTGTGGGCTTGCGGGATTTTCACACATTGCAGAAATCTTATGCACCATTATGTTCGAGACAATGTAATGATGGATTAGTGATTCGACACAATGTACCAAACAGTTGCGAGTTGTTTTTGAGTTGCCCATCGATGAATTTTGAGCAGGACCCGCAGTGGTGGTTTAGTTTCGTTTATCGCAATGATAGAGAAAGAGGACAGAATTTTAGTGAGGATTTATGGACGCCTGGTTTCTTTAAGTGCCGTATAAAAGGGCAAGCACAGATCGTTTTTCAGGCTAATCTTAGTGATTGCTACAGGCCCGAATATTTTGTTAATGCTGATGTCAATGGGTGGAGGGAGACGCTGAGAAGGCATCAGATTGAGGTAATTGCTGCTGCAAAAGCTAAAGACGAGAAGTTTGAGATACTCTGTTTGGCGGCAGACCGGTTCATAACAAAGCGACATTCGGATCACAACTATCGAACAACTATTTTGGCTGGTTTTCCGTGGTTTGCCGACTGGGGAAGAGATGCTTTTATAAGTTTGCCTGGATTATTGCTCATAACCGGCAGGTTTGGACAGGCTAAATCAGTCCTGACTACTTTTGCCAATGCGGCAGATGAGGGCATGATTCCGAACCGTTTCGATGACCATAGCGATACGGCGTGTTTTAATAGTGTGGATGCTTCCCTGTGGTTTATCAACGCAGCTTTCCAGTACTTGGATGCTACAAATGATTTGAAGACGTTCGCGCAGGAGCTTCTACCGGTGATCCGTTGGATAATAGACTCTTACCAGAAGGGCACAAGGTTCGATATTCATGCTGACTCTGATGGGCTTATAACTGCCGGCAATAATGAGACGCAGCTAACGTGGATGGATGCCAAATATGATGGAATTGCGTTCACTCCCCGCTGGGGAAAAGCCGTGGAGGTTAATGCCCTCTGGCACAACTGTCTTTGTTTGTTGGCTCGATTTTATTCTGGTCGAAATCAGGAAAGTGAAAGCTACTATAGATCTATGGCTGCGAAGGTTGCAGATAGTTTCTGCAGGCTGTTTTGGAATGAGCAGTGTGGCTACTTAAACGATTGCGTTCTTCCTGACGGCTTGGTTGATGCTACTCTTCGGCCAAATCAGATATTCGCTGTGTCACTTCCATTTGCGCCAACACTATCACCGGAGCAGCAAAAGTCGATTGTGAATGTCGTATATAAGGCGCTGCTAACGCCTTATGGCCTGCGAACGCTAAACATTCAGCATCCTAACTATAAGAAAATATATACAGGACCTATGCGTGATAGAGATGAAGCATATCACCAGGGCACGGTTTGGCCGTACTTGATGGGACCATTTATTGAGGCATATTTGAAGGTCAATGGCTATAGTAAAAAAAGCAAGCAAGAAGCTGCTGAATTCGTTCAGCCTTTGATGCGGCATTTAACTGAGGATGCTTGTCTCGGTAGTATATCGGAGATATTTGATGGCAATACTCCACATGCGCCAAAAGGGTGTATAGCTCAAGCATGGAGTGTGGCCGAGTTACTCAGAGCACATAAAATGATATATGCCTGAAAGCGCACTTTCACGAGCTGTCATTTGTCATTTAACTGATCTAATACTTCTCAGAATTCCTTAGCCATAACTTTGGCTTTTGTAATTGCTTGTTCGCGTTTTTTATTCGCTATTTCGGCGCCAGCCAAGGTCGGCTCAACTGTCACAGATTGAAAGTCAGTAATTCCCATAAAGCCCAGTATCAGTTCGACGTAATTTTTCTGCAGGTCAAAAGCCTCTTGAGGTGTTCCAGGAGGATACTCACCACCGCGAGCATACACAACAAGGGCGCGCTTGTTCTTCACCAGTCCTTCGTAATTGCCATCTTTGGTAACGCCAAAGGTCAGCCCAGGCTGGATAATGATATCGATATACTGTTTCAGGCGATAAGGAATCGAGAAGTTCCACATAGGTACAGCTAAGATGTACTTATCTGCAGATTTGAACGTTTCAATCACAGATACGATGTTGTCCCATATCCGTCGGTCTTGCTGGGAATGTTCCTTGCCGTGCATTATCTTGTATTTCGCTGAGGCGGCACCAAAATCGAAAGCTGGAAGTTCGGCCTTGAAAAGCTCGATTACTTCTACATTGTCATCAGGGTGTGTTTTGCTATAGGTGTCAACAAAGGCATCGGCTACGGCAGTTGAGAAGGAAAGGTCGCCCATAGGCGAGGCTTTAATATAGATTAGCTTGCTCATAATCACCTCCATGTTTAAGCTTAAGCTTCTTTTCCACCATTATTTTTTACATTTTTAAAATACGTTTTGGTTATTCTTGTGTTCAAAGTAAATTCTCCGCCTCCAATCATATCTGCGTTGGCTTTGATAGGAGAAACGAGTTTTATAATACTACTGACTTTGGTAGAATTCCAACTGCTAATTTAAAAGTTGATTTGGGCTGTGAAATGTCAGGAGAGCCAAGAGTCATGTTGAAAGTGGGGATTATCGGTTTCGGCTTTATGGGGCGGATGCACTACAAATGCTGGAAGGCCGTTGGTGGGGCAGAAGTTACGGCGGTTTGTGATAATAATCCAAACATAGTTGAGGACACTAAAAAAGTAGTTGGTAACGTCAGTGACGCTAATGAGATGATTGAGTTCAGGAGCATTCGTCTGTACTCGGATTTCGAAGAGATGCTGGCCAATGAAAGGCTTGATGCTGTTTCGGTTACGCTGCCGACTTATCTACATGCGGATTATTCAATAAAGGCATTATCAGCGGGGCTGCATGTATTGTGTGAGAAGCCAATGGCACTGACGGTCGAAGACTGTCAGCGGATGATTGACCACGCCAATCAGGCCGGCAGGTTGCTGCAAATCGGCCAGTGCGTCCGATTTTGGCCGGAATACGCTAAGGCCAAGCAAATAGTCGATAGTGCCGAGTATGGCAAAGTAATTGCTGCAACCTTCCAGCGTCTGGGTGCTATGCCTACATGGAGCGCCGATAACTGGTTCCTTGACGAAAGGCGCAGTGGAGGGATGGCTCTGGACTTGCACATTCACGACACGGACTTCATACAGTATTTGTTTGGCATGCCCCAGGCGGTTTACAGTTCTGGCGCAAAAACACCTTCCGGCGGTCTATTGCATATCGTTACACAGTATTTCTATGATGACGAAAAGGTGATAACTGCAGAAGGCAGTTGGGCGATGATGCCGGCGTTTGGCTTTGAGATGAGTTTTAACATTGTGCTGGAGAAAGCAACGCTGGTTTACGACCTGACACGAGAGCCGAAGTTCAGGATATGCCCATCTGATGGTGAAGCGTTCACGCCGGAGGTGGAGAAAGGAGACGGCTGGTTTTTAGAGATAGCTCATTTTGCAAAGGTCGTAAAGGGCGAAAAGGTTGAACCGGTCACAACGCTGGAGCAATCACGGAATTCCGTGAGGATAGTAAACGCTGAAAAAGAATCCCTAAAGAAGAAGCAAAAGGTCTCGATAACATAACTGATAAGTCGTGACGGAAAAACGGCGAAATGAGATGTAAAAATTGGCCAGTAGGGGTTTGCAGTTGGTCGCTCCAGACCGATGTCACTGGTGTGGCAGAGGCGATGAATGAACTTGGGCTTGAACATGTACATCTGGCCATCAGGCCGGCGATGGAAAAGGAAGGAGAGAAGTTTCTGCAAACCGTCAAGCAACAGAACTGGAAGATAAGCAGCGCTATGATAGACTTTCCACAGGAAGACTACTCGACGCTGGAAAGTATAAAGCTGACCGGCGGCGTTGTGCCGGACGACTGTTGGGAGCAAAATCGTGGACTATTTGTTGGGGCCGCTAAAGTCACGGCACAATTAGCTGTTAAGTATCTGTCAATGCACGCTGGTTTCAAAGATGATGGAAATGCTGTTTATGCCAGGAAATTTTGCGATCGCATCAAATATCTCGCTGACATAGCATCTGCCCAAAAAATCATGCTGTTACTTGAAACAGGTCAGGAGACTGCAGAAGAACTTAGAAGTTTTCTCGAAAAACTGAATCATCCTGCAATCGGTGTGAATTTCGACCCCGCAAATATGATTTTGTACGACAAAGGTGACCCGATTGCAGCGGTGCGGATACTGGCACCGTGGATAAAGCATATCCACATTAAAGATGCTCTTCGGACAAAGCAACAAGGCACATGGGGTATTGAAGTGCCTTGGGGTGATGGGGAAATAGGGATTAATGCGTTTTTAAATGTTTTGCAGGAAATCGGCTTTAATGGTGCTATGGCGATAGAGCGTGAAGCCAGTGATGATAGACTTGCGGATATCAAGCTCGCTGCAGAGAGGCTGCGAAGATTTGATAGAAAATAGCCGGATGGCTAAGGAGATAAACAATGGACTGGCAATTGTATCTAAAACTTAGCGCGATAATGTTCCTGGAGTATGCTATCTGGGGGGCATGGTATCCTGTATTAGCCGCTCGGCTGTTGGGGCCGCTGAAGATGAGCGGAAAACAAACCGGCTGGATATACGCGACGCTGCCTTTAGCTTGTATTGTCTCTCCGCTCATAGCCGGTCAACTCGCCGATCAATATGTCAACACCGAGCTAATGCTTGCCGGAGCACATTTGTTTGGGGCTTTGTTGCTTTTTGTCGCTGCCTGGAAAACAAGGTTTACGAGCCTGTTTACTGTGATGCTGCTATATGCTTTTTTCTATGCCGCGACGCTGCCTTTGGTCAACTCGCTGATGTTTCATCAATTAGTAAAGGCCTATGAGACTGAAGCTGCCGTTGACGCTGCTTCTGCCAAGATATTCATTTGGGCTCCCATTGCCTGGGCGCTGGCCGGTTACTTCTTGACCGCTCTGCGTTGGACCTTCAAGACGGAGACCGAAGGCAGAGATTGCCTTGTCCTGGCTGCAGTGTTGTCGGTGATAATGGCAGTTACCTGTTCGTTGCTGCCTCACACGCCACCGGCAAAATCTGGTGGAGCACCGATTCTAAGAGCGTTCCAGATGCTCGGCGATCCGACTTTCCTCATCTTTATTATTGTTTCGATAGTCGCCGCCGGACTTATGCAGTTTTACTTTCAGGGAACCGCACCTTTTATGCAGGACGTAGGAATTCGTGCCAAAAATGTCCCTGCATCCATGGCCATCGCTCAACTTGTCCAGGCACTGGCCACCTTATTTGCGTTGGGTGTGTTGCTAAGTAAGTTCGGGTTCAAGTGGACGCTGGTTTTGGGCGCAGCAAGTTGGCTGTTACTGTATGTAATTTATATTGCGACAAAGCCATGGTGGTTGATTATCGTCGCTCAATCGCTCCACGGGCTTGCGTATGTGTTCTTTATAATAGCGGGACAGATATTTACAAAAAGCGTCGCACCGAAAGAAATTTTAAGTTCTATGCAGGCTCTCATATTCGCTGCAACCATGGGCGTTGGTTTGTTCCTCGGAACGCAGTTTACCGGCGTAGCAATGGACCGTTTCAGAAGGGAAGATAAGTTTCAATGGCGTTCTGTATTCTTAGTCCCGTGCGCAATCATGCTTGCCTGTGTGGCGGTGCTGATACTAATTTTTCGACCTTAACCCTGGAGGACACACCCTCGTTGCAGTGCGCTATCTTTACTCAAACCAGTGTTGAGCCATTAAACTTAGATCAAGGAAATCCACTTTACAATCGCCATTAATGTCGCCAGTGACAATGGTCTCACAAACGGTACCGCCGAAATAGGATTTGCTTGCCTGGACAGTGCCGCCATACGCTCCCATATTTATCACACCGCCATTTGGAAAAGGCTCTAAGCCAATATGATTGCTAATGCTGCCTGCATCGACACATAGGCTTGTGACATCGTCTTGAACCCAGCTACCGATATTGGAGTCCCACCTGCCAGCCTGAGACTTCAAGTGATAGTCTCCAGCGGCTGGATTTGCGAAGCAGGGATCTGTGTCGATATTGCCTTGTTCCGGCCAGTCGCCCTGGATATTGCTATAGGTCACAGTTGCGGAAACGGGCTCAATTTGAACCGGGGCACCTCCCCAGTTTGGCCCTACGGTTCTTCGGTCCTCGGAAAATACCATGCCGGTATTTTCGCATCAGCCACAGGCAGTGATGAGAATCTTTTGCCTTTGCAGCAACGGTACTTTTATACAATCCGGCTTTAAAGATGTTATGGTAATCGCAGCATACAAATGGCAAAATTTGCGGCAAAATGAGTTGTCAAAACGCAATCAGGCCTTTCGGAAAGCTTACCAACTCAGGGGGTCTTTTGGTAAACGCGGACCCAGTCGACAAACATTTTTTGTGGAAAGACAGTTGATTCGTCCGGCGGACCGGCCCAGTCGCCACCGATTGCAGCATTGAGCAGAAAGTGAAAGTGTTCGTTAAACGGTGCAGGATATGGATTGCTGCCGCTGCTCCATTTGGTCTCGGAAAAATACATAACGTCGTCAACGAACCAGCGGATTTCGTTGGGCTCCCATTCGACGGCATACACATGGAAGTCGTCCGCGAAGTTAAGACCGCTCGCGTAATACGAACCCCCAGAGGAGACACGCTCATGCTGGGCGTTGGAAAAGTGGATAGTGCCGTAGATGCGGTCCGCTTGGTTGATTGCTTCCATAATGTCGATTTCTCCGCTGTCGGGCCATCCGCCGTAAATCTGGTAGGTTGGGAGCATCCAGAATGCCGGCCAGATGCCCTGGCCAGTAGGCAGCTTGATGCGAGCGGCCATTCTGCCGTAACGGAAGTCGGCTTTGCTTAGAGAGCGAAGACGCGCGGAGGTGTAATTGTTGGGACCGTATTGTTCTTTTCTTGCGATTATGACGAGGTAGCCGTTTTCGACGACCGAGTTGCATGGGCGGGCAGTATAGGACTGGATTTCGTTGTTGTACCAGTGGTCGCCGACTTCGTGGGTCCATTTTGAGTAGTCGATTTCGATGCCATCGAATTCATCTGACCAGATGAACTGGTAGCCGGGCAGGTCGGGAATTATCCTTGTCCAGTCGGTCGTAAACAGGGCAAGGTCGCCAATGCTGAAAGAGCCGTCGCCGTCCATATCGTATGTGGGAATGGCCTGTCCATATCCCTGGGCGAGGTAGGCGAAATCAGTGAAGTTGACCGTTCTGTCGCCGTTGAAATCCGGCCGGGCCAGTAGGTTAGTGCGTGCAAAGGTAATGTCATCGAAGTTAAAGGTTGGGGTCTGGCCGGAAACTTCCGAGGCAACAAGAACGACTCTGACGAAATGTGCGTCTGAGTCGTTATAGACCTGGCCGGAGAAGTAGTAGTAGCTGCCGTCCCTGGGTACGGTCAGATTGATATTATCAGTGTCTATACGCTGGTCGTATGGGTCGCCACGATTAGTGTACCACTCAAGTTTTAAATTTGCGGTGCCAGCCGGATTTTGGCCGCTTTGCCCGCCGTTGGCATCGGCAACAAACGCAGCGATTGTGTAGCTGGTGTCATGAGCAACGGGTATGTCCACGTTCGACCAGCAAACCGACCATCCTTCCGGACCGGGTACCATACTAACGAATGCCTCGCCGCTGTGCGCCTTGTTTGGCTCCTGATTGTGGTAGGTAACCGCTCCCGACGGACCGGACCCCCATTCATCGGCAAAATCGGCACCAACATTGCTGACCTCAAAGCTGGCGTTACTGACTAATGTGCCTCCGTAATCCGCCAGGGATGTAACCGCGAGTCCTGCTATCAGCCAACCGAAGATAATGTAACGACCTTTATTCATAAAGATTATGCGCACATATGCCTCTCCGGATTGGGCGAATTCGTTTTACAATACTACTATTATACCAGGCCGGCTGCATGATTGCAAGTCGGAGTGTTCTCAGATGCCCGTGTTTCTACGTTATTGGCAGGGGTGAGAAGCCAAGGTCCCTGGAGTGGTGCTGCACTGTTTAATATCAAAGCAAGGGTTCGCCGGTAGGGGGTAATAAAGCGGCCCGATTTAGGGATGGATTTAGGGATATAGAGGGAAAGCACCAGGAAAGCGAGAATCCTGCTTCGGTCGGCAGAGAAGTTCTCGGATTTCAGTTGGAAGAGGGGATGCTGCAGTAGCGCCCGGAAATGCCTTCAATAATTCGTAATTGCCCAGTTTGGGACTCTTGAATAAGGGACCATTATAATTGGGGTAATTCTGACTGTGAGCTGAAAATTCCGGATGCAGTTTATTCAAATCCTCCGGCGACTCAAATGTGAGCTGACAATTATCATTCACCGCGGGACTCCACAAAATCAATGGCTCAGATGTTGAGTCTCCACGTCGCACATACACATTATAATCGAGCTGTTTCACTTGTGGCTTATTGAGCCGTTCACACAAGGATTCTGGCTGCCACAAAACCAGAAGGGGTCTGCGAAAATGTTCATCCGCTGTGAGCAGGTTATTGACAAATACGTGTCCGTCCCGCTCGTTAACATCCGGACCTGTGCTGGGATGCCAGCCGAAGTGGTCACCGGCAGCAGTTCTCGCGGTGCGCCCAATGCATACGGTACTGTTTACCAATGTGTTGTTATATATTTCGACATCCGAACTATTGATCACGAAAATGCCCTGGTCACAATTGACAAACACATTTCCGGCGCAAATCGCTCCTTTTGAGATTTCAAAGAAGAACCCATTATCGCTCGGCCAGAACCGCGTTTTGGAGAACCGTCTTTTCATATTGCCTATGTTCTCGACCCGGTTGTTGATAAACCGGCCATCAACATTGCCCACATCGTACCAGATACCGTTTGAATACGGATGGTCGATGACCAAGTTGTCCCGGCACGTGACACGGTAACATTGATTGAATATCTTCACCGCAGCGGGATAGTAGCCGGTAATTTTTTCAATGTTGTTACGGGTGAAGATATTCTTTTCCAGTAGAACGTCGGACGAGCTCAAAATGTAGATCCCTTCCGTACTGGTGTCGCTCACCAGGCAATGCCGCATTGTTAAATTATCTCCCCGCAGATATGCAGCCACGCGTGAACAATAACTAAAGGTGCAATTCTCAAATGTCGTCCCTACAACATCCTTTCCATGCTCGGACTCAGGGGACAAGCCCTCCGGGTCAGTTCCTCTCACTTCGAGCGCACGGTATGGGTACTGGGTAAAAGTGATTCCCCTAATCACAGGACCCTTGCCATCCGAAGTCTTGCCGTGACATTCGTCAGTTACTCGAGTAAGGGCACCATCAAAGGCGGTGATTTCCACCAATCGGTCTGTCGGGTCAAAGCTGAGATACACCAGCCCTTCATCATAGTCGATGAAAAACGAATTCGCGTCGACCTCGCCTTCCCAGCCAGCCGATTGCAACATCTTACCATCAACGAACACCATGTCATTATTGAAACGATGCAGCGGAGTTTGTTTCCCGTGCCATTGACGTCGCCACCAATCCGCAGGCTTGGCAGGGAACAAGTGAGACCAGGAAGTATTCCATAATCCGTTATGTAGCGATCGCCACTGGGTTGCTACCAAAGTTCCCTTGAGCACCGGTTGTTCATCCGCATAAGGTTGCATGGTAATCCCCTGGTTTAACTTCAAATCACCGGTACGATAAATGCCGCCACGCATCACTATTGCGTCACCTGTCACTACTTTCTCAATGGCTGCTGCCAGGGAGGTTGGCTGAGCAAGCGTTTCTCCTGACGATTCAGCCTGTCCATCGGGCGCTACATAGTAAATTTTGCCTGCTCCCTCGGGCAAATCATACCTTTGCCGCATCGGACCATAAGGCCCCCCCGAGGGTTGTGCTATTACAGGCAACGAACCAAAGATTATGCAAAGAAGGACACAACAAATTAAATGTGGCTGATACCATTTCTCTATTTGAGTATGCCCGTCAAGGCTCGGCATATCTGATAGCGGCATCGCTTTCGTTACGTGCCTTGCCGAGACTGATGAGCGAGGGCGATTTTGGTAAATGCTGGAGGATTGTTCAAGGTGGCTTGACTTCATTTTATTTTCCTTCCGGGTAAAGTTTAATAAAGAATAAAGGTGTTTACGACTATGAATCAGTAAATCCTGTTAGAAGCTCTTCGCCCTTCTAACGGGACTAACACGGGGCATTAAACCCCGTGTTCACTATAAAGGAACCAAATATTTTCATCCCCGTGGCAAGCCACGGGGTATTCTAACGGGGTGAACATAGATTTCTTATTTATACGCTTAAAAAACATGTTTTTATCCGTACAACATCAGTAATTTTACTGCTTTGTTGAAAAGAATTCAGAATGTCATTTCGAGCGAGCCGAAGGCGAGTCGAGAAATCTGTTTTTGAGTAGATTTCTCCACTTCGCGACGCTCCGCGTCGCTTCGGTCGAAATGACGGCGAGGCTTTTCAACAAAGCATAATTTTACAAAAATCACTTTGAACGGTCAAGAATCCTATTATCCTCTGATTTTTTTACCCTCCGGCTTCTCTTTATCCGTTCAATCTCGTGCGCTACGTTTTGTTGGTACACACAGCAGCGGTCCCTGGGGGAGGTACTGAAATTTATACGGTATGGGTAAGAGTTTCTTGGTAGTGGGTAACAAAACCACGATTTATATTACAAACTTTTGGAATTCCTGAATTAGCAGTTTCGTATATCTGCCGGGCTTGCCGTCACTGATAACCTTATCATTAAATCTAACCACAGGTACGACATCTTTTGTCGTCACAGCGATAAAAAGCTCATCTGCCGAACGTGCCTGCTCTGGTGTTAATGATTTTTCAACTGCTTCTAATCCTATTTTCTTGCCAGCTTGAAGTGTAAATTTGCGTGTAATGGAAGGTAAAATATTAGCTGTAAGAGGAACGGTCTGAAGTGTTTGTCCGAAGATTGAGAAAAAAGCCGAAGCTGCGCCTTCTGTTATGAGTCCGGCGTCATCAACAAAAATTGCCTCGGCGCAACCTTTTCTCATGGCATCCTGACGTGCGAGGACGTTAGGCAGCAGATTTAATGACTTTATATCACACCTTTTCCAACGCCAATCAGGATGGGTCGAAACTGCTATACCCTTTGTTTTTTCCTCTGTAACGTTGGGTAGCTCTGTAATGGTCAGGAAGAAATTGGGCTTTAGGTCATCAGTGCCTACGTGATCTCGAAATCCTGAGCCACGTGTAATATGGAAATATATCTTTGCGTTGGAAATGCTTGCTGCTTCAAAGCCTCTCTCAATCTGTGTGCGTACCTGCGCAATGTCTATGGTTTTTATGCCGATTTCGGTCAGACTCCTGATAAATCGCTGCAGGTGCTTATCCAGCGCGAAGATTTTGCCGTTGTAGCTGCGAACAACTTCATAAACGCCGTCGCCGAAGAAAATCCCTCGGTCCAGATATGCCGGCTCGAGCTGCTCCAGCGGCACGATTTTCTCTTGTATCATTGCTATTTCCATTGGACAATAGCATACAAGAATCTTTCAATATTTTCTTTACAAAAATCAAGCTGATATGTACTATATCGGCCCGATTTGGTTTTCAAGTGTTAGATGCAGGAGCTTTACATAATGTATGCAGTAATTGAGCAAGGTGGAAAGCAATACAAGGTCGCCGAAGGTGACCGTGTAAATATCGAGTTGACGGACATCGAGCCGGATGCAAAAACAATTGAGCTGAACAAAGTCCTTTTCGTAAGCGATGGCGAAAAAGTCCAGATAGGTACACCATACCTTGAAGGCGTAAAGGTTTCCGCCTCGTTCAACGGTAGTGCCGAGAAATCTGTGATAAAAGGGCCGAAGCTCTACCCGACACACTTTCGCAGGCGTAAAAACAGCAGATGCCGCATCGGCCATCGCCAGAAATATCTTCAGATAAAAATTGACAAAATAGAGGTGTAGAAATCACACCTGGGGGACATGCTCTTTGATGATTTTCTCGGCTCTGCCGCGCCATGCGGCAGATCCATTTTGTTCAAAGTATTCAAAGGATTCATCGTCTACTAATTTGCCCAGCAGCGTTTTGCGATCGCTTGCACTGGGCACTTCCGCGATGATGTTTTTTCGCAGCTTTTCAAGCTCGGCTAAAAACTCGCCGTGCTTTTCGGTGAAAATCCTGTCGAGTTTTTTTCTGATGTGTCCTGCGTATGCAGGGCAATTGCCCTCGGTGCCAACGGCTACTTGCAGGTCGCCGCGTTTGACAACAGCGGGCACAAAAAAATCACAATGCTCAGGGTCATCAACTACGTTACACAGAACCTCAAGCTCCTGACAATCCTTATATACCTGGGCATTGATCTTTGGATCATTTGTTGCGGCTATCGAAAGCACGGCCTTGCTGAGATAGTTCTTGGAATATTTTGAACGGATTAGCTCTGCACCTCTGGCAGTGCACAGGTTTATAAGCACATCGCTCGGCTTCTCAGCTACAACGACGAGCCTGGCACCGGCGTCCAATAGCGCATGTGCCTTGCGCACAGCAACGGTTCCGCCACCTATCAGAACCGCCCGCCGACCACGCAGTTCCAGAAATATGGGATATTTTGCCATAATCATAGTATTATATCATCGCGTGGAAAAAGTAATATTGGTTTTTGGCTATATTTGCCCTCCTCAATCATAGAATACTTCAAAAGCATGAACTTTCCAGGCCGAAGCTCGATCAAGAATTGAGTCATCGCAAGATTTTTTTCCCTTGCAATGAAATCGAGACAACGCTACAATAAAAATGTTCGGTTTAGGCTCAAAAGAGCAAATCAAGGGAACAAAAAGGCACTTTGGCGTATCCTACAAGACGTGTATAGGTGAACGAAGGTGAGATTTTAGGGGTGCAACGCTATGAAAAACCGTAGAGCATTCACGCTAATAGAACTACTTGTCGTAATTGCCATTATTGCGATACTGATGGCGATATTAATGCCAGCCTTGCAGCGAGTAAAGGAACAGGCAAGGGAGATGACCTGCAGGGCAAACCTGCGTCAATATGGCATAGCTCACTCTATATATCTCGACGATTACGACGGCCGGTATCCTGAAGCGTGGCTCTCCCTCGTCAAGACTCAGCAACCTGTATCTGGGTACAGTCGTTACTGTCGGTGGCACGACCCGCGATATCCTGCAGACGGCCCGTTCTGGTACTACCTGCCTGAAGATAAGGTCCATCTTTGTCCATCATTTGCGGTCCTTGCCAGGTCCGAGGGTGAGAATCATCCCGAACATGATCCTTCCATACCTATAGTTCCATACTACAGCTACAGCATGAACGCCTACCTCGGCTCCAATCCTGTCCGAAACCTAACAAAGGGGGGTGGTGTCCTGCAGTACTCGGAGATAACAAGGAGTAAAAATGAGGTGTTCTTCTTCTCTGAGGAGAATATGTGGGTAAGGCCAGGCTGCATTCACGTTCTCAACGACAATGCCCTTTGTCCTGATGATCGCGATTGGTTCGGTACCTACCACAGTCATCCGAGTGGAGACTTAAATGGCGGCACGGCCAACGCGGTATTTGTGGATGCGCATGTGGGAGAGGTGCGTTCAGCCCTGGGTAAAGACCCATCCGACACGTCAGAAATGGAGTTTGGCCAGTTTGAGAAATACGGCTGGCCATTTAAAAAGCCGTATCAATAAGCCAGCACTTCCAGCTCGACTGAGCTTGCCCTCAGTTTAGCCGATGCTTTATGGATGGTTAGTCTTACAGCCTCTAATGCTTTGTTGAAAAGAGTTCAAAATGTCATTTCGAGCGAGCCCAAAGAGCCTGCCCTGAGCGAAGTCGAAGGGCGAGTCGAGAAATCTGTTTTTAAGTAGATTTCTCCACTTCGCCCCAGTGCTTTCTTGCTTGCCTCTGCGACTCTCGTCGCAAGACGAGGCAGCGGGCGAAAGCAAGACCGGGGGCTCCGGTCGAAATGACGGTGAGGCCTTTCAACAGAGCAAGCCTCTAATAAAATGGCTATATCTTTACATTGTCATCCCTTCGGCAAGCTCAGGGCAGGCTCTGAGCGAAGCGAAGGATCTGGGTTACGAATGAGAAATTTCTTATGCAGGCCAGATTCTTCGCTCCATTGTGTTCCACTCAGAATGACATTTTCTCATTTCGTTAGACGCTCTTAGTTTTTCCTCAAGCTCCCATTTTTAGGTTAGCAAGATTCCTGAATATGATGTAGAATTCTTATTTATTCCCGAGAGTATTCTAAGTACTATTTCGGCTGATGAATAGCTATGGCAGAACCGGTCAAGTTACAGCCGCCTCTTAATGATGCTGTATCGCATGTGCTGAAGGCTGGTGATGAGGTACTCATCGATGGCGTTGTCTATACAGCCCGAGATATGGCACATAAAAGACTGTGCGAAGCGATTGATGCCGGCCAGACACTACCATTTCAGCTTGAAGGATCAATTATTTACTTTGTCGGGCCAACGCCGGCAAGGCCGGGTAAAGTAATAGGCGCAGCAGGTCCAACAACTTCCTCCAGAATGGATCCATTTAGTCCGAAGCTCATTGCGCACGGCTTGAAGGCGATGATCGGAAAAGGCTACCGAAGCGATGAGGTCAGACAAGCATTACAAGAATATGGGGCTATTCATCTTTCGACTATTGGTGGGGCGGGGGCGCTATTGAGCAAATACATCGTTTCAGCGGAAATAATCGCCTATGAAGAACTTGGCACAGAATCCATAATGAAACTTGAGCTTCTTGATTTTCCAGCCATTGTTGCTTATGATGCGCATGGGAATACCATCTATAAATAAGGAGCTGTCAAGTTGAAAGTTGCACTGCTCGGTCTTCTGCAATCAGGTAAAAGTACGATTCTTTCAGCTATAAGTGGCAAAGCACTTTCTCCGCCAGGCTCAACTGCAATTGAAGAGGCGATTGTTCCGGTACCGGATGAAAGACTCGACTGGCTCGAAAAATATTACAAGCCCAAGAAGACGACCCACACGACTATTGACTGTCTTGATATCCCTGGCTTTAGCTTTACCGATGAGCATGGTAGAGCAGCGGCAAGACGATTAATCAATCAGATCAGAACCGTCGATATGCTCGTTTTAATAGTACGAGCATTCGAAGATCTGTCTATTCCACCTTACCGAAATCGTATAGACCCTCATGGTGATTTGTCGGAATTGCAGACCGAGCTGTTGCTTTCCGATCTTGAGCTTGTCACCACTCGCATCGAACGTCTTGAAAAACAGGTCAATAAACCTACCAAAACCCAGACACAGGATAAAGCCGAATTGGCCCTTCACAAAAAGCTGCAGGAGACAATCGAGTCAGAAAAGCCCATAAGCTCCGCAATCGAGACCGATGCTGAAGTTGAGATGATAAAGTCGCTGGGTTTTCTCACACTAAAACCGATGGCCGTGACGGTGAACGTTGGCGAAAACAAGATGAGTAAAACGGTTGATTTTGTCGGTGTCATTGACGAATCGGTGCCTGTTACCGCAATGTGCGCCAAACTTGAATACGAGCTGGCACAATTGGATGTTAAAAACAGGGCTGAATTTATGGCAGATTTGGGTATTGTTGAACCGGCAGCTAATAAATTTGTCAAGAGTTGTTATCAGGCGCTCGGTCTTATTAGTTTTATCACTATCGTCTCAAATGAGCTGCGAGCCTGGCCAATAAAAAATGGCACAACCGCTCTCGATGCAGCAGGGAAAATCCACAGTGACATAAAGAGAGGCTTTATCCGCGCGGAGACTTTTAGCTTCGGTGATTTGAAAGAGCTTGGTGACGAAAAAGCCGTCAAGGCAGCAGGGAAAACCCGCCTCGAAGGCAAAGACTATATCGTTCAGGATGGCGACATTATCAATTTCAGATTCAATGTGTAGGTAAACCAATCTTAATGCCCACCTTTTATAAGAAACATTCGAGGTTTATTTGTTTGGTGCTTCTGATGTCCTCGCTAAGCGTCGTCATTGTCTCCTGCCCGAGCTCCGGAACATCCGGTGGACCGGTTAATTACACGTGTAAAGTTGTTGCCACATACCCTCATGATTCTCAGGCCTTTACGCAGGGCCTCGTATTCGAAGACGGAGTTCTTTACGAAAGCACCGGTCTTTATGAAAAGTCGACGTTGCGGAAAGTTGAGCTGAGTGCCGGAAGAATTCTGCAACTGCACAAGTTGGCTGATGAATTTTTTGCCGAGGGAATAGCCATCTGTGGAAACGAAATAGTGCAATTGACATACAAATCCGGTGTCGGATTTGTTTATGACAGGAACACATTTGAAGTGCTTGATACGTTCAACTACTCCGGCGAAGGCTGGGGCCTTACGTATGATGGCGAACATCTAATACTAAGTGATGGTACGGCAACACTGCGGCTTCTTGATACTGAAACTTTTGACCAAGTTGGCTCAATCGAGGTTCGAGACGGAACAAGGCCCATCGAGGGTCTTAACGAGCTTGAATATGTCAAAAGCCACATATACGCCAATCTCTGGCCCACCGAGCGTATTGTCATGATTGTCCCTAAGACAGGACAAGTGTCCGGCTGGGTAAACTTGCAGGAGATCTTAAAGCTTGTGTCCAATAGTCAGGCAGAAGTTCCAAACGGTATTGCGTATGATGCTGCCGGCGACCGATTATTTGTGACGGGCAAGTATTGGCCCCAGATATTTGAAATAAGACTGGTTGCCGAGAGATAGCTGTTGCCAGACAAACATTTCTCTGAGGAGTTGTATCTATGAAAGCAGTTATGTTGACGGGCATTGGCCAGATGGAATTGCGGGATGTGCCCGAGCCGAAGATAGAAAAGAATACAGATGTACTACTTAAAATTGACTGGGTTGGTATCTGTGGCTCCGACGTGCATTATTACGAGACCGGCAAAATCGGCGAACAAGTAGTCAAGTATCCCTTCATAGTAGGCCATGAATGCGCTGCGACAGTTAAGGCTGTCGGCAGCTCGGTGACCCGAGTTAGAGCCGGTGACATTGTGGTCGTTGACCCGGCCGTTTCCTGTCACAAATGCAATCAATGCAGAATGGGCAGGGAAAACACGTGCTATAACCTGCGGTTTCTCGGTACGCCTGGTCAGGGCAATGGCTGTCTCTGCGAATATATCATCATGCCTGAAGAAAACTGTTTTCCTACGGAAGGCAAAATCACACTTGAGCAGGGCGTCTTGTGCGAACCTCTGGCTATCGCTGTATACTCGGTGAAGAACTCATATTTGCCGAGAGATGCTGATGTGGCTGTACTAGGTGCGGGTCCTGTAGGATTGTGCTGTATGGTCGCCGCCAAGGCTGCTGGGATTTCCACCTGCTATATGACCGAAAAAATACCTGAGCGTATTGATATAGCCAGACGAAGTGGCGTCGCCTGGGTAGGCAATCCAACTACGCAGAATGTGGTCAGTGAAATTCTCGAAAGACAGCCTGGTGGAATGGACGTAGTGTATGAATGTGCGGGCCAGCAGGAAACCATCGACCAGGCCATCGAGCTGCTCAAGCCCGGCGGCAAACTGATGCTCATTGGCATTCCACGTATAGAGCGGATATCATTCCTTATTGATAAGCTTCGTAGAAAGGAGCTAACGATAATAAACGTCAGGCGACAGAATAAGTGCACTCAAGCAGCGATCGATTTGATTGCTACGGGAAAAGTCAGCGTTGATTTTATGATAACGCACAGGTTTGCGCTTGAACAAACCAAGAAGGCCTTTGATATGGTTGTGGACTATCGCGATGGTGTAGTTAAAGCGCTAATTGAATTTTAGATTTATTCAGTGTTTCCCCCGCTATGAAAACACTTTTTTGCAGTATCAAGTTATGACCTTGCTAAGACGAGCCGGATACTCTACCCTTTTTTTCGCCTGCGCAGCCAGTTGACCAAATTTGCTCCAGCGCTGCCAAATACAAGACCAACACTGCTAAGAACAAGAGCACCAGGGGCGGGAATAACGGTCATAGAACCGTCCCCGACACCTTTCTTTTTCTTGGCTGAATAATACTCGTATACGACGCCCTTTTTGCCCTTCTGGAGCGCAGTTTCAAAATCAAGTTGATCCGGCTCCACAGCATAACCGACAAAGTCGAGATTAAAGTCCAACTTTCCGACAGCGTCGATCTGATCCAGTGCATCTGAGCCAATAGAATTGTTAACACTGGTAACAACGATGTCAGTTTGTAAGTTGGTATATGCAGTTAAGTCATTACCATCCGGTATGAGGTCGCCAACTCCCAATGTGCCAACCATATATTCAGTCGCTGGAAATTCCCAATCGAATATTTTAATAGTTCCTCCGGATAAAGTCCAACCATCTATTGAATTTCCAGTTACTGTCATCTCTGGTATTCTGACTTCTCCGCGATCATACAATGGATCAGTCCAGTCACCATTGACCGCCCAAATCCAAGCGTCACTGATTGTTAATACTTTATAAGAGCCATCAATACTCAAAGACCAAGAGCTCGAGTGGAACTCAACTGTTGGTAAGGCCCAAACCTCGACAGTAAGTCCACAGAAAATGAACAATGACATCAACGATACAATCAGAAATTTTCCACCCTGCATTTTTTCCTCCTTAAGATAAACTACGCAAAAAGAATAGCCATCCTCCTCAAACTGTATGCATACTGATGCGAATAAAAAGATGCTTTTATTTAATGCGTATTATAATACTCGGGAAAACTCGATGTCAAGAGAAAAACCTCAAAATAAAGCATTTTTAGGGCTTTTATAGGAAATACAAGCTAAGGGACGTTAGTTTCACTGGCTTGTCTGACGCAAAAATGAATCAGATTATAATACAATCGTGAGCTGCAGTCTGCAACATTGTCAGGATATTGGTAATTATGGTATAAGAACTTAGGCGTGCTATACTTTCAAATGGAACGAAATTAATGGCTCTATATGTTTTGACGGTTTTTTTGAGTGCGATGCTACTGTTTCAGGTGCAGTTGATCATTGCCAAGTATATTCTGCCTTGGTTCGGCGGCACAGCAAATGTATGGATTACCTGCATGTTGTTCTTCCAGGTGCTGCTGGCGTGCGGCTATGCCTATTCGCACGAGATAGTCAGCAAGCTCTCAGCTCGAAGACAGAGCATAGTCCATCTGCTTTTGTTGGTTGTTTCAATTGGTTTACTCGCGTTACAGACGCTTGCCTGGGGATTGCCGTTGCTTCCCGGCGCTACCTGGAAGCCTACAGCCGGGTATATCCCAGTCGTGCAAGTCATTGGTTTGCTTACAATCGGTGTAGGCTTGCCGTTTTTCATTCTCTCGACCACCAGTTCGCTATTACAAGCATGGTTCAGTCAGGCATTTCGCTCTTACTCCCCGTACCGATTGTATGCACTATCCAATGCAGGCTCATTGCTGGGGCTTCTGAGTTATCCGTTCCTGGTAGAGCCCAACTTTGCCTTAAGTCTCCAGACCGAAATCTGGGCTGGTCTATATCTTGTTTTCGCGTTGTTTTGCGGCCTCATAGCATGGCAATCAGGAAGACACAGCAAGACTCAACCATCCTCTAATCATCAGTTTGTTAATTTTTCCGCTGAGTCTTCTGAAACAGGGAAACTTAACTGGCTACAGCGTATGCTTTGGTTGACCTTAGCAGCAGCCGCGTCGACGGTACTGCTGGCCACCACGAATCAGGTCACAGAAGAAATTGCTGTTGTCCCCTTCTTCTGGGTTCTGCCGTTAGGCATCTACTTGGTGACATTCATCTTGTGCTTTTCAAGTCAATGGTTTTACTTCAGGCCGCTGTTCGTCATTACCGCCGGTGTGATAATGCTATTTGTTGGCAGAACGATATTAAAGATGCCGACGGCGGCAGTGGGTGGCATTTATGACGTGGGAATTATTGAGCAGATGTCGGTATATTACTTTGCCCTCTTCATCTGCTGCATGCTCTGTCACGGCGAACTGGTGAAACTCAAGCCCAGTTCACGCTATCTAACACAATTTTACCTGATAATATCTATAGGTGGCGCATTAGGCGGTTTTTTCGTCGGGATCATTGCTCCCTACTTCTTTCAAGTTCTTTGGGAGTTATATATTGGCTACTTTGTTTGCGGCTGCGCTGTACTTGTAGCTGTGCTCTGCGAACGGGGATCGCTGTTGAACATTCCCGGATGGGGATGGGGACTTCGTGTCCCTGCTGCTGCCATGGTGTTTGTGTTGGGCATTGCACCGTTCTTCTTGTTGATCGAACGGTTGCCACAGAGCTACCAAAACACAATATTTGCAGTTGCGGCAAGGCTTGGTTTTGATGAGTATTTAGCCACTGATATACCTTGGAAAAGAACAATCGCCATGCGCCGTAATTTCTATGGTATTCTGCGAGTAGTAGAATTAAGTCCGCCTGATTTAACAAAACATCAAAATGTGCTGTTCCATGGGCAGACCGTGCATGGATTCCAATTGCAGCATGATCGTAGATTACCGACGAGCTATTACACAGAAAATAGCGGTATTGGACTGGCTATTATAAATCACCCTCGATATAAGAGTACCGACCGTCTTAATAATCAGATGAGGGTAGGCATAATAGGATTAGGGGCTGGAACGCTGGCCACATATGGGCGAGATGGTGACTATTATCGAATCTACGAGATTAATCCTGCTATAGTCGAGTTAGCGGCGACCAAGGACGGCTACTTCAGCTTTGTGTCCGACTGCAAAGCCGAGGTAGATATCGTTTTGGGTGATGCTCGTGTTTCTCTTGAAAATGAGGAGCCACAGAGATTCGATATTCTGGCTTTGGATGCCTTCTGTGGCGGTACACCACCGGCCCATCTGCTGACGAAGGAGGCGTTCAATGTCTACCTGCGACACATTCGCGATGGGGGAGTCATCGCAATTCACATCTCGAATCGATATTTGGATTTTCGACCAATTATCTGGAAGTTAGCTGACGAGTATAACCTTTCTGGATCTAATATTGTTTCAAAGGCCTGTGATGATCTTTCCTATGAGGCGGATTGGATTCTACTGACAAAAGATATAAACTTTCTTAGTCAGAAGTGTATTGTTGATGCATCTTCACCTCGAATTGCTGATAAAGACCTTGGCTCAATCAAAATGTGGACGGATGACTATAGTAATTTTTTTCAGCTACTACGGTAGGTGGAGGGATGACAGAGGACGAAGGATAGAGGGAAAATAAAAAATTAGAAATCAAAATGTAAAAATGACAAATCAAAATTCAAAAGATTGTTTACCACATTCGCGTGGAGGATTGATGAGGTTCTTCGACTACACTTATGATGCTCGCAAAATTTGGTGCAGCAATGTTGAAAGGCAGTCAAGATGATAGGTAAATCTGTAGCTATTATAGGCTCTGGTATCGGCGGCCTCGTCACCGGTAACCTGCTCGCAAAACAAGGGCACAAAGTCACAATATTTGAATCACATTCGGCACCGGGAGGATACACTGCTGGCTTCTATAGGCAAGGTTTCTACTTTGAAAGCGGAACACTTTCCTTCGAAGCCTCTCCATCAATATTCAAGGCGATGATTGACATTGGAGTGCTTGACAAAATATCATTCGTCAGGCAGAGGGCACGCTGGGTGTCGGATAATCTCGACTGCATGCCAAATTCGTATCAGGATTTCAAGAAGATGCTATATGATGCATTTCCGGCAGAAAAGGACAGCCTCAACAGATACTTCGCCGAAGTAGACCAGATGCACAGTGCGGCCCGATTCTCCGCAGAAAGACCTATTCCTCTGCTGTATAGCGGCCCACGTCTTTCATTGGCAATAGCTTCATATCTAATTCGTGAGCACAAGTCGATGAAAATAACAAAGCAGTATGCCGATATAACCATAGGGGAATTCAACGCTCGGTACTTTCCAGAACAATCAGAACTCTACAATTTTCTGACTAATCTTTTCTATCCCGACATGGGAGCCTGGATTCTCGGTGGGGCGTTTGTCATGCTCGAAGACTATTGGACCGTCTCTGATGGCATGCAATCGTGGGCTAATGTACTTGCGGATAATTTTAAGGATTCAGGCGGACAATTAAAGCTAAATTCATACGTAGATAAAATACTGACCAAAGATTGTACAGCGATTGGTGTTTCAAGTAACGGCCGGAACCTCGACGCTGACTATGTAATATCTGCCAGCGATTACAAAAAAACCTTTCTCAAACTCCTCGATAATAAATCCCTTGTTCCTACCCAATTACAGGAAAAGATAAAAAACGCTGCGGTATCCGAAGGAATCTTCACGGTTTATCTGGGCCTGAAAATCTCAAACGATGAATTGCGAAAATACATGAAGCTGCCCTATGTGATGTATGCCGAAGGGAAAAAAGGCGAAGATATAAATAGTCAAAACGATGAAGATTTTTTTGGAAAAACATCTTTCAGTCTCTATTCCCCTTCGTTGATGAATTCTGAGCTTGCTCCTAAGGGCAGATCTTCGCTAATGCTGCAGGCGATGCCTCCTACAGGGTGGATGGAAAACTGGGGCGGCTCAGACAAACAAAAATACAAACAATTAAAAGATAAAGCGGCAAATGCTTTAATTAAAAGGGCACAGATCATCGTGCCTGGCCTGACGAACTTAGTAGAATATCAAGATGCAGCGACTCCACTAACATACGAGCGTTATACGCACAACACAGCCGGTGCAAGTTCTGCATGGAGCTGGAATCCAGAAAAGAAATTCTATTCAAGAGCAATGGACGTTAATGTCGCTACGCCTATTAAGAATCTATATATCGGCTCGTGCTGGGCTACGCAAATAGGCGGAGTACCCGGTGCCCTTATGGCTGCCTATATGTGTGAAAAGAAAATTAAATAACCAAATTGAAAAAGAAGGATGGCTCGATACTTGATGTTCGTTGTCATTGCAAGCAGCAAGATAGTCGCTACAATACTAAGGCGGATGCACAGAAAACGGCAACTGTCCCTAATAAAACTAAAAATGAATAATAAACAAATGACAAGATGGGGTGTTGGTCCAAAATTTACTATAATTTCATTGATTTTAGCTGCAATTGTATTTGCTATTCAAAATATTGTATTTCCTGAACTAAGATTTGTTATTTATACAGGATTAATCAACATTATAGTTGGCATCTTTTTAATTGGAGTTGGATTAATTATCTTTCTTATTCCTGCGTTCACAATCGACAGATATTATTATGAAAGCAGGTTATGCAAAAAAGGAGTTTATGCATATTTACGACATCCTATATATGCCTCGTGGATCTCCTTTATTGTGCCTGGTATCGTAATATTAAGAGGTTCAATTTTAG